>CALRGV010000001.1 GCA_943358175.1 Candidatus Peribacteria bacterium
CGAAGTTCGAAACTTTTTTGACAAAAATCCTGATGCTGAACTCTGAAATCCGATCGCTCGGGCGGGCAAAAAGGAAGGGGGTTGGGGGGAAGGAATTTTTGCCCGCCCTCGCGCCGCCGCCGAAAAATTGCCACCGACTCAAAATCAAATAGAAAAATCTACTTAATAATGATACAATAAATCTAACAAAACAGCAAAATTATGGAACGCGAACCTATTATGCCAAATCCAAACGAAAATGAACAAAAGTCTGCAAAACCAGCAGAGCCAGTTTTAGATTCTGGTTTGCAGGAACAAACAACTGATTCACTTGAACGCGAACCGCAAGAAAGAAAGGTTTTTCTAAAAACTGCTCAAGATTTTCTGTTAGATGAAAAAATAGACGAAGAAACTTTGCGATTAGAAGATAAAGAGCTTGCTAAAAAATTACAAGCAGAATTTCAAGAAAATCTTGAGCGATATTTTAAGGAAAGCGGTCTTTCCGATGAAATTGAGATTCTTGCGGTTCGCGAAAAACTTCAACAAGCGGAAACTCCTTTGGACGAACAGGCACTTAATCTAATTGCTAGAAAATCTGAAGGTGTACATGGGTGGGTTGATATGCTTCCAAACTTACGCAAACAGTACAAAGATTCTGGCATGAACTGCACAATGGGAAGCGCCATGCTACATCTCGCTTTAGAAAAACTTGGCTATTCTGGAGTAAGAACTGTTTTGCGTAAAGGACACCATGTTGTTTTTCGCGAAATAGATGACGGTTCAATTCAATTTTATGATCCGACTTCGCTTTCAACAGTTAATGAGCAGTTAGTAGGCTATTCGCGAAAATTTACACCTGACCAAATTACAAACAGACAAGAAGTTGAGGAAGATGAAAACAAAAAAGGTTTTGCTGTAACTTTGGAAATCGGCGAAGCCGATAAAATTGGTGGATTTTCAGAAGCAGATGAAAAAGGAAAATATGCTGAAAAATTTTATGCGTATGACCGAAGTACGAAAATGGATATTGCAATTGCCTTAGAAAATTTGTCGGAAATCAAACAAGATGCCGAAAAACTTGGCACGCCCGAAAGTAAGCCATTTAGCCAAGAGGCATATAAAACTGCGTTGGCGGATTTTGTAAGACAAAATAATACACACGAATTAAGCAATGAAGATATTAAAAGGATTGGGCAAAAAAATAGGCAAACCATCGAAGAATTACTGCAAGCTGCTGAAAAAGCATTTCGTGGAGAAATCCCACCGCCCAATCCTTTTGATTTTTTACAAAGTGATTTACTGACTCCAAAAGTGGAAATAGAAAATATCCCAAACCCTAAAACTTTTATCGGTTCTTCCGAACGATACGAACAAGCCAAAGAACTTTGTGAAAAATATCCTGAATTAAAAGATTTGGATTTTAAGACCGCGAAAGAAAAATTTGGCTTGTTTGATGGATATGATCACATTAAATCAGAATAAGGAGAGTCGGTGGCAATTTTTCGGCGGCGGCGCGAGGGCGGGCAAAAATTCCTTCCCCCCAACCCCCTTCCTTTTTGCCCGCCCGAGCGATCGGATTTCAGAGTTCAGCATCAGGATTTTTGTCAAAAAAGTTTCGAACTTCGTCCAAAAAACACCGCCAGAAAATTTATAGAGATTTTTTTCTGCTTAATTTTTCTCTGACGAAAGCAATCAGTAGGGGAAGTACAGAGATTATTATTATTAGGATAATTAAAATAGAAAAATTTTCCTTAACACTTGGGATGTTACCAAAAAAGTATCCTAAGAGTATGAATCCAAAGATCCATACGAATCCTCCGGAGATGTTGTAGTAAAGAAATTTTACGTAATCCATTTTTCCTATACCGGCAACGAATGGCGCGAATGTTCTAATAATTGGAATAAAGCGCGCCAGGAAAATTGCTTTACCGCCGTGTTTATCGAATAGTTTTTTTGTTTTGTTTATGTGGTCCTGTTTAATTGGAATTTTAGGGTTTTTTATTATTTTTTTGCCAAAGTAATGTCCTATCCAGTAATTCATTGTATCGCCTAAGATTGAAGCTGTCCAAAGCAATAGGAGCAATCCAACTACATTGAAGGAACCAATTGCCGCGAAGGCTCCGGCTGCAAAAAGAAGTGAATCTCCAGGTAAGAAAGGGGTAAATACAAATCCGGTTTCGGCAAATATTATGATAAATAAAATTGCATATGATAATGCGCCGTAGCGGATAATAATTTCGCCAAGATGCACGTTTATATTGAGAATGAAGTCGATAATACTTGCGAAAAATTCCATATGTTTTTTTTAATTTTGATAACTTGTCGTGATCATATCAAATACATTTGATTTGGACAAAGTTTAGATAAAAGATTGGTGTCTAAAGTTATGATTCGACAAGCTTGCGGAAAGTTTGTATAAATTTAGTAAATGAATTTATTTAAATTAATCAGCTCTGATTTCAAAGCCATAAAGGAGAACGATCCGGCAGCTAGAAATTGGCTTGAGACCTTGCTTTGTCATCATCCATTTTACGCAATTTTGAACTACCGAGTGGCCCACAAGCTCTGGACTTTCAAAATACCGATTTTGCCGAGGTTTTTATGCCAGGTGGCTAAGATTTTTACCGGTGTGGAAATACATCCTGCTGCCAAAATCGGTAAAAGTTTTTTTATTGATCATGGTACCGGGGTTGTCATTGGTGAGACCAGTGAAATTGGAAATTGGGTGACTATTTATCAGGGCGTGACTCTTGGTGGTAAAGGAGGTAGGGGAGAAAAACGTCATCCTACTTTGAAAAATAATGTTTTAATTGGCGCGAACGCGATTTTGCTTGGGCCTATTATTGTTGAAGATGATGCTGTAATTGGCGCGGCTTCCGTTGTTTTAAGAAATGTTCCTGTTGGAGCTACCGTGGTGGGTAATCCCGGAAAGGTGATAAAAATTAATGGACGTAGTGTAAGATAAATTTACTAGATATTTCATGTGGTTACTTTTTGCACTTTTGGCGCCGTTTTTTTGGGGTTTTTCTAATCCAATGGATGCTGCTTTGCGACGAAATTGGTTTAAAAATGATCTGGTTTTGACGAGTCTTTGCGCGATTACCAAATTACCGGTGGCAATTTGTTTTTTAGTTTTGTTTGGTGAGGGAATTATTTTTGGATGGCCATTTGTTTGGATTTTTTTTGCAGGAATAATCTGGATGCTGGCTTTTGTTCTTTATTATCGTTCTCTGCAAATTGAAGAAGTCAGTAGAGTGATTCTGATACTCCAGTTTCAGCCGATCATGATTTTCTTGATTGCCTCAGTGATGATTCGGGAGAGTCTGAATTTGGGCCAATTCACGGCTTTTTTGTTTATTTTTATTGGTAGTGTTTTGGCGGCTTTTAGAAAGACAAAGTCCAAGTGGCATTTCAGTAAGGCTTTTATTTTTATTTTATTGGCGGATTTTATGTGGTCTTTTTCTGATGTGATTTTCAAAAAGTACGCGGTGTATTTCCCTAATTTCTGGGCGGCATTTGGAGTTGAACTTTTGGGTAGCAGTTTATTGGGTGGATTATTGTTTTTCTTGCCCAGGTATCGCGGTATTTATCGTGATTTAAAGGTCTCTGTTCGGGGATGGACATTATTTTTTGCTTCAGCTGTTTTTGGTGTCCTTGGTTCATTATTTTTTGCTTATGCTTTGACTTTGGGGAAGGCTTCTTTGACTACTGTCGTGATTGGTTTACAGCCTTTGTTCGCGGTAATATTTGGATTGTTTTTGAATAGATTGATAAAAGAAATTCCACCGGAATCCATTACAAAAAGTGATTTGGTGATAAAGTCTCTATCTTTTGTTTTGATTTTAATTGGTTTGATTTATTTATATATTTAGCTCAAAAACCCTATTCTATAGGGGTGCTCATATGGTATAATGTATTGCCAGTGCCTATATAACTTTATTCATGAAATATTTTCAGGTCGTCGTGCCTCAGGGTGACGGCGAGAAAAAAAAGGAGAAGATATTTGAGGAGTTGCTTGTGAATTTGCATAAAGCGGCTCATCATTCCCATCTTTCGATGGAGTATTTTGGTTATGAGCAATATACTTATTTCTTTTTTGCCGTACCTGATCATCTTTTTGAGACAGTTGAGGGTTTGCTTTACGCTACTTATCCGGATTGCGAAATTAAGGAAACTTCCGATTATGTAGATAACTATAAACCCGGTACCGGTAAAGCTTGCATGGCCGGGGCTTCAATGAAATTGAAAATGGGTGATGTGTATCCTTTTAAGGTTTTTACTCATTTTGATGAAGATAGTCAGAGTCGTCTTTTTTCGGTAATTTCAAAAATTAATTCGGGAGAACAAGTTTGGGTACAGTTTGTGACGGAGCCGTTGGCGGAAACTGCTGGTTATCATTTTCGGAGAAAGTGGGCGTTGAAATGGAATAATTTCAAGAAAATTTTTAGTATTCGCGATCGTATGAGAGCGAAGGATGAGCACAGTGTGATTCATCATAGAAAAGAGTTGGCGATGAAAAAAGTTCGTGCGGGTGAGCCGTTTCTATGTACTATTCGCGTGGGTTATATGGCTAAGACTCAGCCTGAAGCTGAACGTAAGCTAATGGCGGTGATTAATACTTTTTCCCAATACAATGAAACTGATATTCAGGAATTTAATTCGGTAAAGATGAGTGAGGCTCAATTTTTGGCGGATTATAAGGCCAGAAAATTCAAGGATCCGATGATGTTTGGACCGGAGGAAATGGCTACCTTGTACCATCTTCCAAACCCGGATATCGTGCCTCATGTTGTGCATGTGTTGGCGAAAAAATCTGAGGCGCCGCAGGATTTGCCAAAGGTAGGGGATAAGGATATCAGTCTTTTTGGTATTACTAATTATCATAATAATTTTGATCAATTTGGTATTAAACGTGTTGATAGAAGACGTCATTTGTATGCCGTGGGTAAGTCCGGTTCCGGTAAATCCAAATTGCTGGAGTTGTTGATATATTCAGATATTATGAGTGGCAAGGGTGTGGGAGTATTGGATCCGCACGGTGATTTGGTGGACAATGTGCTGGCGTTCGTGCCGGAACATAGAATCAAGGATGTTATTTATTTTGATCCGGCGGATGTGAATTTCCCTATTTCTTTCAATCCTTTGGAGAATGTCGCTGAGGAATACAAGATGCAGGTGACAATTGGTTTTATTTATATTTTCAAAAAGCTTTTTGGTTCGAACTGGACGGATAGGCTTGAGCACGTTTTGCGTTATACGGTTTTGGCGTTGCTGGATAGTCCGAATACCACGGTCTTGTCTATTTTGAAAATGCTTACTGATAAAAATTATCGTCAGACCATAGTCTCCAGAATTAAAGATAATGTGGTGAAGAATTTTTGGGTTTCGGAATTTGCCGGATGGAGTGAAAAATTTGATGCGGAAGCCATTACGCCGTTGCTGAATAAGGTAGGTCAATTTGTGGCGACAAATATGATTAGAAATATAATTGGTCAGCCCAAAAATAAAATTAATATTCGTGAGATTATGGATGGTCAAAAAATTCTTTTAATGAAAGTTTCAAAAGGTTTGCTTGGCGAAGAAAACAGTTCATTGATGGGCGCGATGATAATTACAAAACTTTATCAGGCGGCGATGAGTCGCGCAGATATGAAAGAAGAAGATCGTAAGGATTTTTATTTCTATGTGGATGAGTTTCAAAATTTTGCTACCGATACTTTTTCCGAAATTCTTTCCGAGGCGAGAAAATATCGTCTCAATTTGACGATTGCTCATCAGTATATGGGTCAGCTTTCCAATCTTGTTCAGAAGACTGTTTTTGGTAATGTTGGTTCTATAATCAGTTTTAGGGTTGGAGCGGATGATGCCAAAGTTTTAGCCGAAGAATATAATCCAATTTTTAAAGAACGAGATATTATTAATCTCGGTGTGCGTGAGTTTTATTGTAAGATGTCTGTTAATGGAGAGATTCGCGAGGCTTTTTCCGCCAGAACAATGGATGTGCCAAAGGTTCAAAAGAATTACGTGAAAGAAATTATTGAAAATTCACGTAATGTATTTTGCGAACCGCGGGCATCCGTGGAAGAAACTCTGGCTAAATGGGATGAGTCCGGGGAGTTTGCCAATGAAGCACCGCAAGGAGATCCTGAATTTGAAGAGCCTCTAATCTAAAGCTTTACTTCATCTACTTCGTTGCAATTAAAACTTTGATCCTCGTGTACGATCTTAAGTACACTGCGGTCAAAGTTTTAATTACGCCTCGTATCTGAAGTAAATCTTTAGATTATTTATAAATATAATTTCATCTTTCTTTCTCTATAGAATCTGATATATATTTAGGCCATGGAAAAATCATCTCATTCGAAGTCCTCCGGTGATTCTAAAAATATTGAAGATCATGCTCCTCAACGATCTCTTATAATTGAGAAATTACCTGGTTATTTTTTGATTTTTTGTCTAATTTTTTCTTCGGTACTTTTTTTTCAAGTTATTAAGCCGTTTTTGACGGTTATTTTTCTTGGTATTGTTTTGAGTATCGCCTTTTATCCTATGTATAAAAAGGTTTTGAAATTTTTTAGAGGATATGAATCCGTGGCTTCTTTGGTCAGCTGTTTGATGGTTATTTTATTGACGGTGGTACCGTTGACTTTTTTTGTGATTTTCATGGCCACTGAGGCGGTGGATACTTATCAGGCTGTGCAGTTGAAAGTAAATTCAGGTTTGTTTGATAAATATTTGCAATGGCAGCATGGTGGATTTTTCTATGATTTGAACGAGAAGGTGAAGACTGTTGTGGATTTGCAAAAATTCGATATCAAAAAAACTATTTTGGATATGGCTCAGGCATTGAGTACTTACCTCGTTGCTCAGGTCGCGACTTTGATTTCAGGTATTTCCAATTTCTTTATTAATGTCTTTATTTTACTTTTCTCAATGTATTATTTTTTCAAAGATGGAAAACGTATTGTTGAAAAAATTAAAACCGTAAGTCCATTACCTTCTTTACATGAGAGTGAGCTTTTTGACAGAATTGCTTCAATGTCCAAGGCTATTATGCTTGGAGTGTTTTTGACGGCTATTTTGCAGGGTATGGTGGGAGCTGTCGGTTTTGTGATTGCCGGTATTTCCAATCCATTTTTCTGGGGTACGGCGATAGCTTTTTTCTCTTTGGTGCCGCTTTTTGGAACTGCTGTGATTTGGGTTCCTGCAGGCATAGTTTTGGCTATTATGGGACAATATGGTTCGGCAATTTTTATTATGATTTGGGGGGCGGTTGTTATCGGGTTGGTGGATAATTTTGTCAGACCTTATTTAATTGGTGGTAAAGCGAATACTCATCCTCTGCTTACTTTCTTTGTGATCATTGGTGGAATCTGGACTATGGGATTGCCGGGCGTGATTATTGGTCCGCTTATTCTCATGTTCCTAATGTCTTTCTTCCAAATTTATCAGGCGGAGTATGGTAAGGTTCTTAAAAATTAATTTAAAAATATATGACTGTAAAAAAATCATCACAAGCAAAGTCCGTAAAGAAAAAATCTATTCCAACGAATCACCGAAATTTTTTGGCGGTGTTGGTTTTGCTTGCGGGGTTTTCTCTTTACGCCATCACTTCTTTCATGACTTCAAATAATACTTATATCAAAAAAATGTTTGCCGATGTTACGTCAGATGGCAATTTTTCTGCTGAGGAAATTCAAGTTCAACAAGAAAATCCTTTTAAGGATTTGGCGGATTCTCATCCTTCTTATGAGGCAATTATTCAGTTGTATTACAAGGGCGTAGTTGGTGGCTATCAGGACAACACTTTTAGACCTGATGCCAAGGTGAATAGGGCGGAGTTTGCGAAGATTTTGACTGAGGCTTCAGATGTGGATTACGCTGCTTTGCCTGCTGCGAGTATGGTGGATTGTTTCAATGATGTGAAAAATGATTCCGGAGCTTGGTACGTGCCTTCCGTATGTGCCGCAAAATATAAAGGATGGGTGAATGGTTATGCGAGTGGTGATTATGGCGTGACTAATAATATTACGAAGGTGGAGGGTTTAAAGATTGTGCTGAAATCTTTTGGATTTGAGATTGTTGCAAATGAATTCGTGAAGGAAATGCCTTACAATGATGTTCATCCTGAAGATTGGTACGTGGGTACGGCTAAAGCTGCGAAGGATAATAATTTGGTGGTGCGTTCGTCTGTGTTTGTTCCAAATTGGCAATTGACCAGGGCGGATGTTGCGCAGATTATCTATAATGCGATGCAGGCTAAGAAAAGTGTTTAATTGATACCATCTACTTCGTTGTCAGAAAAATTTTAATCCTCACCGGCCTTGAGCCGGCTGCGGTTAAAATTTTTCTGACGCCTCGTAGCTGATATCACTTAAACACTTTTGTATTTAATGTTGTTTAGATATATTAATAGAATGACTGCCATGGCTACCACGATTAAGCTGTAGTAGAGCCAGTTTTCATTTGTGGGTTTTGATTTTGCTACTTCCAGGTGTTGTTTTTCTATTTTGAAATCGAGGAGACGGTATTGTTTTTCTTTGTTTTTTTCGACCAGGAAGAGGACTTGGTCTTTTTCTTTTAGAGTGTTGTTTAGCAGTTCATTATTGTTTTTGGTGGGGAGATTTATGGTGAGTGGTTTATTGTCGTTTGTTGTAATTCTTAGGTAACTTTGATGATTTTTATCCGAATTGATGTTTTTTTCTTCAATTTTTCCGGAAATTTCATGGTAAATCGGATTTATGATGCCTTTTGTAGGGGCGGTCCAGGTGGTGAGGGTTTTATTTTGACCGGAAATTTTTATGCGTGAAAGGCTGAGGTTTTCTTCAGAATTTTCGTATTTAATCTTGTCGATAATTTCTCCGACAAAGTTTTTTAATTCTATTTTGCAGTTACTATTGAGAATGGAAAATTTGTAATTTGAGGCATCAATTATTAGATAAGACTTTGCTTTGATGATGGTTTTGTCGTTGAATTTGATTGTTTTAGGTTTGGTGTTTTTGATTGGATTATTAATGTTTAGGGACCAATTGCCAAGGTTTATATCGCGGTTTTCTTGATTAAAAAGTTCTATCCACTCTTTGCCGATGTCTTTTCCTTTTGGATTTGGAAAAACTTCGGAAATGGAAAGGTGGTTGGAGAGGTCACCGTTTTTGTTAATGGGGATTTTAGCTTTTGTCTTTTTTATGGTTTTGGCATTGGTTTCTGTCGTTTTCATGGATTTTTTCGTGGTTTTTGCCAATGAAATGTCTGAAGTTTGGCAAAAAATGCTGAAAAAGATGAGGAATGTCGCTATTTTTTTAATTTGTTTATTTTTCATATTTTAAACTAAAACATAGAAACATAAAATTTTCTTAAAATAATATTAAAATATTTCTAAAATTTCTAAAATATGCGTTTGACATTTTTGGTGGATGAAGTAGATTGTCTTTAGTAAATAAAAGAAGTTTTAGATCAAGTTTGAAGAATAATTTTTGCGAAATTTAATCGTTGAAAACGAAAGTTGATTATAATGAAAAAAGTCGGGTCACAGATAGGACGGCTTGCCGGTCACTAATAATGACTGGCGTGTGTTGTGGAAAAATTCTTCAAATTAGGTTCTGGAACTTCATGTAACCAATACTGTTATGTTAGTCCCAATTTTGTTAGCGATACTTGGGGTAGCTCTTGGGGGAACTTCCGGCTACTACTACCGCAAAAAACAGGTTGAGGAAAGGAACAAAGATTTGGTAGTGAAATCCGAACAAATCCTTGCCGATGCCAAAAACAAGTCGAAAGAACTCATATTTGACGCTCGCAATGAGGCCATGAAGCTTCAGGATGAAGTGAAAAAGGAGGAGCAACGTACTCACGCCAAACTGGATGAAATCGAGGAACGTTTGCTGAAGAAAGAGCAGGTGCTTGACCATAAACATGATGATGTTGAAAAGCTCAGATTGGATTTGGATAGCAAAGTGACTTCTGTTAAACAGCTGAGAGATGATGTGGAAGGAATTTATAAGCTTCAGTCTCAGCAGTTGGAAAAAGTTGCCGGAATGTCTATGGAGGAAGCTAAGGTTGTTTTGATGAAAAAAGTGGAGGAAGAAGCTAAGGAAGACATTGTAATTCAAATCAGGAAGGCTGAAAAAGATTTGCAGGATAAGGCTGACGAGAGAGCAAAATGGATTATCGCCGATGCTATTTCACGCTGTGCCGCGGAGACTACCGTTGAATCTACAGCCACAATCGTGAATTTGCCAAATGATGAAATGAAGGGTCGTATTATTGGCCGTGAGGGTCGTAATATTAATACTTTCGAGCAAATCACCGGTGTTGATGTCATTATTGACGATACTCCGGGCTCGATTATTATTTCCGGTTTTGATTTGGTACGTCGTTATATTGCGAAAATTTCCTTGGAGAGATTGATTGAAGATGGTCGTATCCATCCGGCTAGAATCGAAGAGACGGTAGAAAAGGTGAAGGAAGAGGTGAATGTTTTGATTAAAGAATTGGGCGAGAAGGCGGTGCTGGAAACCGGGGTTACTGGTTTACATCCAAATCTTACAAAAATTCTGGGTCGTTTGAAATTCAGAGTTACGCACGGTCAGAATGCGCTTCGTCATTCGATGGAAGTTTCTTTAATTGCTGCAGCTTTGGCTGCGGAATTGGGTGCGGATGAAGGTATTTGTAGAAAGGCCGGTTTGTTGCACGATATTGGTAAGGCGGTTGATCATGAAGTTCCCGGTCATCATGCTAAGATTGGTGCGGACATTGCGCGTAAGTTTGGTTTGCCACAGGAAGTGGTGCACGCGATTGAGGCACATCATGGACATCCGGCTCCGGAAAGTATTGAGGCTCAAATTGTGCAGGTGGCTAATATTATTTCCAATGCCAGACCAGGTGCCAGCAAGGAAAATCTGGATACCTATATCAGGAGACTGATGGAGTTTGAAAATATGTGTAATAGTTTTGAAGGAGTAAAGAAATCTTATGTAATTCAAGCCGGTACGGAAGTACGAATCTTTATTGATCCGGATAAAATTGATGACCTGGAAGCGGTGAAATTGGCTCATAATGTCGTGAGAAAAATCGAACATGATTTACAACATCCGGGTCCCGTAAAGGTGCATGTGATCAGAGAAACAAGGGTGGAAGAATTTGCAAAATAATAGAGTGTTTACTTGATACCATCTACTTCGTTGTCAGAAAAATTTTAATCCTCACCGGCTCGCAGCCGGCTGCGGTTAAAATTTTTCTGACGCCTCGTACCTGATATCAATTAAACACTCTCTTTATGTTTTTGGTATTGAAAAAATTGGGAAAACTTGGTATAATATTGAGAACAAATAAAAATAAATATAAAAATATGAAAAATATTCAGCGCTTGATTGCAATGACTTTAGTCTTTGCGATTTTTTGCAATGTGGCTTTTGCGGATACAACGTTTACAGTGAATGATGCTGGGGATCTCGGTGATAGTAATCTGAACACTGCGTCATGTGACAATGGTTTCGGTGCTTGTACATTTAGGGCTGCTTTAGAGCAAGCTAATTTTACTGGCGGGACGGATACTATAAATTTTCAGGGCGGTACTACTACTACGGTGCCTGGTTCAAATTTGACTGTCGATAGTAATATTATTATTGATAGTAGCGCAACTAATAGGCTTGTGATTGATGGGAATAGTGGTGCATTTGGTTTGGTTTTCGGTCCAAATTCAGATAATAGCCAGATTGATAGTGTAGGTTTTAATGATATAGATAGCGCTGATAGCACTCCTGCTATTTCAATTAATGCCGGCGCTGATGGTCTTATAATTGGAGGTACTACTGGAAATGGTAATATAATTGGTTTGGATGTTAGTAGTGGGGATGCCACTGTGGATACTCGTAACGGCATTGGTATTTCCAGTGCTGGTAGTAATATTACTATTCGAAATAATAATATCAGTGGTAATAGAACTTACGGTATTAAGATTAATACCGGCGCAGGACTTCATACTATTACAGGAAATACTATTGGTTTAAGTTTTGGTGGTCTGGTTAGACCTAATGGAAGCGATGGTCTTGCGGTTTTGGGTACTGTAAATATGGCTGGAACGGTTATAGGTGGTAATCAGGCTGGTTCCTTGAATAATAATATTTCAGGTAATACGGGTCATGGTATTCGTATTGGTGATAGTACTGGTGCTATTAGCGGTTCGGCATCTATAATGGGGAATTTTATAGGAAGTGGAGCTATCGGTAATACTGGTGATGGAATTTTTGTCGATACCGATGCGTCTACTTTAGATCTTACGATTGGTACAGACGGAAATGGTTCAAATGATAATACGGAAGGAAATGAGTTTCAATCAAATGCTGGAGATTGTATGGAAATTAAGGAAGCTGATGATCTCATTATTGCTGGAAATTCTATTGGTCTGACTGCGGCCGGAGGGGCTGTAGGTTGTGGCGGTACTGGTGTGAAAATTGGTACGGCGACGGTTGGTCCAAATACTCTAAGATTTGGTACTGATAATAATGATGAAAATGAAGGGAATGCGGTTGGTAGTAATAGTGCGGGAGGTATGCTCGTTAATAATGCCACAATAAATAATATTCATGGTAATAAGTTTGGTATGAATAATAATGGCGATGCTAGGTCAAATACCGGTGGTGCGGCTTTGAAAATAGCGGCTTCTCAGGCTACGACCGTGAATATCGGTACTGCTACCGCTACCGGATTTGATTCCAGTGGAAGTAATTTTATCGGTAATAGCCCGGCCGGTTATGACGGAGCACTTATTATTAGCAATACGGCAAGTGGAGCAACAGTGAAAATAAAGGCCAATAGATTTGGTCTTGCTACGAATGATACTACTGCGGCAACCAATATAACCAATGGAATTCATTTAACTGCACCGGCTAATTATACGATAGGTACTGATTTAGATCTTTCAAACGATACTTATGAACGTAATATTATTTCCAATAGCGGAAGTAATGGAATTTATGTGGGAAATGGTCCACTTACCATGGCTATGTCGGGTCTTTATGTGGGACTTGCTTTGGCCGGGTTTGAAGTCACTTATAATGCTGCCGCCGGCAATGGTACTACCGGTGCTGCAGGTGAAAAAAATGGAGTAAAAATAGCAAGTAATTCTTTGACCACTCTTTCTGTTGGTGGATCTGATAGCGCACAGAGAAATTTTTTCGCCGCCAGTGGCGAGCATGGTCTTTCTATTGTGGATGTTGGCGCAGCCATAGGTTTTACGATTAGAAACAGTATTTTTGGTTTTGGATCTAATCTTACTACGGCACGTGGCAATACCGGGTCGGCTATTTCCATTGCTGAAGGAGGAGCTATTTCACTTATTGATAATGTGGTGGGAAATTCTTCCGCTGATGCTATCAGTTTGACTGGGGGAACTTCATATACAATTACGGGAAGCAAAATAGGAACAGATTCGACAGGATTGGTGTCTCATACAAATGCAGGGCACGGACTTGTGCTTAATAATTTCACAACAACCACTGCTGTTATTGGAGGAATTACTGCAGCGTTGGGCAATATTTTTGCCGGATCAACCGGAACGAAAAATGGTATTTATATTCAGCAATTGGCATCAAGTGCCGCCACTGTTTCACTTCTTGGTAATTATATAGGTATTTGTGCCAATACGGCTACCGGAGATATTGCGACAAGCAATCTTACTACATGTAAAAATACCGGGCATGGTATTGAGGCTTTATATGGTGCTTTGACTATTGGTGGTGATAATGCGCTTTTGGATGCAGGTACGTGGACTATTGCAGGAGCTAATGTGATTAGTAATAATACTCTAAATGGGGTGAAAATCGGTGGTAGTAATGTGAGTTCGGCTACATTATATAGTAATATTATTGGTTTAATTAGGGCGCTTGGTTCCAGTGTATTCGATGTGGCTGCACCTAATGTATCTTCGGGTGTTGCTGTTGATTCTTCCGGGCTTGCTACTTTTGCTTTAGGCGGAGTAGGTTCGACCACTGCATCTTCAAAAAGAGCGGTGATTGCCAGTAGCGGTGGAAATGGTTTGGAGCTTTTAGCTATGGGAATCACTGGCGTTGCTACGATAACCAATACTTTTATAGGAACAGATTGGTTGGGAACAACTGATCGTGGAAATACCGGAGATGGTATTAATATTGCTCCGGCTGTTGCTGGTGCTACGGTAAATGTTGGTGGTATTTCAACCAATCAGGGTAATGTAATCAGTGGAAATACCGGTGACGGTATTGATGTTAATGGAAGTGGTGCTGTAACTGTCAATATTTATCAGAATGTCATTGGTTTGGCTTATGGTGCTTTAGCAAAATTGGCTAATGACGCTATTGGTATTCATTTAAGAAATAACAGTGCTACGGTAACTGTTGGTAATGCTGAAATTACCGGTAAAAATATTATTAGTGGTAATGGTAGCTATGGAATAAAGGTGACCGGAGGTAATGTGGTGATTCGCGGTAATTATATTGGTACTAATGTCAATGGTACGGCTTCGAGTACTTTTGCCAATGGAACAAATGAAATTTATGCGGAATCAACCGGTGGTTCAATTTCAGCTTTAAGAATTGGTGGATCTCTAAATACAATTAATGATTTGGCACATTTGGCGATTTATTTGAAGGATATTATTAGTTGGAATGAAACCAATGGTTATTTGGAAACCGATAATACCTGGTCGAGTAGATCGACTGCGACAACTTCACTTGGTATGTTTCAGAGATATGTCGGTGCGACTTTGGCGGCTTCCGGGCCTCAGGCTTGTTATGATTATCTTGATAATGATGGTGATGGAACTGCTGATTTGGGTGATCCTGGCTGTTCAAATTCACAAGATACTGATGAGACTAACCCTGGCGGTGGTGGTGGAGGTGGTGGAGCTGCCGCTGCGGCTTCAAATAGTGCGGCTGCGGCTGCGAAAGCGGAGAAAATAGCTGCAAAAGAGCAAGCGGCTGAAGACAAGGCTGCTCAAGAACAAGCGGCGCAACTTGTAAAGGAACAGGCAGATAAAGCTGAGGCTGCTGAGTCTGCGGCTGCGGAACAAGCTGCTGCTGTTGTGGAACAAGCCGCTAAAGATCAGGAGGCGGCTGAGAAAGCGGCAATCGCTGAAAAAAATATCAGGGATTATATAATTTCCAATAAACTTCGTGAGGGAGTAAGTTCCGTTCAAGAAAGTGTTTTTGGCAAGAATGTTAACATGGATATTCTTTTAAATTTACAGCAAGCTGGCGAGCAAGCTAGTGTGCAGAATGATCCTGTTGCTGCAAGATTGGAACTTTTGAATGAGCAGCCAAGAACTGTTGAGCAAGAATTAATTCAGGGTAGTTTTGATAAATTGGCTGAGGGTGAAGTATTGACTGTGCCGGAAGAAAAGAGAGTTGAAAGTGCGATTCAAGTTGTTCTTGAAGAAGCTATCGGTGATATTTTTAAACAAGCCGAAGCTAGTGGCCAGGAGGCACCACAAATTTCAGTTACCCTTCCAAGTGGAGAAGTTAAGCAGCTTGATAAGAATACGAAAATTGTTTTCAGACTTAATGCTGCAAAAGATGAAGATGCTAACACCGAGGGAGAGAATACAGTATTTGCTACGCCTTCAACGATTTTCAATGATAATGGTGTTGCTGCCTTTGTTTCAGCTCAGTATGGTGGTGTAATTGGCGATCTATTGGCTGAGGACAAAGTGTTTTATGAAGGATTGATTGGTCTTCGGGATAATGTGAAAAGTGTTGAAGAGTTGAGGCCTAGTGTTCCAAAAATTACCAGTCCTGCGACGGATGTTCCTCCACAATCTGTAATTTGGCTTGCCGGTCCTAAAGCTGGTGAACGAGTTACTGTCTTTGCAGTTGATAGAGTTTCTGAAAATCCTAAGGATTGGAAAACTGAAAATCTTGGCAAATTCAAATTGGATGAAACCAATAAAGCTGCGGTGGATCTTGATTTACGTAAGATAATGGGAAATGAAGCAACTAAAAAAATTACTTTGGTTGTACAGGATGAGAGAGGTAAGGGTTCTTCTAGAGAAATGACTTTAAGTAATAATATTGGAATGACAATGGAGACAGTTACCATTAAAGATGGTGATCAAATCAACTCTGCGGATTTGGTTTCTTATGACAATGCTTTTACTAAGGTTGCTAATAGAATTGTTTCATTGGCGGCAGCCGTGGTTAAGAAGGATGAGCCTACTACCGATGTGAAGGTACAATCCCCAATTACCGCCAGAGGCTATGCGGATCCGGGTAGTGTGGTGTTTGTCACCTGGAAGAGTGTGTTAAAGACTTCTACAGTTATAGCTGATGCTTCACAGGGTTACTTTGAAGTGCAGGTACCAAAGGGATTGGAAAAGGGTCAGCATACCGCTTATATCTATAGTTACAGCCCACAGAAAAAGACCGCCAGTAACTTTTCGAAAGCAGTGTTTAATAAAGTTTTGTAAAACTTAAGTATAAGCTCGGAAATTTTCAAAAAGAAACCTCTTGACGAGAATATTTAGCACTCTATAATACAGGGTGCTAAATTTTTTATTTTTAACTTTATATATTTATGACAAAGATTGTTCCTACGAATGACCATTTGGTGGTCGAGGCTATTGAAGAAAGTACGGTTTCCGCGAGTGGTATTATTATTCCGGATACAGCTTCGAAAGAGAAGCCTATGAAGGGTAAAGTTTTGGCTGTGGGTCCGGGTAAATTGACTGATGATGGCAAACGTTTGCCGATGGATATTGTGGAGGGAGATGTGGTGATTTTTTCCAAGTATGGTCCGAATGAAATCAAGATAGATGGCAAGGAACTTTTGATTCTTTCTGCTAGTGATATTTATGGCAAGCTTGCTTAGTTCGGTTCTTAATTAATATTTAATTTAAAAAAAATATATGGCAAAGCAAATGATATTTGGTGACGAAGCTCGTCAAAAACTTCTCGCCGGTGTGGAAAAACTGGCTCGCGCAGTAAAAATTACACTCGGTCCCAAGGGACGTAATGTAGTTCTCGATAAAAAATATGGTGGTCCGCTTATTACCAATGATGGTGTGACGATTGCCAAGGAAGTGGAATTGCCGGATCCGTATGAAAATATGGGTGCGCAGATGGTGAAGGAAGTAGCGACAAAAACTAATGATATTGCCGGTGACGGTACTACTACGGCGACGCTTCTTGCTGAGGCGATTATAAAGGAAGGTCTTCGAAATCTTACTGCCGGTGCAAATCCAATGCAGCTCAAAATTGGTATCGAAAAAGCTGTGAAAAAGGTGAAGGAAGCGCTTGAAGAAATGGCGGTAAAAGTGGGTGATAGCAAAGAAATGATTGCTCAGGTTGCTTCTATTTCGGCTCAAAATGAGGAAGTAGGCGCGCTGATTGCGGATATTATGGAGATGGTTGGTATTGATGGGGTAATTAAGGTCGAAGAATCTCAGACTATGGGTTTGGATAAAGAAGTGGTGGAAGGAATGCAATTTGATAATGGTTATATTTCTCCATATTTTATTACCGATGCCGCTCGTATGGAGGCGGTGTATGAAGATGCGAAGATTTTGATTACCGATAGAAAAATCAGTTCGGTACAAGAGCTTTTGCCTATCTTGGAAAAGGTCGCGCAAAGCGGCCGTAAAGAATTGGTGATTATTGCGGAAGATTTGGATGGTGAGGCTTTGGCTACTTTAGTTCTCAATAAACTTCGTGGTGTATTCAGTGTTTTGGCGGTGAAAGCTCCTGGATTTGGGGATCGTCGTAAAGATATGCTAAAGGATCTTGCAATTTTGACCGGTGCTACCGTTATTACGGAAGAGATTGGTCTGAAGCTTGAAAATGCTGAATTGGATCAGCTTGGTGATGCTCGTAGAGTAGTTGCTGATAAAGACAACACTACTATTATCGATGGCAAAGGTGATAAGAAAGCTATCAAACATCGCGTAGAAGAATTGAAGAATATGGTGGAAAAGAGTGATTCAGAATTTGATAAAGAAAAATTAAAAGAGAGATTGGCGAAGCTTGGGGGAGGGGTGGGAGTGCTTCGTGTAGGTGCGGCGACAGAATTGGAGTTGAAAGAGAGAAAGCTGCGTATTGAGGATGCTTTGAATGCGACTCGTGCGGCTGTGGAAGAAGGAATTGTGTCAGGAGGTGGCGTGGCTTTGCTTTTGTGTATTAAAGCTCTTGAACATGTAAAAACTAATGATGTTGATGAAGCGACCGGTGTGAAGATAATCAAGAGTGTGTTGAGTGCGCCTTTGATGCAAATTGCCAAGAATGCCGGTAAGGATGGCGCGGTGGTGGTGGATAAGGTTTTGAACGCTAAAGATGGTGTGGGTTACGATGCGGCTAAGGATGAATACGTAAACATGATCGAAGCAGGTATTATCGATCCTAAAATGGTGGTCCGCAGTGCTATCGAGAATGCGGCCAGCGTAGCGGCTATTTTCCTTACTATGGAAAGCGCGATGTGCGATATTCCGGAAGAAAAGAAGGAAGGTGGCGGTGGGCATGGTGGAATGCATGGGATGGAAGGGATGATGTAGGAATCATTCAAAGCTATCATCTACTTCGTTGTCAGTAAAGTTTTGATCCTCACTTACTTGCTGTAAGCTCCGGTCAAAATTTTACTGACGCCTCGTATTAAGTACCGGAGTTTTTCGATTGACATCAGTGGGTATTGACGTTATAGTATCTTCTTTTTAAGATTTTTTATGAGTAGAGGAAATTTTAATGCTGGAGCGTATGGTAATTCAGATTTTTTCAAAAGCATTCCCAATGTTGAAATTACTGATACTGCTCATTTAAGGGGTGGTGTTGAGAAATCTGTAAAATTGAGTTCGTTTTCCGCTCCGTTAATGACGAGGGAAGATATTGGCAGGGCTGTTCGGGGAACTTTGGGGCTTCAGGATTCGGCTGAGGCATTCTCTTTGCAGGATATTGCTCTTATTGACAGGCTTTTTGAGGGTGCGAAGGTTTTTCATCAAAGAGTGTTGCGCATGGATTTGCCTGAGGAGGTACAAAGTCGCAGAATCACTTCGTCCGAGAGTATTTATAAATTGGTTGAGGATTCTTTTTATTTAAATCCAAGAAATTATGAGACCGGTCCTTCAATTTGTGCTCTTATTAAAATTGCTACAATTATGCATTATGCCGAAAGTAAGCAATACAATGATCTTGATCTTAAAATGACTTCTTTTGAAGGTGATTTTTTGGATTCTTTTCCTGGTATTGAGGAGCATGGTAGCTCGAAAAGAGTGAATATCTATGGTGAGGAGTTTTCCTTTGAGTTTTGCAGTCGGCGTAAAAAGTTTGATAGATTAATGCTAAAAATAGCAAAGACACCGGATTTTTCTTTGGACAAGGTTACAGATGGAATAGGAGTGAGAATTCTTGTAAAAGATCAAGAACAGCTTCTTGCGTTGGTTGAGTATTGCGTTAGAAGTTCTTTTGGATCCTCTGAACGGTTTCATGATATTGAATTGAAAAATTTCAATATGATTTCTAAGCAGCAGTGTAATGGATTGCATGGAAAACTTCCTCATGTGAAGTTTATAGATTATTCAAATTTAGATGCTTCACCTGATTTCAAGGCTTTTTATATATTGGGTAAGACTGATATCCCGGGGCTTGGGGCAGACGTTCCTTTTGAGGTTCAGTTTAATCAAGCGGGGGCGGAGCTTGCTCCAGGAATGGCGAATCATGAAGTTTACGAATTGAGGCAGGTGTTTTCCGCCGTTAGTAATTTATACGGATTTTTCTTTGAAGATTATTTGGTTGAAATGGTGAAAAAAGTTTCTCGAAATACCGGAATTAATGAAAAAGAGATTATGGATCATCTCTTGAAGGGTTCGATAAAGGAGATAACAAAAAAAGGTGGTAGGAGGAGATTTATGGCTAATACTCAGGTTGGGCATTTCGCGAATTCAACTGTTATTCCCGGTGGTGTAAAAGGTTTTCTTTCCGGAGAATATAGGGCTGCTGTTGAGAGTGATAATGCTTTGGTTGATGGTCTTGATGCCGTGCTTGATGGGATGAAGATGAGTCTTCACGGGACTTTTGTTTCCGGTTCGTCAGTCTCCGATTCTCAGGTTGATGCTGATCGTGCTATACAGAGGTTTTATGATTTATTGAATAAAATCAAGGCTGGAAAATTATCTTCCGCGGATTTGAGGGCCGGGAAGTATCCGAATTTCAAGGCTTAATAGAGAAGCTTTGTTTTGGGTTATTTTTGTGTATAATAAGCCACATGGACTTACAAAAACTCGAAACAATTCTATCTACTGAACCGAAATTCCGCCTGAAACAGGCGTACGAGGCGTTGTTCAAAAATTTTATTCAGTCTTGGGCTGATGTGACTGTTTTCTCGAAGCCTTTGAGGGATAAGCTGGAAAAGGAATTTCCTTTAGCGGTGAATGCGACGCTGAAAAAATCGATAGATGGGACTGTAAAAGGTCTCGTGACTTTGCCTGATGGTAGATTGATAGAAACTGTGCTCATGCGCCATAGAGATAATCGTAATACCGTGTGCGTGTCTTGCCAGGCCGGATGTCCGATGGGCTGCGCTTTTTGTGCGACTGGCGATATGGGCTTTTTCAGGAATCTTTCAGCGGGAGAAATTGTGGAGCAGGTGCTTTTGTTTGAAAGGATTTTGAAACCGGAGGAACAGAAAGTTACGAATATAGTTTTTATGGGTATGGGTGAGCCGCTTTATAATTATGTCGAGGTGATGAAGGCGATTAATATTCTCAATAAAGACGTGGGTATTGCGGCACGTCATATTTCAGTTTCCACTTGTGGAATAATTAAAGGAATTCTGAAATTAACTGATGAGCCTTTACAGATTAATCTTGCGATTTCTCTACATGCGCCAAATAATGAAATGAGAAATAGAATTATGCCGGTGAATAAAAGTGACCCGGTGGAATTGTTGCTCAAAACGGTGGGGGATTACATCAAGAAAACCAATCGTAAAGTGATGATTGAGTATTTGTTGATTGGTGAGCTCAATAATTCGTTGGAGACTGCGAAGGAGTTGGCGGATGTTTTGAAAAAAGAATTAGGCCATTTGTTTGTGGTGAATGTGATTCCTTATAATCCGACAGGTAGATTTACACCACCGTCACACGAGAGTGTGCGTAGATTTAAAGAGGAATTGGAGCGGAATGGAGTGACGGTGACCCAGCGATTTACTTTCGGACAAGAGGTGGAAGGGGCGTGTGGACAGCTTGCGATTAAGGGGGCGAAGGGTGTGTCGAAGGGAAGGGCGAGGGATGAGAAATGAGTGGGACCGAAATTCTTTATTCTTTGAGTCAGTTTTTTTGACTTGGTGGGATTAACCGTTTGAAATTTGTCGGCATTGATGAGGAGGCGATCAAGAAATACTTGTCAAAATTAACAGATCAGAAAGTCCCGCATGCGGGGAACTATGACACGTATTCGGTATGTGTAAACTTCCGAATTTGTGTATTGTGCAATTATTAGATTTTCCCACCCATTTCTTTCTTTATCCTTTTGAAAAACTCTACCATGAGGGCATGGCGAGATTTAGCTAGGCGGCGTCCTTCGTGAGTTTGCATGCGAGATTTGATGTGGCGGAGTTTTATCAGGAATTCGCGGTAAGCGGTGTCTTCTTTGCCGAATTCTTTAGTGGCGAGAATTTCGGCGTCGGACATGCGGCTGTTGTGGAGTTTTGCTTTGAGTTCTCCGGCGAAAAGAAAAGCACGGCCCACTCCAATTGCACCAATTGAATCTAATTTATCAGCATCGAAAAGTACTTTTGCCTCGAGAGTTTTTGGTTTTATTTCATTGCGAAAACGATGAGCGGCAATGCAGTGATAGACTGCGGCGATAGTTTTTTCATCGTATTTATATTTGAGTAAAATTTCACCGGCTACTTCTGCACCACTAATTGCGTGATCGGTTTTGCCTTTGTTTTTGTCAGCGTCGTTGCGTTTTACGTCGTGGAGAATGGCGGCGAGTTTTAAAATTTCAAGATTAGCACCTTCCTTTTTACCAATATGTAGAGCCATTTTTAGCACTCTTTCTACGTGATCAAAGTCATGGCTGCCGCGCGCATTTATAAAATATTTTTTTGCTTCCTTAAGAATCTTTTTCGTGACGTACATATGTGCCCGCAATTTATACCGAATTTATATTTTTAGCAAAAATTGTGTATGAACTGCTTGGCATTTGAATTATTCCCTGTACGCCCTTGGTGGTTCTTTCTCATAAGGTTGGTATGGTGGCAAGCTCTTTTCCAGTGCTTCCATGATTGGATTCTTTTGTTCGAGTAATAATTCATAGGCCTTGTAGAGTTTTTCTTCAATTTTGTTCATATTTATGTGTATGTGGTAGTGAGGGTCGTTTCTTGCTTCGATTAATTTTGGTTTTAAGATTTGGAAAATTCTTCCCAATTCGTTCTTGACCATCTTTGGGGCTATTGATTCTAGAAGTGGAATCATTTTTACGAAAGTCGCAGGTGCTGTAATAATTGCTGATGCGAGTACCTTGTCGATTTCTGGTATGTCTTTGAAATCTGCAAATTTTTGCATGAAGATTGCAGCTGCCTCTGGATAGGCTTCCAAGCCAGTGAAATCTTTCATGGTTGAGATGAAGTATGGTTCATTTTTATATAGTTTCGCATTTTGTAGGAAACTCTCGCAATCCATAATATATATAGCGTTTTCAAAGACTTTTTGAGCATTTGGTTGAGTTGGGCCTTTTTTGAGGTTTGTTAGAGTAGTTGTTTTTTCTTCTTCAAAAGTTTTTCTACTTTTTTCTTCTTCAAGTTCATATTTTTTATTCTCAGACTTTGTTCTTGCTGATTTTGCAGGTGCGTTGGCTTGTAAGGCCGGTATTACTACGTTATTCATTAAGTTCATTAACTGTGCCAAATTTGTTGTTTCAAAACGCCCAGCTTCCTTTTCTATAGAGCCGATTAAATTTTTTTTATTATGCCAGTCTCCTTGAGTACTATTCTTCCCTGCCATAATTAGATATTCACCATTGTAGAATCGGCCACTTTTTCCATAGTCGTCGCTAGGTCCGACGTGTTCGTCTATTTCCATTTCCATTTCATCTTCTGCTTCTAATGGTGAGTTTGATTCTTTTGCTGGGCCTGGTTTGATAGGAAATTCTGGTTCGATATATGTTTCGCCACGTTTTGTATTGAGAATGAACTTTTCGGTTTTATTTCCGGTTATTTTCTTTATTTTTATGTATACATAATCTGTAGATTCGTCATCACAGGAGACATTAAATGTATATTCGCTGCCATCTTTTTCGAATTTGAATTTCCATGGGGTTATTGTGCCTGTCGACTCGTCACGCACTGTATCAAGAATGGAGTACAGTTTATTGGATATTCCTAAACCTTTTAGGTAGGCTGCTTTTTCTTTTAAACCTTTAAGGTTTTCTTTTTGATCATTTTCTTTGGCAAGTTTTATCTTTTCTTCGAATTCGGACTTGAGCCTTGATTCATTTTCTTTTAGAATTTTTTGCATTCCATCCGAGATGTCCCGTCCTAAGTCTTGAGTTAATTTTATGAATCCATCCAGTTTATCGGTGGCTTTGTCTTTAAGTTCTCTTACTCGGTCTGCGCCTGATTTTATGGCTTTGCCGAGGTTCAAATTATCCTTACCGTGGGGACTTTCATTTTTGTTATTTGGCATTTTTATTTTTGTTATAAATATGTTTTTATTATACACTAATTTTGCAAATATGTAAATATTATGTGGACGAATTTGATCTTTTAAGCACTGATATGTTAAGTTGGGTAAAGTAATAAAGATATCCCTATGGCTCCAAGAAAAAATGAAGACGGTGTAATTGATCTGCGTAATAATGCAGACGAGCCAGAGTTTAAAATTCATCGTACTACCGATTCTCATGCTTCAGCCGGTAATGGTCATTTGCATATTCAAGGTGATGCGAAACATGGTGTTCCTGCGACTCCGCTTAGTGATCGTGAAAGTGCAGCGATGAACCCTAGCAATAAAGTGAAAGTAAAATTTGATAAATTTGTGAATTTGATTGCTACACACGCTTATCAAGAAATTTTTGATAAACATATAGATGAGGATGTGATTATTAGTACAGATCTCCTTGCTGATCTGGCGAATGCTCATGAAGAAAAAGATGATGGTAAGAAAATTCCTGCATATTTCTTTATTGGAATTGTGCTGGGTGTTTTCGTGACCTGGCTTATTTTAAAATCTAATGCTTAAAAATTTTATGGCTCAAAAGTTAAAATATAAGAGAATTTTGCTGAAGCTTTCGGGAGAAGTTTTTGGTGGTGAGAATGGAGAAGGTGTGGATGGAAAAGTGTTGATGGATTTGGCTAAAGAAGTTTATGGTTTGCAGAAAATTGGATGTCAGGTGGGGGTGGTGATTGGTGGGGGGAATTTTTGGCGCTATCGCGATTTTCAACATTTAAAATTTGATAGAACTACTTCGGATAATATGGGAATGTTGGCTACTGTCATGAATGCCTTGGCGTTTGAAGAAGCTTTGAGAGCAGTTGGTGCGGAGGTGCGGGCAATGAGTAGTTTCCCGGCAGAAAAAGCGCTAGAAACGTACACTGTAAAAAGTGCCAGACATGACTTGAGTAAGGGGAGAATTGTGATTTTCGCAGGTGGGACGGGAAGTCCATTCTTTACGACGGATTCCGCTGCCGCATTGAGAGCTTTGGAAATGAATTGCGATGTTCTACTGAAGGCAACAAAGGTGGACTATGTATACGACAAAGATCCCATGAAATTCAAGGACGCAAAAAAATACACTCGAATGACGTATCAAGATATTATTGAGAATGGCTTAGGGGTTATGGATATGACTTGTGCATCGATGTGCAAGGAGGGGAAAATTCCGATGCTGGTTTTTAATCTAAATAAAAAAGGTAGTATTGAAAAAGTCGTGAAAGGAGATAAGATAGGAACACTAATCAATTAATAATTAACAATTAAGTATATGACGTCAGATCAGGCATTAAATGCAGCTTCTCTGGAATTTGAAAAGGCCGCGGTTCATTTGAAAGACGAATTTAACAGATTGCAATTGGGACGTGCCAATCCATCTATGGTGGAGAATGTGCATGTGGAAATATATGGAGTGGTTCAGCCGTTGAAGGCTGTAGCCAGTATTTCCGTGCCGGAACCAAGAACTTTGGTAATCGCGCCTTGGGATAAGTCTAATTTGGGGCCAATTGAAAAGGGAATTGTTGGTAGTGGGCTTGGTTTGAATCCTGTCAATGATGGTATAGTGGTAAGAATTAATATTCCAACTTTGACTGAGGAACGTCGCGTTAATTTGACTAAGGTTGTGAAAAAATTGGCTGAAGAAGCGCGTATTGGAGTGAGAACGGCCAGACACGATGCTCATGATTTGCTTAAGGATTTGGAGTCAAAAAGTGAAATTACCGAGGATGATTTGCGTGCTTCCGTAAAAAAATTACAGGATAAAGTGGATGCTATGAATTCAAAGATCGATGAGTTGTCCAGACAGAAGGAGCAGGATATTATGACTGTATAAATTCAGACTAATTCAAATTAACATTTAGCCCCTCATCCCTTATGTCCTATTTGCTTACAGTAATAGCTTTTGTAGTTATTTTTTCTATTCTTATTCTTGTTCATGAATTCGGACATTTTATAATGGCGAAAAGGGCGGGGATTAAAGTGGAGGAATTTGGTTTCGGTTTACCTCCCAGAATGTGGGGTAAGAAAAAGGGTGAGACTATATATTCTCTGAATTGGATTCCTTTTGGGGGGTTTGTGAGGATGTTGGGTGAGGATCAGGTTGATCCGAAAATGCTGAAAAGTAAGCGTAGTTTTGCCGCTCAGCCAATGAGAGCGAGGGTATTGGTGATTGTAGCCGGAGTGGTAATGAATTTTTTGTTGGCGTGGGTTTTGATGTTTGTCGGTTTTACAGTGGGAATGCAGCCTTTGCTTGGTCCGGATGATGTACTTACTGCGGTCAATGATGGGCAGATTGTTTTGGATCAGGGTGTTAAAGTTAAATCAGTGGAGGAGGGTAGTTTGGCGGGACTGGCCGGATTTAAAGCTGATGATATTATTTATTCTATTAATGGAAACAAAATAGATGGTATTAATTTGGGAGAAATTACTAAAGATCCGTCAAAATCTTTTGGAGTTATAAGAAATGGTGCGCCTTTGAATTTGCAGATTTCCGGAAATGATGTTTTAAAAGATACTCCTCAAAAACTTGGTTTGGGTTTTTATGATTTTGGAGATTTTCCAAGAGTGAGAATTTTTGATTTGAGACCAAACACTGTGGCTTATCAGGCAGGGTTACGTTCGGAAGATGTGTTGTTGAGCGTGAATGGTCAGCAGATTTTTGGGATTCCACAATATGAATCTTTGATTCGTGGCGTGGCAAAACTGGAATATACTGTGTTTAGAGACGGATTGGTGCAGCAGGTTATTGTAGAGCGTACTAAGGCGCGTCAGGTGATTATTTCAGGTATTATTCCCGATTCTCCCGCCTATAAAGCCGGTTTAAAGAATCAAGATGTTATTTTGACTATTAATGGAAAGCAAATGACCGATAGTCAGGAGATTGTCGATTATATTCAAGCTCACAACAATGAACAGTTGGCTTACATGATAGATCGTGGCGGTACTCAATTGTTTTATGAAATTAAATCGGAAGGTGGACCTGTGGGCATAATGCTTTCGGAATTAATGAGTTATGTGGATGGTCAGGGTATAAGTCTTTATAATACCGATCAAGTGGCCTCAATTAGAGAAATTAAAAATGTTCAATATCCTGTCCATGTCGCGATTTATAAATCTTTGGGTGAGACGTGGAAAATGTCTGTGACGACTGCTAAAATGTTTACCGGTTTTGTTGCAGGATTGGTGAGTAGGGGTGAAGTGCCTGCGACTGTATCCGGTCCAATTGGTATTGCGCAGATGACTCATGTTTTTGTGCAGGAAGGTTTTATTCCTTTGCTTCGATTTGTGGCCGTTTTATCTTTGAGTTTGGCGGTGATTAATATTTTACCGTTTCCGGCTTTGGATGGAGGTAGACTATTGTTTATAGTGATTGAATTGCTTGTTGGACGTAGAGTGAATCAGCGTTGGGAAAATTACATTCATGTGTTTGGTTATTTCTTGATTATGGCGCTGATTTTGGTTGTCACTTATAGTGATATAATGAAATTTTTCAATTAAGGATTACTCCGGATTGTGGTGGAATAAATGCACTTGCTAGGCTCCCGCGAATTGTATTGTGGGAGTCTTGATGTGTTTGCGTAATTGTTTTTTAACTTAGGGATTTTCACTAAATATGGTGTGGGTGGGGGGGTGGTGTGTCTATGGGTTGAAGATGGTTTTTTGGGTTTTTTGGATCTTGTGAAGGGTGTGGAAACTGTTAGTATAGGAGTCCAAATATTTCAAATATGGGCTGAAAAATTTGGAGTCCGACTAGGGCGTCGGGCCGGTCTACCGTAATGGTAGGCAAAAGGGTTTATTATCTTATTTTCATTTCCTATGACAAACAAAGAACTGTGGGTTTCTATGCTGCGTCGTTTACAGCCAACGATCAAAAAGGCGCATTTCATTACCTGGCTGCAAAACACCAATGTCGTTTCCATTGAAAATGGAGTTATGACTGTTGGAATTCCCACTACCTTTGCTTTTAATTGGATTGTTCAACATTACTCACTGAAAATTTTACAGGCGGCTCAGGAATTGAATGCGGAAATTTTAAAGGTTGAATTCAAGGTTGAATTAACTTACGGACAGGAAGGTGGAAATGGCGTCAATGTACAGACTCTTTTTGCTCCGGAAATGGATAAAAAAGTTCGCAAAATTCGTAATTTGAATGAGGTTGCTATGGTGAAAGGTCTTTCTTCAGGCAAAATTGTCAGTCAGATGATGAATCATAAATATTCTTTGGATAATTTTGTTGTTGGACATGATAATAGACTGCCTCATGCTGCTTGTTGCGCGGTGGCAAATATGCCGGGCGGAATTTATAATCCTCTTTATATATATGGAGGCGTAGGCTTGGGTAAAACTCATCTTGTTCAGGCTGTTGGTAATGAGATTTTAAGAAATTTTCCAGATAAAGTTGTGAAATATGTGACTGCTGAAAAATTTGTAACGGAAGTTGTGGAGGCCATTGGCAAGAGAAATACTCAAGCTTTTAAGGATTTATACAGGAAGGTGGATTGTTTTTTGGTGGATGATGTGCAGTTTTTTGCGAGAAAAGATTCTTCACAACAAGAGTTTTTCCACACTTTCAATGATCTTTATAATGGCAATAAACAGATTGTAATTACAAGTGATAGGGCTCCTTCGGAATTGGACGGAATGGATGAGAGGATTAGAAGTCGTTTTGGAATGGGTATGGTGGTGGAGCTTTTATTGCCGGATTTTGAAACCAGAATGGCGATTTTGCATCAGAAATGTAGAGAGAATCAGATCATGCTTGATCCTGAGGTTTTAAATTTTGTAGCTACGAATGTGCAGAGTAGTGTGCGTGAACTTGAAGGTGTTTTACGTCAGATTATGGCTGAGTGTCAGCTTTTTAATCGTGTTACTACTATTCGTTCAGTTGCGGAGATTATTAAGCGTTTGAATAAGGCTCAGAAAATTATCGGTTATGATATTGAAGCGAGACAGGGTCGTGCTACCGTGAAGAATTCCATTGATGTGCTAAATATTGTGGCGGAATATTATAAAGTAAGTGCCGATGAGTTGATGGGTAAGGATAGACACAAGGGTTTAATGCTTCCACGTCATGTTTGTATGTATTTGATCAAAAATGAATTGGGCGAATCGTATGAGAAAATTGGTGATGGTTTTGGTGGCAGGAATCACACTACGGTGATGCATGCTTGCGGTCAGACTGCGAAGAAATTGAGAACGGATTTGCGTTTGGTGCGCGACGTGAATGCAATTAAACGCGAAATGGGATTGTAAAGCTGTTTGAAGGCATTATCTACTTCGTTGAAAGAAAAATTTTGATCCTCGTGGACTGATAGTCCATTGCGGTCAAAATTTTTCTTTCGCCTCGTATCTAATGCTTTCAAACAGCTTTATTTTTTTGTAAAATTCTGATGACATTTTGCTTGGCGTGCTTTAGAATAAAATTAATTTATTATTAATAAATTTTCGTGTATCAAAGGCCACGTTATCATCAGCCACGTCGTCAGGTAGGTAGGACTAATTACGTCATGCCTTTTTTGATAATTATTTGTGTTGGAATTATTGGCGTGCTTCTTTTTAATTTGTGGCGTGCATTTTTTCCTTCTTCTCAACCGAAGGCAGCCTATTTACATATGGTTGAGGGAAGTGCTCAGATGAAAGCCTGGGGAACCGAGTCGTTTTTTAATTTGAATGCTGATTCCGTAATTATGCAGGGTGATCGCATTAGGTCTTCTTCCAATGCCAAATTTATTGTGGAATTTTTTGATGGGACCTTGATGAGAACCGGTGGTAATGCGGATATTAGTTTTGATGTTATTAATGGTAACAGTGATGTTCCAGATATAAATTTACATCTTTATGCTGGTGATGTTTGGTTCAACATGATGAATGGCACTTCAGGATATGCCAATGTGGAGGTTAAGATGAATAATGTGATAGCAAAGTCCAATCATGCAAGCATTTTTGAGTTGGAGAATCAGGGAGATCAGATTGCAAGAGTCGTGGCTGTTTCTCAAAATGATGGTTTGTCTGTGGATATATTGGATGAAGATGGTAGTAAAACTGTGGAATCTGAAAGTATTGGGGTGGGACAGGAAATTAATTTCAAGAGTGAAGTGTTAAAGACTTATTGGGCTTATCAAAGTCCTACGGTTTTGGCTGCTATTTCTGATGATTTCAAGCGAAGTGATTGGTATTTGTGGAATATTAAAGAAGATGATACTCCGACGGTTTTTGAAAAGACTATTGGTCCTGGTGGAATGAGTTTGGTAAAAGTGGCCCCTGAAGTTATTCAGCCGGATCCGGCTACTTTAGTACCTGATGAAGGCACAACTGTTTTGCCGGACGGGACTGTTGTTCCTGCAACTACCGTTGTGTCTGCGACGCCTGAGGTGCCTGTGACACCTCCTATTCCTGCTGATTCGACGGCTGTTTCCAAACCGGAAATTACTTCTATTGCCGGCGGCGTCAAGCTTGATGAGAAAGGTGTTTATAATGTTACCAGCAGGGTGACTACTTTGAGTGGTAATATAAAAAATGCTGATAAAGTAGTGGTGAATGGTTATACTTTGACTAAGTTTAAAGCCGGATCAACCAGTTGGAGTTATTTTGCCAATGCTGATTTTGGCTTGATGAAGGCCGGTGACAATACTTATGAAATTTATGGATTGGATGCTCAGGGTAAAAAAGGTGAGAGTGTAATTATCAAAGTTTTCTATACCCCTCAGTCAATTACGCCGGTACCAAGTGGACCTGCGCCCGCTCCCGATTCAGCTCCCGCCATCGTTCCGGTTCAGGGTTGATGGACAGTTATTTTAAATACTTTGCCTTGTTGAGGTTGTGTTCCTCATTTGTTTTGCCATAAATTACTTTGCCGGTATCGAGTGTCGTGAGATAGAACCAGTAGTCGCTTGAAGTTGGATACATGGCTGCTTCGATGCTGTCTATGCTTGGGTTACAGATTGGTCCTGGTGGGAGGCCTTTGTTTTTTCGGGTATTATATGGAGAGTTTAGTGCCAAATCTTTGCTGTCGATGGTGCGGTCTGTGGTGATATAAAGTAGGGTTGCATCGGCTCCAAGCGCCCAATCGCTTTCAAATCTTTTCCACATAATTCCGGATACTGTTTTGCGATCTTTGCTGCTTTTCACTTCATTTTCGATAATAGAAGCCATAGTGATAATTTGGCTGATAGTATGCCGCTTAATTTTTTCCTGTAGTTTTGAGAATTTTTTTTCAAAATTATTTAACATTAGTTGAATAAGGTCGCTGGATTCAAATTCATCCGGATTGATAAAATAAGTGTCCGGGTAGAGATATCCTTCAAGTGGAAGATCTAGTTTTGAGAGAGTTGCTTTGTCTAGAAATGTATAAGCTTCCCAGTTATTAAAGTTTTTTACTTCCTGAATGAAATTTCCAGGTTTGATTAATTCCATTTCTACGAGTTTTGCATCTATATCTTTAATTGTAAGACCTTCTTGTACCGTTAGGATAAATTGAGCTTTGGAAGCGTTGCTCAGTGCTTCGAGTATACTTGGTCCATTCATTGATTTCGTCAGGATAAAGCGTCCGGCGATGATGTTTTCTCCAAGATGATTTAGTTTTGCGTGTAAATATAAGGAAAAAGGACTTTTGATCAGGCCTTTTTGCTCTAAATTATTAGTGATTTCTTTGACGCTTTGACCTTTTTTTACTTGAAACGAAATGGAATTGTTGTCGCTTGGATCTACAGGGCTGTATATGAAAGTGCGATACTTTATATATCCTATCAGTAAGACAAAAACTATGATTACCGGAATTGCCAGGAATCTATAAAATCGTTTGTTTTTATTATAACTATAAAAAGCCATAAATAGGTTTCTTAGGTCAATCCAGGCATATTCATATCTCCCATGATGTCTTTCATCAGATCTGCGCCAATTTGTTGAGATTTTTTAATTGCTTTGTTCATACAATTTACCAGATTGCTTTCCAGCTTCTTTTTGTCCTGGAGACATTCATCCGTCATATGTACTTCTATAACTTCCTGTTCACCATTGATTATTACTGAGACTCCTTCGTTTTCGGCTTCAATATGAGTGTTTTTTAGTTTTTCCTTAATTTCACGAGCTTGTTTCTGAAATTTGTAGAGATTTTTTGCTTTATCAAACATATTATTTTTTTTAATTTACTGGGCGATTTTAGCAGGTTGAAAACCGGATGGCAAATTTCTATTGCGCAGCTATAGCCTTTCGGCTAGACTGTGCGGGCAATTTAATCTTGAATCATACATATATGGACATACAGACTATTGAGGTACAAACTAGAAATGCTGGAATAAAAAGTAAAGATTTACGTCTTCAAAATTTACTACCTGCAGAGTTTTATGGTAAGGGTGTGAAGAATGTTTCTTTACAGCTTGCTTATGGTGTTTTTCGTCGTCTTTTCAAGACTGCGGGTAAAAATACCGTTATAGAGTTGAATGTGGATGGTAAAGCTAAACACAATGTATTGGTTCACGATATACAACGCGATCCTATTTCCGATAAACTTATTCACGTGGATTTTATTAATGTGAGAATGGATCAGGTTATTCATGCTAAAATTCCTTTGAAGTTTGTAGGTCTTGCTCCGGCTGTAAAGGAGTTTGGTGGTATTTTGACTTATAATTTGGATGAAATTGGCGTGAAGTGTTTGCCAAAAGATCTTATTCATTCTATTGAGGTTAGCGTTGATTCTATCGTGGATTTACATAGCTATGTGCGCGTAAAAGATTTAATCGTACCGGAAGGTATCACGGTTGTGAATCCACCGGACGAGGTGGTTGTAACTGCTGTATTGCCTAAGGAGGAAGTTGTGGATGCACCGGTTGTTGCCGCTGCTGATGTTCCTGCTACTGCGGTTGCTGTGCCGGCTGCTGATGCTGCCGCTCCGACCCCTGATACAAAGAAAAAGTAAAAGCGAGAGTGTTTAATTAATGCCATCTACTTCGTTGTCAGTAAAATTTTGATCCTCATTTACTTTCAGTAAACTCCGGTCAATTTTTTTCTGACGCCTCGTATCTAGCATCAATTAAACACTCTCTTTGTTTAGTTCATATCGTCTGCTTCGTTGTCGAAAAATTTTGATCCCTGCCTACTGACAGGCAGTCCATTACGGTCAAAATTCTATTTTCGCCTCGCATCTTATTCATTGGTATCTGATATTATTGTGTTTTTTTAGTCTATTGTTGTATAATCCTTGTTGGATTAACCTTATTCCAAATTTTATGAAAAAACTTTTATATTTTCTGACGGTTGCGTTTATTGCTGTTGGTTTGACTGCTTGTTTTGGTTCAAGGGGTGTGGCTAAGTTTTCTATCGGATTGAATGATAAGAGTAGTGCTACTGTTTTGACTCTGACTCCAGATTATTCAAAGCGTACTTTTTCTGTTGATTATAAGAAAGATTACGTGGATACAAAACAGAAAAGTGTAGCTTTTACAGGGCAAATGGGTGGGGAATATTTTGATCGTTTTGAAGAGATGGCTAAAGTAGTTAAAAAATATACTAAGCCAGTTTCCAAGGAAGAAAAGCTTCCTGCTGCTGTTGTTAATTCTATGTTGAAAGCGGTGGTGGAAGGTACTGATAAAAAGACTTCAACGATGGAAGTGTCTGTAGATGCTGATTCAAAAGATGTGCAGGATATTAAGTCTTTTTATGATGATATTGTTAAGTTGCTGACTGTATCGGCACCGGTTTAATTATTTTTTTAATTTAAAATTTATTTATGATTGATGAAATCAAGGATGGTATAAAAATTTTAAAATTTGATAAGCCAATGATGGCGGCAGTGGCAAATCGTCCAAGTGCTAAAAAATGGGGTTTTATAATTTTGGCGGTGCCACCGATTTTAAATTTGCTCTTATCTTCCATGCTTTTTCCTTCCGGTTTCAGTTCGCTTTTTACACGTTTTGCTTTTTGGCCGATGATTATTCCATCAATCGCGATGGTTGGTGCTATTTTTGCTATGAGTTACGCCGGGGAGAGAATGTTTGATAGCAAGCACGGTCATTGGTCGTTCTTTAAAGTTTTGGCTTATTCTTCAGTGTTTTTATGGTTGAGTGCCGCGCCGTTTATTTTGGCTTTGACCGGATTAATTCATCCTTCCGGATTGTTTGATTTGATTTGGTTGGTTGGTATAGTTTGGATGTTTGCGGTGGCATATCATTTGTTTTTGGACTGGGGAAAACTTTCACAGCAAAATGCAGTTATCACGGTGATAATTGGCGTGGTTTGTTACGCGGTATTCCAATTTATTCTCGGAAGAATTCTAATTGGGGATTACTACAGAATGTTTTATTAGGTCTACCGTAAGCTTAAAAAATGGGGTTGAAGGATCGCGGATGCTTTTTTGATGTCCGCAGTGTGGAGTGACGAACATCGTGGAACCCTCTACGAAGCTATGGTCCGGAGAGGTGAATCCGTCGCCGCCTTCTTGACTGACGATGTGGATTTTAGCCCTGTTCGCCGAACTTAATCTTTGCCAATAGTTTACAGCATCGCTTCTTTGGCAAAGATCTTCGATAGCGCCAATTCCTAATTGTTGGACAATTGAGGTTATTTCCGGCCTGAGGCCATGAGAGGTTGGGGAGAGAAGAAATACATTTGAGATTAGATGATCCTGTTGCCAGTCTTGAAGTAATTGCATGGCGCATAAGGTGACTAGGCCCCCTCTGCTGTGGGCACAAATATTTACTCTGATTCCGTCCAGTGTAATATTTTCGGCTAAAACTTTTGCATCATTTAAAACTCTTTCGGTTAATTTTCTTTTTTCAAAATGTGGATGGGTGGTGACGTTATCACCGAGGTGATAAGCGAGTTTATCGAGGTGTTTTGGCGAGGCGGCATAACCTGGTATCAGGATTATTTTTCCGTTTTGTTTTTCGTCCGGCGGTTTTTCAGCTAGAACCATTTCCAAGATTTCAAATCTTGAATTCATATGGGGGAGGGTATCTCCGAGTCTTCGTCGTAGGTAACTACTAAGGAGCTCCGGTAGAGCAATAGCATCTTCAATCATTCCCTTTGAGAGGCCTAATAAATTTGCTCCCATGCCATTGATTTGTCCTCTGTTTCGGACTATTCGAGAACCGTGAGCGTAGGCTATACTTTCCAAAATTGGCAAATTATCAATTGCGTCATTTGCAGCCTCAGGATATGAAAAATCGAGTATTTTTCTGTCTAGCAGGGTGTATTTGATTAAATTTCCTTTTATTTTATACTTTTACAGTTTTTTTTACAAATTTATTCAACCTGTGGTTCATCCAGGTCGGAAGCTGTTTCCACCGGAATAGGTTGCCCATTGCTGTCTAGGACAGGAGTGGTTGGTGTGGCAGGTATGCTGGCCGGAGGCTGTGTTGTACCTGAAAACAGAGGATTATTGTAGAATTCTTTGACGCGATTTTGACGTTCCGGGGTGACACTAAAATCATTTGAGGTTTCAAAACCACGAGCATATGGGGCAAATACTGTGGATTCATCGAAGGCCTGGTTAATTTGCCAAGCGACATCCGAGCGTATGGATAAGAAATTTGATGGAACCGCTACCCAAAATTTTACCTGCACTACCATACTAGTATTAGTGAAGCTTTTGAAAGAGATGGTGTGTTTAGGGATTTTTAGTATGGAGGGGTTGTTTTCGAGAATAATGCCAATTATTTTAGTGATTTTTTGGACATCACTACCGTAGCCGAGGCTTACGTCTATTTCCAAACGGCGCATGTTGTTGCGAGAATAATTTTCAATCGATTGGGACATTATATCTGAATTGTAGATGGTAACGTCTCGGTGATCGAAGGTTTTTAGGCTTGTGGACTGGAATTCCATTTTATCTACTCTTCCCACGTAATTTTTAATTTTTACTACATCTCCGATTTTGAATGGAGCTTTAAGGAAAATTAAAATACCGGCTACGTAGTTTTGGATAATGTCTTTTAATGCGTAGCTTAAGCCTAAAAGCCCTACTCCTACTAGGACACTCATGTCGATTCCAACAATTTTAAGGGCTATTGTTATACCAATAATGATGACAAAGCCCACCAATAGTTTTTCTACCATGTTGAGAGCTGTGCGTTGCTGATCGTGCTTGATTTCCACTTTGGCGATATAGCTTTTTATCCAGTGAATTACGAAAAACATCACTACTAAAACTATTAGCGCTTCAACAAATAAGATAAACTTACTAACGATTGTGTCGCTAATATTGCTTAAATCCATACCTCCTCCACTTGAGGTGGAATCGGTCACTTTTTTACCTTCAGAGGCAATTTGACTGCCGCTGAGTGAATTGTTTAAATTAGGGCTTGAAGCCATGTGTTTTATTTTTGTAAGTTCGCATTTATCTGGTAATTATAGCAAATTTTTGGCTTTTTAGCTATAGCTATAGGTGTTTGATTCTTAATTATCTATGTGGTAATTACTTCCTGTTTTATGGTATAATTGTGAGATCAATTGCATAAATTTCTATGCCAAATAGTGGTCAAAATTCAGGTGGACAGCAAAAGCATGACGAGAGTCATGAGCAGAAACATAATCCAAAGAAAACCAATATTTGGAATAAGATTGAAGGTGCCGTGACTAAGGATGGTATTGGTAATTTGAAACAGGAATTAGGTAAGGTTCAGGATGGTCAGCAGGTGCCAGGTCTTCATAAAAAGAGGAGACGTCGTCGCAGGAAAAAAAAGCCGGGCGAAAATTCCAATCAGAATTTGAATCAAAAGCAGGAGCATCTTCCAAATAAGCAGCCTATTGTTGATGTGAAGAAAGTGGAGGCGTCGCCATTTCAATATGATTCTCCGGATGAAAATTCTTTTGAAGATGATGATGCGCAAGAAGAAAAGGAGGATGAGCCTATTTTTGAAGATGAAGATAGGGAGGTTCCTGCGGTTTCGGAAGTGGCTGAGGTGTCCGCGGTGTCCCCGGTGCCCGAAGTTTATGAAACTCCGGAGGTTACAGAAGTTCCTGAGGCTCCCGAGGCTACAATTGAACCTGAAGATACGCCTCCTGTCCCACGGGTTGCACCGATCAATCCTTTTGATTTGCCGCCAAATACGTCAGTTGTTAAGCCCATCAATCCTTTCGATCTTGCTGATCCGGCTTCAAGCGTTGAGGAGAAAGAAGAAGAAACTGATTGGGGTCGGGATGATGAAACATCGTCTCCTCATGATAGAGGCGAATCTAATGAATTTATGGCTGTAGGTAATGATGATTCGGAGGAAACTACAGTTGTGGAAGAAGATATAAAGGAAGATGTTGAAGAAAAGCCTGAGGTTATTGAAGTAAAAGCTGTTCATGTAAATGAGAGAAAAATTGAACCGGTTTTTCCGGAAAATGTTGAATCTAAAGATGATTTATGGCTGATTTTAGAACATGCTGGAATTACTAAAAAGAGATTAATTGTATTTGGAGTTATTTTATTATTAATTTTGGGAGGGGGTCTTTCCTTTATTTTTTTGGCAGGGGGTGATGATCAGGAGCCTGGGCAGCGTAATGTAGTAAATAGGCCTGTTGTTACTCAGGATAAGGTTCAGACTAAGCCTGTTTCGGTTGATCAACGTCCATATGAAGTGATTTCTTCGTATATTTTTGGTGTTGAATATCAACGCCAAAATGGTCAGATTCAAGCTCGACCAATTAATGCTATTGGTAGTATTGGTGGCGTGGATGCCGGCCTTATTTTTGGTAAGGTTTTTAATTTGAGGCAAGAACGATTTGTGGAGTATGTTCAAATACTTGAAAAAATGAATAATATTTACAATGTGGATATTTATAGTTTATTGGATTTATCAGTGGATAGACGTGCTACTCTTGATAAATATTTGAAGGATATGAGTGATTTAATTGATCGTGGTTCTACCGTTTTGGCTAATATTCAGGGAGATTTACAGGAATTTAATACTCAATATGATGCCACTTCAAAGCAAGCTAATTCCTATGAGGTAGCCTTTTTTAATCAGGTGAGAAATTATTATGGTCAAACTTCTTATGATAATTTGCAGTTATTTATGGATACTACTAATCAGGCCGTGAAAATTAAGGCGCAATATGGTGCGGAGAATATTTTGAAAAATATGTTTGTGAATTCTTTGGCAGCTTTAAAGCCAAAACATAAAGATATTTTGGCTAACACGGAGGCTTTAATTAAGGGTGTAAAAGTCTTTGATATCAAGGGTTCAAATATCAACGCTATTATTCCAGTGCAATAAAATGCTGTAGTCAAGTGTGGTGGGTTTGTTTTATAATGCAACAAATGACCGCAGAAATGCTGGAAAAAATCGGTAATTATAAAAAGCTTTTTGATAAAGCTAGAATTTTGAGGGCTTTTGATCTTGTAAGTGAAAAGTATGTTTATTTAGAAAATACTCAAAATTGTCATTTTAACGTGTTGGAAATTTTACTTCCCTTGAGGCCGGATGAAGATACTATTGTCGCAATTATTTTACATGATTTATTTGTCTTATCTCTGATTAGCGAAGATACGGTGAAGGACAACTTTGGTCCTCAGGTTTTAGAAATATTGAATTCTTTGAGGAGGATTTATGGGCTTAAGTATGCGGAAAATGATAAAGGTGCGCAGGTTGAAGTTTTGCGTAAAATGTTTATGACATTGGCGAAAGATATAAGAGTTATTTTAATTTGGTTGGCTCATAGACTTTCTTCAATGCAAAGTATTATTCAGGCAATGAGTGCTAGCGATAGTTATAATTTCGCCAAGGAGACGATGAATGTTTATGTACCAATTGCTTCACGTTTGGGTATTTATAAAATTAAAACTCAGTTGGAGGATTTGGCATTTAAATATTTAAACGCTCAGGAATACGAGAGACTTACCGAGCAGGTGAAGGAATTTACCGAGAGTAAGGGAATGCCTATAGAAGTTGTGAAACAGCAGTTAACGGTTTTTTTAAGGGCTAGGGGTATTGAAGCGGAGATTCATGGGCGTATTAAAAATTATTATAGTATTTTTACTAAATTGGCAAAAAAAGGTTATTTCAATGTCGATGATTTATATGATTTTTTTGCGATCAGAGTTATTTTGCCTGAAAAAGATAATTATGATCATTTGTATGCTGTGCTTGGTCTAATTCATAGTGAATGGAAGCCTATTTCCAGTAGATTCAAGGATTACGTTGCGGTGCCGAAGCCTAATGGTTATAGGAGCTTGCATACGGTTGTTGTTGGAATGGGGCCAAAGGGTTTTGAGAAGCCTGTGGAAATTCAAATTAGAGATGAGAAAATGCATCGCGAGGCTGAGTATGGTATTGCCTCGCATTGGCTGTATAAGACAAATAAATCTTCTTCTTTGGAAGATTTAAATCGTCATGTTGATTGGATTCGTGGACTTCAGGAAATTCATGAATTTTTCGGTTCAGAATCCTCTGATGTGATGAAAGAAGTAGAGATAGATATTTTTAAAGATAGAATTTTTGTACTGACGCCAAGAGGTGAAGTGAAGGATCTTCCGGTGGGTGCTGTGCCTTTGGATTTTGCTTATGCCGTCCATACCGATGTTGGAAATCATTGTGTTTCCGGAAAGGTGAATGGCATGATTGTGCCATTGGATTATCAATTGAAAAATGGAGATGTGGTGGAAATTGTTTTGAGAAATGATGCCGTGCCAAAATTAAAATGGCTTTCGATGGTAAGGACCGGTTTTGCAAAAAGTAAAATTAAAGCGTGGTTTAGCGGGCTTAATAAAGATAATAATTTGAAGGAAGGTAGGAAATTAATCAATGCTCAGCTTGATCGTTTGAATAAACCTAAATTAGATCAAAATTATTCTTTGCTAAAAAGTTTTGGTGACGCAAATTTAACCTTGAGCAAGCGTGAAGCTTTATTGGAAGAAGTTGGGCGTGGTGGAAAAATGTCCAGCGAGATAATTAAAAAGATCTATCCTTATGAAAAGATTTTGCCTGCTGGCGTTGGAGTGTCGAGGATGAAAGTTTCTTCCCCGGCTAAAAAAACAAAATCTTCTTCGGATTTACCTTTAGAACAGCAGGTTGTGATCGGTGGGCAGACGGGATTTTCTGCAAAGATTGCCGCTTGTTGTAAGCCGACTATGGGTCAACAGATTATGGGGTACGTAAATAGTAGGGGTAAGCGTATTAGCATTCATAGGCTTAATTGTCCGGTAGTTGATGTTTTGAATAGAGAAAAAATTATTTTCGCGGAATGGCGGGGTAATGAAGCTGTACCAAGTGAAAAGGGTTTTAGGATTGGAATTGAGCTGGAGGTGTTGTCACGCGTTGGCTTGATTCAGGATATTGCAGCTGTTATCAGTAAAATGAAAATAAATATTTTGGATATTATTATTAAGAGAGGTGAGGAGCATTCGCACAGAGATTATTTTCTATTGGATATGAATAATGTTAATCAGTTTGATGAACTTTTAGATAGGCTGGAAGATATTGATGGAGTCACGAAAGTTGTTCGAGCAGATAAGGTTTTCAAAAATTAGGGTTTATTAATTGTAATTCATCATTTTCTTGATGACTTGATTTACTGTTTCGCTTTCTTTTTCGGTGAGAGTTATTTTGTCGATGGCGTTTAGTGGTTGAGTTTTTAGATAGTGAAAAAATTTAAGGTATTTCTGCTCCAGGTTACTGACGATGGTCTTAAAGTCCGGAACAAGACCGGACTGGTCAAGAATTTTGATAATGTAGGCTTGGCTTGTTAGTGATGGTTTATTGGAAGTGCTGAGTTGTTGCAGGGCTTCCGTAAGTAGATTCATCAAGTTGTCGATTTTTTGGTTTTCGTAGAGAATGTGGTTGGTGATCTCGGCGATTTGAATGGCGGCCGAGAGTCTATCCAGTGTGTCGCGGATTTTTTTAAAATTTTTGATAGTAATAATTTCTTTGAGAATGATATTACGTGGACCGAAATAAATTTCTGCCGTGGCAAAGTTGAGAGTTTCCAGGTGGCCCGTAAACTTACTGGTTATTTTGCGACCGCCTTTGGCAATTACTTTTATTTTTCCTAATTCTTCCGTGTACATAAAAATAAGTTTGTCGTTTTCCGTGAAGTCGCGATGACCCAGGATGACGCAATTTATGTTGGCACTTTTCATTAGTCGTGGAAATCTTTTTTGAGGTATTCGTGAATGGCGATGCTTGAGCTGACGACGCTTAGAAGAATTGTTCCGGCTAATTCAATCAAGAAAATCATAAAAAAATTAATGCCTGAATCATAGCTCCAGAAAGCGGTTTGAAAGAGCATGATGAAGCTGAGGGTAACGGCAAGCACTCCATAGATTATGCCCTCGATAATAAAGGGAGAACGTATGAACCAATGAGAGGCTCCGACTAATTTCATTACGCTAATTTCATGTTTTCTCGTGAAAATTGTCATTTGTAAAGCATTGAGAATGACCAAGGTTCCACCTATGACAAAGGTAATTATAAGCCAAAATATTACTTGATTGGTGAAATCACTGAGTTTGATAAGGTTTTTGGAAACACTTGTGATGATGCTGTTGTTGCCTGAATTATTTGAAATAATGTCCGAGAGGTATATCTGGTATTTGTCTTTGGCAAGAAAATCGGCTACGGCCTTATGGTGTTTTGGATTTGTGGTGGTGATGTTTAGGCTGGCAGGAAGCGGATTGCCGAGATTATATTTTTCGAAAGATAAAGAAAGATCCGGATGTGTGATTTTGATTTGTTCGAGAGCTTCTGCTTTGGAAGTGTATTTCACACTGGTAATTTCCTTGTTGATTAGAAGATCTTTTCTGATTATTTGAGCTTGTTCTTCGGTAGTGGTTTCTTTCAGATAGACGGTAATATCAACTTTTTTGCCGAGGTCGGTAATGGCGTTTTGGGTAATAAAATTTATTGCCAGAATGATATTGAAAATAAAAAGAATAGTGCCTGTGACAAAAATAGTGGCTAGGGAAAGCACTTTGTTGCGCCAAATGTTGTTGAGGCTTAGTTTGAAGCTTTTTTCAAAAAGAGAAATGAATGAGGTTTGGTTTTGCATGCTCTTATTATATAACAAGCCGATTGCTTCTAAAAGATGTTTTAATTTGTTGCTTCAATTTTTCCTTCCGCCTGGAGTTTTTTCTTTTTGATAATGGAGGATTTGTACATGTCGGGACGATATGGTTTCAGTCTCACTATTTTTGCGTCAAGACTTATTTCCATAAGAAATTTTTCCAGTCTGTATGTGAAGGCAAATTGGTCATATCCAAGGGCAATAATATCCGGACGATATTCTTTAATTACCTTAGTTTTATCTTTAGGATTTCCCAGAACTACGAATTCAGCCCATCCGGTATTCTTTAGGTTTTCCAGCCTTTCTTTTTCATCGTGATCCGGAATTTCTCCTTTAATATTCCTTACGGTTTTGTCGCGTGCAATTATGGCAACTATTTCATTGCCAAGTTCACGAGCTTGGATAAAGAGATTTTCGTGGCCGGCATGCAAATAGTCAAAAGTGCCGAAAACCATGACGCGAATTTTTTTTTCCTGATTCATATTGGGGAATTATGACTTCCTGGCGGTAGTCAGGCCTGCAGGTCTGGTAAAAATAGGTTTACGCTTATGAGACCGAGCAGGATAGCTATAATCGCACAGATTAGGATAATATCAAGTGTTTTGTGATCGTGATCAGGGTTTGTGAGGTTTAGGCGGAGTGATGATAGGGCATAAATAAGGCCGGTGATGGCAAAAGGTATGTCCATGGTTTTATTGAGAATAAAAGCCGGTTTGGTGAAGAGATCATTGGCCAAAAACATACTGGAGCCAAGGTGAAATAGCCCTGTGATGATAAAAAATATCAGCGCAACTTTTTTGATGTTGGTAATTGTTGAGGAATGAGTGTTCATAGGGTGCGCCAATTATAAGCTATTTGCTCGACCGTTGCCAGATCTGATTTTGTTCTATATATTTCTCTTATGTTAAATGACGATCAGGTCAGGCATGTGGCTAAATTGGCAAGAATCAAACTTACAGATGAAGAAGTGAAGAAGTTTGGTAAGCAGCTTTCCAGTGTTTTGGATTATGTGAATATTTTAGCGGAAGTGGATACTAAAGATGTTGCTGAGACGAGTCAGGTGACCGGTTTGAAAAATGTCATGGATAAGGATGAAGTTATCAAAAGCCAGAGCACTAAATCTGAGCTTTTGAAGTGTAGTGAATTGCCTGTGGATAGTGGTCAAGTGCGAGTTATTAGAGTCGTAAAATAGTTTTAAAAATGGGAAAATTAAATGAATTAACAATCAGTCAGGCGGCGAATGGACTCAAGGAAAAGAAATTTTCTTCGGTGGATTTGTTGAAGGATTGCTTGGCGGCGATTGAAGATAAAAATGGGGAGCTGAATGCTTTCGTGACGGTAGATGAGGAGGGTGCGATGAAAACTGCAGCGGCTGTAGATAAAAAAATTGCGGCCGGAGAAGTGTTGCCGGTTTTGGCCGGAATTCCTTGTGGCGTGAAGGATTTGATCTGTACTAAAGGCGTGAGGACGACTTGTTGTTCGCCAATTTTGAAGGATTTTGTGCCGCCTTATGATGCGACTGTAATTGAAAAATTGAAGGCGCAGGACATGGTAATGATTGGAAAAACTAATCTCGATGAATTTGCTTGCGGTGGATCCAGTGAGCATTCTTGCTTTGGTCCTACGAAAAATCCTTTTGATTTGAAACGTGTTGCCGGCGGTTCTTCCGGTGGAAGTGCTGCTGCTGTGACGGCAAATATGTGTATGTATACTTTAGGAACGGATACCGGAGGTTCTATTCGTCTTCCGGCTTCTTTTTGTGGCAACTATGGTATGAAGGTGACTTATGGACGAGTCAGTCGCTCGGGTGTGAATGCGATGGCTTCTTCTTGGGATACGGTCGGTCATTTTACGAAAAATACGGAAGATATTGCGACTGTTTTGCAGGCGATTGCCGGTAAGGATAGAAGAGATTTGACGACACCGGACAGGGAAGTGCCGGATTATTCTAAATTTTTGGGTCAGAGTGTAAAAGGAATGAAAATCGGCTTACCTAAGCAGTATTTCGGTGAAGGTGTGCAGAAAGAAATTGCCGAAGCGGTGATGAAAAAAGTGGCGATTTTAGAGAAAGCTGGAGCGGAGGTGATGGAGGTGGATTTGCCTTCAACTAAATATGCCGTGGCTGTTTATTACGTTAGTATTCCTGCTGAATTGTCGGCTAATTTGGAAAGATTTGATGGAATTAGATATGGCAAAAAGCCTTTGAGTGATCCAAAAGATTTAATGGATTTTTATTGCGAGGCTAGAGGCGAGGGTTTTGGAGATGAAATCAAGCGTAGAATTATGATTGGAACTTATGTGCTTTCGGCCGGTTATTATGATGCCTATTATAAAAAGGCTCAGAAAGTGAGGACGGTAATTATTAATGAATTCGCACAGGCTTTTAAAAAAGTGGATGTGATGATTGGGCCGGTTTCTCCTATTCCTCCATTTAAAATTGGCGAATTTATGGATGATCCTTTGGCGATGTATATGGCTGATGCACTTACAATTCCGGTCAATGCGGCAGGTGTGCCGGCTTTGGCTTGTCCTGCGGGAAAGGATAAGGATGGTTTGCCGATTGGTTTACAAATTATTGCTCCTCAGTTTGAAGAAGGTAGATGTATACAGGTGGGGGATTTTTTGGAGAAGAACTGATTTGATTTTGCTTTTATTGTGGTGCTATAATTGTGCTAGGTGTTAACTCTAGTTTAATTTTTGAGCCTTTTGGCTCATGGTGGAGGCGGAAAGAACGCCCTGAATAAAAAGAGTCTCCGGATTGAGGAGGCTCTTTTTAGCATTATGGTGGAGGTGCCGGGAATCGAACCCGGAAAGCCAGGTGTTAACTCTAGCCCGAGCAACCATGCTCACACCCCCAAATCAATAATGCGTCATCATTGTGACAAGCAAAGTTAAAATTTTCTTAAAATTTTCCTAAATTAATTCTAAAATAGTTAAAATATTTGGATTTTTTGGTTGCGGAAACTCGATCAATATGTTTTGGATAACTTCCCCAATGATAATTTGCAAAACCTAGTTTTGCCTTAATTGAAGCCAAAAACTACTATGGTCCAAGGTTTTGGGGAAGTGATTTTATTTATTTGTTTCTAAATCTTGAATTACCATTTCAACTACTCTGTTGGCGTGATCAATATCTTCTTTTGTTGTACGGTTAGTGCAATTATTCCAGTAATTTGTGCCGGCGTACTTATCTAGAAATTCTTCACACTCTTGTTTGAGAGATGAGTTACTAATCAATTCAAATATCAAAGTTGAGTAAATATTGCCAATAATACCGCTCCACCAATTAATTCTTACTTTATAATTCCCACCACCATGCAGGATTTCTTCTGGTATTTCATCAGACCAGCTCATTAATTTCTTCAGGGTGCGGAGTATTTTAGATTTAGATGTGTTTTCATTTTGTTCTCGTCTCGTCTCGTCTCGTCTCGTCTCGTCTGCTTCATCTAATTGTTCAGGTTCTGATCTCATGTTTTTAAAACAATGATAAATTTTCTTCATCCACTGTCTCAGCTTTTTTCTCATCCTTTGCTATCAATCTTCCTCTCACTTCAGGATCTTTCAATGGCTCCATCAGTTTATTTTTCATGTTCAATGGATAGACAATATTGGCGAATTGCCAGCACATGTTGAAGATGGCGCGTTGGCTGTTGGCGATTTCGATGCTTTCTATGATCATTCCTATTAGCTCTTCTTTGAAGGAGATAATGGCGACTTTGTCGTCATAAATATTTATCTCGTTGGTGAAGTCGAATTGGGCGGAAGGGATGAGACGCATTTCGCGGAAATATTGTTGGTCGTTGGCTTGGACGGTTTCGCCGGCTTTATCTTTTGGGGAAATTCCACGAAGGTGAATTTGTTTTTCAGCTCTTTTTTCTACGTAATCCTGGTCGTAAGTAGGCCATTGTTTGCGGATTTCGTAGGAGTTTGAATAATTCAGTATTTCGCTTTTGCTGCTGAGGGTGTCGGCATAAATGGCTTTGATTCCCTCCAGACCTTCAAAGTATCTGATACGTGGATGATTTATTTCACCGGTCAGGGTTTTGAATTTAGGAAGTGAGCCGCGGAGGTCGTTGGTACGTTTTTCAAATTCCTCCAAGAGATTTTCCGGAGCGATACTACTGAAATATTTAATCTTCTTTTTGGTGTAATAACTTACCATTCCTCGTTGTTTGAGTTTTTCGAGGATGTCGTAAGTAGTGACACGATTAATACCTGCTTTGTGAGCAATGTCTGAGACTAATCCAGTGCCAATTTCGCTACATGATAGGTAGACTTTGGCTTCTTTGTCTGTAAGTCCGAGATTGGTGAGAACGATGATGAGCTGATTTTCCATGGCTATTTTGTTAATTCCGATTGGATGGTCTCTTCTAATTCTTCGCCGGCTCCAATGATCACTGTACCATTCACTATAAATCCTGGAGTTCCTGTAATTCCTGCTTTTTCTCCATATTTGATGTCCTTTGAAATATTGTTTTTATAGGTATCTTTGTCAAAACATTTTTTGAGATCATTTTTGTTTATGCCAATACTTGTGGCAAATTTGCTCATTGTGGTGTAATCAAATTTTCCGTCCGTCATTGTTGAATATAATTTATTTTTAATCTTGAGAAATTTGGAATTTCCGCCTTTGCGATAGGAACATTCGGCAAATTTTGCTGCAGGATAGGCATCTTTATGAATTGAGCTAAGTGGAAAATTGTAATAAATAAATTTTACTTTTCCGTTATCTATGTATTTTTCTTTAATTGTTGGGAATATTTCCTGATGAAAAAATTGACATGCAGGGCACTGATAATCAAAAAATTCCTCAACTATTACAGGCGCATTTGTCTTTCCTAGTACCGGTACCTTTATGGTCTTGGCGGAAACGGTTTGAGAGATAATGAGAGAAAGGATAATACTGCAGAGAATTGCGAGTTTTTTCATATGTAAAGTTAGGAGGTTTGGTCCAGTATAATACTTGTTGTTGATACCTTAATCCATGTCGTCGAAAGTTTCAACAGCTTCCAGTGTTTTATTTATGATTTTTGAAGCTTCAGCGCGGTTGAGGTTGCGGTTTGGAAAGAAATTGTAGCTGTCTTTTTCGCCGTCGATGATGGAGTAGTCGTAAAGACTTAGTACATCGTTGTAGTACCAATCGTTGTAGTTTACATCTGAGAAGTTACCCGTGTCGGATCTTCTCGACAGTTTTACGTCTTCGCCGAATCTAAATTTGATTGCTTTGTGGAGGATGCTTACGGCTTCAGCTCTGCTAATAGGGCTGTTTGGATGGAAGCTGTTGTCATCGTAGCCTTTGATAAGTCCATCATTTGTACCTTTGGCGACTGCGTTTGCGAACCAATCATCCTGGCTTACGTCGGTGAATGAGCTTGCGGTACCTGCGTAATACGTTTCAGAATAGTTTTCATTGAAAGCTTTAAGGATCATGGTCAAAAATTCCGCACGGCTAATGTTGCTGTTTGGTTTGAAGGTTTTATCTTCATAACCATTGATTACTCCACGGGCATTTAGTTCACGAATGTCATTGTAATACCAGCCATCCGGTGGTGTGTCGTTGAATGTTTGGCGAGACTTCATGAAGCTTTTTGAGGCTTTTCTTGAAGAGCTGAATAAATCGTCTATTACTTCTATATAGTCCAGGTTGAGGGCATCAATATCAAAATTTAAATTAATTTCAGTGCTGCTCTTAGTTTCTGTAGTTTTATATATCATCGAGAGATCGTGCCATGGTTTTTTTGCTTGTTTGAATAAATTATGGTTGGTTTCTATTTGTTTTTTTGTGAATTCACTAGTGTTTGTTTGGGATGCTGTATCAAGGATTTTATCGTACCAGTCAGCTAAATTTTCGATGTTGAGGTAGGAAATTCCGCTAACTGTCTGATTCAAATTTGAGAAAGCATTTTTGAATCCGGAATTTTTCGTGAGGCCTTCACCGTATTTTGAAGATATTTTTGAGTAGGTGGAAAAGATTAGGTAATCTTCTGCTGTTGTACCGAAAGTAAGACTGATTTTATTTATTCCATCCGGAATTTGTCCTGCCGGATCGAGTTTATTTAAATCAAAAGTGAAGGTAGTGAGGTTTTTGTTTGTGGCTTGTTGGTGTTCTATATTTTTGCTTTTCAATTCGTCTTCCAGGGCAATAGTTAATTTTGCAATAATTTCTTTTGCAATATTTTTATGGGATGAGGTGTTCAGAATTATTGTAATTGCAGGTAAAATTTGAGTATCTTTTTGTACATAAATTGCAATTTCTTTTTCCAGGATTGAAAGATAAGTTTCTATTTCTGTCGGAATTTCCAGGTCTGAAGCGGAAAATTCACCTGTTTTAAGTGCTAAATTTGTGGCTGTGGTGATTGTGCTTTTCAGGTTTGAGAATTCTGCATAGAAAATTGGATTTTCACTTGGTAGGTATTTGTAGAGAAGGGGAGTGAAATTGCCCGCTGTTGAATTAATTCCGTTTTTTTTAGCTTTTTCAGGATCAAATGTGATGATTGTTTTTGAATTGATTCCGGTGGTTGTTTTTTTGAGAGTGTGGCCAAAAGCTTTGAAGGATTCGGTAATGCCGGTGACAAGCTTTAAATTTTCCGGGCTATCTTTGAAAAGATTGTTGAAAATTGAGTTTGAAATATAGAGTGTCAGAGTGTCTTCGGCATTGAATTCGCTACTGATATTTTTGTAATCCGGGTTGGTGCTTAGTTTATCTTCTGTGTTGTTGAGGGTGGAAAGTAGTTTTTCTTTAGTGGGTGCTGAAATGAAAACGTCGCCGGATTTTGTGAAAAAGAAGTCTTCTCTTGTTAAGTAAATTTTTGGATTTTCAGATTCAACTGTGGCTTTTGCGCCTAAAGCATCTATGAAGTTTTGATATTGTATGTCGGTTACTTTTGCTCCCACTTGAATATCTCCCGGAAGGTTTAATCCCAAAGAAAGTGTATTGTTTGTAAGAATGTCACTGTAGGCTTTTGAAATAGCGGTTTTTTTGTTTTCCTCTTCTTTTAGCTGAGTTCCGGATTTTTCCAATTCATAGTCGGTGTCGAGGAATATGCTGTCGGCAAATTTTTGAGGTATTTGTGTGATTAAATAATCTTGTAGCGGATTTTTTGCCGTGCTATTTAATTCAAAATAAATTTCTGTAATGGCAGGAATAATATCTTTCAGACTGCTTGCCGAGGCGAGATTTGAGACCAGAAAAAGCGAGAGCGCAGCAGCTGTAAGAATTATTTTTTTCATATTGGAAGTTAAAAACTTGTTTGAGTATATCATTTTTATTTTCATTTACAGCAGTTTATGATGAATTTTTCTATCGCCAGTTCGAATTCGCGGTTGTCGCTTTTGTAGCTTTTTATAATGCCGGTTTTTACTTTTTTATCTATATCCAACATTTCTTCGTAGATTTGGATTAATTTTTGGTGGTTAAAATTTTTAGCTTGGAGTGAAGTTTTTTGAATAACAAAGGGGTGCTGTTTTAATTTTTTGGTTATTTCGGGGGTTTTTTCTCCTTTGCTGACGAGTTCCTGGACTTGAGTGAGAATGCGAAAATGGCGCACAAGCATGAAGAAAATTCCGTTTAGTTCTTCGCCGCTGTCTTTGAGAATTCCGAAAGTTTTCAGGGAGGCCTTGGTGTTTTTTTGGGCTACTTCATCAGTTAATTTGAAAATTGAAGAGGTGAGTGAAGGTATGCAAAGATCGTCGATCATTTCTTTGGTAATTTCTTTGCTGTCGGCAAAAAGGGCGAGTTTATCGAGTTCATTTGAAATGCTCCAAAGTTCAGGGCCGCATTGTTGGCTGAGATAATTGGCGGTAAAGAAGCTAATTTTAATGTTTTCTTTTTTTGCTTTGGCTGTGATCCATTGAGTTATTTCATTTGGAGAAAGGGCTTTGAATTCCTGGAGGGTGCCGATTTTCCCAATTTTTTTATATATGGGATTGGATTTTTTTGGAACTTTATTTTCCTGAAAAACGAGGAGGCAAAAGTCCGGAGTGTCTTCAATGGCGGAGGCGATTTTTTTTTGCTCTTCTTCTTCTTTTTCACTGAAGTCGAGAAAATTTTTTACTAAAACAAAGCGCTTTTCCGATAGAAAAGGTAAGGATTGGAGATTTGTGGAAAATTCAGCCGTATCAAGTGTTGCTCCGTCAATAATTTCTATGGCATTTTCACCATATTTTTTCGTAAACTCTTCCTGCCAAAATTTGAGTTTTTGGTTTAAGGAGTAGCGATCTTCTCCGTAGAATAGGTAAACTGGTTTTTTGTCGGTGGTCATGGATGCCGATTATATCAGAATTTCCCACTAGTCAAAATTTTTGGTGGGTAAAACATTAAAAAGTTTTGCAGGGGAGTATGAGGAAACGGCTGCAGTGATGGCAAAGTCTGGAATGGAAGCCGCCAATGATGACGTGGATGTCTCGGAAATTGCGGAGCAGATTTTTGCTGGAATTGAAGCCGCTAAAGCTGCTACTGGTATTGACGTGGCTGATGCCGAGGTAAAGGATTTGCCGGGAGATATTGCGGGAGAGTATCATTTGGATACGAAGAAAATTAAAGCGGATGTGAATGTGATGGCTTCCGGAAATGCGCGGTTGATTGAGCATGTTTTGACACATGAAGCTTGGCATGCGGCAAATAAAGCCAGGGGTGATAAGGCTGTGATTGGAGATGTGAATTTTGAGGAAGCTTTGACGGAGGCTGCTACGGCTGAGACGACCGGGCAGGTGATTGCTTATCAGGAGCATGCCCATTTGATTGGGGATGTTGCCGTGGAGGTAGGGGTGACACGTGGAAAGGTAATTGAGTTGTTTAAGAATGGTGAGAATGGAAAATTGAATGCCATGTATGAGGTGGCTCGTGGGGGTGGGAAAAAAATTTCGTGATTTTGCGAGGCTGAAATCTGAGTTTTGTTGCGAAATATTTTTCGGTTTTGGCGAGACGCTGTTTTTGCTTGTCTTGAGCCGTAATCACGAGTTTTATTTCGAGTGATTTTTGCTGCTGTGACAACGTTGCTAATCTGGCTTTAGTTAGCCATTAATCCGAGTTTTACTTCGAGTTGTTTTTAGTCTTTTGGCTAGGGGAAAGGAGAATTTCGCCTTTAAGGTGAGTGTGCGCTCACCTATAATGCAGACGAACAATAATTAATTTAAAATCTATGAATAATCTGCAAGTGAATGGCAATCCTCAGTCCCTCAGCGATCAAACCCTCTATCAACTTTGTAGAACATACGGCGCGCGTGCGCTTGAGTGGCGACGAAAATTTACCGGACTTTTGCCGGAAGTTTTTAGGCGCAAATTGTATGAGAAAAAAGGCTTTGATTCGATTTTTGTGTTTGCGAAAAAACTGGCTGGGTTGAGCGAAGAACAGGTGCGATTGGTGTTGAATTTGGAAAAAAGATTTGAGAATGTGCCGGCGCTGCGAACGCTTTTGGTGAATGGGGAAGTGAGCGTGAATAAGTTGGCGAGAGTCGTGGCAATTGCTAATCCGGAAAATCAGGAATTTTTGGCGGAACAGGTGCGAATCTTGTCGAAGGGCGCGGTGGAAACTTTGGTGAGGGATGAAAAGTGGGCGAGAGCTGATGGTATGAAAGGCGAATTTGCCAAGAGTCAAAATGGCTTATTTGAGCCAGAAATTGACTATAAAAGTCTGCCCGGGCAGACTTTGGAAATCACGATCGAAGTTCACCAAAAACTCTTCGAACTTCAACAAAAAGGCCTCGATCTCAATCAGCTTTTACTGGAATTTCTGAAGAAACGTGAGGAAGAAATCGCGCAGAGGAAAGAGAAAATCTCAGAAGAGGTTTTGCGAAAAGAAGAGGAAAATGCACAGAAGAAGTCGAGACCTCACGTTCCCGTCGCCGTGAAAAAAATCCTTCACGACGAACATGGCACGAAATGTTCGATAAAAAATTGCCAAAAGCGGGCGGAAACTATTCATCATACACAAAGATTTGCACTGTCCGGAAGCCACGATCCGCACTACCTCGCGCCACTTTGCAAGGAGCATCATGAGATCGCGCATGCGGTGGATGTGAAATGTCAGAAGGTGAAGGGGCGGTGGGTGGCATCATCATGAACTCTCTCTCTCTGGAGAGGCGAAAGGGCTAGGTGTATGAATAATGAAAAGAGAATATTTATGATTCTTTTGCAAGTTGATAGTTCACGAATTTAGAAAAATTTAATGTTTGGAGTTTATCTTCAGTTAAATGAACATTTTTTATACAAAAATACCGAAGTTGAAAGGTACTGATTACCATGAGGTCTGTAAAAGGGCTCATCGTTTTTATAATGAAATTAATAGATCAACTAGGAGAAAGCCTTATGTTAGGTCAGCCTATTTTGATAAAAGCAAAATATTTCTGGAATTATTTTGGCATCATCTTTTTGAGAAGAAAAATAGAGGGGATAGAATTCGAAGATTGAAATTTTTGCCATGTGCGATAGAATTGATCAAAAAATCTTACATTGATCCGACATCAAAAGAAAATGTAGATAAACCTAAGGAGATTCTGCATAGATTTAAAGGAATGAGCTTGGAAAAAGATTTGTTTTTTGTTCAGGTCAAAGAGGAAAAGAAATCTGGTAAGAAATGGCTCATTTCCATTTTTCCATTGGATGATAAATAAAAAAGACTTTCCGCTAGTTGTGGCTTATTAACCACGGGGCCGAAAGCCTTTTCGTCGGTATATTATAAAAATTTATGATGGAAGTCAATAAAAAAGCCTCGTGATTAGCGAGGCTTTTGAGGGGAACAATGTCCCGGGCTAGTTTGGCACAACTACTTGCTGTAGGTTGATCAGTTCGTTGATACCAGGTGGAGGATTCAAGAGAATGCGCTCGTCGTAGTGGATATTCACTGAACCGTCGTCTTGTAATGGATCGCCGGCGTATTGACGATTGGTGAAGAGATTTACTACGTTGCCGATTAAGGAGCCGTTGATGTTGAGGGGGATGTCGTAAGTTGGTGTGTTTTCTGTGGATTTTACTTCGCCTCCTCTACCGTTTATGTCTACGGCCATAAGGATACCGTCAATGTTTCTTACATTATTATCAATTATGATATTACCTCCGATGACAATGAAGGCTGCGGCGGGAATTTTTTTATTGTTGTAAAATCCTGTTATTCCTAAAAGTGAGTCTTCGTACTTGATGTTGGATTTTATATGTAGATCGTGGCCTATCACAATGTAAGTTTGGGCGGCTGGGATGCCGTTAGTTGAACTACTGATTGTGTATTCATTGTTGTTGTTGTTGTTGTTGTCAATTGTTAGATCTCCGTTGGTTTTTATGAATACACCACTTTGGTCTGCTGGAAGGGATGCAGGTGAAGTTATAGTGGATATTGAACTTAGGTTTGAGCCAAATCTCGAAAGTCTCTTCACGTTTGCATTGATTGAATCTGTGATGTTTTGTTTGGTCCAGGCTTTGGAAATGTCGGCTTCGAGCTCACAAATACTACTGGAGAAGTTTTCGAGAACATCTTGGTAGTCTTCTAGGCCGCTGGTTATATCTTCGCCATCGGCGTCTTTTGCACCGGCTGCGTTGTTGCTTAAATTACATACGTCGTGGGTTGGGGATTGGAGGAGTGATACTTCTACTGTAGTGGTGGTGCCAGTATCTGCTTCCTTTTGCTTTTTCGGTGGCTTAGGCTTAATACAAGGTCCGTCGCAGGATTTTACGTCGTAACATTTGTTTACATCGACGCCGGTTTTGATCAGGTCGTGGAAGAATACATCACCGCCCTGGCGTGAAAGAATATATGGGCAGATGGCGATGACTTTGGTGGATACTTCCTTGATATTGTAAGGGTTGCCAGCATTTTGTGTGACTTTGACCTCTGCTTTGTTCTTAAATTCCTGTCCGCAACCTCCCTTGGCTACCAAGGTTTTACATTTTTCATCACTAATTCTATCGTTTGTAGGGTATTTCATTTGGTATTTAACGATGATTTTGTCCGTGAAAGATAGGTTATTTAGTTGTTTAAAATTTAGAGTTCCATTGGCGGTAAAAGTTGATGAAATTTTATCGGTTGAATTGGCATCTATACATGGTAAATTCTTATCTTTATTTTCTGTGACGCAAAGGTAATCTGCGTATTTAGTTTTAGTGAAATTTTCGTCTGAAAATTCCGAGAATTTTCCGGTATCTTTTTTATTATCTTTGTACTTATCGGTAGCAAAAAGAATTTTCTTTGAACTGCCTTTGATTAGTTCTATTTGCATAGCCTCGAAAGTAAGTGATTCCTCGGCACCTACTTTTGTATTGGCAATTCTACCATTTTTCAGACTTAGATCTTTGACGATAGCCTCTTTGATATTATTGCCGGACTTCAGGATCAACATATAAGTAACGTAGTTTGTTTTTTTGTTGATGTTGATAGTTGTTGCAGCTTTTCCAAGCTGATCCTCAGCATAGACAAATTTTTCGAATGTTGGTGGAGTATCAGTGTTATTGTTTTTGCATTTAATGTCATTTGGATAAAGAGTGCAAAACTCTGGACCTGGAGGGCAGTTGTTGGTTTGTGCGCATGTAGGCGGAGTACTTTTTGGATAATATATAGGGTATTTACATTGTGTGTTTTCAGTGCCATCTAGATTGTATCCTTTTATGTTAATGTTAAGAGAGTCGTTATTCATAGTGAATGTTCCTCTATCGTATTTGAATTGCAAGGAGTTGTTTTGTAGGTCAGCTTTGTTGAAAGTTAGTTCATTCGTGAGCGGTTCGTTGTTTTTGAAGATTTTAGGTGTGCCGTTGCCAGTGATGCTGCTACCTATGTTGACAATAAGTTTTTCTAAATATTTATATTCTCCACTAATTGTGAAAGTAGTAGGAGTTGGTGATTCAACTGATGTCTTGAAGCTCTCTTGATTTGGAGTGACTGTGATTTGGGTACATAAATTTGTCTGTGTAGGGACCGGATTGTTGAAGGGGATAGACTCTTTACATGCTGCGGCAGTTGATCCTACGACTTGAGATTGAAGCACGTCTGGAATTAGTCCTGTTACAGTTGGTATAGTATTTTTTATTTTGAGAATTAGTGGATATGTTCTTACATTGTTTACTATTACTTCAGTCTTTTCTGTTGGCGCAAATGGATTGGACATGTCTATAAAAAAACCATAATCCGGATTCACTTTATAATAGACTTTCTGAGAGTCTTTTGAAGTAGTGACGATTGTTTCTGTAATTACGTAATTAGTATTTTTTTCTAATTGAGTAATTATGTTACCGTTGAATTTAGTGACCAGATCAGTACATACTCCCACCGCCGGGGTCACTACATTGGTTGAGCCGGCACAAGCTGCGGCATAGGCAGGGTCTGTTGGGTCCATAGTTACTGTTACGTTTCCAGCGGTTGTTGCTCCCACGAGGGAGATTGGGAAGTCGCTTAGTAGGGCCGTGTTTCCAAGGTCTTTGCCGCTAGGCTGATAATTTTGATCTACGGTTTGGAATTTGCCATTGGTAGTAGTGGCAATCTTGAATTTTGTGGTTAAAGGTAATTTTTTGCCATTGGTATCTTTCGGACTAATGCTGATTAAGGATGGTTCTCCTGTGACTAGATCCCCTTTGGTGTTGGTTTGAAAACCTAATTCTTTACATATTAATTGTGGTTTTGGCTCGATATCGTAATCTTTTTTACAATTAGGATTTGTGCTGCCTTGGGTTTTTACGTGGATGACATTGGTGCCGGATTTTTTGGCGTAGAAATAGACGTCGGTGCCTGGGGCTACCGGTCCGGTTGTGGAGAAAAGGGCACTTTTTGTATAGCCTTTATTTGAGGATGAATCATCTGTGGCTCCCGGAGGATTAGCGCCGGCATATGCTAAGAACACGCTGTTCAAGCCGTATTTCCCCGGATTTGAATCGTATGTTTGATCGCTGAGAGGATTCATGAATGGATCTACCGGATTCGTGCTTGGAGGTAGTCCGCTGGTCATCCATTCAGGTAAGAAAATCAGCTCTTTATCTATTGCGTTCGAGAGATTGGTTAGATCGTTGATGTTTATTGAGAGATCCTGAATGCCGAATTTTCCGGTGGCAATTTTGGTATTGATATTCATCCAAGAAGTGGCCATCTGGTCGGCGTTGTTTCCAAAAATAATAATTTTCGGATCGAGTTTGAAGTCAGTGGTGAAGTTTGCTGTAGGATTGAGAGGAGTTGTCTGACTTGTAGGCGTGGCTTCGAAAACCAATTTTGATTTATTTTTTTTAGCTTCATAATCTGAAGGTTTGATCAGAAAAAATTCTCCGTATCCATCATCGACGGTATAGGTTATTTTTGAATTTAAATCTTTGTAATCGGTGTCGAGAGATTTGGCTTTGAAAACTGAATAGGTTCCTTCATAAATAGGTTCCTGGTGGTCGACAAGAATTTCCAGACATTCGGGAGCTACCGGTGAGGTCATTGAAGTTTTACACAGAGGGTTGTTTTGATCTGCCGGAATTTTATCTAGGGTAACGGTGATTTTTGATTCCGGAAGGCCGAGGTAATAGATTGTTTTGTTTTGATGTGCGGAAGTGTTTACCCAATTGCCGTTTAGTTCATTGAGTAATGCCGCTTTCTTTGGTGCAGTTGGGAGAGCCGTTATATTTTCATATGTCCAAAACTGGCCGTTTGGGTCAGTAGTGCTCCATTTCAATTCTGCTCCTTCCGGAAGAATATTTGTTGGTGCAAAGGTGATGCTATTCACAGACATAGGATAGGCATCTTTACCGTTGATTTTAATAGGATTTTTATCGTCGAGAGTGGCTGTAAGTTCGGTACAAACGTTTTGGGGAGTGGCTTTTTTCCATACGGTGGCTACGGAGCCGATATCAAACCAGTAGAAAGTTTTGTCTGCACTGGTAAATACGGTTTCTGTCGCGAAATTTTTGGTAGGTCCATTAGTTTTTGGATCCATATAGCACCAACCACTTTTTGGATCGTTTACCTTATTATCGAAACAGCCATCACCTTTGTGGGTGCTGTAATTTGCTTTGTTGATTGCTAGATCTGCAAGAAGTACGCGAGAAGTTGTTGTGGTGCTCCAAATTTTTCCATTGTCTTTGGTTGGAAGATGAACATTGAATTCAAGTTTACGATTATTTTCGTCAGTTAGGTCCAGGTTAGGGGCTTGATCGAAATTTTTACCGTTGTTAGCCCAAATTTGAGGACGACCCTTGAATTCTCCATTTTGATTTGTACTACCAAAATCCCAAGTAATTACGACAGTGTTTCCGACAATATTTTTTGTTACAGTTGTTCCTCCCCAAAATTTAGCATCATCTAAAGTTCCGGAACAATCTTCTAAGGGAGCAATTTTTGATTTGTCATAATTTGCTGGATAGGGAGTCTGACATTTAATTTTATCAAGATCTATAGAGTTGAAACCATCAGATTGAAGGGTGATGATAAATCTGTCTACGAAAGATTTGTAGTAGAAATTTTCATCCTCAATTGTGTCGTTGAAGTAAGCATGATCATGTCGGATGATTGGTACGTTTTTATTTTCTGATCCTGCTTTTACAGGATTATCTTCTGCTTTCGGAGGTTGTGGGTTATAGGCATTGCCATATAATTTCACAAATTGATTGCAGGTTTCGTTGCTCAAATAATTTAAATATTGATCTGCTTCCGAGTCGGATATGGCCGCACTTAAGAGATTGTAAGGAGCAATCGCAAGACTGCAAATTTTTCTGGTTACAGGACTGAATTTTGCTTGTGTTACAGTGGTACTGTTACCGATAAGTATGAGCAAACTTGTGATCAGAAGTGTGAGAAATAATTTTTTGATATTTGTTTTGAACATTTTTAATTTTATTTATTTGTATTTTAAATTTTATTCTCCTGCTCCACCTGATTCTCCGGCTTTTTGTCCTGCTCCGTTATTAGAATTTCCGCCGCCTGCTTGTCCACCTCCTTGTGATGGAGCTGCTGCGGGTGGGCGTTGGCCTGTTGCCGGTGGTGGACGATGGCCGCCACCTTGATTCACTTTTCCTCCTGGTCCTGCTTCCGGTGTTGCTACTTTTACCTTCTCATTTCTGAATCCGATTCCTAAGCCGAATGAGGCGAATAGTTTGCTTGCTTCGGCGTCGATTACTTCGTTTGAAGTGTTGAATTGAGCTACGATTCGGCCTCCTTTAGCAAAGATGGAAACTTCGGCACTTTCTTCAGCGTAGAAACTTGGGTTTGTACATTTGGAATATGCTCCGCGTTTGATTTCTGCGCTCATTTTAATCTTTACTGTAAGCCCTGTGTTACCAATTTTCTTTTCAAAAGTTTTACCGTCGAGTTGGGCGGCTCTCACTTCTTCGATTAATTTTCGGAATCTTCCTACAGCTTCTTTATGAGCTGGTGAGTTTTGTAGTAATTCCGGTTTTTCATATACCTCTGTAATTTTTGCATAATCATCAAATTTATTTCCTTCATTAAAGCATAATAAAACTCCACTATTTAGTCCGGCAAATTTTAGTGCCAATGGGCTTTCCAGGAACTCTATGTCTTCTTTCGGAATTGGACTGGAAATTTCGAGAATTACTCTAGCTAATTCTTTTTCTTCAACGTTAGTTGAGTCCAGTTTGTAGCTGCCGGTTGTTCCCTTTAATAAGCCGAAACCGAGTAGTAATTGTTTGTCTTTTTCTAAAGTTTCGTAGCTGATGTTTTGTGATAGTGCTCCTTCTCTTACGCCGTTTTTATACTGTCTTGAACCTGAGAATAGGTAAGCTCCACCAGGAATTAATTCAACTTTTATTTTTCTGAAATCAAAGTCCGGATCGTTTAATTTTTCTCTTAGTGGATTGAAGGTGTCGTTGATTAATTTATCCACCAATTGTTTGGCTGTTGAGGTTGGTTTTGGAGACATTTCATTAATAGTTTTTGTGAAAGTCGGCATTAAAACTTCGTCTCTTACAAATTTGATTTTTTTCTCCATTCCTTTAAGTATTCCCTGATTTATTTTTCTGATTTCACTTACGCTTATTTCCTCAGTGCCATCAGCTTTTTTAGTGGTGGCTTCCGCGTAAACATTTGTATAATGAAGGTTTGTCAAATGAGTGATAGCCAGATTAATCTCTTTGGCATTGAGATTTTTTAATACATTGATTTTGTTGCTATGTTCAACTAAGGTTTTAACTAATTTTTCCGGTTCATCAATATTAGTTCTAAATTCTTTTGTGAAATCATTTTTCTTTGGAAATATGTCTTCTAAATTTTTGAAAAGGTCAGTACGAACTTTCAATTTTTCATACTCCTTGAGCTTCATGGCTGATCCGCGTTTTTCCATGGCTGCGTGGCGTCTTTCGGTCTGTTTGCCAAATTCTTCTGCTTGTTTGGCATCCAGTCTTCCTTCCATATTTGGACGTTTAGCAATGAAATTTTTTGTGGCTTCAATCTTGCCAATATCATCGGCTGATTTTTTGCCATAACCATCAATTTCATGAATATTTTTTTGTGGATCTTTAGCGTTGTTTCCAGCTTGCATTGAGAATTCTGCTTCGTTTTCAAGTTTTTGGAAGAATGCAGATTCATATGTTTGGATCCAGTTGGCGTCACGATTACCTCTCAGTGATCCTGTCTGTCTGATGGTAATTACGTCACGGATTGAAGCACTGCCTGCTGTAGCTCCAAAAGGTAATTCAAATCTTTCCCGGCTGATGATCAGATCATCAGTATTTCCTTCGAGCATTATACTTGAGCCGTCTTTGATTATGCCCAGTTCGGTTAATTTTGGATCAATGTGTATTTCAATGTCTTTCATATCTGGTCCTAATACTTTCAATTCAGTTGTTCCATTGGCATTTTTAGTCAATTTCATTTCGGCACGTTTCAATTCTTTGTTGTGAGTATCGAGACCTGCTTGTGGGAATTTACTAAAATCAATGGATTCACTCTTTACCAGGCTTAATAATTTACCATCATGTCCGTAAACCAGTTTTCCGGTTTGTTCTATGAAACGAGCAGTTTTTTCTTTATTGTCTATTGCTGCTACTGCTTTTTTCAAAGCATTTGTTACTGTTATATCAGATAATTCATGTAAAATTTTGGAGATTGCTCGACGATTTGGGATAGTGATTGAGGCTGAACCGAGCTTGAATCCTACTTGGGGTACTGGAACCAATCCAAGCATTCCAAAACCTCCATATGAAAATATTGGAATAGGGGATGAGAGATTTTTCATTACTTTTTCGGTAAGCTGATCTTTGATCCCTTCTACTATATTTACTACATCGGCTTTGCTTAAATCGAATTCTTTTGCGACCGCTTCAATTGGTCTCCATAGCCTTGGAATACTTGCTAACTTTGCATATTTACCTTCTATATCTGATTGAGGCATGCTTTTCCACTCATTCCAAACTTTAGAATAATCTGTTTTTCCTTCGGCTGCGGCTAGGTCTTCTTTAAGCTGATTTTCCATGTTCCAGGACATGCCTAGACTTCCACCTGTTGTTGGGATTATGCTATCCCATGACCAGCGGAAACCTTCGAAAGCGTGAATTTTTACTTTTCCGGCGTCGACAGTTTGGGAGGCTCCAATTGTGGCACCACATGTACCTATTTCTATGCCTACAGAGGCTATGACACCGTTGCCTCTATAAACATCTACGCTAAATCCTACTCCTGCTATGATTTTCCCGTCTGTGTTAGCGCCTATACCAATTAATATACTCATGCCGTCTCCGATATCTATTTTTGTACCAATGCCTGCACCTTCGAATTTGTAGCCTCCACCGTTAGTGCTTTTGAATGATGCTCCGGCCGCAAATAAAACTTTTTCTTGAATGGTTCTTACTTTGCCCGGTTCAATACCCTGATCAAGTAATGAGCTGGCTATTTGTTTGAATAATGGGTGATTTCTTATGGTAGGATTTTCTGAAGATTCTGAGAGTGCTTGTTTTGCATCTGCGATTTTTTCAGCAAATTTGCTGGATTGTTTTACTACAAATCCAAGCTGGAAGGCTTTGATTTGATCAGGAGTGATATTCTTGAAGTCTATCACTAGGTAATCAACCAATCTCATTTTTATTTCCATATTCAGGTCTTTGCCTTCAAGTTTTGATCCTTTTTGTCCGGCTTCCGCCATGACCATATTGGTCACACCTATAATGATGCGATTATTAATTTCGCCAAGCATGGCTTGTTTATTGAGAAGTTTTGCTCCTTTATCGTTGAATGTATAGTGATTCGGGGCGCCGTCTTTATCATTGTCTTCGTTGATATTTGTAAGTATTGCCAAAGCGGCTTTTGGATCATATTTATTGTGAAATTGTCCTTTGTTTATAGTGAAAGTTTTTCCATTAATGTCACTCATGGTTATCTTATCTTTGCCTCCGTATGCTGAGGCTAGAAATTCCGACCAACCACTGTTTTTTGTGTCATTGAAATCGCATAATTTAGTTAGTGCGTCCATAATTTCTTTTTGTTCACCTTGTAGTTCTTCATCTTTCTCTTTTTGTTTTGTCTCTTTTGGCATTTGAAGTTCTTCAAAGGCTTTTAAGAGTTCAAGACAAGGTACCAGTACTTTGTTAAACATTAGTTCCAGTTGTTCCTGGGAACTTGGGTTAGTAAGTGTTCCATTTTCTTGAGATTTTAAAAGTTTATCGAATATTTCCATGAATTCGCCGGGCTTTTCTATAAGCGAAATCAAGCCTTTGGATTTCAGTTCCGGTACGTCTTTCACACTTTTGAAAACATCGGCAAAATCCACTTCACTATTGGACCATTCGCTGATTATCTTGGCGGCGTTTGCGGCTATTTCTCCATCTTGATTTAGTGAAAATGGAGGGTTTTTCATGATATTGTTTACCTTTGCGGATCCTGCCATATTTTTCCATTTGCTTATAATTTCCTCTTCGTCGAGAGAGCCAATTTGTAATTCATAAGTTTTTTCCGTTAACTCTTTGAATTTCTGACGATATTCTTTAGTACGTGCTAATTCATCGGATTTGCTAATGATTTCGGATTCTTTAGTGCTGGTTTTTTCTTTGAAATCTTTATATTCATCTGTTTCTTTACCTCCTAATTCTTTTTCTTTAATTGCAAGAATTGATGCTGTTAGGGCATCTTCTTTGCCGAATGGAGCGTCTTTATTTTGAACGTCCCAAACTATTGCCGGGGTGGTATCAAAAGTTATTTTTGCAATAGGGGAGATCGAAAGTACAGATTGTCCTTCTTTGGCAAATTTCTTCATTGCTTCCAATGTATCGAAGAGATTTTCCCCGGTTTTAATAGCATTGATGATTCCATCTCTGGAATTTTTCAGAGTTTTTAATTGGTTTACTGTTAAATTTTTAGGTTCTTTGGTTTCAATTTTGATTTCTTTTTCAGCGGATTTAATTGCCTCGTCAAAATCTTTTACCACTCTATCGTTTGGAGTTTTGTCCAACATGGCTGCGAATTCTTCAGCAACTTTCTTATCAGAATACTCGGCAAATGCTGAATATTCGTTTGGTTTTTTGAATCTGAATTCGACTTTGTCAGAATGTAGGTCCTTGTAAATTTCCAGTTTAAATGGAGTGTCTTTGCCATCTATTTTGATGTCGTAAATTTGTCCCGATGGGGTGTCTTTTAAAGGGCCAGTAATTATAATGTTACGTTTGTCAGGACTTTGAGCTTCTGTTTTTAAGGAAGCGGTATCGCTGGCAATTTTCATTATTTCTCCGAGTTTCACGACGATTCTTTTGTCGAGGGCGACTTTGGCTTCTTTATAATCTTTGTATTTAGTTTTTTTTGAGGATGCATCTTTGCTTTCTGAATCGACCTCCAATGTCTGGTCTTTTTTCAGGTTTTCTTTAATTCTGCTTCTTAATGGTACTATTTCAGCGGTTTTCGGTTCTTTGGCTGGTGTATCAGTGGCTGGTGCTAGACCTTTTTCAATTGCCGGTTTATCTTTTATTGTGGCTTCCAATCTTGCTATTTCGTTTTGAAGGAATTGTTGAGATTTTTCGAAGTCAGCTTTTTTGTATTTATTTTTTACTGCACCACTCTTGTAGATATTTTCCCAGAGATATTTGTAAACAGAGAGACGAAGTTTGTTTGGCGTATCTACTTTAAAATTACCCGATGAGTCTCTTTCGTCTAATATCTTTTGGAATTTTTTTGTGTTTAGGATGCTGCGTTCACTTTCAATGGGGTCGTTTTCACCGTTGGGGATTTCAAATGTCCATTTTATGCTTTTGCCGTTAAGTTCAAATCCCGAGGCTTTTAAAATTTCTGGGATGCTCATTTTATCAGTGAATTTTTCTATTTCGGGTTTTGCAGCTTCAGGTGTTTTTGGTTCTTCTTTTTTTTCTGCTTTAGGTTCAGATTTTGGTTCAACTTTTTTCTCTCCGCCGAAAGTATCAATTAGTAGTTCTGTCACGTCTGGATCTTTGATGTCTTTGTTCAAAGCTTTTGCAATAATTAATTGAATTGTTTTTTCAATTTTTTCAGAAGATTTGAATGCTTCGATATATTTTACACCCCATAATTCATAGTCTATTTCGATGTCTTTTAGTGCCGTTCGTGGCTCTGTTCTATCGGCTTTGTCTGTGATAGAGCTTAAGCATTTTGAAAGTGTGTTCTCTGCTTTTTTCATGAAGCCATTTCTATCGCTGATTTTCTGAAAAGCTTCTAAAAGTTTATTAACATATTCTGCTGTTTTTTTGCGTTCATCTGGGTTTTCTTTAGCAATTTCAGCCGCAGTGTTTTTAGCTTTTTGCTCTAGTTTTTCGGCAATTGTTTTTATGAAATCTTCCTTTACTTTGTTTTTTGAAGTATCCTCTTTGTCCCAATCTGCTTTAAATGAATTGGTTAAATCTTTGCTTGAAACTAAGTTACTCATTCTGTCTCCAATTTTTGTTGTAGGGACTTTCTTGTGATGTTCGGAAATGTTTTTTATCGCTGTTGCAGCTTGTTTGTAATACAATTCTACATCTTTTTTTGCTTCAGGATCTGTTATTTCCGCAGGTGCCGTTTTCTTTTCGAAATCTGTGCTAATTGAGTCTAAAGTGTCGGTGAAGTTTTTTATTTTTGGATCTGCTTCTGCATTTTTTGGAGCTTCTTTTCCTTCAATTTTGCTTATTAAGCTTGTTCTGGTTTTTTCGCTTAAGTGTGATCCTGTATCTTTTACTAAATCTGCTTTTACTTTTGGATCGGCTTTTTCTAATACTTTTTTGTAAATTGCGTTTGATCCATCTTCTGAGTAAGTTTTTTTGAGTAATAATTGTACGGATTCCTTGCTTAGTGCTGCGCAGGCGGCATCATCTAACATTTTGTCATCGAGCGTTTTATTTAGACCTTCTATGTTTTTATTTGAACAAAGGTAATTGATCACGTTGTCACAAGTCTTTGTGTTCAACTCGGATAGAGATTTTATATCTTTCAAAATACTGACTAATGCTTTTTCTTTTCTTTCCTCGTTTAATCCAGTATTCAGCAGTTCTCCTTTTTGCTCTTTGCTGATCTTTGAAAGTAATTCGGTAAAATCTTGTGGGTTTAATTTGTTCGCTATGGTTTTTAGAGATTCCGCGTTAATATTTTTGATTGTGTCTTTGTTTTTTATTTCATCAAATATTTGCTTGAGTTTTGCTTCATCATTTTCGGCTGCTTTGATTAAAGTATTGGCTGTTGTTACGGTTTCCGCCATTTTTTCAATCAATTTTTTAATGTCTGTTGCATTCGTTATTTTTTCAATGAAAATTTTGACAGTCTTTTCGCTGAATTGATTTACTTGAAGGTGATTGTCTGTGAATTCTCCGTATAGAGTTTTGATATTTTTTTCGGGCTCTTTGTTTGCGGCAAATGTCGCGAGTGCTTCGATTTGTAGTGTGTTGAGTTCGCCTTTACTTTCTTTTTCCTTAATGTTGTCTTTTACGATTTGATCAAATTTAGTTTGGTCCAATTTGCTTAAGTCTTCGTTTAGTTTAATTAATTCTTGAGCGGCTTTTTCGGCTTGAATTTTTCTTTCGGCTTCTGCTCTATTCGTTTCTGCACTTTTGGGATCTGTTTCTACTGCCGCTGGAGGTTTGTCAGCAGGTTTTTCGTCATACACAAAACGCTGCTCTTTAAAGAGGTTCTTTGAGAGTTTTTCAAACAAGTATAAAAATTTGTGAGTACTCATTTCTGTTTTTGTTTTTATAAATCTTGTTATTATATCAAATTTTAAAGATTACGTCAATTCACTTAAAGTGATAAATTGTCTATATTGTTTCCATGAAATTACCGGTAATTATTGTAAATTTTAAGCTTTATGAGCAGGCGACAGGGGATAATGCCTTGGATTTGGCGAGGATTCATGAAAAAGTTGCGAAGGAGACAGGGGCCAGCTTGGCGATAGCGGTGAATCCAATTGATTTGGCTAGGGTGGCTGAGGCCGTGGATATTCCGGTTTTTGCTCAGCATTTGGATCCGATAAAATTTGGTGGCCATACGGGTCATATTTCTCCGGATTTGGTGAAGGAGGTGGGGGCTTATGGCACTTTGCTCAATCATGCCGAATATCCTATCGGGCTTGAAACTATGATTAAATCGATAGAAAGGTGCAGGGAAGTAGGTCTTTTTACTGTTTTATGTGCAAACACTCCGGAAACTGCGAGGGATTTCGTGAAATATAATCCGGATTTGATAGCTGTGGAACCACCGGAACTTATTGGCGGAGATATTTCTATTTCCAAGTCCGGTCCTCATATTATTGAGAGAGCCGTGCAGCTGGTGGGAGGTGGGAGGGTTCTTGTTGGTGCCGGTATTCGTGATCCGGAAGATGTAACTATTGCGCTGTCTCTCGGGGCTGTAGGGGTACTTCTCGCTTCCGGGGTGACTAAGGCCAGTGATCCTTATTTAGTTCTTCAGGGTCTTGTCAGTGGTCTTAAGCAGACTTAATTCCATTAGTAGGACTAAAATTATTAGCAGGTCATTTTTGAAAAATGGGGTGTCTATTAAACCGTGGATGAAAAAGTATAGTAATAGGAAGTTTGCAATGATGTGGAAATTTATCGGTTGATTTTTTTTCCAACTGAAAATGTTTTGGATATTTTTTTTGATGCAGAAAATTAAAAATACCAGTCCGAGAATTCCAAACTGGAATATGAAAAGTAAGAAAATGTTGTGTGGTTGAAGTACGTAATAATCTAGAGGCTCATGACCAATAATGGCTTTTACATGCTGAAAATATTGTTCTTGGAATTGTCCCAGTCCGACTCCGAAAATTAGGTTTTTTGGTGTTTTTAAAAGAGTTGCCGAGGTGGTCCAAATTTCTTGGCGCTCGTTTAAGCTGGAATAGTTTGTCTGAATTGTTGGTAAAATTTTGAGGTAGAAAACCGTGGTGGCAACGAGAAGGCAGATTGTCGCGATGATTGTTTTTGCCGTTTTACTTTTTATTATTTTGTTGTCTTTGGTTTTGAAAAGATAGAAAAGAATTATGATTAAACTTCCGGCGAGTGAACCCATGGAGAGAGTTGCAAGCATGAGTATTCCCAGGGCGATGGTATATAGAAGATTTGATTTTATTTTGGTGTCTTTGAGAAATTCTAGCGTGAAGAAAATAAAAAAAGGTGTCAGGTAGTATCCCAGATATACCGCAGCATCCATGGGTCCCTGCAATCTGTGGTCGTGGGCAACATTGTATCCCAGTAGGTTGTAAATGACGCAGAAAAGTCCGAAGAACATGGCGCCGATTCCGGCGACTTTGAAGACCTTTAGTCTCTCTTCGCTGCTTTTAAATGTTTCGATGAGGATGAAGCTAAGGACGCAGGCGAAGATTAGAAATTTTGCATGACGAATGAAATCTATTGATGAATAAAATCCGGTTCCGTTTTGTGTTGCCACTACAATTGCGGAGATAATGCTTAAACCCGCGAAGCATAATATTACCCAATGTTTTTTTATATTATTGATTGTCTGAATGAAAGCTTTGTTTTTGATGATTTCAAAAAGAAAGATCATGCATTGCAGGCCAATTAGAACTTCTTGAAGATTGGTGGGGAAAACTCCTATTTTGAATCTGATAAGGTAGGATTGGAGGAAGAATAAATTAACGTAAAGCAGCAGTTTTGTGAATTTCATGTTTTGAGTTTAAGCTGATTATTTTGTTTTGGCAAAATTTTTAGCGTGGTACCTTGGTGTTACTTAGGTGCAGTCTGGAGTCTGCGCCAGCTATCTGGCAACTTTTCTGTATTGCCGGTAGAGCTGATCAATCATGTCCGGCTCGCCGGTTTGGAGTTGCAGTTGCCAGCTTTTTACCTCTGATTTTTCATTTCGAATGAGCCCGTTGTGAGCAAATTCATGATGGATTTTGCAGAATGGAGTTAGAGATTTGTGAGATTGGCTGTTTGCAAAACGATCCTTATGATGGAAAACTTGAGCTGGCCGACAACAACCAGGATATGAGCACTTACCGGCAGTTTTCTGTAAACAATTTCGGCGGAGATGGACGGAGGTATAGCGGGATTTTGATTTTTTTGGTTTAATTTTTGCTGTTGAAAAAGTGTCCCCGGGGATAACTTTTACAGATTTATGGTGGACAGATTTTGCACTTTTCCACCTTTGAACTTCCTGCGTATCTATTTTTGTGTCCACTCTCTTCACGTTTTCTAATTCGCTTCGTAAATTTCCGCCCAAATTCTCCTCGAAAATCTTCTGCATCACTTCCCGATTGGATAGACCTTGCCCGCCGGCAGGCAGGTTTTTTCCATACTTTTTCTTCAATTTCAAAAACATGAAGAACAGATCACCTTCGAGATTAATTTTGATCTGTTGGGGAGCGGTAGCGCAAAGGGTAGTTTTGCAATTTGTTAATCTGTCAGCCCCATCAACTCCAAATAAATTTTCATTCTTCCATCTGACCTCTTTGCTCAATTCCTGAATTGCCGGTTTGCTCATATTTTTTACTTTGTCCGCCCAAGCGGCATCAGTTTCAATAGTCGCTAAGCTGGCTACCAGAGCCACTTTATGCACACCCTCGGTAGTGATGGCTTCTCTCAAATTCGGCTTATCCTTCAAGTATTTTTCCAGTCTCAATCTCTTCTTTACCACCGGTTCACTGAGCCCACCGAATTTTCCGGCATATTCTTCGATGGTTCGCGCGTATTTTTTATAAATTCCACGTTCGAAAATTTCCGGCAGAATTGCTAAAAGTTCGTTCGTTAAAAGTCGACGACTATTGCCAAGTTTTACGAAAGTTCGGTGGAGATCTTTGTCGGTGGAATTATCTTTTATTACCATATAATTTTGCTGTCAGTTTGTAATTTGTAATAAAAATTATATTCTTATTTTAGGCTTCCACAAGGGTTGAAGTGTTATTGCGCAATACTAAAAACGGTCGAGGCAATGTGGTCGGAATTTTTACGGAAATTTAGCTAAAAATCTGCCTGCAGGACTTGCTCAAATTACGGAAATGAAAATTGTCCTGAAATTTTCCGAAATATCAAAATTCAGCAAAATTCTCCACTAAAATCTCGCCCTCCAGAAACCGTCAAGTCGAAGAGTGAGCATGGGCGATCTGGAAAATTGGGTAAAAAGTCAAAGATTGAGGAGCGCATGATTAGAAAGAGTGGGTGAAGTAAGAAACTATCCCCGGGGATAGTTTTGAGGCATGAGGATACAGGGTAGGTGTTGAAGAGTGGAGACTTGAAAAAAGGGGAGTGATGGTTGAGCAGAAGCAAACGGGACAAGTGGGAAAAAATCAAAAAGTGATGAATGGCGGATTGACCAGCGGCAATTCTTGGCGAGCATTAAACAAAAAGTTTTCTCTGGGATAACTTTTTGTTATATTGTTTCCATGGAGATTATTTCAGGAAAAATAGTGAAGGGTGCCGGGCTTGGAAAAGGATTTGGATTCCCTACTATTAATATTCCATATTTTGGGCATCTTTCCGGAGTTTTTGCCGGTATTGTAGCTATGGCGAATAAGTCATATCCGGCTGCGATAAATATTGGGAGTAGACCTACGGTGGATGATAAACAAAATATTTGTGAGGCCTTTCTGTTGACTTGGAATTCTGATGAAAATATTCCCCTTGGTACTACAATTGAAATTGAATTAAAAGAAAAAATTCGTGACACTAAAAAATTTGCAAATTTTGAAGATTTAAAGCTGCAGATTGCCAAAGATGTGGAATTTGTGAAAACTTGCTATAATCTGTGAAGAAATAAAATTCCCATGAAACGTTTACTTGCAAAAATTTTTCCGGAGAGACATCCTTTTAGGCTTCTATATCATAAAATAATGGGGGTGATTGCCGCTGTGATTAATGGTTTTCCGGGAAATAAAATGATTGTCATTGGCGTGACCGGTACTAAGGGAAAGTCTACTACGGTGAATTTCATTACCAATATTTTGAATTGTGCCGGATATAAGGTGGGTATGACTTCCACTATTAATTTTCAAATAGGAAATCAGCGGTGGGTGAACGCAACCAAAAAAAGCACTCAGAGTCCTTTTGTTTTGCAGAAAATGTTAAAGGAGATGTTGAAGGCCGGTTGTAAGTATGCGGTGCTTGAGGTGACTTCTCATGCTATCGATCAGTCCAGGATTTTTGGGATTAATTTTGATGTGGCGGTGGTGACAAATATTGCACCGGAGCATATTGAATACCATGGTAATTTTAATAATTATATAGCGACTAAGGCGGAATTATTTAAAAAAGTTTCGCGTGGTCGCAAGAAATTCGGTATTCCCAAGATTTTGGTTGCTAACGCGGACGATCAATATTTTAGTTATTTTGATCAGTTTGTAGCTGATAGAAAAATTACTTATGGTTTGAAGTCCGCTACCGTTTATGCAGAAAATGTTCAGAAGCATCCTGAAGGGTCTCATTATATTATGCATGTTCCAAATAACTCTTTGCCAATTGAATTGAAGATTCCGGGAATGTTCAATGTTTATAATTCCTTGGCTGCTACAGCCGTTTGCATGTCTTTGCAGGTGCCGTTGTCAATTATTAAGCAGGGTTTGGATGAGAGTTCTTCAATTGCCGGCAGATTTGAACACGTACGTTGTGGGCAGAAGTATAGCGTGATTGTGGATTATGCGCATACTCCCGAGTCTTTGGAAGGTTTGTTGAAATTATATAGGGGTCTTACTCTCGGAAAACTTTTTGCGGTTTTTGGGGCTACCGGTGGCGGTAGGGATAAATCGAAAAGGCCGAAAATGGGGGAGATTGCTAATGAATGTGCCGATTACGTGATACTTACGGATGATGATCCATATGAAGAAGATGAATGGGAAATTATTGAGCAAATTGCGAAAGGTGTGCCTCGTCAGGAAGGAAAGAATTTTTGGAAAATCCCAGATAGAGAAGAGGCGATTCGTCTGGCTCTCACTTTGGCTCACGATGGTGATTGCGTAGTGGTGGCAGGCAAGGGTTCTGAAGAAGTTATTAAACTAAGAGGGAAGACTATTCCCTGGAATGATAAAAAGGTTATTACTCGGCTTTTGGAACGTGAGATAGAGGTGAAAATCGATGGTGGAGTTTGGGAGAAACGTGAAAATGTTTGTAAAGATTCTTAATATGCGTGGTTTTATTATGGTAGATAAGGGTAGGGGTATGACTTCTTTTGACGTGGTTTATAAGGTGAGGAAATGGGCTAATGAAAAGAGAGTGGGTCACGCGGGGACTTTGGATCCTTTGGCGACGGGCTTGTTGATTGTGGCGGTTGGTGAGGCTACGAAGGTTTTGGAATATTTAATTGGATTTGATAAGGAATATGTGGTGAAAGGTTTTTTTGGGGCGGTGTCGGATACTTTTGATGCTGAAGGTAGAATTGAGGTCTTGAGTGCAGAAAAAGCGAAAAAGTATGCTGGGATGACACGAAAGGATTTCGAGAAGACTGTTTTACCGAAGTTTTTGGGGGAAATTAATCAAGTGCCACCAAAATATTCCGCTTTGAAAATTGATGGAAAGAGGGCTATGGATATGGCTCGTAATGGGGAGAAATTTGAAATGAAATCACGTAAGGTCATGATTTATGATTTGAAAGTGGTGGAATTTAATTGGCCCGAAGTAGTGATAAAGGTGAAATGTGGGTCGGGAACTTATATCAGATCTTTGATTAACGATATGGGGCAGGAGATTGGTTGTGGAGCGTATGTGAAGGAGTTGAGGAGATCGGAGATTGATAGATATACTGTTGGTGACGATAAAGTGATTGATGTAAGCCAAGGTTTTGATTTTGCGAATAAAAATATTGAACAGTATTTGATTTCGCTGGAAGTGATGTTGAAGCATTGGCCTCGAGTTGAATTAACGGATGAAGAATTTGCGATTTTGAAGAATGGCGGCGCAGTCTTGTATAAAAAAAATGAACTAGATGGAGTGTTATTGGCCTATTTCAAAGATAAAATTGTAGGAATTTTGGAAAAAGGTAGGGATTCTGCTACTATCAAATTTAGAAAACAGATTTTCTAGTTCACTATGAATTTACAAAATATTTTTTTACAGTTTTATCAGCCGGCAATTTTTGCTTTTTTACTGGCAATGGTTTTTATTCTGCTGGCCTTGTGGTTTTTTCCGAAGTTAAAGTTGATGGATAGGCCTCGTAAGTATGGGCTTGATCGTGCGCCGATTCCTTATTATGGAGGGCTGGCTATTTACTTTGCTTTTTTGATTTCTTTATTTATTTTTGTACCGCTTGAAAAACATGTTGTTGGTTTGATTATTGGTTCGTCTGTAATTGTATTACTGGGTTTTTTTGATGATCTTTTTGGTTTAAGTCCCTGGTTAAGGCTTGGTGTGCAGTTTTTGGCTGCTGTTGTTTTGGTGATTTTTGGAATTGGCATTTTATCTATTAAGTTGCCATTTATTGGGACTATTGGATTTGATCATTTTTTGTGGAATGGCGTCTATCTGTTAAGTGCTTTGTTTACAATTTTGTGGGTAATGACGATTTTGAATACCATGAATTTCGTTGACGGTGTGAGTGGTTTGGTTAGCGGAGTGAGCTTTGTGGCCGGTTTGACGATTTTCTTTTTGAGCGTAAATCCGGGATTGCATGAGAATCCTCAGACTCAATTGCCTGTGGCTTTGATAGCTTTGATTATGGCGATGGTGAGTCTGGCGTTTCTGATTTTTGATTTTCCAGCTCCGAGGATTCTGATGGGAGATACGGGAAGTACTTTGTTAGGTTTTATGTTGGCGAGTTTGGCCATTTTTTCAGGTGGAAAGGTGGCGACAGCTTTTCTGGTCTTGGGAATACCTATTCTTGATATGATTTGGGTGGTTTTTAGGCGAATGATGTCCGGAAAGAAATTTTGGCAGGGGGATTTGATGCATTTGCATCATCGTTTGCTCAATTTGGGTTTTTCCAGACGACAAGTGGTTTTATTATATCTTTTGATTACTGCGGCTTTTGGTTTTTCGGCGGTAATTTTGGTTAGCAGCCAGCAGAAATTTTTTATGGTTATTGCTTTGACCATTTTGATGCTTCTTTTGGCTGTGGCTTTAGTGATTGTTCCAGCCAAGAAATGATTTACTTGTAAGTGAGTTATTTTTCGATTATAACTCCAGGTACTATGGCTGATGTTGTTGATGATATAAAAAGCAGGCTGGGGATTGAAGAGGTTGTTTCTCAGTATGTTCAGCTAAAGAAGTTTGGCAGAAATCTGAAGGGGCTTTGTCCTTTTCATGGTGAGAAAACTCCAAGTTTTGTGGTGAGTCCGGAAAAACAGATTTGTCATTGTTTTGGTTGTAACAAGGGTGGAGATATATTTGCTTTTATTCAGGAGATTGAAGGTGTTAGCTTTGTTGAGTCTATGCAGATTTTGGCTGATAGATGTGGAGTCAAGATTGATGAGGATAAATTGGAAAAGAAGGTCGCGAAGTCTGAAAAAGATATTTATTTCAAGGCTCATGATCTGGCCTGTGACTTTTTCGAACAACAATTGTATACAACTGACGACGGCAAGAAAGTGTTGGAGTATTTATATCGTCGCGGTTTGAAGGATGAGACTATTAAGGAATTTAGAATTGGCTTTGCGCCGGATAAGTATGATGAATTGTACCCAATTCTATTGAATAGAGGAATTAGCAAGGATGTTTTGATGAAATCAGGCTTTGTTTCAGCGAAAAATTTAGCTTCCGACAGTATTTATGATAAGTATCGTGCGAGGTTGATGTTTCCAATTCTCGATGCTGTCGGTAGAGTTTGCGGTTTTGGTGGTCGTGCTTTAAAGCATGATCAAGCTCCGAAGTACCTGAATTCTCCTGAAAATCCTATTTATAGCAAGAGTCGTTTGCTTTATGGGCTTTACCATAGTAAAAAGCATATTAAGGATCAGGATCAGATTGTTTTGGTTGAGGGTTACTTTGATGTGATTTTGCCGTTTCAGGCCGGAATTAAAAATTTGGTGGCGAGTTCCGGGACAGCTCTGTCTAATGAGCAAGTGCGTATTATCAAGAGGCTTACCGCGAATGTCGTTACTTCTTTCGACACAGATGGAGCTGGTATTGAAGCTACAAAACGCGCTTATGTTCTTTTTCAAAATGAGGATATTTTAGTAAAGACTTTGACCGGTATTGATAAAAAGGATCCTGCGGATTATGTGCTTGAACACGGTGATAAATTCAAGGAATTAGTGGATAAGGCTGGAGATTTTATTAGTTTTATGATTGTGAAGGTGATTAGTGATAACGACATCACTTCTTTAACGGGCCGTCGCAAAGTGGTTAAAGAACTTTTGCCTTATTATCATGGAATGTCTCCTACGACTCGTGATTTTTGCGTGAAAGAACTTTCTCAGCGTCTGGGAATGAGTGAGCAGCATCTTAATGAGGAGATTGAGAGTTATAAATTGCCTGCAAATCATCCAATGAGACAGGCGGCTGAAATTGGTGATGGTAAAGTGGTTGCCAATAAATTAAATCCTGAGGAATTGATTTTGGGTTTAATTTTGGAAAACCCGAATTTATTTGAAAATGCTAACAAAGTTCTGGATTTGGGGATGGTTTCGGAATGGACGAAAAATGTTTACAATGATCTATTAGAACAGTATAATTCGGCCCGAGCAAATTTTAAAAACTGGAATTTCGAAACTGGCTTTTTGTCTCAAGATAGAGAGAAAATCGATGTCTTACGTCTTTATGCCGAAGAGTTATATAATGGATTTTCCCATGAAGCCTTAGGTAATGAGGTGGAAAAACTGGTTGACAGGTTTAAAAAAGATCGTAAGGTAAAGAGTCTCAGTGAGTTGCAAATTAGCATAGTTGAGGCTGAAAAAGCTGAAAATAGAGATGAATTGAAAAAATTATTATTAGAACAGCAAGAGCTTTTAAAAAGTTAGTTTTACACTATTATCCAAAAATAAATGGCCAGGACAAGTAAATTTATTGCTCACCCTTCCGATGAACAAATGGATAGGTTTCCAAAGGAAGTTCAGCATCTTATAAAAAAGGGTAAGGAACAGGGTTTTGTGACTCATCAGGAGTTGCTTAAGGCCATGCCGCATATTGAAGATGATCTAATTTTGTTGGATGAGATTTATAGTCTTTTTATGGAGATAGGCGTGGAAGTGCTTGATACAAAGGATGCTTTGGCGGTTGATGATGATGAATGGAAGAAAACTGAGGCTTTGGCTAAGGTTGAAAATATTGTTGAACCCGATGAGGACCTTTCTCTCAAAGAGAAAAAGGCTAAGAAAGTTAAGCGTGAAGCTGAGTTTAAAGAAATAGCCAATGATTCTATCAGATTGTATTTGTGTGAAATTGGTCGTGTGGATCTTTTGACAGGAAAGGAAGAGGTTGAATTGGCCAGGCGTATTGCAAAAGGCGATCAGGCTGCCAAGGGTAAACTGGCTGAAGCTAATTTACGTTTGGTTGTAAGTATTGCGAAAAAATATATTGGTAGGGGTTTGTCTTTCTTGGATCTTATTCAAGAAGGAAATATTGGTCTTTTTAGAGCGGTGGAAAAATTTGATCCAAATAGGGGTTTTAAATTTTCTACTTATGCTACTTGGTGGATTCGTCAGGCTATTACTCGTGCGATTGCGGATCAAGCCAGGACGATTCGTATTCCGGTACATATGGTTGAGACAATCAATAAACTTACACATGCTCAGCGTAGATTGGTACAGGAGCTTGGGCGTGAGCCTTTGGTGGAAGAATTGGCTGCGGAAATGGATATGGATGTGAAGAAGGTTCGTCATATTATGAAAATTTCTCAGGATATAGTTTCTTTGGAAGCTCCTGTAGGTACAGAGGAAGATAGTAAATTGGGAGATTTTATTGAGGATGATGAAGCTCTTTCACCTGCGGAATCTACCAATAGACAGCTTATCCGTGAAAATATTCATGAAATGTTGCAGTACCTTTCTCCACGTGAAAGAAAAATTATTGAGATGAGATTTGGTTTGAAAGATGGAGTTGGACATACTTTGGAAGAAGTAGGTCAGGAATTCCACGTTACGCGTGAGCGTATTCGTCAGATTGAGGCTAAAGTTCTGCAAAAGTTGAAAGAGCACCCAACTAGTGTTAAGATCCGTCCACACTGATTTCCAGTTGGATTCCTTTATATAATTTAACCTATAAATATATGACTATGATGGATGATGATGAGGATTTTGATCCGGAAAATATTGTTCCTGATGATGCTACGGATGAGGATGCTCACATGGGTGATGATTCTTCTCAGAGCTCAAATACTAAAGTTACTCTTGTTACCAAGGAGGGTTTTGATAAGTTGAAGGAGGAATTAGAGCATTTAAAGTCTAAGAAAAGAAGAGAGGTTGCAGAAAGAATCAAGGAAGCCATTTCTTTCGGTGATCTTTCTGAGAACTCTGAGTACGAGGAGGCGAAGAATGAACAAGCTTTTGTTGAAGGACGTATTCTTGAATTGGAAGATAAAGTTAAACACGCCAAGATTATTGTTGAGAATCATAAAACAAAGTCGGTACAGCTTGGTAGTACTGTGCATTTGAAGAATGTTACTAAGGGTAAGGATGAGTTGGAGGTTTATACTATTGTTGGTTCTACAGAATCAGATCCGTTTTCCAATAAAATTTCCAATGAATCACCGGTTGGAAACGCCCTTCTTGATAAGCAGAAAGGAGATAAGGTAAAGGTGATTGCGCCTGCCGGAAGTATTGAATATACTATTATGAAGATTGACTAAAAATTCAGCAAAGGTATCATCTACTTCGTCGAAAGTTAAAATTTAATCCTCGTGTACTACTTGTACACTGCGGTTAAATTTTAACTTTCTCCTCGTATCTGACACCTTTGCTGATTTTTTCATGTCTCTATATGGGGCAATCACTACCTTTTTTTCTTGTTTGGAAGGTATTTGTGTACTTTGTTTGTGTTTATGTCTACTGTGAGATTTTTCACGTTTTCTTTTTCGCGTGGGTAATCTTTTATAAAGGTTTTTATTGTTCTGAAGGTGAAGTATCCCAGCCATGCAAAACCTAAAACAAGTAATATTCTTGCTGAGAAGTAGGGGATGCCCTCGTAGCGTACGGCAAAGAGAAATAGAAATAAAATTGCGAAAAGTGATAGGTGTAGTGCTTTTTTGCGGAAAAGGCGTTTGAAAGCAAAATCGTATTTCTTTTTACGGTCGTAAATTATGGATACAGCTACCGCCATCGTGAATAGCAGAAAAATTAATATTGCTAGGGGAATATAGAATCTAAACTCTATGCCTGGATTTGGTGAAAGAAAATATTTTATGAATTTCATGTGTCTGAAGATAAATTAAATTCGTTTAGAATGCAAGCGGGATCTTTTTTTGTGAAATCTGGTGTATAATATGGTGATTGTCCAAATCATTGTAATCAAGGATAAAATTTGAGCAATTTTGATGTCAAAAATCATTAGCGAGTCATCTCCACGTACAAATTCTTCCAAAAAGTAAAATAGGCAAAAGCCTGCAATACCTATCAAACCGACGACTCCCGATGCTTCCAGCTGTTTAATTTTTTGATTTTGGCCGATAAACATTAGCGTGACGAAAATGATTGATGAATAAAGGAAGGCGTAGATCTGAGTTGGGTGGATTGGGACGGAATATTTGATTGCGGCATTGTCAAAATTTACCGCCCAAGGTAGGGAGGAAGGTGTGCCGTAGTTTGTACCGTTGAAAAAAGATCCGATATCTCCAATTGCCAGTGCTAAAATTGTTGCCGGAACTATTACATCAAGCCATTTCCAGAAATTTTGATCACTTTTTTTGCATAAGATGTAGAAATATATTGTTGCTGCAATTATGGCTCCCCAGATTTCAAATCCTTTATCCCAAAAGTAAAATATCCGTAGAAAGTTGGTGAGACTTATTTCGTTGAAGTAAGTGGTATAATTTGTTGCTATAGACCAGATTCTGGCACCAATTAATCCCCAAATGATTATTTTCCAGGCATTTTCATTGATGAATTGTATTTTTAGCCTGTTTGCCAGGGCTAATCTGATTAAAACAATTGTTGCGGTAATGATAGCAATGGCAAAAAAGATCCAAAGGGTATGTAGTTCAAAGAAATTTGTACTGAATACTATCGGGAACATGATTTAAAAGTTAAGTATTGTGATTATACTGCCAAAAATAAATATTGGGGGAATAATGAAATTTGCGGTCGCGGTATTGCGAAAAAAATTCACTTTTAGGGCACTACTGCAGTGAAGCAAGAAAGTGATTACCAAGATGTATTTGAAAAGATGGGTTTCGTAGATGTGGAAAAAATTTGGAACTGAAGCTAGCCCAAAATATTTTGTATTTAGATAGAGAGATACGAAATAATAGATAATGTAAAATCCCAGTAGCCAGCCTGTGAGTGCATTTACTTCCTTAATGAACGAAAAAATAACTTTTTCATCATATTTTTCTGTATTTTTTTGATCTTTTAGGTGATTTTTTACTACTTTAAGGTTTTCCACTGCCCTTTTTCTGGCTTGCCAAATGGTTTTCAAGGTGTTTTTTACCTTTTCTTTGTATTCTGGGGTTGGTTCTTTGAAGTAAAGTTTTACGAATTCCCAGAGTTGTTTATTATAGGTAGAGATCTGCATTTTTATTGCTGCTACTTCAGGTGGAGTAGTGAAAATATTTTTAATTTTTATCAAAATGTTGTTGATGATTTTTGATCCTGTTGAAGTTTTTTCAGTATTTTCCAGGTGATCTTTTTGCCAGTTTTGAATTTTAGCTATTACGTCTTCACTTAAGCTTTTTTTGTGCTCCTCTTGGTTGAGAGTTTGGAGCATTTTTTGAGTTTGAAATTGAAATTCAAAGCGTTTTTCTTGATGGGTGTTTTCCTTTAGAGCTTTTTCCTGATCTTCAAGGAATTTCAATAATTCGTTGGCACTTTCGAGGATATAGTCTACGTTAGTGCTATTTTTGATACGTAGTAATTTATCAATTTTTTTATTAATTTCAACTTTTTTGTCCGGAGATATGTCCTGATCGAATTTTTGCAGTAATTCATTTACTGATTTTAGAGTGAGTTCTATTTTTTCTTTTACGAATTGGCTCTTTTTCTCTTGTTCAAGATTGAGTAGTGGTTTTTCAGCTTCGGTTTTTTGTGTTTGTTGCGAATTTGCCGGTTGTGTTTGTAGTTGATTTTGTAATTTTTGTTGTCCTTCTTTGCGGGCGGTTTCAATTTGTTCTTTTGTTGATCCTTCTTTCCAGATCGCACTGATATTTAATTCGTATTCGGTTTGAAGTTTGCTGACTGCTTCTTCACTGTTTTTTGCTGGGATTGTGCCGCTGACAAGTTTGGAATTTTTATCGATGGCTTCAAAAACAAATTTATCTAAAGTTGAATCTGTTTTTATGGCTTCCTTGGTTTCTTGAAGTAGTAATATTGAAAAACCAAGATTTTCTAACTCAAGGCGAGCGGTATTTTCATCAGGTGCCTCAACGCTGCCACTGAGTTTTTTACCTTCCTTATTGGCTATTGTATATTTGAAAATTGCCATTAAGATTTTATTTTTTTTGCAGCCTCTATAAATCCTTTGAATAATGGATGAGCCTTTGTTGGGCGAGATTTGAATTCCGGATGGAATTGGCTACCTATCATAAATGGATGATTTTTCAATTCAGCAATTTCTACGAGATTTTCTTTTTCATAGGTTCCGGGGAAATCCATGCCGGCTTTTTCTAATTGTTTTTTGAATTCATTGTTGAATTCATAACGGTGACGATGTCTTTCTTCAATTTCTGTAGATTTATATAGATCGAAGGTTTTTGTGCCTTTGCTTATCTTACACGGATATTTCCCGAGTCTGAGAGTGCCTCCTTTATCTCTATTTTTGTGTTGTCCTGGTAGAAAATGAATTACATATTTTGAGGCGTCTAATTTAGCATCTTCATCGAATTCTTCAGATGTAACAGAATTGTCTTTTAGTGCAAAACGGGCGAATTCAATGCTCATAATTTGCATTCCGAGACAAAGCCCGAGGTATGGAATTTTATTTTCGCGAGCATATTTGGCAGCCATGATTTTGCCTTCTATTCCGCGTTTACCGAAACCGCCGGGTACTAAAATACCATCTGCCGTACGTAAATTTTCCCAGGTTTCTTCGTCTTTATCTTCCAGCTTTTCAGATGAAATCCACATAATTTTTGTGTCGCAACCGGTATGATATCCGGCAATTTTGATTGATTCAATTACGCTGAGATAAGCGTCGTCGAGCCCGGTATATTTGCCAACAATGGCAATGCTTAGTGGAGTTTTCTTTGCATTAATTTTCTTTTCCAGGTCTTCCCATTCTTTAAGATCAGGTTTTAGTTTTCCGAGATTTAATTTGTTCGCAATTAATTGAACGATGTTGTGTTTCTGAAAATTCAGGGGTACTTCGTAGATTGATTTTAGCGTTTGCGCAGGTATTACATAGTCTTCCTGAACATCACAGAAGAGAGAGATTTTCTTTAATAAATCTTTTTCTATGTGATAATCCGCTCTAGCTAGGATGAAGTCCGGTTGAATACCAATTGATCTTAATTCTCTGACAGAAGCTTGGGTTGGTTTAGTTTTTAATTCTTTAGATCCACCAAGGTAAGGAAGCAAAGTGCAGTGAACAAATAATGTGTTCTCTGTGCCGAGCTTATAGCGTAATTGTCTGATTGCTTCAAGGAAAGGAAGACCTTCAATGTCTCCGACTGTGCCTCCAATTTCTATCATCATTATGTCGCAACCCGAGGATTTTGCCGCTTCCGTGATTTTATTTTGAATAGCGTCTGTAATATGGGGAATAATCTGAATTGTGCGTCCAAGGAATGTTCCTTTACGTTCTTTTTCCAATACTTCACTATAAATTCTTCCGGTTGTTACGGAAGAAAGTTTACTTAAGCTGGTATCGATAAATCTTTCGTAGTGTCCCAGATCGAGATCCGTTTCGCCACCATCATCTGTAACAAAAACCTCTCCATGTTGAAATGGACTCATAGTTCCGGGGTCGACATTGAGGTAAGGATCGAGCTTCTGAGTGAACACTTTCAGCCCTGAGGCTTTGAGGAGTGCTCCTATAGAGGCTGAGGCTATTCCCTTACCTAATGAACTACATACGCCACCGGTGACAAAGATATATTTACACACGCTTCTGTTTGTTTAAGAACATTGAATATACTCTAGATAATTTAGACTAGGGTCTTGAAAAGAGCAATAGCTGAATTTGGCTAAATATAGCCAATCTTCTTTTTTGCCATTTCTAAAGTGTTAGCAGCTACTTTTTTAGCCCTTTTCGCGCCGTCCTCCAGTACGTCATAAACGTAGTCTTTTTTTGGTAGGATCTCATTGTATTTCTGGCGAGCTTCCGCGAAGTATTCCATTAATTTCGAGAGCAAAGTTTTTTTCGCATCGCCATAGCCAAATCCTCCGGCTTTGTATTTTTCCGCCAGCTCCTCAATTTCTTTTTTGTCGGCAAAAAGTTTGTAGAGTTTGAAAACGTTACAAGTCTCCGGATTTTTTGATTCTTCGAGTGGGGTGGAATCTGTAATGATTCCCATGACTTGTTTTTTTAATTCTGCGTCTGTGCCAAACAGGTCGATAGTATTACCATAGGATTTGCTCATTTTTTGGCCGTCTGTTCCCGGGACTACGGCGACTTCTTCCTTGATTAGTGGTTCAGGTAATTTGAAGGTTTCGCCAAAGGTTTGGTTGAAATTAGTGGCAATATCTCTAGCGATTTCTACGTGTTGTTTTTGATCCTTGCCGACAGGAACGATGTCCGGCTGGTAAAGTAGAATATCGGCTGACATTAAAATTGGATAATTAAATAGTCCCACGGTTACTTCTTTTTTCCCCTTTGCTTGAGCATCTTTCCAGGCGTGGGCTCTTTCTAAAAATGGCATTTTGGTAATGCAGTCGAAAATCCAGCAGAGTTCAGTGTGTTCAGGAAGAGCTGATTGTTTAAAGAAAGCTGTTTTGTTTGGATCAAGACCGAGTGCCAGATAAGCTACGGCCAGTTCATAGGTTTGTTGGCGCATTAATTCTGCGTTGCGTACTGTTGTCAGGGCATGAAGATCGGCAATAAATAAAAAACATTCGTGATCTTTCTGCATTGCTATGTGTTGGCGAATGGCACCAAGATAATTGCCGATATGTGGTTTGCCGCTGGGTTGGACGCCGGAAAGGATTCTTTTCATAGGATAGGAGGTGTTCGCTGTCGCGAACGGTTATTTTGATATGGCCCGACTAAGGTCGGGCTTTTAAGTCGTGCTGACAGGGTCTATATCAATTTTGATATCTGAGTCCATTATATATTCTTTTGGAAGTTTTTCTAATAATTTGTGAATTATGTCGTGGTTAGCGGATGATTTCATGAGAATTATATATCTATATTTTCCTCTAAGGCGTGCTAGATAAGCTGGGTAGGATCTGATTTCGAAGAGGTCTATCGTTTCTATTTTTTTGAGAGCTTCACTCTCTGCGCAGAGTAAGTTTTCAAGTTTTTCGGTAATTTTTTGGCATTCCGAGAGGGATTTATTTTCAATTACTAATTTTCCCAGTCGAGAAAATGGTGGATTGTTGAGGATTTTTCTTTGGGTTCTTTCATAATTGAAAAATTTTTCATAATTATGTTCTTGAGTGCAGATGAGTGAAAAGTGGGCTGGATTGTAAGTTTGAATAATTACTTTTCCTTCATTACTGGCGCGACCGGCACGACCGGAGACCTGGGTCATGAGTTGAAAATTGCGCTCTTCGCTGCGGAAATCCGGGATGTTGAGGCCAATGTCAGCGAGAATTACGCCAACTAAGTTTACGTTTGGTAGATGTAATCCTTTAGCAATCATTTGTGTGCCGATCAGTATATCAGCTTCCTGATTGCGAAATTTTTTGTAGATTTCTTTGAAGCCGTGTTTAGTGCTGGTGGTGTCTTTGTCTGCTCGGAGTACTCTGGCTTGAGGAAAGGTTTTGTGAACTTCTTCCTCAATTTTTTGAGTACCTATTCCGAGGAAGCGAATGTTGGCGCCTTTGCAGGTGGGACAGGTGCTAATTGGTTTACTGATTTCTCCGCAATGATGACAAATCAAAGTGGGTTTTTGTAGAGTTTTGCTGTGATAGGTGAGTGAGGTTTCGCATTTTGTGCATTTGGCAGTGTATCCGCAATCGCGGCATACTATTGAGGAAGCGGAACCGCGTCTGTTTAAAAAGAGTATGACTTGTTCTTTTTTTGCCAAGGTATTTGTTATTTCTTCGTGTAGGCGTTCGCTGAAAATTGAATTGTTATGTTTTTTGAATTCGTCGCGAAGGTCGATGATTTCTACTTTTGGTAAAATGGTTTGAGAGAAGCGTTCTTTGAGGATAATTGTGGAATCTTTTAGTTCTTCAGAAGTTTCTATAGAAGGAGTTGCACTGCCTAGTATTACTTTGAGAGTGGGATCTTGTTCTTGTAATTTATTAGTAATTTGGTGAATGTTGTAGCGAGGTGATTTGTCTTGTTTGTAGGAATTTTCGTGTTCCTCATCGATAATTATCATTCCCAGATTTTGAAAAGGAGCGAAAATCGCGGAACGGGAACCAATTATAAGTTTGCTTTCGTTATTCCAAATATTTTCCCAGGCCAACTGTCTTTCGCCCTCGGAAATTTTGCTATTGATGATAGTGGCTGAAATGCCTAAGGATTTTTCAAAATATTCAATAATTTGGGGTGTGAGAGATATTTCCGGCACCAAAATTAGTACCTGTTTGGATAAATTATTTATACAATGTTTTGAAAGGTGAGTGTAGATTTCAGTTTTTCCCGATCCTGTAATCCCATGTATTAAAAATTTATTCTTATTTGCTGTTGAGATTGTGCGGAAAGCTGCTTCTTGTTCGGAGCTTAATTTTTGCGTACTAAAATCTTGTACTTTTGGTGGTCTTTGAGTAAGTTTTTTTGGTAAAGTTTTATTCAAAAACACTCTTTTTGGTATAAAATATTTGATCAGCTTGTGGATAGGGCAGAAGTAGTATTTGCTCATCCAATTGATTAGCTCTATCTGTTTTGATGAAATTAGGGGCTTTTTTGTTGGAATTTCGCTAATTTCTAGGGTTCTAAAGCTTGGTTCTCTATTGTTTATGTTCCAAACTATGCCAAAAACACTTTTTCTACGTAAATTTACCATTACTATCTGTCCGAGTTCCAGCGTAGCGGTTTCAGGTATTTTGTAGGTAAGGGTCTCCTTATCGTGGCCTATTTTTTGAGGTATGAGTATTTCTGCGTACATAAATGCATCTTAACAGGTTTATTAACAACGAACACTTGACAGTTATTGGTTTTAATGTATAATTGCAGGCTTTAACCAAACACCTGATGACTTTGTCAGATCAAAATATGCTTATCGAAAGATATGTCAGGGGCCGAGAGGCTAAGCTGATAGATCGCTATATTGTTGATGGTCCCACGGCTTTGAAGGAGAAAATGGAGCTTTCTGATGAGCAGTGGAAGGTGATTTTTGATCATTTGGTCTTTGAACAGAATCTCTTATATAAGACTGTGGTGCAAGCGAAGGATTTCTTTCTTGATAACTATATTAAGCATGGTATGGCTCATGTGAGGGAAATTATGAATGCTGTTGATGATTCTTACAATTTGCCTTTAGAGATAGTTTTTGATTTTTTGGCTATTTCGAATGATGGACTCTATTATCACGTGTTGCAAAATAGAGATCGTTATATGATTGCTTTTAAGGCTAGAGGTGGCGATTTTGTGCGGAAGGTCTTGGGTATTTGGAAGGAAAAATATGAAGAAAATTGGGCTAAAATACTGGATCTTTTGCTGCACTCTGTGTGTGACGATATTTTTGATGAGAGAAATTTTGATGAAGGATTGAAGGCGTTTTCTTTAATGATGAATTCAACTAGGTTACATAGACCGGTGGAAAAGTCGGAGATGTTTAGGGTGAAGTAAATGGCTTCTATTAAAGGTGTTTTGTGCGTGATAAGTTTTTTGTGTTTGACAATTTAAATTATTTTCTATATTATTGTTTTAGCACATTAAAACAGAATTATGAATATTGAATCAGAATTCAATAAGAAAGAAGTGAAAGAACTTTTTGAAGTTATTGCACAATTGAAAGATGTGCAGGAGTGTAAAAAGTTTTTTAGGGATCTTTGTACTTTTGGTGAATTGCAGGCTATGTCTGAGCGTTTGCAGGTGGTAAAACAAGTAAGGAAGAATGTGCCATATCGTAGAATTGCCGAGAATACAGGTTCAAGTACCGCTACTATCACTCGTGTTGCCCATTGGTTCCATCATGGCATGGGGGGGTATAAATTGGTCTTGGATCGGCTTAAGTAAAGCAATTCATGATTAGTTTCTTACTCCGCAGTGACGGGGTTTTTTATTTCATTTTTTAATTAAATATATGAGTAATGTGAGAATAGCAGTTCAAGGTAAGGGCAGAATGGCTGATAAAAGCCTGGAATTTCTGTATTCACTTGGTTTGAGGTTTACAGCTAATGGTCGTAACTGCATAGCTAAGTGTGATAATTATAATTTGGATATTTTATTTTTGCGCGATGATGATATTCCAAAATATGTAGAAAGAGGTGTGGCGGACTTTGGAATTGTCGGTGAGAATGTGATTTTAGAACAAAATTCTAGAGTTAAGATTTTGAAAAAACTTGGTTTTTGCTCTTGTTCTTTGGTTATTGCGGTATTGGAAAGTTCTATAATTTCTAAAATATATGATTTGGAAGGCAGGAGAATTGCAACTTCTTATCCTGAGTTGTTAAAAGCATTCTTGGCTGAAAAACGGATTGAGGCGGATGTATTTACTTTGGAAGGATCGGTGGAAATAGTACCAAGTTTGGATTTGGCAGATGCAATTTGTGATCTAACTCAGACTGGGAAGACGCTTAAGGATAATAATCTTAAGCCGATTTCTACGATTCTAGATTCGCAGGCTGTGCTTATACAGTCGCCATTTTTGACGAATAGGGCGATTAAGGCTTTCGAGCTTTTGTTTTTAAATAATTCACTAGTAACTTTATGAAAATATTAAATTTAAAACAATTAGGATTTGATGAAACTATGAGAGTGGTAGCTGAGGCTAGGAGTAAGGACGCTGATGTAAAAGCTATTGTTGAGCCTATTTTGCAAAGAGTAAAGAAGGAGGGAGATTCTGCTTTATTTGAGTTGGCAGAAAAGTTTGATGGGGTGAAATTGAATAAATTATTGGTTAGTAAAAGGGAGATAAATGAAGCTTATGAAGAAATTGATAAGGAGTTGTTTGAGGCTATAAAAAGGGCAAAAAGAAATATTGAAAATTTTCATTTCAAAAGTTTTACGTCAAAAAATGCAGTGGTAGAGACTGTGCCTGGTGTGAAGGTTTGGCGGGAATTTAGACCGATTGAAAGAGTTGGTTTGTATGTGCCTGGTGGAAAGGCGGCTTATTTCTCAACAGTTTTGATGTTAGCAGTACCGGCTGTTTTGGCTGGATGTGAGGAGATTGTTATGTGTACGCCTTGTTCAAGAGAGGGGAAGGTGAATGCTGCGGTGTTGGTGGCGGCGAATTTATGTGGAGTGAAAAAGATTTTCAAGATTGGTGGGGCGCAGGCTATTGCGGCTATGGCTTATGGAACTGAATCTATCCCTAAGGTTTATAAAATTTTTGGACCGGGCAATCAGTACGTTTCTACAGCCAAAATGATGGTGTATGGAGAAGTGGATATTGATATGCCTGCGGGACCTTCGGAGCTAATGGTGGTGGCAGATAATAGTGCAAATGTGAAATGGATAGCGGCAGATTTATTGTCTCAATTAGAGCACGGAGAAAATTCTCAGGCAATTTTGGTGGCATTTTCTGCTGAATTTACGGAAAAAGTAATTGCTGAAATGCGCTTACAGAAGGGGAGTCTAAGTAGACTACCTTTAATTGAGAAATCTTTTGAGAGAAGTTTTGCGATTATTGTTGATAATTTGCAAATGGCGATTTCTGTGGTGAATGAATATGCACCGGAGCATTTGGAAATTGTGATTCGAAATTCAGAAAAGGTTTTGAGGAAAATTGTGAATGTTGGTTCGATTTTTCTTGGACCATATTCTTCTGAACCTTTGGGTGATTATGCTACTGGTGCGAACCATACATTGCCAACTTCTGGCTTTGCTAAGATGTTTTCTCCACTTTCGGTTGATTCGTTTGGCAAGATGATTCAGATCCAGAAAGTGTCGAAAGTTGGAATTGAAAATTTGAGAAATGATGTGGAAAAAATGGCATTGGCTGAAGGTTTAGATGCACACAAGAATTCTATAACTGTAAGATTTTATGATAAATAATTTGATTCGTAAAAAATTGGTAAATTTAATGCCTTATGCATGTGCACGTGATTTGTATAGTGAGGGAATGTTTTTGGATGCGAATGAGAATTCCTTTGGGAGCACTGTCAAAATTCCCTATAGGAATGAGCTAAATCGTTATCCTGATCCTTATTGTTTGGATCTCAAAAAGGCAATTTTAAAGTATTTAAATTTGCCTTTTTTGAAGCTTGAAAATATTTTTGTTGGCTCCGGTTCTGATGAAATTATTCGTTTATTGATTAATCTTTTTTCTAACACTGATGATGAAATTATTATAAACGAGCCAACTTATGGGATGTATAGAGTGGCAGCGGATATCTGTGGAGTAGGGGTTAAGGTTGTAGGTTTAGATGATAATTTTCAGTTGGATGTGAAGGAGTTAAAGCAGAAAATTACTAGCAATACTAAGCTTGTTTTTTGTTGTTCTCCTAATAATCCGACTGGTAGCTTATTGAGAGTTGAGGATATTGTGGATCTTTGTAATGTCTTTAAAGGATTTCTGGTTTTGGACGAGGCTTATGTGGAATTTTCATCTAGTGGTTCTATGGTTGGATTGCTCGAAAAATGTTCTAATTTGCTAATTTTAAGAACCTTTTCTAAGGCATGGGGATTAGCTGGTTTGAGAATTGGTTATATGATTGGAAATGAGGAGGTTGTGGCTTATTTAAATAAGATTAAGTTACCTTATAATGTTAATTCTTTATCACAATCGTTGGGAGTTAGGGCTTTGGAAAATGTGAAAATAATGAACGAAGTGATTTCTAGAATTTTAGATGAGAGGAGGTGGCTGGAGGTGGAGTTAAGAAAGTTGGGATTGGAAGTTTTTCCGAGTGAAACCAATTTTTTAATGGTTAAGGTGGAGGGTAGTGGTAGTGATGATTTGGCCAAGAGAATTGTGAAATATTTAGCTGAGGATGAGGGAATAATTGTGCGTGATTTTTCTTCTAAACTTGGTTTGAAAAATTGTTTTAGAATAACGGTGGGAACACCAAAACAAAATAAATTGTTGATTCAATCTTTAACTTCAATTTTATGAAAGTGGCTTTTTTGGATAGAGATGGGACATTGATTTTTGAGCCTCTAGATACCAAAAAAATCGATTCCTTGGATAGATTGAAAATTTTGCCTGGGGTGGTGCAAGGTTTGAAAATGTTGATTGCTAATGATTATAAATTGGTTTTGGTTTCGAATCAGGATGGGAGTGGATTTGAAATTCCTCAAGAGAAGTTTTTAGAAATTTTGAGAGATGAGGGAATAGAATTTTATAAAATCTTCATTTGTCCTCATTTATCTGATGCTAATTGTCTTTGCAGAAAGCCAAAGATTGGACTTGTTGAAGAATTTATTAAATCTGAAAATATTGATTTTGAAAAATCATTTATGCTTGGTGATAGGGATACTGATTTGGAATTTGCGAGCAATATTGGTGTAGCTGGTTTTCGTATGGTGACTAATTCCCTCTTTCCTAGGATGGATTTAGTGAGCCGTGAAACTAATGAAACAGAAGTTTTTGTTATGGTAAATTTGGATGGTTGTGGAAATTGTAAAATCGATACTGGTGTGAAGTTTTTAGACCATATGCTGGAGCAATTTTCTAAACATTCATTAGTTGATTTGGTTGTAAAAGCTCGTGGTGACTTGCAAATCGATGAGCATCACACAGTTGAGGATGTTGCGATAGTTTTGGGCCAGGTTCTCAATAGGGCTTTGGGCGAGAGAATGGGTTTGCGACGTTTTTCTTTCACTTTGCCTATGGATGATACTTTGGTTGAAGTGGCTTTGGACTTGGGAGGACGTAGTTATTTGGTTTTTAATGCGAAATTTACGAGGGAAAGAGTGGGAGATTTGTCGACGGAATTAGTTGAACATTTTTTTAGATCAATGAGTGAGAATTTGCGCTCTAATATACATATAAATGTTCGTTATAGTCGCAACGAGCATCACCAAATTGAGGCCATTTTCAAGGCCTTTGCGAGAGCTTTTAGGCTTGCTGCTGAGATAGACGAGCGTTTATCAGATCAATTACCATCAACAAAAGGACTTTTATGAAAACAATTGCCATAATCGATTATGGTGCTGGTAATATAAAAAGTGTTACCAACGCACTAACAAAATTAGAACAGAAATTTCAGGTTGTAAAGTCTGCTATTGAGTATGAGCGATTTGAGGCTGATTTTGCGAAATTTAGTAGGGTGATTTTACCAGGTGTGGGTGCGGCAAAGTTCGCTATGAATCAATTAAATACTAGGGGTTTTACTAAAATTTTGCAAAATTTGACTATTCCTTTTTTTGGCGTCTGTCTCGGTATGCAGTTGCTTGCGGGGTACTCCGAAGAGGGAAATATTGATTGTTTGGGAATTGTGTCAGGGGTGGTGAAAAAGTTTAGAAACTTTAGAAAGTCTAAAAATTTTTCACTAAAAGTTCCTCAGGTGGGATGGAATAAAGTTTGTATTATGCGAAAATCTCCTCTTTTGGAGGGGATTACTGACAAAGAGTATTTTTATTTTGTTAATTCGTATTTTCTGCCGGTGAATGGAGAAAATTTGTTAGCAAAAAGTTGTTATGGAAATGACTTTTCTGCGGTGATTCAGTGCGGAAATTTCTATGGGGCACAGTTTCACCCGGAAAGGTCAGGGGAAATCGGTCTAAAATTACTAAATAACTTTTGTACTAAATGTTAATCATACCTGCTATCGATATCATTAATGGTGAATGTGTGAGACTCACTCAGGGAGATTATGATCGTAAGGAGATTTATTCAAAAAATCCTTTGAGTGTTGCGCGTGATTTTGTCCTTGCTGGAGCCAAATTTCTGCATATCGTTGATTTGGATGGTGCGAGATCTGGTGAGCCAATAAATCAGAATTTAATTATTGAATTGTGTAATTTTGTTGATGTTCCAATTCAAGTTGGTGGCGGAATTCGCGAGATTTCTACGATTAAGAAGTATCTTAATGCTGGAGTTTCGCGAGTAATTCTTGGAACTAAAGCAGTAAAATATCCTGATTTTTTAAAAGAGGCTTTGAGTCTTTTCGGCTGCGATAAAATCGTAGTTGCATTAGATGTAAAAGATGGGAAATTAATGGTGGATGGTTGGCTAAATTCTGCTCGAGAAGACTTGGATTATTGTTTATTAAGATTGAAAGCTGTCCGTGTTAAAAATTTGATGGTGACGGATGTGACGAAGGATGGGACTTTGGAAAAACCAAATGTTGAATTGATGCAATACGTACGGGATTTTGGTTTTGAAGTAATTGCTGCCGGTGGAATTACGAGTGAGGTTGACTTGAGAGGTTTGGAAAAAAGTTCTCAGGCAGTGGTTTTAGGAAAGGCTTTGTATGAGGGGAGATTGGATTTGAAGAAAATTTTGGCAAATCTTGAGCCAACCTCTTCTTTAACGAAACGTATTATCCCATGTTTAGATGTGAAAGATGGTCGTGTGGTAAAGGGTGTAAATTTTCTGAATTTGAAGGATGCAGGTGATCCGGTGGAGTTGGCGAAGTTTTATGCTGTTGAAGGAGCAGATGAATTAGTTTTCTTGGATATTTCTGCGTCGGTGGAGGGTCGTAAGACGATGATTAGTATTGTAGAGAAAGTGGCTAAGGAAATTTTTGTTCCCTTTACGGTTGGGGGTGGAGTTGGAAATTTAATGGATATCAGAGAATTGTTGAACGCCGGTGCGGACAAGGTGGCTATAAATTCTGCAGCCGTGGCGATGCCTGAATTGATTACTGAGGCTGCAGAGCAGTTTGGTTCACAATGTATTGTGGTGGCTGTGGATGTGAGGTTGGTAGGTAATAAGTGGAAGGTTTTTGTGAAGGGTGGTGGAGAGGAATCTGAATATGAAGTTTTAGAATGGGTGAAGAAAGTTGAGAAACTTGGGGCAGGTGAAATTCTCCTGACTTCTATGGATAGAGATGGAACGAGGAGAGGTTTCGACTTGGAGCTGTTGAAGCTTGTTTCGACAAGCGTACGAATTCCGGTAATCGCTTCTGGTGGAGCTGGAAAAATGGAAGATTTCAGGGATGCTTTTCAAATTGGTAGGGCTGATGCTGCTTTGGCGGCGAGTTTATTTCATTTTGGTGATATTTCTATTAAAAAACTTAAGAATTTCATGAATTTATCCAATATTTCCACAAGATTATGAATAAAAAATTATTAAAACAGGTTAATTGGAAGAAAATGAATGATTTGGTTCCCGCTATTATTCAAGATGCAAATTGGTCGAGGGTTTTGATGTTGGGTTATATGAATAAAGAATCCTTAAAAAGGTCTTTAGAGGAAGGAAAAGTTTGGTTTTATAGTCGTTCCAAGCAAAGATTATGGCAAAAAGGGGAAAAAAGTGGCAACTTTTTAAAAGTTGAGAATATTTATTTAGATTGTGATAAAGATACTTTGCTAGTAAAAGCAGTGCCGCAAGGGCCTGTTTGTCATACTGGAAAGGTGGATTGTTTTGGAATTGGGAAGGACGAGATTGTTTTGGAGGCTTTTATGGATTTATTTAATGTTATTGAGCAAAGGAAAAAGTTAATGCCTCAAGTTTCTTATACGACTTCCTTGTTCAAGGAAGGGTTGAACAAAATCTGTACCAAAATTGGTGAAGAATCCGGAGAGGTGATTAAGGCGGCAACAAAAGAGACCAAGCAGCGCCTGGTCTCAGAAAGTGTGGATTTAATGTATCACTTGTTCGTAGCTTGTGTGGAGAGAGGTGTGGGGTTTTCCGATCTGGTTGGAGAGATTAATAAGCGTAAAAAATAGATTTACTCGTGATATAGCTGTAAACAAAAGAGACCAAGCGCTGCTTGGTCTCGGAGAGTGTGGATTTGGTGTATTTATTCGTATTTACCTACATGCAGCCAATCATCGTCATGTGCATGTCCAAAGCTAGGAGGGTTGGTAGGTAAAGATATCTTAAATCTCTCTTGGCTTGGTACTGATCTTCCAAAGTGTTCCTTTCCAACTGTGCTTGGTTGAATGCCTGATAATGCTTGTCTTATTTGATTTTGCGTTTGGTCAGCATCGGTTGGTTCAGCAATTTGGTTAACTGCTGCTTCAGGCTGAGTTCCTATCATTGAGCTGGTGTCTATATCTGGGATTGCTTCACGATCTGCCATACATTTGTTGATTAGAATTTTAATTTAACGAGATGGATTATAACAATTTTTTTTTTCAGGTCAATGCAAAAGGAAAAGAACATGCGACTAAGTCGCATTTGGTGCACCCGGGGGGAATCGAACCCTCATTGCTGGTTCCGAAGACCAGAGCTTTATCCGTTAAGCTACGGGTGCATGTTGGTGATATTTTAAAGGCGGCTCTTTAGCTTGCCGCCTTTAAATTCTATTGGATTTTCTGAGATTTTTCAATCTCTCTATTTTTTCAACTTTTTATCACTCCAGTATACGATTAGTGGCGCGGCGATGAAGATTGAAGTGTAGCCCGCTATAATTACGCCAAGCATAAGAGCTAATACAAAGTAGAATATTGAAGCGTGGCCGAAAATCAGAATAGCGAACATTGTTAGCGCAATTGAAATAGATGTATTGATAGATCTGGCCAAAGTTTCGTTGAGAGCTTTGTTGGCAATTTCTTTTACATTATCAAGTGAGCTGGTAGTTAATGTTTCTCTTAGACGGTCGAAGATTACAATCCTATCATTAACCGAATATCCAAATAGTGTAAGCATAGCTGTCGCAAAGAGGGCGTCAATTTCTACGTCGAGGAATTTACCAAGTACCGCGAAGATACCCATGATAATCACTACGTCGTGTATCAAAGTAACGATAGCACTGGCACCAAAACGCCATGGGCTAATTTCTTTTGGAATTTTGCGGAAAGCAAAGTAGAGATAAATGACGATCATTATTATAGAAATCACTCCGGCAACGATGGCTTTGTTTAGTAAAGTTTCACCAAGGATTGGGCCGATAGTTGTGAAGCGAGTTTCTTCAAATGCTGATAATTTTGTTTTTAATGTTGTTAGTAGTAATTCATGGTTAGCAGGGGTGAGATAGTTGGTTTTAACTATGAATTCGTTTTTAGCTGAAGTTACTATATTAATAGAGCTGAGATTGAATTTTTCTTCATCTGTAGTCTTAATGATTTTATCATTTACTGTGCTTGGAGGAAGGGTTTCTGTTGGTTTTGTCGGAATAGTTGTTTTATTGTTTAATTCAGTACCGGTAGTCTCTAATGCTTTGAAAATTTGATCCTTTGTAATCGGATCTTTGAATTTCAAGGCCATTAATGAACCTCCTTTGAAATCAATGCCTAAATTTAAACCAAAGGTGAAAATTGCCAAGAGGGCTACCATGAAAGCAACTGCTGAAGTGGTAAACCAAATTTTGCTTTTACCGATAAAATCAAAAGATGAATCTTTTTTATCTCCGCTAACTCCCAGTAATTTTAGATTGTTAGTGATGTTTGTACTAGCAAGACCTTGTAAGAGAAGTTTGGTAATTGTTATAGCCGTAAACATGGAAACAAGGATACCTGCTGCAAGATTGAAGGCAAAACCTCTAATGATTGAGCTTCCGAAGTAAAAGAGGATACCGCAAGTAATTAATGAGGAGAAATTTGAATCTCTGATGGCGCTCCAGGCTCTGTTGAAGCCAATCTCTATGGCAGTGTTTAGTTTGTTGCCTGCTCTTAATTCTTCTTTGATTCTTTCGAAAATAAGTACATTGGCATCTACGGCCATACCGAAAGATATAATGATACCGGCAATACCGGCTAGTGTCAGTACTACTCCACTCTTCAAGAGGAAAGTTAAGAAGAAGAATCCTACACAGCTCAATATGAATGAGAATAATTTTTCCCAACCAGGTTCACGGCCATTAATAATTTTCCAAACAATGAAGCCAAAGATAACAATGGCAATTAATAATGCCAAACCAAGATTTAGATGAGCTTTGATTAAGAAAAGGAGAAGTATGCCATAAATAATTAAAGCTGCGCTGGCAACTAAACCAGGTAGGCGATAGTAAACGATCATGAAGACCATGACTAATAATATACCAATGAAACCGGCCATGAGACTTTGATTCAGGGCTTCTTTTCCTAGGGTAGCGCCTAATGTGTATTCTCCTGTAAGAACGATTGGTGCCGGGATAGCACCTGTATTCAAGTCTCTTGCAAGATTTTTCGCTTCTTCGTTGCTGAAGCTACCATTTATTTGGGCTTTTCCGCCGGAAATTTTTTCATTTACTCTTGGGCTGGAAATCATTTCTCCACCTACGAAGATGGCAATTGGTTTGCCAACGTTTTTTGCGGTGAGATCTTCAAACATTTTTGCACCTTCATCATCGAATTGGATATTCACATAAGGTTGAAAAAAGTTGTCTACTTGTACATCTGCATGAACGAAGTGTTTACCGTTTAAATCCGTATCTTTCCATTCGTTAGGGTTTGTGGAATAGCTCAGTATTTCGTATTTGTACTTTTGTTGTTTAACATTTATTTGAACAGAGTCGGCACGGATTATATTGTAGCCGTTTTGGGTTTTTACAATGTCACTCATGTCTCCATCTTTCGCGAGGCTCAAAGATGCTTTTTCAAAATCATATGGATATGAGCCATTACCGGTTATAGGGTTTTCCAGTTTTCCTCCGTTGGCGGCGCTGTCGGTATCGTCAGAGTATTTTTTAGCTAAATCTTCGAATTTGTCGCCTTTATCCAATTTATCTTTTACTTCTTTAGCAAGTTTATAAGCTTCATCTTCATTTCTAGTTACAGTAGCGGTGGCTTTTTCAGCTCCCTTGTAGGCTAGAAGAATGTTACTTACTTCTACTTGTTTTTGATCTTTAACTTCTTCTTTAATATCAATTAATTTGATAATATTTAAACTGGTGTCTTGTACGGCCTGTCCGCTTGCATTTAAGGCAAAAGTGCCGCTGGATTCTACGAGTTTCTTTGTAACCTCTCCTGTTTTCATTTTGCCAAGAGTGTCTTTCAAATAAGTTGGAAGATCTGAGCCGAAAGCGTAGTCCGATTTTTGATATTTAATTTTGTCAGCGGCTGATTGAGATTCTTCTTGAGCTACTACTATAAAATCTGCTCCTCCATTGATTTTATCTTGAGTTGATTGAGCGGCTTGCTTTATTTTCTCTTTTTCTTGAGGATCAAGTTCGGTTTTTTGTTCTTTGAATTCGAGCTGGATGGTTTTCCCTACCGCTTCTTTTGCTTTTTCAATACTGACTTCTTTTTTCTCGTCGTCTGTAATACTTGCCAATACTTTGTCTTTGCCGAGATATTTATCCACATCAAGCTGTCCTATGACGGCATTGTTTGCTAATTCTACTATTATATGAGCTTCTTCGGCGATTGTAGAATTATAGATATTTGGTTCTTCCACTCCTAAACTGTCTACACGTTTTCTGATAACTTCCTGTACTCCATCTATGATGCTTTTACGATCTTTTTCCGGAACGCTACGAAGATCAATTTTATAATCCAACTGTGAACCACCTTGCAAATCGAGTCCGAGGTTTACTTTTGCCTTCAAAATAGATTGAGGAGTAAACGGAGCGATTTTTTGTTGAATGTTGCTAGGTAAATCAAAAAAGCCAAGAGCTAGAGTTGCTATAAGAATGGTTAGCAGTTTCCAGGAGAGATGTTTTTTCATAAAAGTCGGTAGTTATAGATGTTATTTATTAGTAATAATTTGGGATATGGTATTTCTTTCTCTTATTTTGACAGCTTTGCTGTCTGGCTCCGCAGTCTGTTGTTTAGTTCTTTATCTAGTGTTTCATTGTTTCCCTTACCGCTTCGTCCGTAGTCATCGTGTAATTTTACTACATCTTCCAGGTCGGGTGTGGATACTTCGAAAACTTCTGTGTCTTCCAAGGCCTCTAAGCGGTGGATAGTATATGGAGTCACGTCAATTTTGTCACCTTCATTTAAGATTTTCTCTTGCAGGTTTGACTGGTCTGTGCCGTAAGTAAGTTTGACTTGTCCTTTATATACATACTGTGTTTCGAGTTTTTTTTCGTGATATTGCAGGCTGTAGCGATGGCCTTTTTTTATTTGAAGAATTTTGCCGGCGTATCTATCGGTATGGGCAAACCAAATTTCTTGGCCCCAGGGTTTTGGTTTAATTTCAATTTTATGATCTTCCATAGGAAAGAAGTAAATTTTTCTGGGGTACTATAACAGGTTTGTCTACTGATTCAAGTCTTTTACTCTTTTGCTGTCTTCTTTGTTGCAAACCAGTAGGCCGTTTGGGCTGTCTATGATCACGGTGTCAGTGAGGCTGATGCCTGCGACGCGTTCATTGTTGTCTGAATAGATTAGGCAGCCGGAGCAGCCGATCAGTTTCGTGTCACCTCTGGTGATGTTTTCTTCTTTGGTTTTAGCTAATTCTTCCCAGATTGCTTTGAAACTGCCAATGTCCGACCAACCCAGATCGGCTTTAATGATTCTGACGATGGAGGGATCGAGTTTTTCCATAATTGCATAATCAAGAGAATTTTTTTCTAAAGTTCCATAGAGAGTTTGGGTTTCTTCCGAAATCTCTCCTGTAGAGGAAACCATTTTTTGAAGTTTTTCGTAGGTTTCAGGTTGAAATTTTTGATAATATTGTAGAATGGTGTCAGCTTTCCAGACGTAGAGACCTGTGTTCCAGAGATAATTACCGTCTTCTAAGAATTTTTTTGCTGTTTCCAGATTCGGTTTTTCTTTAAAGCAATCTAATTGGTAAATTTCGGTGTTGTCTATTTTTTCAACTACCGGACCGAGTTTTACGTAGCCGTAATTGATGTTTGGCTCAGTGGCTTCCACTTCAATAATATTCAAAGTGTCCTTTGCTTGAGCAAGTTTTTCAGCGAGTTTTAATTTTGCCTGAAACTCAGCCTTGTTTTTAATCAGATGGTCGGCGTAAATGATGGCCATTACTTCGCCAGGATGTCTTTTGGCGATTATTGTTGAAGCAAAGCCAATGCAGGGGGCTGTGTCGCGTAAAGCAGGTTCGATAATAATATTTTTTCCGGGAATGTTTGGGCAGAGTTCACGGACAATGCCAAGATGTTTTTCGTTAATGGCAATATAAATATCTTCAGGTTGCAAAAAATCCAGCCTTTCGACTGTTTCTTCCAGCATGGTTTTGTCAGAAACCAGTTTTTGAAACTGTTTCGGTCTTTCCGGTGTGGAAAGGGGCCAGAGTCTGGTGCCCCCGCCTCCTGCGAGTATTACTGCTTTCATATGATGGGATTGTATCAGGTGTTTTACTTTTTGCAATATGCCAAATATTTGCTATTTTTAAGTAAATAACCCAAATCTATGTATAAACTGGTTTTAATCAGACATGGTGAGAGTACTTGGAATAAGGAGAATCGTTTTACAGGATGGACTGATGTTGCTTTATCCGAGAAAGGTGTGAGTGAGGCTCATGAAGCCGGAAAGCTTTTGAAAAAAGAGGGTTTTAGTTTTGATTTGGTTTTCACTTCTTTATTAAAGAGGGCTATTGGAACGATGCAGATTGTGCTTGAAGAAATGGGTTTGCAGGATTTGCCTGTCAATAAATCGTGGCGTTTAAATGAAAGGCACTATGGGGCTTTACAGGGCCTGAATAAAGCTGAAACTGCGGAGAAATATGGTGATGAACAGGTACAACTCTGGCGTAGAAGCTATGATATTCGTCCGCCTGCTTTGACTAGGGATGATACTAGATATCCGGGAAATGATCCTGTCTATAAGGATTTGAATGAGCAGGATTTACCGTTGACGGAATGTTTGAAGGATACTGTTGAGAGATTTTTGCCTTGTTGGGAAAAGAAAATTATTCCGGAAATAAGAGCCGGAAAAAATATTTTAATTGTGGCGCATGGTAATAGTCTGAGAGCCTTGGTGAAATATTTGGATAATGTTTCTGATCAGGAAATTGTTGGGCTCAATATTCCAACCGGGGTTCCTTTCGTCTATGAATTGGATAAAAATTTAAAACCTATTCGCCATTATTATTTGGGTGAGGCTACATCAAAAGGGTATTGAAGTACCAATTCAGAATTTCTTGTCCTAAAAAGATGGAAGTGACTGTTCCAATTATCAGGAATGGTCCGAATGGAATGGTACTTTTGCGATGGATTTTTTTTGCAGCAATTAATATGAGACTGAGGACTCCTCCTAATAAATAGGCTATAAGGAGAGCAAGAATTGCTATCATCCATCCGGAAAAAATTCCGGTGGTCCAGCTTAGTAAAATGCCCATAAGTGCTCCAAGTCTGAGGTCTCCACCGCCAATCCAAGTTCCTTTTGAAAAGAAATATTGGAGGAAAAAGAAAAGGAAAATTATGCCACCGCCGATTAACATATTGATTACTGTTTGCATCACCGGGTTGAAAGAAATTATGCCGGCGATTGCGATGGCAATGGCTGGTAATGATAATTTGTCCGGAATTTCTTTGTGACGTAAATCAAAGAAAAATATTGCCATAAGAAAACTGAATTCTACGAGGTAAAAAGCTAATATCGAGAGAGTTCTCCAGTCGATGATATAGTTGAAAAATTGTGAATTAACGAGTGATGGAATAGTGATTATGAAATTCCAATGAAGAAAACTAATTAGGAAAAGTGCTCCGGTTAAAAATTCCAGGAGGAGGTAATGAACGGAAATTCTTTTGTTGCAATAAGCGCATTTACCGCGGAGAAAAATCCAGCTGAGAACCGGAAAGAGGTGGCGCCATTTTAATTTTTTCTTGCAGGCCGGACACATGGAATTACCTGTGAGAATGCCTTTTTTATTGGCTTGTAGACGATAAATAACAACACTTAAAAAGCTGCCAATTGCGGAGCCGAGGATGAAAATTATCGCTGAAGCTAGGAGTTCCATAGGATGATGGTTAGTGATTTTATTGTAGTTCTTAACGGGGGATTGGACCGTTTTGATTTAGAAAATTGTAACGTGTGGCGGCGAGTTTACTAATCGAATTGCCACGACCCAGTGCGTAGGCTCTTTTATAATAAGCTTTTGCTTGATTATTGTCGCCGGATTTTTCAGAGAGCCAGCCATAATTCAGGTTTGCTGCGTCGAGATTTGGTTGCATGGAAATGGCGGTATCGAGATTTTTTTTCGCTTCATCGTATTCCCCCAATGCCGTATACGACCAGCCAAGTAGATTGTAGCTCATGGCATCATTTGGATGTGTTGATAGGGCTTGTCGGCTTAATATTAGGGCTTTTTCAGGTTGATCCAGATGTTCGATATTTAGCCATACTGCGCGCACAAAAATATCCATATTTTTGGTGTTTTTTGTTATTACTTTTTCGTAATTATTGGATGATTTTTGATAATCTTGTTTGAGTAAATAGAGGTCGCCGAGTTTAAGATTGATTTGATCTTTTGGCTCGTAGCCATTTTTATCAGCTTTTTCAATATAGTAAATTGCTTTGTCGAGGTCGTCTTTGGCAAAGTAGGCGAGGCCCAAATAAAAGAGAGTTTCCGGTTTTTGAGGAGTGAGATCTCTTGCTTGAATGAGTGCGTCTATCGCATCGTTTGGCATGTTGATATTTAAATAAGCATAGCCGAGAACGATCCAGGCGTCGCGGTAATTATTTTTGGTATTGAGAATGTCGTAGAGCAGGGGAATCGCTGCCTGATACTCGTTTGTGGCTGTCATGGCTTTTGCTAGTAGCAGTTCCAGAAAGGTTTTTTCAGATCCTTTGTAGTATGAGAAATTCTGATAGGCGTCGAGGAATTTTTGATTATTTTCCAGGAGTGATTGTGCCGGAGCGGGAATTGTCTTGGCGATTTCTTGGAAGATTTTTTGAGCACCGTCGAAGTCTTTATAGAGTATTGTAATTATGCCTTTGTAATATTGTACGCGAGGATTTTCTTGGGCCAAATTCCAGATTATTTTTTTGGCGTTTTCTATTTGGCGTATGCTTAAGTAGGTCCGGGCCAGGGCGATATTCAGATCAATTGAATCTGGTTTTGATTTTGTGGCTTGAGTGAAGAGTTCACGAGCTTCGTCGGTTTGGTTGTTTTTCAAATAAGTATCGCCCAGCTTGAGAATTAGGTCTGTGGAATCAGGTTTTATTTCTAAGGCTTTTTGATAATTGGCGACGGCGTTTTCAAGGTCGTCTTTATTTAAAAAGTCATCTCCGTTTTTTTCATAATTTTCGTTGCCATTTTGGATATTTTTTCCGCGAGAAATTTTTTGGTCGAGATTAGTGGTAATGGGTGAAAGATTTTCTAGTTGATCGGATTTCGGTTTTGAAAAATGTAGTGTAATGAAAATTACAGAAGCGATGATTATTATCCATAATGTTGCGAGCAGTTTTTTCATGTGGGAATTAGGCGAAAGTGGCTTGCTTTAGGGCTAAAGAATTTGCGAGACAAATAGCTGCGGCGATGGCGTCGGCGGCGTCATCAGGTTTTGGAGTGGTCTTGAGGCTGAGAATTATTTTTACCATTTGTTGGACCATTTTTTTGTCGGCTTTGCCGTAACCACAGACGGCGGATTTAATTTCCAGTGGTGTGAACTCGTTTATTTGCAGACCAAAATTCGTTAATGTATGAAGAATGACACCACGAGCTTCCGAGACGGACATTGCCGTTTTTACATTTTTTTGAAAAAATAATTTTTCGATTGAAGCGGTTTGTGGATGCCATTTTTCTATTAGAGTTGAAAGGTCTGTGGCGATTTGTTGTAGACGAATGTTTTGTGGAAGGCCGGCTTGAGTTTTTATACAGCCATAATCTTTTAAGTGAAATTTGCCATTTTCGTGGTCGAGGATGCTATAGCCTGTTGTTGCTGTACCTGGATCTATTCCTATGATTCTCATATAGTTATGTTCGAAATTATTTTCTCTTTTTTGCTGGCGTTAGCGAGGATGACGATTTTGTTTTTTGGTTTAACTATTTTGTTTTTCTTGAGAATTTGAACGATTTGTTCGATCTTGTTTTCTTTAGTCAAAGTGTGCGCAAAAATATTGTTCAAGCCCCAGACGAGAGTGAGTTCACGAGCGGTTTCTTCTTTCTCACAAATGGTGATAATTGGTGTATGTGGACGATGCCTGGCTAGTTCGCGGGCGGTGTATCCATCAGATGTATAAATAACCAAATAGTCAGCCTTGGTTTCTTCGGCCAAGTCGCAGGCGTTGGCGCAGTGAGGATTGACCACTTCACGACTATGTATAAAAAAATTGTTCTCAAGTTCGCTGTATTTTCTTAGCTCTTTTTCTACGGTGCTGGCGACGCGGCTTAGGGTGGCTGCAGCTTGAGCGGGAAATCTACCAATAGCGGATTCGTTTGAGAGCATGATGGCGTCGGTACGATCGTAGACTGCATTGGCGGCATCGGAAATTTCTGCACGAGTGGCGCGAGGATTGTTCACCATAGAAAGTAGGACTTCTGTCGCGGTGATGACCGGCTTGGCATATTTATTGGAAAGGGCGATGATTCTTTTTTGAATAATGGGAACTTGTTCGGCCGGGATGTCTATGCCGAGATCGCCGCGTGCAACCATGACTCCGTCGACAGTTTTAATAATTTCTTCGAGATTATCAACCGCGAGTTTCAATTCTATTTTGGCAATAATTTTTGTAGATTTTTTTTGTTTTGTGATTAATTTGCGAAGATTTTTTATGTCATTTGCATCTTTGACGAATGAGAGGGCAACATAATCGACATTATTTTTCAGACCAAAAACGAGATCTTTTTTATCTTTTTCGGTGATCGTTTCAATATTTTGGGTAATACCCGGGAGGTGAACTCCGGCATGTCCACGTACGAGACCGCCGCATTTCACCAGACATTTTACATTTTCTTTATCAATGACTTGGAGAACCTGATTTTCAATTAGGCCGTCATTGAAAAGTATCATGTCATTTTTTTTCAGGCCTTTAGTGAAGGGTTTGAATTGGATGGGCAAGTGCGACGAAGGAGCATTTTTTTTCGATTTGTTTTTCGCTGAAGTTAAAATAAAAGTATCACCTTTTTTCAATTGCACTCCTTCTGCCGGCAAATCTCCAAGACGAATTTTTGGACCTTGTAGATCCTGCAGAATGCCAATACGTTTGCCGGTATTTTTTTCGACAGTGTGAATATTGTTGATTAATTCCAGATGACTTTTGTAATCGCCATGTGAAAAATTGAGACGAGCTACATTCATCCCGGCCTGCACTAATTTGGTAATTTCTGTAACGGAATTACTCGCAGGTCCAAGCGTACAAACAACTTTCGTATTTTTGATATGCATGAGGAGGGGAATGATGGGGAAGTTTCTGAAAATGATTATATCAGAGTGTGGTATGATATAAAATATTTATTGCTGAATTGTGTTTAAATCTTTTCAATTGGCCTTTTCCGGTTGATTTTACTAAAATGGACAGGATTATTTATAATTTCACTAGATTATGGCTCAGAAAATTTTTCTAAAGGATTTGCGCGATTATGTGGGGCAGGAAATTATGATGGAAGGTTGGATGTTTAATAAGCGTGGTGCCGGTAAAATTTATTTTCTAGAACTTCGTGATGGTAGTGGAATTGTGCAGGGAATTGTGTTTGTGAAAGCGGTTTCGCCGGAAGTTTTTAAAATTGCCGAGGAGCTAACTATGGAATCTTCTGTGCGTGTGACTGGTGAAATAACCAAGCATCCAAAAAATGAGGATGAATACGAATTGCAGGTGAAAAATATTGAAGTGATTCAGCTGGTGAAGGAAGATTATCCGATTGCGAAGAAAGAGCATGGTCCGGATTTTCTTTTACAAAATCGGCATTTATGGCTGCGTTCTCCGACACAAAGAGCAATTCAAGTGGTGAGGAATACCATTATTAATGCGATATATGAATATTTAAATACTAATGGTTATATAAAAATTGATTCGCCGATTTTGACACCGAACGCTTGCGAGGGCACGACTGAACTTTTTGAAATTGATTATTTTGAGGAAGGAAAAGCTTACCTTGCTCAATCCGGACAGCTATATATTGAAGCGGCGATTTTTTCTGTTGGCAGATGTTTCGATTTTGGTCCGGTGTTCCGTGCGGAAAAATCAAAAACTCGTCGTCATCTGACGGAATTTTGGATGATGGACGCTGAGGCGGCTTTTGTGGAACATGAAGAAAATATGCAAATTCAGGAAGGGTTGGTGGAATTTGTGGTGGAAAAAGTTCTCGAGAAAAATTTAAAAGAATTAGCAATTTTGGAAAGAGATATCGAGCCATTGAAAAAAATTAAGGCTCCATTTATTCACAAAACTCATACGGAAGTGGTAAAAGAACTCCGTGAAATGGGCTCGGAAATTCAGGAAAATCAGGACCTTGGTGCGGCCGATGAAACTATGCTGACTATGAAATATGACAAGCCGATTTTTGTTGAAAAATATCCGGCAGAAGTGAAAGCATTTTATATGAAACGCACTCTGGATGATAAATTTGCGCTTTGTGCAGACCTTTTAGCGCCTGAAGGTTATGGTGAAGTTATTGGCGGAAGTCAGCGTGAGGATGATTATGGTGTTCTGCTTGGTCGTATAAAAGAGCATAAATTATCAGTGGAAGATTTCGATTGGTATTTGGATTTGCGAAAATACGGTTCGGTGCCACATAGTGGATTTGGAATTGGCCTCGAACGTTTGACCGGCTGGATTTGTGGTCGTCAGCATATTCGTGAAACTATTCCATTCCCAAGAACTATTGGCAGAATCAAGCCATAAGAGTCTTTGATTAGTATCATCTACTTCGTTGTCAGATAAATTTTGATCCTCATTTGCTTACAGCAAACTCCGGTCAAAATTTATCTGACGCCTCGTATCTGATACCAATCAAAGACTCTTGGTACTAGCTAGCCTTTGATTTTGGCTTGATTGTGTGTATAATTCCCGCATGCGAAAGATTAAAGTACCATTGTTGTATGAGGATGAATACATGTTCGCGGTGAATAAACCGCCGCGTGTAATGAGTGTTCCGGCTGATCATGGCATTAAAGCTGGGTCACGTGCTATTCCACAGAAATCGGTTTTGGAAATTCTTCAGGATCGTTACAAAGATAAAGGTTTTAAGCCATATCTTTTGCATCGTTTGGATATGAACACTTCCGGAGTGATGCTTTTTGGAAAATATGAAGAGAATCGTAAGGATTTGGAGGGAATTTTTAAGGATGATAGAACAAGAAAAGTTTATTTGGCTTTGCTTCGTGGTGTACCTGAGTCCGGTTCAATTAAGCATGGATTGGATGATAGGTATAAGGGAGAAAGAGGAGATAGAAAAGGCGAAGAAGATGCTGAAGGAGCTTCAAAAGATAAAGTTTCTGCACATACTGAATTTAAAGTTTTTAAAACTTTTAGGGTTTTCGATAAAGAGAATTGCGCTCTTACTTCAGCGGAAATTACTACCGGTCGTAAACATCAAATTCGCCAGCATTTTGCGCATATTGGTTTTCCGGTTGTGTTGGATGAGCAATATGGCGATCCAAAATGGAATCGTAGATTTCGTTTGAAGTTTTGGCTTGGAAGGCAGTTTTTGCATTCCGAGCGTATAGAATTTTTTCATCCGATTTTGAAGAAAACTATCAGTATTCAGACAGAAATGCCGCCTGATTTGACTCAAGCATTGAATAGAATTAGGAGCGGGAAGTGGAAAGAATAATTATTTCACCGTCACACTCTTTGCCAGGTTTCTTGGCTTGTCTGGGTCGTTTTGGCGAAGGACAGCAAGCTGGTAAGCAAGAATTTGTACGGGGATAATATTTACGATTGGGGAAGTTTCGCCAGTGTCCGGTACACGAATCCAAAAATCAAAAACTTCTTCGTTTGTTGGGGAGACACCGATGATGTAGCCGCCACGAGCTTTGACTTCTTGAGCGTTGGAGAGGATTTCTTTGCGACAATCGTCGTTGGCTACGAGGGCAATTACCGGTGTGTTTTTGGTGATTAGCGCGAGTGGGCCGTGTTTCAATTCGCCGCCGGCAAAACCTTCGGCATGAATGTAGGAGACTTCTTGAAGTTTAATTGCGCATTCCAGAGCCATTGGGAAATTTGCTCCACGACCGATAATATACATTGATTCAATGTCTTTTAGTTTGTTTGCTATTTTCTTAATATGTTCCGCATAACGAGGATTTAACATATCGTTTATTTGGCTTGCTGTACGGATAAGTAGCTGTTTAGCAATTTCGACGCCTCCGTCGCAGGCATAGGCAAGCATAGTGAGAATAGCGAGCTGCGAGGTGGTGGCTTTGGTAGAAGCTACGCCAATTTCCGGTCCTGCTTTGATTGGAATAACCATGTCGGCGGTACGGGCGATAGTAGAGCTTTCGACGTTTACAATTGCTGCAACTTTTGCGCCTTTTTCTTTGGCGATTTCAATAGCTTCCAACGTGTCGGCGGTTTCACCCGATTGCGAAACGCAGACGATGAGAGTTTTTTTATTTATGAACTCTTTGTAGTTTTGGAATTCTGAACCGAAGACGAAACGTATTTGTTTTTTTGAAATTTTGGCAAAGAGATATGCGCCTACCATAGCTGCTTTTCCGGCGGTACCGCAGCCAACAAAATAGGTATCTTCTGCGCTTTCAATAGCTTTTGCGACTTGTTCAATTGTTTTTGGATCTTGGTTAATGGCGCGATTAAGGGTTTCTTTTTGTTCCATGATTTCTTTCATCATGAAATGTTCAAATTCACCTTTTTCAGAACTTTCTATGTCTAAATCAATTTCAATAATACGTTTTTTAATTTCTTCGTTCGTGGCGTTGTCATAGAAATTTATTTTTCTATTTTCAATTACGCAAATTTGATTGTCATCGAGATAAATTACTTTGTTGGTATGTTTTAGAAACGCAGGAATGTCGGAGGCAATAAAGTATTCGCCATGGGTTTTGCCGACGCCTATGATGAGTGGTGAGCCTTTGCGAGCCGCAATAATTTTGTCTTCATCTTTTTTCATGACGACGATGGCATAACGACCCTCAATTTCTTTGACGGCTAGCTTTACACTATCTTCAAAGGAATGTTTGCGAGTGTGTTGTTCTATTAGATGAGCCAAAACTTCCGTGTCTGTTTGGGAAACAAACTTGTGACCTTTTTTAATTAAATCCTTTTTTACTTCTGAATAATTTTCGAAAATACCGTTATGTATCAGGACAATTTCTTTATTCTCGGAAAAATGTGGATGAGCATTGGCTTTAGTAACTCCTCCATGGGTGGCCCAGCGTGAATGAGCCATGGCTACGCCGGATTCTCCCAATTCGAGATCCTTGGTTTTTATGTCGCCGATTTTGCCAATTTCTTTATGAATGATAATTTCCGTTGGAGTTTTGTAAGCAATGCCCCAAGAATCATATCCGCGATATTCCAAATTTTTCAGGCCTTCAATAACCAGCTCCGGGGCATTTTTTTTCTCTCCGTAATAGGCAAATATTCCGCACATAATTTATTGTTTTTAGTACGGTGATTTTACTGTACTTTAACCTAAAAGGGGAGGAGGATTTATTGACAAAATTTGTAAAAGGTGTATCTTGCGTGCTAATTATAAAATTTATGAGTGAGTCTGCGGATCATATTGATGATGAGTTAGTATCTGAGGTTGTAACTTCATTGACTAGAAATGAAGTTGAATATTTGGAGCGTTTGATTCATGTGTCGTCACCTTTGGTAGATAAAAAGGGTGATAAGTTTTCTGTAAATGTGGAATTGCGTGGACCTTTTATTGCGGCGTCTATAGGGAATATAGGTAGCAGGGTGAGTGTTTCATTTTCGTATAATACTCAGTTGGAAAGGTTTGTATATCTACAAGGAGCAGATGCCGAGTGGGTGAAAAAATTTCTTAATCAATATAGAATTCTGGAGGATTAAAGGATTATATCCTCTAACTGCTTTGGAATTTTTGTGAGGTTTTTATTGCCGGATTTTGTCACCAGAATCATGTCTTCGATGCGGACTCCGAATTCGCCTTCGAGGTAGATGCCGGGTTCTACGGTGACGATAGTGTTTTCTTTGATAGGGCCTTTGTAGCCGGAGGCGAGTGAGGGGATTTCGTGTATGTCTAAGCCAATGCCGTGGCCGCCAGCGTGGCCGTATTGTTCCTTATAGCCAGCTTTGTCAATGATGTCGCGAGAGAGTTTATCGGCGTCTACACCGGAGATTCCGGCTTTGATTTTCTTAATTGCATTTTCTTGAGCGGCGAGGACGAGATTGTAGATTTGGGCTTGTTTTGTTGTTGGGGTAGCGGTGAAGAGCATTCTGGTCATATCGGAGCAATAACCTTTATATTTTACGCCCATATCAACAAGAATGATGTCGCCTTTTTTTAATGCTGTTTGGTCTGGCTCGTGATGAGGTCTTGCGCTATGTGGGCCAAAGCCAACGATTGGTTCAAAGGAAATATCTTCCGCCCCAAAATCATGAGCAAATTTTTTGATCGACCAGGCTAGATCGCATTCTTTTAATGATGTTTTTCTATCTGATTTCAACCACTTTTGTATAATTTTTTTGATCTCTAGGAAAACGCGCCCATTGATGTTCTGGCTTTCGGTGATTATTTTTATTTCTTGGGGAGTTTTTATAGCGCGAATTGATTCAATTTTGTCGGAAATATCAATGAATTTTGGAGATTTTTTTCCGTTACTGCTCATTTTTTTGAATTTTTTGTAGCGTGTTACAGTGAGGTCGGATTCTTCCACACCAAGAGTTTTAATTTTGTGGTGGCTGAGAATTTTTTGCCAACTGGCGGTGAGTTCTTTTGGATTTCGCCAGACACGGGTGATGTTTACCAGTTCTATATCTTTTTTGATAATGCTTTTTGCTCTTTCAATGTAGCGGAAGTCAGTAAAAAGATATTTCTTGGTTTTTGTGAGAAGCATGAATCCGGCTGAACCGTTGAAGTTTGAAAGATAGGTGACGTTGGTTTTGTTGGTGATTAATTGGGCATCGCTGGTATGTGCTGCTGTTTGTGCGACGGATTTATTTGACATATTGTTTTTGTGATTTGTTATTCACCGCATGCGGGACTTTTTGATCTGTAAATTTCGACAAGTGTAAAAGTAATTTAATTATTTTTTAAAAAGTAGGTTATTACTTCTTCCGCTTCGGTGATTTCTAGAGGGAGTCCACGTAGAGTTTTCGTGACTTGGTGTCGTTGGTAGCCGAGGCGAATTAGGGCATCCATAGCGTCTGGATGCGGATCAGAGCTGGAGCTGGATTTGTTGCTGGTTGTGGAGTTTCCCAGATCTTTAATGTCCTCCATTTCTATTTTACTTTTCAATTCTAAAATCATTCTTTTGGCAGTTTTTTCACCAATGCCGGGAACTTTTTTAATATAATTATGATCTTCATTGAGAATGGCTAATTTTATTTTTTGAACGTCGCCATTCATAATTTCTAATCCTGTTTTTGGGCCGATACCACTGACGCTAAGGAGGGTTTTGAAAAATGTAAGATCGTTGTAATTTGCAAAACCATAGAGATCGAAAGCGTCCTCGCGGATGTTGCTATGGATGAAAAGTTCGATGGATAATTCTTTTAAGTTCTCTAGTAAGGTGGCTGGTAGATGCACTAAATAGCCCACATTGCCGGTGTCTAAAATAATTCCTTTTTCGATTTTTTTGAGGACTGTTCCTTTGAGGTAGGCGATCATGAGAATTTTCAATTATTAATTATCAATTTTCAATTGCTGGCGGTTTTTGTTTTAAATTTTTTGAAGAAATCTTTTTTGAATTTATTGAAAGTTCCTTTGTTTATTTGTTTGCGAATTTCTTGCATCAAGTTTAACAAAAAGTGCAGGTTGTGAATAGTCATTAGACGCAGGCCGAGGATTTCATTTTCAAAAATAAGGTGGCGGAGATAACTGCGACTGTGATTTTTGCAGGTTTCGCATTGGCAATTTTTCTGCAAAGGATTTTTATCGAATTTGAATTGCTCCTTTTTGATAGAGAAACGTCCTGATTCATTCCAAAAAGATCCGTGACGCCCCATTCTAGTCGGATGGACGCAATCAAACATGTCTATGCCTCTATCAACACATTCTAGTAGGTCTTCCGGTGTGCCGACGCCCATGAGGTAGCGAGGTTTTTTTTCTGTGAGATGGGGGATAGTAGTTTCAATCATTTCCAACATTTTTTCTTTTCCTTCGCCGACTGAGAGTCCACCGATGGCATTGCCCGGAAGATCTAAGTCATTGATGAATTGTGCTGATTGGATGCGGAGATCTTTGTAGAGGCCGCCTTGGACGATGGGGAATAGCGCTTGAGGAAGTTTAGTTTTTTTAGAAAGTTTTAGGTGTTCCTTTTTGCAACGAAGAACCCAATTATGAGTGCGGGTCATAGCTGCTTTGAAATATTCTTTTGTGGAATCAGCCGGAGCGCATTCATCGAAAGCCATAATGATATCGGCGCCAAGGTCATGCTGGATTTGCATGGCTTTTTCAGGAGTGAAATAATGTTTTGAGCCATCGAGATGTGATTTAAATTCCACACCGTTTTCATCTATTTTTACGGTAGTTTTAAAAGGGAGAGCATCTTTGCTGTAGCCCTTTTCGTTGCCCAAGGAAAAAACCTGGAAACCGCCGGAGTCCGTGAGTATTGGCTTATTCCAATTCATCCATTTATGGAGTCCACCCATTTTTTTTATTAATTTTTCGCCGGGGCGAAGGTAGAGATGATAAGTATTGGAAAGAATAATTTCAGAGTGGAGATTTTCCAGATCGTGAGGGGAGAGAGTTTTTACCGTAGCTTTAGTTCCCACAGGCATAAAAACTGGAGTTTGAATTAATCCATGCGGTGTTTTGAAAGTACCGGTGCGGGCTAGAGAACCTTTTGCTTTATGTTTAATTTTGAATTCGAACATGCGCTTAATTTAGCACAAATTCATGGTATTTAAGAAGAGTTTTTAATGGTGGGCATGAGCTGCGTGCGCATCATGTCCGTGGGCATCGCCATGAGCGTCGTGTGCTGCGGCTGGTGCAGACATGGATCTTCCGCCTAGAGGTGAAGTTATAATGTCGGCTATATTTGTGACTGCAGCTACGGCTTGTTTTATACCGCTGCTGATCCATTTGAAGGGACTGGTAATTCTACCAACAACCGGAATACGCTCAATTTGAGGGCTTATTTGTTGAATTGTACGATCAATGCCACGATCGGCTATATCATTTAATGCACGTGGAATTGCCATTATGGCATTTTTGAAAAATTTACCTAGTGAAGCAACTGTTTCACCGACATGTTTTTTTGCCTCTCCGTTTGTTAAATTCGATGGTTTAAGAATTGTGCCAACTGTGGTGCTAATAAATGATCTAATTGTGGAAAGTGCCGGAGATAATACTTCCATACCGCGGCGACCTACGTTTAGTACTGCACCATCAATTACGTGTCCGGCCGCATAGAATGGAGTTTCAATTAAGGATTGTTTTTCTACTGCCGGCAGGTCTCCGGACCTTAAGGCAGTATTGATTTTAGCTCCAAATTCGCTTGTGGTTGTGGCTAGACTATTGCTGATTTCAAAAATACTATCTCTGAAAGCAATAATTGGTGATTTTCCTCTGGTTGCTGGATGAGCGCCATGTTCCGTTTTTGCATGGGCTTTATGTTCTCCGTGAGCGTCGCCATGGGTAGCATGAGCAGGAGCATGTTCCTTGTTATCATTGGCAGCTTTGGGACCATGGGCGCCGTGAGCTGCGCCATGTTCTTTGTTGTCATTGGCTGCTTCGTGACCATGTGCACCGTGAGCAGGGGCACTGTGAGCCGCAGGCGCATGATCATCATGACCATGGGCTGGAGCGGCGTCGTGGTGTTCTTCTGCATGTGCGTGAGCTTCTGCACTCATGTATTTGTGTGGTTTTAAGAGTACTACATCATAACAAAAACTCCACAAAAGTCAAGGGTTATGGGCTTGTTTTTGTCTATCTTAAGCTGTTTTGAACTAATTGCTGTAGCCACTTATCTGCTAATACCAGAGCGGCCATAGATTCGGCTACAGGGATGATTCTTGGTGCCAGACAGCAATCGTGGCGGCCGAGTGTGGCTATTTCAGTGTTTTTGCCTTCTTTGGTGATGGTTTTTAGTTTTTTGCTTATGGAAGGGACAGGTTTGATACCTAATCTGATGATTATGTCTTCGCCGGTGGAGATTCCGCCGAGGATGCCGCCTGAGTGATTGGACAGAAATTTGACTTTGCCGCCTTTCGCCTGCATTTGGTCGTTATTTTCGCTACCTTTCATGGTGGCTACGCTGAATCCGGCGCCAATTTCTATCGCTTTTACTGCGCCGATAGACATCATGGCTTTGGCTAAATCGGCTTCAAGTTTATCAAAGACAGGTTCGCCGAGGCCTTTTGGAGGGTTCTTGATGATAATTTCTATGATGGCACCGATAGAATCTCCTTCGGTAAAACGGATTTTTTCTATCATCTTTTGCATTTTTACAGCGACGACGGGATCGGCACAGCGCAGTTCGTTTTGTTCAATAAAAGATTTTTCGAAAGTTTTAGCTTTTATCTCTCCAATCTGGATAGTATGACCAAAAATCTCTGTTTTAGACTTTAATTTAAGAATTTTTTTTGCAATTGCTCCGGCCATTACACGAGCTAGAGTCTCACGACCAGATGAACGTCCACCTCCACGATAGTCACGAAAACCATATTTCAAATCATAAGTGTAGTCGGCATGGGCCGGGCGATACTTATCTTGAATATTGGAATAATCTTTGGAACGGGTATCTTCATTTTGCACCATAATAGAAATTGGCGTGCCGGTAGTTTTGCCTTCGAAAACGCCGGATAAAATATGGACTTGGTCCTTTTCTCTTCTGGTAGTGGTGATTTTTGAACCGGCTTGTGGGCGGCGGCGTTCTACTTCTTTTTGAATTTCGGCCTCAGTTAAAGTGAGGCCGGCAGGGCAGCCATCAATAATTACACCTGTTGATGGTCCGTGAGATTCGCCCCAAGTAGTGATTCTGAATAATGTGCCAAAGGTATTTCCGGGCATGAGAATGCTTAAAAGTGGCTTAAATATAAGCGATTTTTGCCTAAATTGCAAATTTGCATTATGAAATAAAAAACTGACTCTTGCAAATCAGTTTTAGGATTTTTAATTGTGGAGAGATTGATGCTCGGCGTTTATGCCTCTGCTTTTACTTCCGGCTCTTCTTCAGTATCTTCTCCCTTCTTTGCCTTAACTTTCTTTACCTTCTTTTCAGCTGTAGCTTGAGCTTTTTTCATTCTGGCTACGAATTTATCGACACGACCGGAACTATCCATTAATTTTTGTTTACCTGTGTAGAAAGGATGACAGGCTGAGCAGATTTCAGTTTTGAAATCTTCTTCCATCGTGGAACCTGCTACATAAACCGCTCCGCATGCGCAGGTAAAATTGATAGTTTTAAAATTTGGGTGAATTTCTGGTTTCATAGCTTATAAATTTAACTTATTTTCTTGGTTTTCTTGATCTTTTCGATCTTTAGCTTCGGCAATATACTTGAAGTATATTACAAGCGCAAGCAAAATTGTAGCTATGGCAAGGCCGAGATCTTTGTAAAGTCCAATATTTAAAACGGATACTGTGAAATTCTGACTAACGGATTCACCACTATTGTCTGTTGTGGTTAATTTTACGTTGTGTTCTCCTACTGTTTCGAAAGTTTCAGTGAGTGCATTGCCTTCTTTGACTTCTTTTCCGTCAACTTCCCATTTGTAATTAACTATATTGCCATCTTCATCGGTGGAAGGAGTTGCGTCAAAGGTTTGGGTGGAAAACAGGTCTACTGTGGTTTTTCTATTTTTTAATTTGATTACAGGGGCCTTGTTTAGGGGAAATTTGTCTTGAGTGTTGATGATTCCGTCATTGTCTCTATCTGTGTCTGTATTGTTTCCAATTTTGTCTTTATCCGTATCTATCGATTCTTTTGGATCCAGAGGAAAGGCGTCTTTGCCATCTATTATGCTGTCACCATCCGTGTCGGCTTTGAGGGGATTGGTACCGATTTTTTCTTCTTTGGAATCAAGAACTCCGTCATTGTCGTCGTCTGTATCTGCGATGTTGCCAATACCGTCATGATCGGTGTCGATAGTTTCATTGGCATCTAAGGGTAAATCGTCAAATTCGTTTGGGACGCCATCATTGTCCATATCAAGATCGGCATTGTCTCCAACGCCATCTCCATCAGTATCTTTTGATTCTTTAAGGTTTAGAGGAAAGGCATCTTTTTCATCCGGAACATTATCGTTATCATCGTCGGGATCTTTATCATTTGGGATGCCATCGCGATCCGTATCTTGAGCCACATAAACTTTAGTGGATATAGTGTTGTCTACCGGGTCATCAATTTTTGCGTTCCAAGGTAAAATTTTGGCTGAGATTGTTTGTTCTCCGAATGGAGGATACCAGTCAATAAAAACTCCGTCGGTTTTTTTTGCAAAAAGGGAAATGACCTGATCTCCGCCAATTTGGCCTTTACTGTCGTAGAATTTAACTACTCCAAGCAAGTCTTGATTGCTTTTATTTGTGGCTGTAGCATAAATACGAACTTTTCCTCCTTCAGTTAGATTATTGGTAGAGAAAGTGATGTCATTTTCATTGATAGCAATATCGCCGGTGTAAGCCAGAGCAATATTGGAGATTGAGATGAAGCTAACCAGACCTGCGACGATAGCAAAAATTTTTTTCATAGGCGCTTTGCTAATTGTGAAATGAGAGAACTATTTTTTCTTGCTTACCACTTCTTCTTCGATTGTTTCCTGCATATCATCCATGCTTTCCTGATCGGACTCTTCTTCAGGATTAATGCCGGCTAAAGCAGCGGCGGCCTGTAATTCTTTATTATCAATTATGGAGATTGAGGCAACTTTATCATTTGGGCGCATTCTCATCAGATATACTCCCTGAGTAGTACGACCCTGTGAAGGAATTTGTTTTGAATGGAGACGAATTACTTGACCGGCTTTGGACATAATTACCAAATCGGCGTCGGTGTCTTTATCGAGCACTTTTGCGCCGACTATTTTACCTGTTTTAGCAGTTAGATTGGCGGTTTTTACACCTGAGCCGCCACGAGCCTGGAAACGATATTCTTGAACCGTAGTCATTTTGCCAAGACCATTTTCCATGATTACAAGAAGTTCAGCGATATTTGGATCTTTTACCACATCCATTTCCACTACTTCATCGCCGCTCTTGAGTTTCATGCCGCGCACACCTATAGATGGACGTCCTAATGGGCGGGCATCTTCTTCATTGAAACGTATACCTTTGCCTTCGTGACTGACCATGACTATTTCGTTGCCCGGAGAAGTTTCTTTGATCCATTCCAGTGAGTCTCCAGGGCGGAGCTTCATTGCAATGAGGCCACTCTTTCTTACATTCGTAAAATCTTCCACTGGAGTTTTCTTAATGGTACCTTTTTTTGTTGCCATAAAGAGATATTTGCCTTCGAATTTTTCACCACTGTTTAAAATTGCGGTGACCATTTCATCTTCTTGTAATTGTAGAAGGTTGACGATGGCTTGGCCTTTTGCTTGACGTGAAGTCTTTGGTATTTCATAGGTAGGTAGACGGAAAACACGACCTTGATTTGTGAAATATAATAATTCGTCGTGGTTGAAAGCAAATTTGATTAATTTGATTTCGTCTTCATCTTTTGTAGTACCTCCAACTATGCCCTTGCCACCGCGGTGTTGAGCACGGAAAGTATTTGCAGGAATGCGTTTGATGTAGTTTTCACGACTGAGCATAATAATAACCGCTTCATTTGGAATGGTATCTTTTTGAGAAATAGAATCTACGGCATGTGGAACGATTTGCGTCCGACGTTCATCGCCGTATTTTTCTTTAATTTCCGCAAGCTCATTTTGCATGATTTTTAGAACTTTTTTAATGTCGCCGAGAATGCTTTCAAAGTTTTTAATCTCAGCTAATTTTTCAGCTAATTCATCTTCGATTTTTTGTCTTTCCAGTCCGGCAAGAGTTTGCAGTCTCATTTCGAGAATGGCTTTGCCTTGCAGTTCGCTGAGCTTGAATTTCTTCATGAGTTCCACTAAAGCTTCTTCTTTTGTCTCGGAAGCGCGAATGGTTTTGATAACTGCATCAATATTGTCCATCGCAATTTTCAAACCTTCCAAAATATGCGCTCTGGCCAGAGCCATTTTTAGATCAAATTGTGTACGGCGAGTGATAACTTCTTTACGATGAGAAATGAAATGTTCGAGTACTTGTTTAAGGTCGAGTAGGTGAGGTTGAATTTCGTCTACCAGGGCAATCATGTTCATGTTGAAAGCGGACTGGAGCTGAGTCATTTTGAAAAGCTGATTCAGAATTTTCTTTGGATAACTGTCTTTTTTGAGTTCGATTACGACGCGGATACCATCTTTGTTTGATGATTCATCTCTAATATCGGTGATACCCACGATTTTTTTCTCTTGAACCAATTCCGCCATTTTTGTAATTAAATTGGATTTATTTACCTGGTAAGGAATTTCAGTAACAAGAATTTCAAATTTGCCATTTTTCTTTTCAATGATTTCAGTTTTTGAACGAAGCACCATACCTCCACGTCCGGTAGCGTAGGCTGTTTTTATATCGTTGACATCATAAAGAATACCCCCGGTAGGGAAGTCCGGTCCCTTGATGAATTTCATTAATTCGTCAATTGTGGCTTCAGGATTATTGGAAAGGTGCATGACTCCATCGATAACTTCACTAAGATTGTGTGGTGGAATGGAAGTGGCCATACCAACGGCAATACCGGTGGAACCGTTTAATAAAAGTTGTGGAAGTTTTGTAGGAAGAACTACCGGTTCTTTGTAACGGCCGTCGTAATTGTCGCGCCAGTTTACAGTTTCCTTGTCGATATCGTTCATCATTTCGTCCGTGATTTTTTCCATTTTTGCCTCGGTATAACGCATGGCGGCTGGAGAGTCTCCATCGATAGAACCGAAGTTACCCTGGCCTCTGACCAATTGATATCTCATAGCGAAGTCCTGGGCCATTCTCACCATAGAGTCGTAAACGGCAGTATCACCATGCGGATGGTACTTTGCGAGCACCTCACCCACTACAGCGGCGGATTTGCGGAAGGAGCCACTGGATCTCAGGCCAATTTCATTCATGGCGTGGAGAATACGGCGGTGAACAGGTTTGAGACCGTCGCGTACGTCCGGTAGAGCACGGGAAACTATTACGCTCATGGCGTATTCCAAGTAGGAAGTTTCCATTTCTTCAGTGATATGTCTATCAATTAATGAATCCGGTTTGACGAAAAGCTGTGGAGTTTCTTGCGATGAAGCTTCGTCTTTTTCATTTTCCTCTTGATCGTCCTGATTTTTTTTGTCTTTCTTAGCCATAGCTGTTGGTTACGGATAGAGTTTTACTGGAGGATTCTAGCACAAATTATTGTATTTGAAAAATTAAAAATTTTTGAGTGATTTTTCGGTATTGTTTATGAGGTTTTCCGGCTTAATTGACAGGAAAATCAGGTTTTTACCCTTGACTTCCGACTCCGGCCGAGTATGATGGTGGACAATTGTTTTTACGATGAGAGAAACTTTAGGCATAGAGTTCTTTACGAAATGAGTTCGTGAAAGATTTCCTACCTGAGGTTTGACTCGGGTCTGCAATGCGGTAGTAGATTTCGCTATCAATATGATGAGTGACTTCTCCCAAATTCATGCAGGTTTTGACAACAAGGTAAGAAATAAACGAAGTCGGACGTGAGTTTTTTTGTGCGCTTGGTAGTGCGGTGCGTGGCGCAAAAAGATTGATGTCCGGCTTCGTAAGAATGTTCCGGTGTGGTGTTGACTGTCCTCAAGGTGAGGATGGTAGTGGGAAGTGTTCCCTAGCTTAAGTGTTGGGGATTTACTGTGAAGTGGGGTGTGCGATGCTGACTGGTGCTTTGGGCCTTTACTTGGTCGTGTTTTTGTTGATCGGCTGGTTGATTGTGCGTTTGTACAATCGGAAACATCCTGGTGCTGATCTTTCTCAAGGCGCGGTGCAGCCCAAGGAGCATCTGCGTAGTGATCTGGCCATGGGTCCTATCACGGAGCGCAATGGTCACAAGGTGGTGCTTTTTCGCCCGGATGGTGGCGAGGCTGACCCCACCTGGGTTCAGTCGCATCAGGCTGATCGCAAGGGTTCTGGGAGCTGGTTCTGAGAAACGCCCTCTGCTGACCGAGGTTGCTCGACAGAAGGTGACTGAGGTCATGCAGGTGCGTGATTGATGGAGGGGGCGGTTGTTGCGTTGGCGGAAAAGCTGACGTGGCGACTGCCCCCTCCTGAGACCTTTTCCGGTCTCTATCTCTATTCCTTCTGCATTTTGCAGATTTCTCATTGTAGACCTATTTCGGTCACACTTCCTCACTTTTGTACTTCAGTACAAGCTTTTATCATCAACTCTACTCGGACAATTCTTCTTTCTTACCTTGTTGTCTTTTTTCTGTTTCATATTTCTGTTGACGTATTTTAATTTAGGCTTGTTGTTCACCGCATGCGGGGGTTTTTGATCTGTAGATTTTGACAAAGGTGTTTTTGGCTCTTTGGGAATGGGGTAGTGCCTATCTTGTCATTCAAGGCGTTTTTTGGTATAATGTTGTGATGGTTTCAGATGGGAAATAAAAATTGAAAATAAAAATGGATCAAAATCAAACAGCGACAACAGATACGGCAACTGGAACAGCGACTCAGCCGGTTCTGACAGAACAAGTTGTTACGGCAGTTCAACCGGTGGCAGATGTCGCGACAGCTGTGGCGGAACAACCGGTTGTGCCAGTGGTTCCGGAATCCGGTAAAGAGGTTTTTAGTATGGATTCCACTCCGAAAACTGATACGCCTGTTTGGCTTCAGGAAGCCGGTAGTGCGGCTGAGGATAAAATTGTTGATGCAGGTTCATCTATGGATAATGTTGTTGGTCCTTTGAGTCATTTTCGTCAGGAAAAGCCAACTGAAACAGAATTGGGAGTGAATCCCGGTTCTTTGATTGAAATTACTCCTTCTTTTGAAGTGGTTGAAAGAGTAGATAAGGAGGCTGCGTCTAAAATGACTAATGCCGGATATGATCCTAATACGGGGAAAAAGATTGAGGAAAAGGATACCGTGGAGGCGACTCCGAAAGCTGATGCTTCTTCTATCGCGGCTCAAGCGGCTGCGGCCCCAACTCCAGAAGCGGTAAAAGCTGCTAACGCTGCTGAAGAAGTAAAACTTACCGCTCAAGAACAGGCAAAAGCTCAGGAGACAGTGGCTCAGAAGAAATCTATTTTAGGTAATTTGACTTCGCTTTTTTCATTCAGCACAAAAGCTCACAAAGACGCGGTGGAAAAAATTGATACAAATTCCAAGGACAAAATTTCTCAAGAAGAGAAAAATAAATATATCGAAGCTGAAAAAATTTACCAGGAAGGTTTGGCTTCAATTAAAGATTTGATTGCGCCGGCTTCAATGGAAATTCTCTACGATAAAATTCATATGGATGGCCAATTTGTTCAGTCTTTCTATGTGTTTGCTTATCCTCGTTATTTGGATGTGAATTGGTTAGCGCCAATTATCAATTTTGATGTGACGATGGATATTTCACAATTTATTTATCCTATCAGTTCCGGTGATATTATGAAAATTTTGCGTAAAAAAGTAGCGCAAATGGAATCCAGTATTCGTATCGATGCCGAAAAAGGTATGGTGCGTGATCCGGCTATCGAAACAGCGCTGGAGGATGCGGAACAATTGCGTACGGAAATTCAACGCGGTCAGGAAAAGTTCTTCCAGTATGCGATGTATTTTACACTTTATTCCAATAGCGAAAAAAAATTGGAAAAAGTTACCAAGCAATTGGAAAGTCTCCTTGCCGGTAAGCTTGTGATGGTAAAGAGAGCGCAGATTCAAGCGGAGCATGGATTCAATTCTTCGATTCCACTTTGTCTGGATGAACTTTATACAATTCGTAATATGAATACTGGACCGCTTTCCAGTACTTTCCCGTTCACTTCGTCTGATCTTACATCTGATAAGGGAATTTTGTACGGAATTAATCGCCATAATGATAGTTTGATTATCTTTGACCGTTTTGCTTTGGAAAATGCCAATAGTGTGGTGTTTGCGAAGTCCGGTGCCGGTAAATCTTACGCTGTGAAATTGGAAATTTTGCGTATGATGATGATGGGCACGGACGTGATCATAATCGATCCGGAAAATGAGTATCAGGCTCTTGCCAATACTGTTGGTGGGACTTATTTAAAATTAAGTTTGAATAGTGAACGTCGTATTAATCCTTTTGATTTGCCTAAGCCTATCGCCGGCGAAGACGTGCAGCCGGGAGATCTTTTGCGATCAAATGTGATTAGTTTGCATGGGTTGCTGAAATTGATGCTTGGGGATTTAAATCCGGCGGAAGAAAGTATTTTGGATAAGGCTTTGATTGATGTGTATGCACTAAAAGGTATCACTATGGACGTGGTAGATCCATCTGCTTATCAGCCGCCGACGATGGAGGATTTATCTCAAATTTTAAATTCTTTGGAGGGTGCGCAGGGACTCGTGCAGAGGTTGTCTAAATTTACGACAGGTTCTTATTCCGGAATCTTTAATAAACCTACTAATCTTGATCTTACCAGTGGAATGATGGTGTTTTGTATTCGTGATTTGGAAGATGCTTTGCGTCCAATCGCGATGTATATTATTTTGAATTACATCTGGAATAGAGTGCGTAGCGAGATGAAAAAAAGGGTGCTTGTGATTGATGAGGCCTGGTCAATGATGCAGCATGAAGATAGCGCCAAATTCCTTTTTGGTCTCGTGAAAAGAGCACGTAAATATTATCTTGGCGTGACTACCATTACTCAGGATGTGGAGGATTTCGTGAAGAGTGATCATGGGAAAGCGATTATTACGAACTCTTCGATGCAGCTGTTATTAAAGCAAGCTCCTTCAGCTGTAGATATGCTGGCTAAAATTTTCAATCTTACAGAGGGAGAGAGATATGTACTGTTAAATAGTGGTGTAGGTCAGGGGTTATTCTTTGCCGGTTTAAAGCACGTTGCGGTACAGATCATTGCCTCATTTACGGAGGATAAGATTGTGACCACTAATCCGGAGGAACTTTTGAAACAGAAGGAGAGCGTTTAAATGCTGCCATCTACTTCGTTGGAAGGCAAATTTTGATCCTCATTTACCGCCGGTAAACTCCGGTCAAAATTTGCCTTCCGCCTCGTATCTGACAGCATTTAAACACTCTCCGTAGAGTGCTAGAGCGCTTAGAACTGAGCCAGGGCGCTATTTAGTTGAGTGTCCACTTTTGGATCTGTTCCTTTTTCTATGATGATATCTGGACTAATTCCTTCGCCGTTAAGACTGGCGCCATTTGGCGTGAGCCAATTGGAAATGGTGTACTTGAGGAGGGAACCGTCTTTGTAGGTGCGAAGTTCTTGAGCGACGCCTTTACCAAAAGTTTTTTTACCAACCAGGGTGGCGATACCGAAATCCTTCAGGGCGCCGGCGACAATTTCGGCAGCGGAGGCGGAGCCTTCATTGATTAATACTACTAATTTATAGCCTTTTAATAAGCCGTTTCCATTGGTTTTTGTTTCTTCAGTCTTTTTATCCACGAATTCCATTTTTACGGCTGTTTTTATTTGGTCCGTGAAGAGGCTGATGATGTTTATGGCTGTGTCTACGTAGCCGCCGGGATTGTTCCTCAAATCGAGAATAATACCGTCCGGTTTGTTTTTAATTAACTCTTTTGCCGCCGTGCTGAACTCTTCATCCGACCCATCGCCAAAATCTGTAAGTAAAATATAGCCTATGTTTTTGCCACTAGTTGTTTTTAAATTTTCCGTGCTTACTCTTTCAATGGTTATTGAACCTCGGGTTATGGTGAATTCCATTTCTTTTTCCGCACGCATGATTGTTAATTTTACTGATGATTTGGAAGGACCTTTGATTTTTGCAGACACTTCTTCCAGGCTCAATCCTTCAGTGATTTGATCATCTACTTTGCTGATAATATCTTGTCCTTGGATGCCTGCTTTTTCCGCAGGAGAATCGTGGAAAGGAGTTATTACCGTGACTTTTTTCTCTATTAATTCTATTACTATGCCTATGCCTTCGTATTTATTGGAAAGTTTGGTGAGAGTGGTGCTTGTTGAGGAAGGAGTATCAAAAACGGTGTATTTGTCTTTGGCTTCGGAAACCATTCCTTTGATCGCGGCTTGGATTAATTTGTCATCGTCCAGTTTATCTTTGTAGAGAAATTTTGTTTTCAGGGTGGACCAAACGTCTACCAAAGTTGAAAAATTTTTGTTATTAGTGAGGTCGTTTGACGAAGTCTTGGAATTTTTATTTGTGATTGTAATTGTGACTGCTGAGTCTATGTTTTGCTTTATTTTATAGAGATAATCAACAGCTTCACCTTTGGTGATTTTTTTGTTTTTCAGAAATTTAGTTGGCGAGGCGCTCTCTATTATATTTAATTTTGCCGCTTTGTTTGCCAGGGGAGCAATGGCTGAATCTAATGAAATATCCGTGAATGGAAAATCTTCTTTGACGAAAAAATAATTTGTACCAATACCCAAGCTATTAAACATAGCGGTGAGGGCGGCGAGTTTTGTGACTTTGGTGTTGATTCCAAAAACACTTTTTCCGGATGGGGTTTTGATAAGTTTGTTGTCGAGAATTGTCTGAATGTATGGAGCGTAAGGTGAGTCGTTGGAGATGTCGGTGTATGGCAAATCGATGTTTTCCGATGGGGTTCCCATTCCTTCGGTGATGATCAATTTGTATAATTCTCCTTTTGTCAGTAGGTCGTCCGGGTGAAATTTATTGTCGATTTCTACAGGTAGGCGACCGAGTTCATAAAGAGTTTTTATGGAATTGTAATACTTATTTGTTTCCGGAACGTCTGAGTAAAAAGCAAAGGAGCTTGTGGTTTGAAGGAGAACCAAAGTCAGGCCGACTAAAAGATTTATGAGAAATTTTTTCATATGAAGAGTTATTTTTAAACTCGCTCATACTAGCCTTTATTGGGAAATTTGTTAACTCAATTTAAGAGAGTGTTGACTTAATGCCATCTACTTCGTTGTCGGAAAATTTTGGTCCTCATTTACTTGTAGTAAACTCCGGTCAAAATTTTCCTTACGCCTCGTAGCTGGCATCAATTCAACACTCTCTTTAGGCCGCCTTGCGTTTCAGGAGATTTGTTTTATCTTTTTCTCTACTTTTTGCGCTCTTTTTCAAGTGGTCTTTTTCTTGAATAATTGAGAGAAGTGTGAAGAGTCCTTCTGATTTCGTTTCAGCAATGCCTATTTCCTGCCCTTCAAATTTTTCTCCAAAATCGTAAGTAGTTTGGGCAAAATCATAAGCTGCTTTTAGAGCGGTGGTGCTTGTATATGGACATTTTGTTCCATCGAAAATTGTTTCATCTACTTGTAGATTGTTTTCAAGCGCGAAGTGTATAATGTGGCCCATAAATCCGGATGTTTGGTAGACTGTTTGGGGGTCATTTGCAAATTCGGGATATTTTTTATTCATTTCAATAAAGGTTTGTATTGCCGCATCTATTTTCGCCTGTGGTTCTATTTGCTGGCTTAGTTCCAAATATAGTGATTGTAGGGTCTGAACTTTTGCAACCAATTCCGTGGAAGGTTCCGGTCTTTCCACTATCGTTACTTCTTTTGAATCACCTAGACCAATTGGGCGCTTATATCTTGCGGTATTTGGCGCGGTCGGCATTGTAATATCTGTCGCGAGTTTTTCGTCTCGTACGCGGCGTTTTCCGTTTAGTGTGTGATTCTGTTTTCGGCGTAGGACTTTGGCTAGAATGTGCAGACCATTAATTTTTCTTTGGACTTCTCCAAAACCCAGATCAGTATAGCCTTCCGCATATTGTATAGCTTTTTCAATTGCCGGAAGCTGCATATATGGTTTTTTTTCATTGTCATAAATTTGTGAATCTACCTCTAGGTCATTCAGGTTCGCAATGTTTAGTATGTGCCCTATGTAGCCCATGAAATAATAGTGAATCATTCCTTCCCAGGCGCCGGCCAGTCCTTTTTGGGCGGTATTCATATAGTTGAAATCTTCCATGCTAGTGGCTACCAATTGAGCTAATTCATCTTTGTGAACCGGATCTTTTTGGGAGTGCAATTCTAAAGCTAAAATCCCGATTGCGCGGATGCGCTGCATTCTCAGAATGTATTGGTATTGATTGCTTTCCATGTCCTTTTGAGACAAAGATTTGGACATACCTTCGTTACTGTATGTGCTGATGGCTTCTCTTAACAATGTTAATTTTGCTTCGCTTGCGTCTTCTGAAAGTGATAATGCTTGAATTATTTGGGTGTCGCCTTTTAGTTTTGCACTTCTGGCCGCGGAGTCGTTGAGGCCAAGCTGATCGTTAATTCTCCAGGCTTCGGCAAAAAGTTTTACCGCCTCTTCGTGTTGGCCGAGGAAGGCTTTTACTCCCGCTTGTTGTTCAACGATTTTTACTTCTGAATTGGAATCAAAACCTAGTGGATGGGCACGTCTTGTTCTTTCGATGGTATTCAATATTTGCTCAATTTTTTGCATAGTTGCCAGGTCTTCCCCGGTCAATGAATTTGGCTGCATGATGACATCATCATCGAAGAATTGGCCCTCAATTTTAGTGCCAAGTCGTAATTTTTCGTAGGGGTTTCTTGCTTCGCATATACGACGTAATTCCAGTTGTTGTGGAGAGGGGTGTCTGTGGTTTTTGGCATAGGCGTTTGCTTCCGATTCAATTTGCACTTTGTTTTTTTGATAAATTTTGTCTACGTCGTCGTAACGTTCTTCAAAGTGGGCCAGAAGAATATCCAGGATTGCTTTTTCCGTTGGTGGAATTGATGTGCCGCATTGCACGATGGCTTCATGGGCGGCTTTCATTTGCGGTATATTGTACTGCATGCATGCTCTATCGAAGGTTATGCGATGCATGCGGAGAACATTTATTCGTGAGGGATTGTGGGAGTGGATTTTCTTAATTTCCTGCAGATCTTTTTCTGTTGAGTCGAATTTACCTGCAAGCATGCTGTTTTCGGCTTTTTTGAAAAGATAATTTACGGTCATTTCAATGATGTCCGAATCGTATGGACAGGATTCACTTTTTAGTGATTTAAGGCAATCTTGGATATTAGGAAGAGCAAGGCCTGTTTCGGCTATTTTTTGGATGCTTTCAATATCGTGACGAGCATCTGCTTGTTGCAGTAGGCTTTTGCTTAAATTATTGTATTCACTCCAGAAAATTTCCGTTTCTTCGTCCGGTCGAAAATTTGCCGGTATTGATTGAGCGATGATTGTGGCAAGATTGTATTTGATTTGCTGGTCTACGCCTTCATTGTCTTTAAAAAGTTCGTAAAGATTTTTGGCCATTACGGCTTTTTCGGCCGGAGGGATGGAGTCCAGGACTATATCTCTGGTTGTTTCGTGTTGAAGGTTGCAGTATTCAGCTCTTTTGCTATCGTGCTTTATGTAGCCGCGATTTTGGAGGATCTCGGTGAGTCTTCTGTATGCGTCATTGTCCAATCCCATGATGTTATGTAGGATCATGTATCCATCCATAGCTCCTAATTTTTCTCCCATTAAGGCGATGTATTGCAGAAAGGATTTGGAGGTTTTGTCCAGAACAGCCAATCTTTCTTGATAAAATTTGGTTAAATCACTTTCAGAGTTAATTTCAGTGATTCTTTTTAATACTTCATCTTTTACTTTGATGTGCGTGGAAGTTATTTCGAGGTTTGGGTATGGTTCTGAGGCTGAACCATATTGGCAAATTTGATCCATGAAATTTTTCATGATCCACGGAGAGCCATTTGCTTTAACGGCCAGAGTTTTGTACCAATCAGTAATTTCTAAATTTTCACCTTTTTCATTTCTGCGAATTTCCAAAGGTAGGGAATGGAAGGCGAAGGCTTTGGCTAAATGGTTTTCGGTAAGCATTGGTAGACCATTTAGCGTAACTGTTTGTAGCCCTTTTTTATGATCGTTTTTGAGTTTTATGAAAGCTTGGGATTGATACATTTCCTTTGGTCTGGTGGTGACAAGTGCTTTGCCGGGAATTTCTGTGCCAATTCTGGAAAATTCTTGGATTAATTCAATGAGGCGCGGTTCGGAAATGCGATCGGCGTGATGTAGATCTTCCAACACGAAAAGTGTTTTTGGATTTTTTGCCAATTTTAATTTTTGCATTGCCATAAGGCATAAATCCTTGATTATATCGGGATTTATAGCGGTGAATTCTATGCGTTGGGCATGAGATAATTGATTGAATTCATGGAGAGTTATTGTGCGATCTGCGTAGATGAATTCTCCGGCATTTGTAATGTCTACAAGTTCTTGGTAAGTAATTTGTTCTTCCGTGCTTGAAGGCATTTCCGATTTGGCGATTTCTTCCAATTGCTGAGCAATAGTTGCCAAACTTGAGCCTTGGACATTTTTATCTGATGGATTTACCGAACAGAGAATGGAGTTTGGAAGTTTTGATAATAATTCCGTGCGCAGACGGGATTTACCCATGCCGGCCTCAGCTTCCAGGGAAAGGATATGGCTTTCGTCGTCGCCGGCGAATTCGAGTAGCGTGGAGAGTTCTGATTCATAGCCGATCATTTTATCCGGTCCACCAAGTTCTTCCGATACTCTGGAAATAGCTTCTATAAGTACGGTTAATTTTGGGTCCGGGTGGATGATGGTGCGGAGCTTTATACTGCTACCTGTTCTTAAGTTCGGATTTGCGATTTTTCCGGCGAGACGATTGCTGACGTAGGTGATGCCACTGGATTTGGCCGTAAGAATATTTGCAGTTGCCTCGTCAAGGTTGGAATCAGATAGGGTTAGTTCATTCTGATCGTTGTAGAGATTACAATCTCCAATGAGTATATTGGCGGATGGAATTTTGTTGCGAATAGAGCTTTCTATGTCAAATAATTTTTCCACACCACCTCTTTCGGTGAGGGAGAAAATTATTAGGTTACCCTCATTGTCTTGGGTAATGATAAAATCGTGGGAGTGCGTGATGACCGAGATTTCTTCTTTAAGAAATTTTTGATTTGAAGGATTGTTGATGGTGGCAGCATCCAGAATGAAGTAAGTCGCACTGCATTTTGATTCAGTTTCTACTCTCGGTGCTGATGGTAATCCCAGTTTGTGGAAAATTTCTGCGTGGTTGAGGTGGGGAAGGGATAGCCTGAAAGAATTTGGATTTTCATCCGCTTCCATGGCAGCGTCAATTGCGGCTTGGATTTCATGAGTTGGAACTCTTTGGGTGTCTCCTAAGTCAGGCGCTTCAACTTCTGGTGCGGGATCTGGATTCTTTTCTGGTCGTCCATCTTCTCCTATTACTAATATTGGTACTTTAGTAGTGGATTGTGGATCTTTTGGATCTGTTTCTGGTGCTGTTTTAGACATATCTTGTATGAGTTGGGGATCATTATAGCAGTATTGTCAAGTTTGCGAAGCGGAAAAAGAAAAACTCCCCTTAAGCGCTTGACTTTTATGCTCTTTTGTTTTATACTAAGCATAGTAATTTAACAAAAACAAAATGAAAAATTCATCTCTGCCTAATATTCAATTACATCCAATGGTAATTTTCTGGTTGGGAATTTTGACCGGGGCTTTGGTTGTAGGATTGATTTTCTTCTATAGGGCAATGTCTCCATATCAGTATTCATCAGATATTTTGAGAAGTGATTTGGACTTACGTTCGACTTTGGAGATTGATGCACCACTTGAGGTACCGGTTGAACCGGCAGTTGATTCATTGAGAATGGAGGAGACTATTGATTCAAGGGATTATTCAACAGATTATGATGCAACTTTTAATGAATTTCCTACGCCTCCGGGTGGTATGACTGCATTTCCTACTCCTCCAGGTGGTTGATTTATAAATTTAATAAAAATAAAATGAAAAATTCATCTGTAAATAGTGTTCAATTGCATCCAATGGTGATTTTCTGGATGGGAATTTTGACCGGAGCTTTAATTGTAGGACTTGTTTTCTTCTATAGATTCCTTAATCCGGCTCAATACGAGACTGCAATATTGAAAAATATGGCTCCTATGAAAACTCGCACGTTACAAATTCAACCTAAGATGGCTCCAAAATCCTTAAATGCGTTTCCAACTCCTCCAGGAGGTATGACTGCATTTCCTACCCCTCCGGGTGGTTGATTAACGTTGAGCACTTATTGATTGGTGCGCTGTTCTCAATTCGCGGAAATTCGAGGCTTTAGCAGTGTTACCCTGTTTTTGAGCTTCTTTTTCGCCTAATTTAATTACTTTTAGTAAACCGGGAAGTTTACCCATATCTCTTTCTCCTACGTTATCCTTAATCATGGCTGCAAATTTGAGACCCTCTCCGATACTTTCCGGATTAAAGGCTGCAAAATCATTGCTATTGAGAATGTTTGGGATTGATATTCCAAGTTCCCGATCTGTTATTCCGAGATCTTCGATACATTGCAATACATGTCCCATACTTGATGTGGCATAATAGCTGTAAGGACCTGCTATGCCTGAAGTAACGAACGTTTTTCCCCAGTGTGGAGATTTGCTGATGTAGTTGAAGTCTTCAAGGGCTGTTTTTATATATGGCGCTAATGCAGCTTTTATTTCCTCTTTTGAGGCCATTGTTTCCTCATGTGTTTCGAGAGAATCAATTTCATTTTGGTAGGACCTGATGAGAATACTGATCGCTCTCATTCTTTGTCCGCGCATAATGAGTTGAAACTCATTTTGATCTTCCACTTTTTCCAGTGAAGTGAAGCCGTTTTCCGTATATGTGCGAAGAGCTTCTA
>CALRGV010000002.1 GCA_943358175.1 Candidatus Peribacteria bacterium
CAAGTTTTCCATATCCCAAATCGCCAAACTTTGCAGGAACTTTTATAAGTTTGAAGCCATTCTTACCCAACTCCTCAACCATTCCACTTACTACCTTCTCCTCAGAGTCTTCCTTAGGTTTCACCGGAGGTTTGATAGGTTCAGGTTTAGGCTGTGGTTTAGGCTGTGGTTTAGGCTCTGGTTTATTAGGTTCAGGTTTAGGCTCAGGTTTTGGCTTAGGTTCTGGTTCTGGTTTTGGTTTTGGTTTCGGCACCTTCTCCTCCTCCTTCACCTTCATCTCCACAATCTTGCCAAATCTGTCTTTTGGACGATCACCACGCTTTTTGGCTAATTGAAGCTTTATTCTATTGTAAGCTGGAACTGTAATATCCTTTAAATTAGCATCTTTGCCAATTACAACCTTCGTATCTTCTTCCAAATCGATATTTCCAGCCGCTCTACCAAAGGCCAAAAGCAGATTATATGCTCCAGCTGGTCCAAAAACTTCATTATCGGCGAATTTATTATCCGCAATCATCTTATTCCAGGCAACATCGGTATGATCTTCCATTTCTGAAATTTTCGTCATAATCACAGCCATTCTAGCCTTCTTTACAGGAGTATCCATCGTATCAAAACCTTCAAAATCAATGCGATCAGCATATTTCAAAAAGTAAGCAGCGTTACTTTTCGTATCTTCATACCACTTTATCTCAGTATCTTTTCCCTTAGAATCTTTAAACTTAAAAGCAACAATATTTTCTCTCTTGGTTTTTTTATTAAAACTAATTCTATCTACGCTTCCATTCAAAAAATACACAGCTTTATCACTAATAACAGGTTTTTCTGCATCTCTTTTTGCCTCATCCACTTCAGAATATTTTCCCAAAGGAAAATTCTTTTCCCAGATCAGCTTCGGGGCCTCAAACGGACCCTTTTCGGCATCTTTCAAAACAACCAGCTCCTTCGCTGGATCAGCTTTACCTCTCTCACCTTTAGAGCTATCCACAGTTCTCAGCACTCTATCGTAAATATCCTTCAATAAATCTTGAGGTGCTTTTTTTGCTTCAATTTTTTCTCCCATAGAAAGATGTGTTATTTATTTTTATTTGATTATATAATACCAGATTTTAGATGTTTTATCAAATAAAAAGACTAAGGAATTTAGAAAAATTTTAAGTTTGAAGTTTATACAACTTACAGAAAGAGAGTTTTTGTCCAGAGTTTTCAATAGAAAAAATCCTTAAAAAATAATAATATAACAACCTACACAAACCATGACTAAGAAAAAAATTACATCACAGGGAAAGGAAAATCAGATTCTCAATAGCATTAAGGATCTAGGCACAATGTTGAACAGTCGAATCGATGGATTGAGCTATGAAATAAAAAACACCAACAGTCGAATCGATGGTTTGAGCAATGAAATAAAGGAAACTAATGACCGAATTATTGACTTGAATTCCAAAACTAATGACCGAATAGATGACTTAGCATCCATAGTAGCTGACCTCAACTGCAAAACGAACGAGCGTATTGATTATCTCGCTAGCTATATGAAAGAAGGATTTACTACGGTAAATCAAAGATTAGATAGCACTCTTACCAGAAAAGAATTCCTTGCATGGGTCCACAAATACGACGGCTCGCTCAAGGAAATCCGGGAGGCACGACGAAATCGTCTATTATTTGAAAATCAATTTGTTGATCTAGATGATCAAGTTGCCGGACACGAAAATAGAATAATAAAACTTGAGCAAAATTCCAGAGTCTAAAAGGTTACTCACTCAAGTAATCCTCCACTGCCTCGCCCCAAGGCCGCATTTTTGACAATTTAGTATTCAGAAGAATCGAAAAAGCTGGTCTCCTCGCCGGACGAGGAAATTGATCTGTATTTATAGGCAAAATATTAACCTCCATTTTTCTAATCTCAAAAATCCTTTTCGCAAAATCATACCAGCTGCACACGCCGGAATTTGTGAGATGATAAATTCCAAAAGGAACATCCTTACCTCTCTGCAACGGCTCAATAAAATTCATAATCACCGCGTTCACTAAATCATGAGTATAAGTAGGGGATCCAATTTGGTCCTGCACGACTTTCAATTCCGTCCCACTTTGCATAGCGGCCGCGCCCAATTTTATCATTGTATCGACAAAGTTTTTTCCATTCTTGCCGAAGAGCCAGGAAGTCCGAACAATAAAATATTTTTTCATATTTTCCATAATCAGCTTTTCACCGGCCAATTTTGATTCCCCATACACATTAATTGCGCCGGTCGCATCATCCTCCTTGTAGCCCTCAGAATTTTTTCCATCAAAAACATAATCCGTACTGAAATGAATCAAAGCAGCACCGATTTCTTTGCACAGCTTTGCCATTTCGCCCACAGATTCAGCATTAATTTTGAAAGCTAAATCACGATTTTTTTCCGCATCATCCACGGCGGTATAGGCCGTGCAATTAATAACCAGGTCCGGTCCAATTTCAACCAATTTCTCCCGCAATTTCTGCGTATTGGTAATATCCAGCTCAGTATGAGTAAAAGCATGCAAATTAAAACCATCCATCCCCACGAAAAAATCCACGAAAGAAGACCCGAGCATGCCAGATTTTCCCAGTAGTAGAATTCTTGTCATAATGTATTACTATGTTTTGTCTGACCCCCGGGGGTGAATTACCATGTGCCTTAGCACAGCACTAAGCTGCCAAAAACTTCGCGATTTTCTCCTTCAAATCCTTCAAACCCACAATTTCCGCCTCCTTCTCGCTGCGCACCTTCCACTCCACGCTATCCTTTTCCAAAGTACGTGAGCTAAGTAAAATCCTTAAAGGAATACCAATTAAATCGGCATCATTCAGCTTCACTCCGGCACTATCATCTCTATCATCATACAAAACCTCCACACCGGTTTCCAATAATTCCTTATATAATTCATCCGCCCTTTTCACCACTGCCTCATCCTTGCCGAGCACCACCAATTCCACCGTAAATGGAGCCACAGACTTTGGCCAGATAATTCCTTTTTCATCATGCGAAGATTCCACGATTCCGGCAATCAGACGTGAAATTCCAATGCCATAACAACCCATTACCATTGGCTTACTCTTGCCATCATTGTCCACGTAATTCGCCTTCATCCACTCAGCATAACAAGTGCCCAATTTAAATACGTGACCCATTTCTATAGAATTTTTCATGTGTAATTTTCCTTTACCGCAACCGGCACAAATATCATTTTCTTTTGATTCACGAATATCCGCGAATTCCGGAGTAGGGAAGTCACGCTCGAAATTTACATTCACATTATGATGATAAAGTTCATTCGCGCCTGCTTCGAAATTCACACGATCTTTACAGCTTAGATCCGCCACCACTCTTATTTCCTTCGGCAAATTCACCGGACCCACATATCCTACTTCCGCGCCGGTAATTTTCTTCACGACTTCCGGAGTCGTCAAATTCAAATTTTTGCAGCCCAAATGATTTCGAAGTTTAGTCTCGCTCACGTGATAATCTCCACGCATCATTACCGCCACCACCTCTTTGTCTGCCTGGAAAAGCAAAGTCATCGTAGTACTATGTACATCTACTCCCAAATGCGCCGCCAAAGCCTCTACTCCAATAATATCCTTACCTTCCACCTTTTTCATCGGCTTCATTTCTTTATCTTGAGTATGTACTTCAAATTTCGACTCAGCCTTCTCTACGTTCGCTTTATAATCACATTTATCACAAAGCATAATTCTATCCTCACCAACCTCGGAAATTACGCCAAATTCCTGAGAATCAGATCCACCCATCGTACCGCTATCAGCTTTTACCACTACCACCTCAATCCCAATACGGTCAAAAATCGCATGATAAGCCGCCACCATTTTATCAAAACTAATATCCAAACCAGCCTTATCCCTATCGAAACTATAGGCATCTTGCATCAAAAATTCACGCGTACGCAAAAGGCCGCCTGTCGCCCTCATTTCATCACGATATTTCCATTGATTTTGATTCAGAATTACCGGTAAATCCTTGTAAGTACGAATGTGCTTACGAGCGAGATCGGTGACAGTTTCCTCATGAGTAGGCGCCAAAACGCAGTCAGTTCCGCGCGCGGAAGTAAATTTCAACAAAACATCTACTTTGTCATAACGGCCGGTCTCTTTCCACAAAGAAGCCGGATGAACAAGCGGCATCAATAAATGCTGCACACCCTTTTTCGCCAATTCCTCCTTTATGATTTTATCTATTTTTGAGAGAACATTAAAACCCAGCGGCAAAAATTCATACAAGCCGGCAGCCAACTGATGAATAAAACCGGCTCTGAGCAAATATTTATGACTTACCGCCACTGCTTCCTTTGGAGTTTCCTTCTGAGTTTTACCGAAAAATTTTGAGTAACGCATATTATCTACTTGTGGTTAAAGGGGTCTTACTGACCATTTTATGTTTTCTTTCTTCAATGTTTGACATCAATTTTTCCGCCCACTCTTTATGAGTTTGATACCAATCAAATGTTTTTTGAATCCCTTCAGTGAAATTTACTGATGGCTTCCAGCCTAATTCATTTTGTATTTTTGTCGAATCAATCGCGTAGCGTCTGTCATGAGCCTGTCTATCATCCACATAAGTAATCAGACTTTCATCCTTGCCCAAGAATTCCAATAAAAATTTTGTAATTTGCAAATTAGTTTTCTCATTGTTTCCACCGATATTGTAAACATCACCCAATTTCCCTTTTTCGAGAATTAAATCTATCGCACGGCAATGATCAATCACATACAACCAATCACGTACATTTTTTCCATCGCCATATACCGGCACCGGCTTGTTCTCGGAAATTAATTTGAAAAAATAGGGGACTAATTTTTCAGGAAACTGATAAGGCCCGTAATTATTACTACAGCGACTAATTGTCACCGGCATTACATATGTCTCAAAATAGCTGCGTACCAATAAATCCGCCGAAGCCTTCGACGCGGCATAAGGACAATTTGGGGCAATCGGAGTGTGCTCCGTGAACAAGTCTGTCGTATCCGTTCCTAAGTCTCCATAAACCTCATCGGTAGAAACTTGATGGAAACGTTTTACGCCATTCAGACGAGCAGCTTCCAACAAATTATGCGTTCCAACAATATTGGTTTGCACAAAAATAGAAGGACCGGTAATGCTGCGATCTACGTGAGTCTCAGCGGCAAAATTCACCACTGTGTCAAATTTTTCTTGCGCAAATAAATCCTCCACAAATTTTTTGTCCGCAATATCTCCCTGCACAAAATGAAAACGCTTCTCATTCAAAAGCTCAGAAATATTATCCAAATTTCCGGCATAAGTTAATTTATCCAAAACATAAATTTCATCCTCAGGATGTTTTTCGAAACGATAATGAGCGTAATTGCTGCCGATAAATCCGGCACCACCAGTAATTAATATCTTCATTTTGCTTCTTTTATAAATTGATCCAAATCATAAATATAATCTGCCGGAACGTAGTTTACTGAGGAAATCGCCATGAGTACAGCATCCGGAGAAAAATCATAAAAATCACGGAAACACATTCCATTCATTAATATCGCGTCATCCGGCCCGGATAATTCAAATTCATGCCATTTTTCACCATCATGCATACGAGCCTTTATCCGACCTTTTTGGCAGACATACATTTTCTTTTCAAATCTGACAGCATGTCCCCCGCGCGGCTTCACCACATCATTCAGGTAATATATCCGTTCCACTTTCCAGTCCACATAGTCCTTTATCTCAATCGCAGTCAAAACGCCGCGCTCATCCGTGAAGCTCTTTAGCTTTATTTGCTGAACTTTTACGTTGGCCTCGCTCATTAAAAAACAAATTATAATTTTCTCTCACGTTTTTCCTCTCTATAAGCTTCGAAAATATCGCCTTCACGCACATCCAGGTCACCGGTAAATTTGATACCGCATTCATTACCTTCCTTCATCTCATGAACCTGCTCGTCCGCCTTGCGCAAAGAATCAATTATACCTTTTCCAACAACATTATCTTCATCAGTCGCAGTAGTACCTCTGATAATTCTGATTCTGGACTTCACGACAATTTTTCCCGAAAGCACGCGTGCTCCCAGAATCAATTCTTTTCTCTTGGTTAAGAAAATTTGTTTAATCTGTGCTCTTCCCAATGTTACTACTATCAATTCAGGCTCCAGTAATCCGCTCAATATTTTAGTAATATTCTCCAACAAGTCATAAATAATTGTATATTTTTTCACTTCCACTCTTTCCCTCTCGGCAGTTTTCGCAACATTTGGAGAATCAAAATCGGTATGAAAAGCTATTATCATACCTTTGCTCGCCGCAGCCATCATGACATCGGAATCCGACACCAGACCCACACCACTGTGAATAATTTTTACCGCCACTTCCTCATTTTTTATTTTCGCGATAGATTGTTTAATAGCCTCGAGAGATCCTTTCGTATCGGCTTTAATAATAATTTTCAAAACTTTTTCAGCTTTCACCAATGAAATTAGCTGATTCGAAGCAGACATCTGTTCATCACTTTGACTTTTATTCAATAATTTAATTTGCCCGGCACGATCACGGCCGATTTTTTCATCCTTCACCACTTGCAAGATATCGCCACTTTTTGGCGTCTCGCTCAAGCCTGCAATTCTCACCGGAGTAGATGGACCGGCAATCTGAAGATGCTTACCGGTATAATCACGCATTAATTTAATACGTCCATAAGTACTTCCCACAATCACATTATCCGATAGTCTTAGTGTACCGGTATTCACCAACACGGTAGCAACAGGCCCCAAGTTGTGATCAAGATTAGCCTCAATTACAGTTCCTATGGCTTCACGGTCAGGATTAGCTTTCAAATTTTGCAATTCTGCAGTTACCAAAATCGTCTCAAGCAATGTATCAATACCTTGCTTCGTCACTGCGGAGACAGGGACAACAACAGTTGTTCCACCCCAATCCTCAGCCTGCAAACCATGTTCATTCAACTCTCCTTTTACACGATCCGGATTAGCATCGGGCTTATCCATTTTATTTAGAGCTACAATAATTGGCACATTCGCATCCTTGGCATGATTCATCGCCTCAATAGTTTGAGGCTTCATACCTTCATCGGCAGCCACTACTAAAATTGCGATATCCGTAACTTTCGCCCCACGAGCACGCATTGCCGTAAAAGCCTCATGACCCGGTGTATCCAAGAAAGTAATTAATTTACCTTGTTTTTCAACCTGATACGCACCGATATGCTGAGTAATTCCTCCGGCTTCACCGGCCACCACATTTGTTTCACGAATTGCATCCAATAATTTAGTTTTACCATGATCTACGTGTCCCATCACACACACCACCGGTGGACGCTCCCTCAAAGAAGCTGAATCATCCTCCTTAATTAAATTTGAAATATCACCACTCATCAACTCTTGAGCACCCGCCACATCTCTAATTCTTTTCACCTTCACCCCCATGTCATCCGCAATAATCTGAGCGGTATCAAAATCAATTTGTTGATTAATATTTGCCAAAATTCCATTTTTCATCAATTCTCCAATAATTTTTGCCACCTTTATTCCGGTTTTTTCCGCAAACTCTTTTACTGAAATAGCCTCCGGGATAGCAATCGGACCACTTGGCTGAATAATCACCGGTGCATGAGCCTTTATATCAGGCTTTTTATCTTTACCTGTATCCTTGCCGGCAGTTTTTTTACGCTGACTTTTAACAATCTCTCTTTCACGTTCCTCAGAAATCATTTCATCATAGATACCGGCGATATCCTCGGGACCCTTCTCTACATCGATCAATTGCTCCTCCACTTTTTCCTCTTTTTCAACCGCTGTACTTTCAACCTTCTTTTCATTCTTTTTTAATTCAGCACTAACCAAAGCAGCGCTTTCATCATCAATTACACGCGCTCTGGGAGCCACTTTTACTCCAAGATCGGCAAGCTTGCTTTTTAAAACCTTCAGACTAACACCTAACTTTTCTGCTAAATCGGCAATTTTGGTGGACATTGATAAATATAAATTAACACAATAAAAAACGTTTGAAGTCTACGCAAAAACAGTTTCAAAGTAAAGGAGAGTTAGTGTATTTTAAATAATACATAACAAGCACCAAATTCATGGAAAATTTAATTATTGTGATAGGCATAGGCATTCTCGGAGCACTGATGTTCCTAATATATAAACAACACCTCAGCAAAACCGGTCCAAACGAGCAGGAAAATAAGATGCTTTTTGAATACATCGAATCCTTACGCAAAGATATTCGCGAAGGTCAGCACATCAATCGTAAGGAAACAGACGACAAATTGGATAGAATCCACGACAGATTGGCCAAAGGACTGGAACATTCTTCCACCACTTCCTTAAAACAATACGAACAAAACGTAAAACTCATCACCGAGGTTACTGAAAAACTCACCAAGCTCGACGAAACCAATAAGCAGGTATTAAGTTTTTCCGAACAAATGCAAAGTTTGGAAGACATTCTAAAAAATCCTAAACAAAGGGGAATCCTCGGAGAATATTATCTGGAAACTCTTTTGAAAAATGTTCTACCAACCGGATCCTTCCAAATGCAATACCCCTTCAAAGACGGTACCATTGTGGACGCCGTAGTTTTCGTGAAAGATAAAATTATTCCGATAGACTCGAAATTTTCTTTGGAAAATTACAACAGGCTCTCCGAAGAAAAAAATCCCGCCGAACATCTCCGCCTGGAAAAATTATTCAAAGCTGATTTGAAAAATCGTATCGATGAGACCGCTAAATACGTAAAGCCATCGGAAAACACTATGGATTTTGCCTTCATGTTTATTCCCCACGAAGCCATTTATTATGATTTACTTGTGGCCCAAGTCGGTGGTCTGAAAGTAAATACTCGCGACTTAATTGAATACGCCTTCAAAGAAAGACACGTCATTATTGTCTCTCCTACTTCTTTTCTCGCTTATCTTCAGACCGTTCTTCAGGGCCTCAAAGCACTCCAAATCGAAGAGTCCGCCAAGGAAATTCGCAAGAATGTCGAACAGCTCGGCAAGCATGTTTTGAGTTATGAAGAATATTTACAAAAACTCGGCGGCCATCTCGGCACTACAGTAAACATGTACAACTCTGCCTACAAAGAATTCCACAAAATAGACAAAGATATTTGCAGAATTACAGAAGGGGATGCCGGCGGCAAGAGTAATCCAATGCTTATAGATAAACCAAGTCTTGAAGGATAACTCAAACTGGAATAATATACTCTTGAAATAAAACATCTTAACTCCACACCTATGGAAGTCCGCACAAAAGCTTTAGTCACAGTTCTATTGGTTGGAGCCATAATTGGAGGGTTTACTTTGCAATCCCAAAATAAAAATCTTTTCAAAGGACAATTAGTAAAAAGAGATACCGGCACTCCGGCCGCTCCCGTAGATTCCGCAGCCGCTGAGATGTCGGACCTTGAGACAGATTTAGTAATAATAGCCCCTACCGAACCAAACGGAGATATTAGCGCCAAGGTCACGATCACCAACAAAGGCCCGGCCAACATCGACGGCAAAAAGCCCTTCAAATACAGTGTCTACATAAACAATACTGAAGTATTCACCAATACAGACTCCTACACCACCATGAGCGCCGGCGATTCCTTTAGCTTCACTTACCCAATCTCAAGAGCCGTCTACCAATACCCAGACTCCGGCACCGCCAAAATCATAGTCGACGCCGACAATGTGATTACCGAAACGGACGAGGAGAATAATTCGAAAGAGGTGGATTATAATCTGGGAAAATAAATAAATTTATTTTCCTTCCCTGTGCAGGAACTGTGCAACATCAGCCATCAAAGAAGGCATAGGTTTTCCTGTAGTTTCGTCCATGATTCTAGCTCCGCCCACAGCTTCCATACCATCCATGTCAGGAATAAAGTCAGTGAAATGTTTAGAGATGAAAGCATCATGCTTAGCTTGATCCGCACTTTCGTAAATTCCTTCCAGCTCAACCCATTGATTCTTAACAGTATCGATATATTGCAACAACTTTGCTCTATCTCCATTGAAGCTCCACTTGCCATCTTCACCACTCTGCAAAATTCCAGCATTCTGAGCTTCTCTCACAAATGATAAATAAGAAAGATAGTATGGATATTGAGAAGCTTCATTTCTCTTCTGGGCGTACCTCATACCTTGAGCAACTTGAGAAACTACGAAACCAATGAGCGCATCATCAGAAAGACTTTCTGCATTGAGATGAGCCAAAGCATATTCAGTTCCGCTTGCTTTCCACTCCTCGCATCCCTGTGCGTCGCGGCCTTCTCGGAAAGGAGTTCTATCTCCAATATTGTGTCCCATTTCGTGTCTGGCAATATCAGCTAAAGCCTGATTGTAATCAACCTTAGCCAACAATTCTTTTGGCAGAAAATTCACAAACAAAGTTTCTCCAGCCTCTCTAAGTCTCTTCATCAATACATTCGGAGACATATTTGAAACAACACCTTCCTCATCTCTTACCTTAAAGTGATTTGGCAGATTTTGCCCTGCTGATTCGAAATCTAATTGAGCTCCTGACTGAATAGCAGGGTATACCGTAGTGACACCTTCAATTCCAATACTATCAATACCTGACAAGGCTTTTGGCATACCGGTAAGCAGAGCCGGTAATTTTTCCTTCACATCTTTTAATGCCTCGGCCTTAGCCAAGTCTGAAGGGTGATTTGGCACAATTACTTTTACTGTCAGTTCAGGCCCAATTCCGGATGAATTACCGGCATAACCCCATTCCTGAGAATGAGTCGAAACAATTCTATTTCCGGGAGCATTAGCCTGTCTTACAAACGCACGTTCTGTCGCTTCCCAAGCAGCATCAACTTCCTTAACATCAGTGGTATTCATAGCTTTAAGAAGCTTGTCATAAAAATCTAATTTTAAAGCTAACAAACTTTGATCCACTTTTGGATTTCCTTTCAAATCACTTAATTCATCAATCAAAGTGTCAATAACATAATTCGCGTCACCGTATTCTTTAGACATAAATTCTTGAACCGGAACCTCCATATAACCACCCTGGCCATCTTCTACTGTCATGTGCCATCTGCTTGTAAAACCCAATTCTGCTCTTTTTTCTTCACTGCATGCATGCCTCATCCCTTGCCATTTGATAAACATATCGTCCATAATACCTGCGAGTTCCGCATCTCCTTTTAGCTCCACGGCTTCGAGAGCCGTAAATCCTTTAGCTTCAGCCTCTTCAGCTGTTTCTCCCAGCATATTTGTCATCACAATTCGGGAAACAGTTTGGTACGCAGCAGCCAATTGCAAGAAAGCAGGTTTTTCGTTTTGGGAAGCATTCGAATAATTCACGTAGGTGACAACCATCTCTGCCGCTTTTCGCTTATCTCCAGGAAGTTTTGGGATAACTCTTTCAACCATATATCTTACCGCAATTGCATTAGCCACCTCAAAAACATGATAATAATCAGCTGATTCTATTTGCTCAGCCATTTCCTGCATAATAGGATCATTAAGAACTTCGGCAGCCGTTGGCATTGTTAAAGCCGTCATTTGCAAAAGACTACCTTCGCCATCTGTGATTGAAGGAACTACGCTATCAGCATCCACAGCCTCTACTGGTTCCGGAGCAGCAGCTCCTTGCTCAGCAGGCACATCCAAACCTTCAGCATCTACTAAAGCCTTATCATCATCTTCTCTCGGAGTAGTTCCCATATTTAAAAAATTATTAAATGGAGATGTTTATATCACGGAAAATATTTGAATGTCAATCATCCAAAATCAATACCTAAAACAACTTCCCTTGCGCCTCTTTCCCATTCACCGCCGCCACATACGCGCAATAGTCGCACGCCTCGCCAGCACCCGGAATCTCTTCCCCGCATAGACACTCATGTAATTCTCGCACTTTTCCTTCCACCCAGCCATCATCGCCCGCATACGGAATCAGCTTCACCGTAAAATCCAACCTTCCATCAAACCCCGCCTTATCCTTCACGCCATTGCAATACACAAAATATCCAACCCCAGACACCGCAAATCCATTTTTCCGAAAGAGCCACTGATACACCTCCATTTGTCGCTTGTAACCATCCTGCCACTCGGCATCAAGACTCACTTCACCATCTTTAGAAGTCGCTTTATAATCCACAATAATCAGCTCACCGTTTGGCGCCACCCACACATCATCCACGCCACCGGTCACTAGAAGATTTGTTTCCGGCACTTGATAGGTGATACCTCTGCGCATGGAATCGCGCCACTCATCCATTTGAGCATGTTTGAACGGCACGGCATATACTCCGGCCGCTTTCATTAAGGGATGCGCTTCACCTTTGACCCTATATCCATCAAACTCTTTTTTGAGCAAAGTATCCACAGCCGAATTCAGCGAAAACGGAAAACTCGGCGGCTGCCCCACACCAAGTCTGCGATCTAGATAAAAACACCTCGGGCACTTGATAAACAAATCAATCTTCGACCGACTCAAACGAAAAGGTGAGGTGGACGTCGGATTATAAAGATTGCGAGTGCGTTGGGGTTTGTAAAATTTGGACATTATTCTAGGGATTTTTTACTTTGAGGATTCTTCAGTAAATTCTGCTTCGTAACGACTGATCTACCAAGTTTCTCTTCAAGTTTCTGTCGAGCTCCTCCGGCAATATCACCACCGGCTTTCGCGTCGCTTTTTAGTTTTGCGACTCCCTGGGATTCTTCATTACGATGAATTTCCGTAGTCGCGCGTTCTCCGAGCATATTGAAAATCAGTTCAAAATCATCCATATGGTCACGTAAGTTTTCACGCTTTAAACCCTTCAGATTTTTATATTCATTTGGAGTAAGGCCAAATGTAGCTTTTGAAATTTCCGCAGTTAAAATCTCATAATCTCTATGATTATTAGCACCGCGATTTTTCCATTCATCAGTAAGCTCTTCGCGAATTGCGATACCGCGCATGCGCTTTTCAATCCAATCATCCGAGTAACCTTTTGACTTATAGAGAACACGCGTACGTTTTGTCGCCAATTCAGGATCTTCTATTTCTTGGATTCTTTCATATCCAGTTTTGGCCAACCAACGCTTCAATGGTTCCACCTTAGGTGACGGTACAGACTGGAGAATGCGAAATATAGCTTCGGTATTGGCACAGTCAGTTGCATATTTTTTACCATCAGAAGCTTCCAATTTCAGTTGTCTACAAATTGTAGATAACTGAAATTCACCTTCATTCTCTACTCTTGCCTTCATTGCCGTCCAGTATTTACTCGGCTGCGTACTATCGGTTAGCGCCTGAATGATATCCACTATTGAAAACCACCATTCACCACCATGTAGAATTTTTCTAATGTTCCTCCCCTCGAAAATAGCTATTTTTGTTATTTCATCTGGTCCTTGCATATAATTTCCGTAAAGAAATAAGTCTCATGAACTGATGATAGGTGAGTACACACTCACCGTCAACAACATTCTGGGCAATCATGTTGCGGAACGCATGAAATTATTTTATATAAACAATCTTTTAGAAATTCAGTTGTAAAGAAATCCTTGATAACTGAATTTTCGCTCAATTCACTGCCTTGAGCTATTAGGAATTACCGAATAGCTACTCTTTTTGAACTGCTAAGTAATCCTTAACATTTCCCAGTTTCAAAATCCCATCACTCAATTCAGCACCCAAATCATATAATTAAGATACCCCGCAAAACTGACCCAAAGGATGTATGGCAATAGCAGCCACGCCCCCGCTTTGGAAATTTTGGCAAAAGTGACGATCGTAGCCAGAATGGCCAGCCAGAGCAAAATGATTTCAATGAGCGCGCCGCCCGCACTATGCAGCCCGAAAAAGATTATTGACCAAAGTGTATTTAGGACGAGCTGAACAATGAAAACGCTGAGAGCAATTTTTACATCTTTTCGCCCCCACCCCTTTTTCCAAACCAAAAACGCCGCGATCCCCATCAGCGCATAAAGCGTCGTCCACACCGGCCCAAACACCCACGCCGGCGGATTGAGCTCCGGCTTGACCAGACTCGCATACCACCCCGCAATACTCGGCACAGTAAACCCCGCCCCAACTATCCCGGCAAGCTCAGCGATAAGGATAGAGATGATGAGTTTAAATGTGCTGGGGAGTTTCATGGGTTTTCATAAATGATTAGATATCTTCAATACTACAATCTCATTTTTAGTAGAATCATATGTAAAAAGACAACGCCACTTTTTTGTTATATAAAACTCCCAAACAGGAACTCCATTCTCAAAAATATTATTTAGTTGTTTTGCATTTAAAGAGGGATAAGACAATCCGACAGCACGCAGAAATTTAAACTTCCTTTCCACAACCTTAAAAACACGCTGATCTTTAACCTGCTTAGAGTTCTTCTCGTAATCGCTGTGAAATGTCACATTTACTCCGCTCATAAATCAGTTAAAGACAGGCTTGAATCCAGTAACGCTAAATCTTTATCGATAATTTTCCCCATGTCTCCACGATTTTCGTGAACAGTTATATTATAGGAATCCAACCCGTGGCTTAAATCTTCCAACTGCTTTGGACTTAAATTCTTATATCTGTCTAACACTGTCAACAAAAAACCTGTTAGCTCTGGACTGAATTCCCTAGGTTTTACCAATGGTAGGTAATCCTCCATTCCGCCATCAGCTTTCTTATTTTGAGTAATCTTCCCGCTGCTCACAAGATTTTTTATCAAAACCTTATAGTCATTTATCACAGGGCCCATTGGAATGGCTGCGTAATCAGCATTTGTAAGTTTCTTGTCATTCTCAAAGATATAAGTAAACTCAATAAAAAACGCCAACTTATTAAGTTTTTTTATTCCCATATTGGGACTGGAATTGCCCAAGATGAAAAGTAATAAATCCTCTATATCGATAGTATCTTTACTCATGCTTCAATTATAGCACACATTATAATTTCAAAAACAGAAATTTGAACAGACCATCCGTTAGTCGCAGTTATTAGGAATTTCCGAATAGCTGGCCCAACACCCCCTCCAAATCCCGAACTATCTTCTCCGGCATCTCCGCATCCTCTTTAAATATCTTCACGCACTCCTCATAAAACCAAAGCTTCTTATCCGCCGGCGCATTAAATTTCTCATGCGCTTTCTCTCCAAACTTCCTAAACGCCTCAAGCATCGACTGTAAATTTTGTAATTTATCAGCTGCACAAACCAGCTTTGATTCATGACCAGCCCCCGCAAGATGTTTCAAATAAGCATCCTTCCGTTCCTGCCACGAGAAGGTCTTTGGCAGCTCAGTCAAATCACACACTAGGGAAGTCACTCTCTCCCCAAACTCTTCCTTCATTTGCTCTTTGGTATAGCCGGTATCCTCAATGGTGTCATGTAGTAAGCCTGCCACTATTATATCTTCGTCCTGACTGTATTCCATCAGAATCATGGCAACAGAGAACGGATGCACAATATAAGGCAACCCATCGCCCTTACGTTCCTGTCCGTCGTGCAGTGCTCCTGCTTTGTTTATGGCTTGGTAGATTTTTGGTGAAAATTTCATGGTGGATTATTAAACCTGAGCCAAATCTCTCGCGTCATGATAACGCTCATACACAAAATTATAGACTTCAAACCCCTTTAATTCACATTCTTTTTCTGAATATTTCGGCTCTGGAAGTTTAGTGAACAACAAATCCGATATGGTGATTTTAACTCCAGCTCTATTGGTTTCAAAATCTCTCCAGTGAGGAACTAGAAGCGGACGCAAATTCATAAGCAATTCATGAGTAGCACCTTTGATACTCGCTACCTCATCAGGATTTAGATTTTCTTTAACTAATAAGTCAAAAATTGCCAACTCATCCTCACTCAAATTCTCTTTCACTGATCGCTGCTCCTCTTCACTCAAGTCCTTTGCCAACCCAACCAAATCCTCAAAAAGCTGATCAACATCATGTGCGCCACTATTATATTCTTGCAATAATGCAACCAATCTCTCCATGAAGCCTGCTCGTTTTTTATTCCTCTTCATCATCTCGGTAATTTTTTGCTCAAGCTCGGCTGACATCGCCTCTACCTGTAAATTTTTATTATCCAGACCGGCAAAAAATGTTTGCAACGCATCGGCATCGAGAGCACTCAAATCCTTTATTTTTTTGTGAGACGAAATAACATACTCTCCAGCCTGAATAGATTTATCGAGCAAGTCCTCCAAATCTTTTTTAACCTGGGAAACATCAACACTCTGTGACCCTACGTCGCGAATACGCGAAGCCAGCACACGCACAGCCGTAACTTCCATGTAATAATTTTCCGCATCCGGATCAGGCAATACGGAACGATAAGTACTCTGTAAATCACTGGCAAGATTCAAAAACTTCTTCTTTTTCTCTTGCTGTCCAATTATGACATTCGCATACTTACCCAGTAGCAACATTTTCTGATCACTCGGCGCCTGTATCAGAGACTCCAGTCCGATTTGCTCATCGCTCATAAAATCCTTCACAACACTAAGTGCGTTCTTTAAATTATTTAAAAGCTCATCTTTGCTTTTAATAATCTCATTTTCATCCACTCCACTAGCTGCATACAAAGCCAAGGCGCGCTCAATATTTTTGAATACACCAATGTAATCTACAATTAATCCATTTTTCTTCCCGGCATCAGCCACGCGATTAGCACGAGCGATAGTTTGCATCAAAGTATGATTTTTCAGTGGCTTATCTAAATACAAAGTAGAAAGATTAGGCACATCGAAGCCAGTAAGCCACATCGCACAGACAAAAATTATGCGCAGATTACCATCAGCTTTTTTAAATTCATCTTCCAGATTTCCACGAATTATTCTCTCACGAATTGGCTTCACATCAATTTCAAACTCTTCCATGTCAGCAATTTCATTTTGGTTATCGCCCAAGCTCACCATCACAGCCATGTCCACGTTTTCGTGCTGTTCCAGTTTCGCCAAGATTTTTTCATGCTCGCGCTCATCCGTCGCTCGTGAAAGATCCATCCCCAATTTAGCGATATATCTCTTCCACTCCTTTTGAACTTTATCATACATCCTAAAAGTAGTTTTCTTATCAATAGAAACCACCATAGCCTTTCCATCATATCCTCGTCCCACATAATGCTCCACAATATCTCGCGCCACAGTATCTAAACGATCTTCACGAGTCACAATTTCATAAAAATTAGAATATTCTCTCTCCAGCTTTTCTTCTTCATCCTCATCAAGATCATATCTATCCATTAGCTGTCCCAACTGCTCTTCAAGATTTTCATTAACATTTTTCAACCTAGGCACACGATTCTCATAATACAAAGGAACCGTAGCTCCATCCGCTACAGACTGACCAAAGTTATAGACAGATACATACTTACCAAAAGTCTTCACTGTCTCAGCTTCACCATCCGCCATTAGCGGTGTACCGGTAAAACCGATGAAAGATGCCTTTGGCAAAGCTTTACGCATATTAAGTGCCATACTATCGTATTGAGTACGGTGTGCCTCATCGGTCATCACAATGATGTCCTCCCGCTCAGATATTGCTCCACTAATATCCTGAAATTTTTGAATCGTAGTGAAAATCTGACGATGGTCTGCTCTTAATAAATACTTAAGATCAGCTATAGAATCTGCTTGCACCCTTTTCTCAGTAACTGCTCCAACATTCACAAAATTATCATACGCCTGCCCATCCAGCTGCGTCCTATCCGTCACGATTACAAAAGTAAAATTACCCTTCAATTTGCGTAGAACTTTTTGCGAAAGAAAAACCATGGAATAAGACTTTCCTGAGCCTTGTGTATGCCAAAAAACTCCCAGTTTTCCACCCAGCTCCTTACGATGCACCACATTTTCAAACCCACGATTAACGCCAAAGTACTGAAAATATCTAGGAACAATTTTTTTTGCCTCACCTTTTGCTTCATCAAACAAAATATAGTTCTCAAAAATATCCAGCATTCGCACCTTATTGCAGACCCCACTAAGCATAGTAGCCAAGTCAGTTTTTGGCTTATCCTCTTCTCTCTCCTCTTTTTTCCATTCATTAAAGAACTCATATTCCGCTGTCATAGATCCAAATTTATTTTCAATACCATTGGAAATAACAATTCCCATATTGTACCAAAATAGTTTTGGAATAGTATCCTTGTAATCACGAATATTATCTCGGTGCGCATCCACTAAGCTTTTATGAGAAGCTTTGAGTTCTAATAGCAGCAGGGGAATCCCATTCACAAAAAGCACCACATCTGGTCGACGCGTATACATTTCTCCTACTACCCACAACTGCGACACCGCCAAAAAATTATTATTCTCCACATTATCAAAATCAAAAAACTTCACCAGTTCGGTCCAGCTATCACCATTATCTCCCACAACATTTACATTCACCCCATCTCTCAAAAGTTTATAAATCACTTGATTAGCCTTCACCAAACTCAAATTCGACCTATCCCGCGTAATAGCATCCATAGCCTGATTAAGCTGCTCTTCAGGTCTTCCCGGATTAATCTTCCTCATCGCATCCAACAAATACTTCTTCAACACCACCTCCCCCCGATTCTCCCTCCCAAGCAATAAATCCTGCTCATCCTTATAAGCATTGATATGACACGCCTTATCACCCCATATATCTTTGATGAGTTTAATGACGGTCTGTTCGACTAAATTATCTTCGGAGAATGGGTTCATGAATTATTTAATAGATATAATTGTTTTGTTTGAAAATATTCACCTCATCTGTATTTATAACCATATCAAGTTTCTTGATTTTTTCTTGATCGATAATCTCAGCTGAATTTATAATTGTCGCTAATTCATCTATCAACCATTCTGAATTCCAAATTTGCCCCTCATCTCCATATACTTTTTTACATAAAAATTCATTATATTCAATAGTGCGATCGATTTTAAGAGTAATTTTTTGTAACGACAAATCCAAATGACCAGTATTGGGAATTTTTTTGAACTTATTTTGTACCTTTTTAATAATCAGTTTCTTATCCTCATCATTCAAAGAAACCAGAAGCCTGCTCAGAATAGCCGCTATTAGATGATATACTCTTGGATTTTTGAAAGCGATGTCTATCAAAATACTGATAGCCACAAACTTATTCTCAGGTAATTTTCTAGAAAAGATCCTATCGTTAAATTTTTGTAATTTTTTAACAACAGAACCGGAATTTGGGAATTTTTGTGCTAAACAACTGATTATATAAAGCTCCTCCATAATATTATTTGATTGTCTATCATTGGCCATAAGATACATCTTATCTGGCTTTATAGCACTAAGCACAATATTATCAGAACATTTAGTTTTTTGTGCATTCAGCTTCATTCCAAGTTCACTCATAACCTCGGAAAGACTTTTAATTATTTCTTTGCCTAACTGAGGATCATTTACGAAAATCCTGTAATCGTCTCTATATCTTATTATTTTGTATTGATCTTTCTCGATTTTTGAAAGTTTGTGACCCAGTAATTCGTCTCCATGTCCCAGTACGATTTCCGCAACAAAATCCATTAAAACGCTCCCCTGAGGAATACCATTTGTTTGACCATTAGACATACCTCTCAGATGGATATCTATTATGTTACCAATTAATCCTTTATCATTTCTTTTTTCCTTTGCAATTTTTTTTGTATGCAAAGACCAAGCAATGGAATGAGTATAAATTGAATCGTAGCATCCAACGATATCCGCTTCAAAAATATATTCATAATCCATTGCCAATTCAATTGATTTTTGCTCAACATTCTTCCACCAACTCGTAATTTGATTTGCCTTATCGTGGCCCTCAACCCCAGAGACAATAGGTAAGCTCACGCATTCTACACAAGAATCTTTTTTAAATTCTGCAAATCTTTCTAAAATTAGCTTCCAATTACTCTCTTTTGTAATCTCAGAAACAAGAAAAACATACAGCACAGGATGTATAAGTTGAAAAAGCCTCCAAGCATATTCTCCATCCTTATTATTTAACAACTCATAATTAACATTTTCAAAATCTTCAGGTTTTTTTACTATTTTTTTACCATCTTCTTCGTAAATTTTATAGCAATCAGATAATGACTTACCATATGTATTTTTTGATAAAACTGCCAAAAGTTGTGCAAATTGAAAATATAGCGGCAAATCAAAGCTAAAATAACTCTCTTCCTTAAGCAGAAATTCTTTTGCTTCAAATGATGATAAAGAAAGAATATTTTTCATCATTTTTGAATTACTTTATCAATCATTCTCAGCTGTGCAACCACCGTATCAAGAAACCACAAAGCCGTTTTTTCTGTTGGAGTTGCAGAATTACCTGCGTGCCCAGCGCCATCTGCATCAGAACGAAATGCATGAATAGCGTCTAAGACTTTTTTTTGCTCCCTATTTATGAGATTTTTCTTGAGTAGATCCTTCACAGCATCTCCAAACCCAGACTCTCCAGTAACAGCTTTCAGGTATCCTTCTGCCGCTACAAAAATATCCTTCACAACATCTTCCGGTTTTGCTCTACGTCCAACAAGATTAGCAACCGCTTGAAAAAATCTTTGTGAAAATTCAGGATATGGAGCAAGTATTGATTTCATAGAATCAATTTTCTCGGCAGAATCTTTATCAATTTCTAACTCAATTCTACTATTTTGACTTAAAGTATAGACAGAACCAGACAAGGAAAATGCTCGAAGAACTTCTATAAAAGAACTACCCGCCCTACTAGAATCTATTCCTCGAGTCATATCTAAAAATATTTCTATAATAGAAAAAATCTCATGAAATTCACCATTTTTAAATACATAAGATACGGTTCTGTCAGTAAATTCTTGTTCGACTCTGTGCTCAAAATTTACAGAATCAATAAACCAAGGAAGGCCACTACCATAAGGAGAATTTTGACCCACATATTTTTCTATTATAGAAAACAAACGCTTACGAAGAGGTGAAGAAGCTTCCTCATGCCCAGAGTATTCAACAACATATTCATTTCTGCGACTAAAATAATTCATATGATTTATTTAAAAATTCTTTTCCCGGTTACTAATTGGGGAATTAGGAGGTCTCGAGTTTTGGATAAATTTTGATCTTGCTTTTGTAAATTGAAAATTTCATCAAAACAGTGACTCACAATAGCACCAAAAGCATTTTTAACATCCTCGCCAGGAACAATAAATACAATACGACTGAGATTATCCTTGGTTATTTTTGGCTGCGCTGAGCCAGTAATTAATGATTTGATATTGAATCTGCATAATCGTAAGTATAAGATTTCGGTAGATAGTAATTTTCCTTGAACAATATGTGCGTGATTACTAACCCAAAATTTTTCATCAACAAACTGCAACATAGGTTTCCCATCCGGAGTTATAACAGACCCATCTTCCGCAACCAACAAATATCGACCATCAAATATATAATCATTTATATAATCAATGATTTTAGCCGCACCATAATATGGATATTTACCCTGAATTTTCTGCCTTTTCATGCTCGAAATTGGCTTCCTCTTTGAATCAAAATTATTTACAACATCATAAAACCTCTTCACCTCCCACCCCTCAGGAATCGAACCATATTCCGTGCCACTATCCACCATTTTTACTTTCTCATGGCCGGGAAATTTGAATTTCACAAACCACTCGGTATAAAGCAGCTGCGCCATTTCTTCCAGAGCCTTGATGCGCTTTTCATTATTTTCAATCAGATCGTCGTAGGCGGAGAGGACGGAGGCGATGAGGGATTGGGCTTCTATATCAGGTAATTTTATTTCAAAATTTTCAATATCAATCTTGGTTAATGCTTCTCTTGTTGCACCTGTTCTCGCCAATCCATATAGCTCGCGCTTATAAGCAGAACTTACTAAAACATACTTAAGATATTTTCCTAATAAGTTTTTTCTGTCTGCTCGAATAATTGCAACATGTTGATTAACCCTAGAGGGAACAAGATTATCAGGGACAGAAGTACACCTACAAACAGAGGCTCCTGTGATATTTAGCAAAACATCATCTTTTTCAACCGTAACATTATCTAACTGTTTTGCTTGAGATTCATCAATAAAAGATAGTCCATCATAGCTAAAACTCAAATCATATATATTTAGGCTTCTGATCAATGGAGTTCCTTCCTTATGGTAAGAATCCTTCCCACCACGAGGAGTAGCTCCGCTACCAATCTTAGTGGTTAATTCCTTCAGTTTTTTTGTAGTCCAAGTTGCCATACGATTTTATAAATTATTTTCTCATCTCCTTCCTCACCCTCTGAATCCTCGCTACATAGTACTCATCTTCACCGGTTTCAATATATCTATTTACGCTATCATCACATACCGCGCAATGGCCCGTCAGGATGATATCGTTAAGGTCGTTAACAACAATAGTGTAATTAACAATAGATACGGGACCAGGACAATTAGCGCAAAAACAATTTGGGATGAGTTCTTCAACAAAAAGATCCCAGTCCGGTTCGTAGATGGTTTTGAGTTGCTGTAATGTTAACGGAAATTCTTTCTTCATGGGCAATTTAGACTTAGTTCTTTGGCAGTTGCCGAGCAATCCTCGGTAACTGGTTTTTAGAGGTAATTTGCAAGTAAAACTCTAGATTATCAGCTTCAGCAAGCCATTTTGTTTTTACTTGCTTTGGTCGATGCAAGTAAAACTACTTACTCAATTCCGAGGCGTTAGCCAATTTATATTTATAGCCCTTCATGTAGCCAGGCGATGGCTTAATTTGCAAAAGAAGGCCCTGCTCCACCCATTTTTTAAGCATTTTAGACATCTTGTCTCTTTGAGTAATCTTCGTGACCTCACGTGCTTCAGCATTAGTAATATATTTATGTTTTTGAAAAAAGAAATTAACCTTCTCCCATTCTGATGCTCTCTTCTCGTTCAATAAAATAACGCGTACAGCATTTTGAATATGAGGATAGGTCCAAAATATAGGTGGATACAAATTTTGTGCATCCATCTCATTACGCATAGCACGAACTCCTTCATTCTGGTCAAGATTAGGAGGTGATGGGAATTCACGTAAATGCTTAACAAGAAGATCATTTCTATAACCATCAGCCCTCACTCTGCCAATATTTCTTGCAGTTATATTGTAAGGAAGTAATCCAGCATTTTCTATTTCAATCCTATCTTCAAATATTTTTACTATAATGTCCTTCTTTATATGATAATCTCTGTGTATTACCGCATTAGTTATTGCTTCCTGCACTGCTCTCTCCGGCATTTGATACTGTGTCACAAATCCAGATGGTATTCTTATCCCAGAACGCAAAAGATTTAGAACGTAAACATGAGCGTCTTTAATAAGTTTAACAACCGGCCCACTAATCGTCTTCGGAAGACCGATCAAATTCGGTGTCTGCCTAAGAGTTTCGATAGTACCGGTATATTGAAAAACTCGTATAGTACATTTGGTATCCATGAGATCAGTAGGGTACTCAGCAAATAACAATACTGCAGCCCGTGTCGGCAACAATTTCGACTTCTCTTTTCTTGCTAAACCGGTCTTTTCCAATATTTCCTGTACATTTTTACCTCTCAACCCTCTAGCATTAACCCATTCAATATAATACTCAGTATTCAATAGATTAAAATCTACATCCACCAACTCCTTATCAGCTTTTTGAAAGCCCCTAGCATAAGAGAACTGAATAGCTTCATCAGTTGATAATCGCTTATTACTTTTTTCCTGACGAACATAAACGTGACCATCAACAGAATGAAGATGCTCACTAGCTTTCGGTATTTTTATCAGGGCAATTCTCCTGCCTCCTTCTTCCGTTTGAATTAATTCAGGTGGCCAAATTCCAGATAGAGGGGGTTCAATCTTTTGAATTTCTCTACCCAAGGCATCGTAATGATCCTTATTTTCTTCAATTCCATATATCCTGGCCTCGCCCTTTAATTTTGTCTTCTCTGGATCATCGATTCCTAAAACTATAGTACCACCCTCGGTATTTGACATAGCAGCTATAGACTCGATAATTTTTGATATATTCTTACTCCCACCATCAAATCTCTTAAATTCAATAGTATTAGTTTCCTCGGGGATTTCTAAAAGGCTTTCAATAATCTTATCCATACATTTACGTTTTAATTTTAGTCTGTAAAAACTCAAACCCATTAGCTTTTCCCTCAGCCGTTACAGAATAAGAATCAAAATAGACTTCATCCTCAAATATTTGATCCCCAAAAGATTCCCATTTCTTTACAACTGTATCTTCATACCAAGCATTCAACTGATTTTGCTTAAAATTAATGTCATGAAATAAATTCCACAAATATTCAGTAGATGCACAAAATAAAACATTGGAAGTTTTACTTTTATCGTCAGAAGTAAATTGAATACGCCCCCAATAAAGATCGCGGCTAAATTCATTACGTATTTCTCCTTTAACTATTTGCATAAATTAGTTAATTCTTTTAAATAATAATCTGTAATTTTCTATATTTTCAATTATACGGCAACATTCTAATTATGGCGAATTCGCCATAATTAAATACTCTTCCAATCCTCCATAATTTTCTGCTCCAATCCATGAGCTTCCTGCGTGAGCGTAGTGAATTCATCTCTTAGCTCCTTCATCCTCGCATCAAAATCCACATTGCTCATTTCCTTTTCTATAATCTCTACATAGCGTCCAGGATTGAGAGAATATTCATTGGTGCAGATTTCTTCGAGTGTGGCCACTTTGCATCGTCCTTTTATGTTCTCATATTTTGCTTCACCATCTTCCTCCCGATAACGACGCACAATACTCGCAATTTCTTGAATTTGCTCATCAGTCCAATCACTATGAGCACGATCCACAACAGTAAAGATATCCTGAGCATTGATGAAAAGAACTTTGTTTTGCCTGTCAGTGCCGTGTTTACGTTTATCAAAAAACCAGAGAGTGCAGGAAAGAGGGGCATTCATAAACATATTTGTTCCAACGGAAACAATCACATCCACCAATCCGGCATCAACCATTTTTTTACGGATTTCTTTTTCGGCATTACCGGCATCACTGGAAGCATTAGACATTACAAAACCAGCTCGGCCCTGAGGATTTAGAGCACTAGCAAACATTTGCATCCAGAGATAATTGGCGTTTGAGATTTCTCCTTGGCCGGTAATAGGTAGTCCCAGATAGTAACGAGGATCACCTTTGATCTTTGCCGCATCAATTACAATTTGCTTATTCTTATCCTTTCCTTTGACGTTGAATGGGGGATTAGCGAGCACAAAATCAAAAGTGCCGACGCTATTAAAAGCATCTTCATAAAAAGAATTAACTTCGGCAATTTTTCCGGACAGACCATGGATCGCTAGATTCATTTTTGCAGTGCGAATATTGCTGCTGCCTTTCTCCTGACCGTAAATAGCAATTTCATTCATTATTCTTGCAGTCTTTGAATGAGCTTTTACAAAGTTTGCAGATTGCACAAACATTCCACCACTTCCACAAGCAGGATCTAAGATTTTTCCATGATATGGTTCAATAATTTCTACTAGAAGTTTTACGATTGACTGAGGAGTAAAGAATTCTCCACCTTTCGCACCTTCTGATCGAGCAAATTCACCAAGAAAGTATTCGTAAATTTCACCGAAAGCGTCACCTTCGATATCATCGGGAATCTGATTGAAGTTTTTAAGAAGGGTAATGAGTATTTTAGTATTTTCTCCAGGAGTTTTATGAAGTGAAGTAAAGTCTTGCGGAAGTACACCAGCGAGATCAGTATTTTTTGCTTCAATCTCCTTCATAGCGTTATTCACTGACAACCCAATATTCTCACTTTCAGGCAGACTCATGAGATAAGAATAGGTGGCGATTTCAGGTAAGTACAAAACACCTTTTGATTTGTAGTGATCAGGAGTAAGTGGGGCCTGTCTGCCTTGAGTATTAGTTCTATCGGCTTCCATTTCTGCTTGAGCTCGCTTGAAGCGCACATCCGCGAATTTCAAGAAGATCAGACCAAGAATTGGCTCAGAGATTTCATTAAGCTTAAGGCCGGAATTTGCTCGTAGCTGCACTGCTGCTGACCAAAGTCTTTCGTGAAGTTGTTTTCGATTATTGGTTGTCATAGTTTATTATTTTTTTGACTCTGATTTTACGGATTGATCCTAGCACAAAGAATAAGGATTGAATATCTTTTCAACCTTAAAAGGAGATAAAGTAGTCAATTACTATTGTCAATTAATATAGACAAAGTGCCGGCACTAGCGCTATAATACATACAGAAGGTAATTCCTTGTTCGTGGGGCTCCGTATGGTTCCTCTTGAGGCTTAGGTCTCAGCGAACAAGGTTCTTTTTATGGGAAAAGATCATTTTCCTCTATAAGTATATTCTTTATCAAATTACGATAAAAATTGTCTCCATATTCTCGATATCTAAAAAGTGACCAAGAAACAAAGTCAACTACCTGAAGACATTTGTTATTAAAAAACGGCATGATCTCAACTTCAATATTAATACTGTGTTTGTTTTTTGCCTGTTTTTCTAGATAACCTTTGAAATTCTTGTTTAAAAATTTATTTGTTTCTCTCTGAGAAGCTATCAAATGAATTTTTTTATCCAATGGTAGAATCTTCTTTTTACATATTCTATCAAGCAAAATATTAGTTACGTAATTATACAGAAGGTGCATCTCATCCTGTAACGATGTATAAACATTCTTTTTATTAAGGCAAATAGACATAATAGAAACCGGCATTTTTGATAAGCTTCCAAGAATTTGAGTTCGAATTGTTGGAGTTTCTTTGTAAGCATGCAAAGCATTGTGATGGAATTTAACCTCTTTTTTACTAAAATTAGAAAAGACTTTTTTAACAATTTTACCAACTCGTTTTTTCTCCATTTCTCCATCAACAAAGAGAAAAGAAATTATGAAAAACTTTGAAGTTTTCTTCTTTGAAAAATCAAATCCCAAATCCCCACTTTCATCCATAAAAATATAAGCCATAATTTCAATTTAAAAATACTATCCATCCACCAAATCCCCCACAAAGCCCTCCACGCCTTCCATCGTCTTCGGGTACATACTCACATCAGGAAAATCCAGCGCCATAATCTTCCCATATACCACCACAATCAGCTTCTTCATCCTCTCAGTCTCTTCCTCCGTAATATCAAGTGGCAGGAGTTTGATTGCCCCATCTACCGGTTCCAAAAACTCCAAGAAGCCCTGGCGGACTTTGTATTTGCCTTTCAAGTCGCGGGCGTTTTCGACCAAGATTTTGTAGAAAATTAGCTGGTTTCGGTATCTCCAGGCTTTTAGCTTTTGGTGAGGGGAGCCGTGATGCCAATCCTTTAATTGTTTGCCGGTTTTGTAGTCGTAGACGGTGATTTCCTTCTTTTCTTCGTCGTAGCTCATCTTGTCGATTTTACCGGTCAGCTCGGCGTTGCCTACTGTCACACCTTGGCGTTTGAAATTGAATTCTGAGCGGTCCAGCGGATTGAAATAATCCTTCCTTTGATTATAGTAAACGGTCAAATTGTCCTTTCCTTTTTCCAAGTTATGTTCGAAATCTTTTTTGCTTAGTCTTTGCTGAGACAGGTCATATTCAAATTGCTTGAGTAAGAATTCAGAAGAGGGGAGAGCCTTAGTTTTTTTGAATTCCAATGAGAATTTTTCCAAAGCTTTATGCATGGAATTTCCATATACTCCGGAAACCATTGGTCGCTGCGGAAAGCGCAAAAGGTTTTGTTCCAAAAATACTTGAGGGCCTTTCTCGGCAATATCCAAGAAATTATTTAAGTGAGTAATGCTCAATTTATAATTTTTTAGCAGACCTCTTAGAATCTCAGTTTCTTCAATGGTTTTTAGTTCGTGCTTTTCGATCTTTATTTGTAACAACAAAAGCTTCTCCAAGCCTTTGCTCTGTGCGAAATCCTTTTCCATAGCGTCAAGTTCTTCAAGTTTAATTCCTTCCTTTTTCTTCCTCTCTTCCTCTCCCTCCTCCAAAAAGCGCAGCTTCAATTGTTCCTCACCTTTGTCATTATAGTGGTGGCGGCAAAGATAAATATTTCTTTTCGCGCGCGTGAGAGCCACGTAGAAAAGTCTCAGCTTGTCATCATCATTCTCCGCATCAGCAGCTAGAGGAATATTCAATGGGAAAGAGATCTTATTGAACGAGGAGCCTTTGACCCATTCACCATCCTGACAATGCAACAAAAAGACATTCTCAAACTCCAAACCCTTGGCGCCATGCGCCGTGAGCAGGTTGATAGCCTTTTCATCGCTATTGAAGGCGTTTTTGTAGTACATCGCAAGCTTGTGCTTTTCATGGAGCCCGACGAGTTCTATGACGTCAGTAACGGTTTTCGCACCGGTTCCCTTATATTGACGCACTTTTTTAAGCAAAGCCTGTAAACCCTGTAAAAGATTCAAATATTCCAGTTTTTCATTTTCGAATTTTTCCGCGCTGAAATAATAGTCCTTATATGGGCTCTTGAAGCCGGATTCCGATGCTAAGGCTCCGTGCCGCGCGGTGTGCGCGGCCTCAATGCCGGTGATCATATCAATAATTTCCTCGGCAGTTTTTTCTTTCGCGTCTATCCCAAGTGTGATCAGGAAGTTGGCAATGTTTTTCAGTTTTTCATCAGGGCTTTCGAGCATGACTTCCAGCCAAAGTTTTCTCTCCTTATCAGCCTTAATTGAAATTTTCCAAATGGCAATTTTGTCTATATTCCAGAAAGGGAAGCTCAGAATTTCCGGCAAGAAGTCATCGGCTTCATTTTTGTCCTTTGTGGCTATGGTATTGATAAATTTCAGGATCGTAACGAGCTCTTTAATATGAGTTTGCTCAAGAAGGCTCTTCTTTCGCTCATAAGCCACCGGTATACCAAAGTAGTCGAGAACCTTTGCGGTCAGCTCAAGGGTTTTATGCTTTCGGGCAATCACGGCAATCTCTGATGCCGGTGTGCCGGTTTTCAGCTTCTCTTGAATGTTTTCCGCGATCCAGACTAATTCCTCCAGGATAGTAGGGAATTCTTGTTCGACAATTTCTCCGGTGATGAGGTTCTTATTTTCAGCAGAAAGTTCTTTTTTAATCTGGTCAGGGAGTGCTGTTTCCAATCTTTCCTCTCCTTTCAAAATAACTTTTCTCACGAAATCTAAAATAGGCTGAGTGGAGCGATAATTTTTCTGTAACACGACCATCTTTGGATCTCGATATTTTTTGTGGAACTCCATAAGATTAGCAATATTCGCGCCCTGAAATTTGTAAATCGCCTGATCGTCATCGCCCACAGCTAAAATATTAGGTCGGCCTTCATTCACCTCCGCATCCAGCAATTGATCGAGAAATCTCATCTGAATTCCATTCGTATCCTGAAATTCATCGACAAGCACATACAAATATTGTTCCTGCAAATTGTAGCGCAGCTCAGGATATTTCCCGAAAGCGTCCACAGTATCCAGCAACATATCGGCCCAATCAAAAAATCCCTCTTTATGCAATTGCTGCTGATATCTCCCATAAACCTCGCAAAGCTCAAATTGTACCTTACTTTTCTCCAAATCCTTGAAGACGTCCTTTTTATCATTATTCTTTTTTGTGTATTCTTTTTTCCAGGCGGTGATTGGTTTAGTGTTTACCTTTGTCTCCGCAATGGCTTCCTCATAAGCTTCCTCCAAGGCTTTGATCAAAATTTCTTTTACATTCAAATAGGGGAGTTTCTTAGTTCTCGCTTTAAAATTCACAGCCCTTAGATTTTCAATTAGTTCTGGAATTAATACTACAGTTTTCTTCGTTACTGTATTTGCAAAAACAGGGTCCAACAAGCCATTAGCCTGTTGCAGGAAATCCTTATTTTCATCTAGTAATAGTTTGAAATTTTCGGGACTAAGTCCACCTTTTTTTAATTCATCAATTCTACTGAGAATATCTTTCAAATAAGTAAATCCCTGATGTGGATGATATGAGCCAATGGAGTAAGTGTGTTTCAAATCTTCGAGAATTTTCTCCAAAATCGCATACTGCGTCAGCTGATCCGCAGGATTATACCTGCCCCCATGATAAAAATATTCCGGGTTTTTATTAATAATTTCCGTGCCAAAGCCATGAAAAGTATGAATCGCCACTTTATACGCATCCATTCCGATCAGCCCGGCAAGCCTTTTCCTCATATTCACAGCTGCGGCCTCCGTATAAGTCAGACACAAAATCGAAGAGGGAAGTGTATCAGTCATCTGCAAAATATTGGCCACACGGAGACTCAAAAGCTCGGTCTTACCCGACCCCGGCCCCGCAATTACCATCACCGGACCATCAATAGTGTCCACCGCATCCTTCTGCTCGGCGTTGAGATTTTCGTAGCGCTTATTAAAATGATCTGACAAATTCATATACCAGCATCTTACAATATTTAAAATGGTTTCAATAGATGAATAGTAATTACCTTAACTTCTTGTAATTTTTGACGTCAATTTACCATCAATTTTTACACGAGATAAATTTTAAACTACAATCGCATCCCTTGATCCTCAGCCATCAATAGTGTTATAAATTTCTCATGCAATTAATATATTTCGATACAGAAACTACAGGATTGGAAAAAGATGCACGCTTAGTGCAACTCGCCTATAAGATTTCAAAAACCGGCAAGACGGTAAATGAATACTTCAAACCACCTATCCCGATTTCTTACGGCGCGATGGCAGTGCATCATATTACCGAGAAAATGGTAGAGGAAAAGCCTACCTTTCAGGGTAGTACAGCGCAGTCCGAATTAATTTCATTACTGGCAGATCATATTCCTGTGGCGCATAATGCGACTTTCGACATTCAAATTCTAAAAAATGATTACGTGCTAATAGATAAGCACATTGATACTTTGCGATTGGCCAGACATTTGGTGACAAGCGAACAATATACTCTCCAATACTTAAGATACTTTTTGAATTTGGACACGGATGGTATGTCTCATGACGCACATGGCGACGTGATGGTTCTGGAAGCGCTATTTAGCCATTTATTCACTCTTGTACAGGAGAAATTCGCCCTCACAAATGATGATGAAATTTTAGCGAAAATGCTAGAACTAACCCAAACCCCGGTTTTACTCAAAACTTTTAGCTTCGGAAAATATTTTGGCAAAACCTTCGCCGAAGTCAGCCTCAGTGATCGCGGTTATCTCGAATGGCTACACGGCAGCGAATCCAAAAAGGATAAAGCCGAGCAAAACGAAGACATGCTCCATACTTTGAGTTATTATTTGAAATAGCCCCCACAAAAAAGACCATGCCTCTTTCGAGAACATGGCCCTTTAATAATCATAATTTACGCCGCTACTTCCACCTCTTCTTCTTTCTCCGCTTTCTTAGCCTTTTTCTTCGCACCGCCATCTTCCTTCATCGCATTAATAGAAAGACCAACTCTATGTTCATCCGGATCAATAGCGATAATTTTAGCACTCACTTTATCTCCAACCTTCAATGCCGCGCCAGCTTCAGCACCCGCCTCAGCAATTTCGCTCACATGAATCAAACCATTAATTTCATTATCCAATTTTACAAAAGCTCCAAAAGGAGTAATCCTGTTAACTTCTCCTTCGATCACAGTTCCAACTTTGTATGTCTTTGTAGCTTCAATCCAAGGATCCGGAACCAATCTCTTCATTGAAAGACTGATCTTGTCAGACTCCTTGCCGATAACAAGCACCTCCACTTCATCACCAAGCTTACCAAAGTCATTAGGATCTTTTACATGGCCCCAAGCAATCTCGGAAATATGTACCAAACCTTCCAAACCTCCGAAAGTAACGAAAATACCAAAGTTCACGATACCGCTGATACTTCCCATAACTTTCTGACCAACTTCGAGTTTACCCATAGCTTTCTTGCGCTCTTCTTCTTCAGCCGCTCTCTCAGAAAGAATTAATTTACCTCCATCCTTATCAAGATTAATAATCTTCACAAGCAAAGGAATACCAATAAGTTTTTGTAATCTAGCCAAAATTCTCGCGCTATCAGCACCATTCACACGTGGATAATGCATAGGAGCCAATTGAGATACCGGGATGAAACCCTTGATACCATCGATATTGAGCAACAATCCACCTTTATTAGCCTCATGTGCCATAACAGTGATAGCCTCGGCAGTCTCATAAGCTTTTTCAAATTTGCCCCAAGTCTTCTGCTGACTAGCTTTTCTAAGAGAAAGAACTACTAAGCCATCTTCATTTTCTTCTTCCAACACATAAGCGGAAATTCCATCACCGATTTGAATAGAATCAATTGTACCGGTGCTGTCCTGAGTTTCCTGGCCGGCAATAATACCTGTAGCCACGCCACCCAAATCCACCAAAATTTTATTTTTCCAGATCGCTGTAACTACACCCTCAACGAGAATACCGGGAGCAGGCAACAAGAAATCACCTGTACTATTTAGAAGCTCTTCCATAATGGCGCTTCCAACTTTTTTCTTAATCATAACTGTGTTTTAGCAAGACTTTTTAAATATTATTGGCTCAATCGATATTTGGCTGTCTTGCTAACAAAAACGCCCTAACTCAGATCGAGCAGGGCGATTATATTGAGAGAATGACCAAAAGTCAACAGCTAAGCTAAGACTAAACCTTCAATTTTTCCACCGTTTTTGCAGCCGTTTTCTTATTAATTTTTTCCGCGATTCTAGCTTCACCTTTCACTAATTCAATTCCTTCTCCTTTCTTAACAATTTTCACCACATCACCATCCTTGAAATATCCTTCGAGATACTTAGCGGTCAATGGATCTTCTACGAACTCCTGCACCGCTCTCCTCACCGGTCTTGCTCCATACTTTGGATCATAACCAAGTTTTGCCAAAACTTCCATGGCGGTAGGCGTAGTCTCAATTGTAAGATTCTTTGCCTTCAATCTATTTTGTAAATATCCAATATGCAATGCTACGATTTCCTGAATATTTGCATGAGTCAAAGCATGGAAAACCACTGTTTTATCAATTCTGTTCAAAAATTCCGGACGGAAATGATCCTTCAAATCCTTCAAGATTTCAGTCTTCACCGCTTCAAAATCCTCTGAAGCCTTCTCGATTTCTGAAGATTGAGTAGAGAATCCAATCGGCGCCGCCTTTTCAGTCAATTTTTTCGCACCAATATTTGAAGTCAAAACAATAATAGTATTTCTGAAATCAACCTTGCGCCCTTTTGCATCAGTCAATTCACCATCTTCAAGAATCTGTAACAATAAATTGAAAACATCCGGATGAGCTTTTTCAATCTCATCAAAAAGTATTACAGCATATGGCTTACGTCTTACCGCCTCAGTCAATTGTCCACCTTCTTCATAACCGACATAACCGGCCGTAGCACCAACCAACCTGGAAGTATTATGACGTTCCATGAATTCACTCATATCAATCTTGATTAGAGCGTTTTTGTCATGGAAAATTTCTTCAGCCAGAGCCTTCACCAGCTCAGTCTTACCAACTCCGGTAGGACCCATGAAAATGAAAGATCCGATAGGACGTCTCTCATCGGCAAAACCGGCCCTTGAACGACGAATAGCTTTAGCTACAGCCGTCACAGCCTCTTCCTGACCAATAATACGTCTTGTTAAAGTCTCCTCCAAAGCCTGAAGTTTAGAAATATCATCATTAACCAATCTAGTCACCGGGACACCTGTCATCATCGAAACCACCGCGGCAATATCATCCTCCATCAATTTTTCTCTCTGTGAACGAGGAATCTTCACGACTTTTTGTTCATCGATTTTTTTCACGATTTCCAATTCTTCATTACGAAGTTCGGCAGCTTTTTCGTAATCCTGCTGAGAAACAGCCTCTTCCTTTCTTTTTATAACCGCAGTCAATTTTCTCTGTGACTTTTTCATTTTGTCGTTATTGACCCTTGCTCCAATACGTTTTTTGGCAGCAGCTTCATCAATAAGGTCAATAGCCTTATCCGGTAAAAAACGGTCATTTATATACCTCTTCGAAAGTGTAACCGCCGCCTGCAAAGCCTCTTGAGTAATTAATAAATTATGATGATCCTCAAATGATTCTCTAATACCCTCCAAAATTTGCAAAGTCTCTTCCGGAGAAGTTTCCTTTACCTGGACGGATTGGAATCTTCTTTCCAAAGCTGCGTCCTTCTCCACATGCTTACGATATTCCGCTGTAGTAGTAGCGCCCATGACCTGGACTTTTCCACGAGACAGAGCCGGCTTCAAAATATTTGCCGCATCCAAACTACCTTCAGCGCTACCGGCGCCCACTACGGTATGAAATTCATCAATAAACAATATTACATTATCCTGAGAAGCAGCCTCCTCCAGAATTTGTTTAATTCTTTCTTCAAACTCACCACGATACTTCGTACCGGCAACGACAGATGCCATCGAAATAGATAAGAGCCTCTTATCAAGCATATTTTCAGGAACTTCCTCTCTGGCAATTGCCTGAGCCAGCCCCTCCGCCACAGCGGTTTTACCAACACCAGACTCACCAATCAAAACAGGATTATTCTTTGTTTTTCTGGAAAGAATACTGATTACACGTTCAATCTCCACTTTACGACCGATAATAGGATCAATTTTACCCTTTCTAGCTTCCTCAACCAAATCAGTAGAGAAATAATCTAAAGCCGGAGTATCGGTTTTCTTTTCGTCCTTTTTCTTAGCATTAGCCTTGTATCCACCTTCTTTGAAACCTTCCTTCTGTTGCTGACCTGTCAGTACTCCCTGAAGACCGGTAAGAAAGAATTCGATTGGATTCATCATTTGAGAATTTTTTGGAACCGGACCACCGGCCGCTCCTTCTTCGCCTTCCTTAGCACCAATATTTTTCGCTCTGTCAAAAATTTCTAAAACTTGTTCTTTAATATCAGCAGGTGACACCTTCATATTCTCAAGAATCACGGTTGCGGCAGTATTATTCTGAGATACCAGGGAATAAAGAAGATGCTCCGTACCTACGAATGAATGACCAAATTCATGGGCAACCTTCGCTGCATCCTCAATAATTTCCTTTGCAAAACCACTGAGCCCGCCGGGCTCGCTTGCCTTTGACGGCGCGCTACTACGTCCAACAGTCTTCAAAACCAGATACACATTTTCCAAAGAAACACCGAAATTCAAAAGAATCGAAGCTCCCAAGGAACTTTCCTGAGATAGAATTCCAATAAGAATATGCTCCGTACCAACATAGGTAAGTTTAGCCTCTCTAGCCTTCTCCTGCGCTACTATTAGAGCTCTTTTAGCTTCCTTAGTAAACCTGTTGAATTGGTTGAAATCGTTCATAGTTTTTGTTTATTTTTTTATCAACCAATTCTACCACAAAATGACCCCAATAAGAATATACATTAACCACTTATCCTTTACGTGCCAATAATATAATGGTTTAATCTAATTTATCCTTTTTCACACTTTCCATGCTAGCTGCCATATAAAGCACTAAATCCTTGTAAGAAACAGGCCCTCTCAATCTGAAGTTTCTGGTTTCAAGGGTAGTATAAACGGTATAAGTATCATTCAACTGAAAAACATCAAAGTCCTTACCATTAAAAGAAATTTTCGCACCACCACCAGGAATACCGTTAGACAACACATCCAAACTAACAATTTCCTTAGCATTGGAAGCCTCGTCACTGAAACCATAATGATGAAGAACAGTAGCGTCGGCACTGGTCTTTACTCCGGCGTAATACCATTTAGCAGGGTATTGGCCCCCAAATTGATACGGTAGACTCTCAAATGTAGTCATATCCATATCCGGTTTTGGTACATCTAGACCTTCGGAAGCATCATCAGATTGAGCATCAGTCATAGCATCAGACTCACCGGCTTCCATGGAAACAAACTGAAAATCCGCAATCATTTTATTGAAAATATTTTCGTCATCAGCCGTAGCCGGATCCGCTGACACAAAACTCAAATCGTAAATCAAACCGGACCTATATAGAGTATAAGTAATTTTGCCATTTCCCACGCTTTTCAAGGCATCCATTTTATCTACACCAATCTTGCTGAGCAAAGTTCCATCAAATTTTTTACCCTCATTTTCTTGTTCATAATAAAATTCCAAAGCCGAGCTTAGCGTTCCATCCTCTTTTGCCTTTGGTTCATAAGCAAATGTTCTCTGAGCAATAGTCACGACGGCGGCTGATTTACCATCGGCTACTAAAGGTCCTGTGAAAACCACATTTTTATCTTTAGAATCAGTTACTTTCCAGTCATCAACATAACTCAGCCTAAAGCCTGCGTCAGTGTTTTTATATTCGATTTGTTTATTCTGTTTGGTATTTTTTGAAAGAATTTCTTTCACTGTGATCCCGCTAATATCAAAAACATTATCAGTTGTATTCATAAGTCCATCGGCTTTAACCTCATTATCCAAATATTCATCTCCGGATAAATTAATCGTTAAACTGCGCACTGCAGTCTTTTTCCCAGCTTCATCAATCAAAAAATGAGTACCACTTTCTTTATCCGTAGTTGTTTGCTCAACTAAAATTCCAGTTTTTAAAACCAGCGAAGGTCCATCTTTAAATTCTTCCGTTATACCGCAAGCCGAAAGTCCCACAATTGCAAAAGCAAGACCTAGTGAAGCAAGTAATTTTTTCATGTAATTAATTAAAGCCGGCGAGATTATACAAGACCTTTCATAAAAACTCAAGAACTATGGTGGAGCAACAGTAAAACCAGGTTAAATAGGTGCGAGCGCACGGCGCGAGCTTAAGAATAAACCTATACTAAGAGTTGTATTTAACCATCAAATGATCATAAGCCCTACGCGTAGCAATTCGCCCTCTTGGCGTCCGTTCCAGGAAACCCAACTGAATCAAAAAAGGTTCGTAAATGTCCTCAATAGTACTTTCTTCTTCTGATACAGCAGCCGATAAAGTATTCAAGCCAACCGGCCCACCACGGAATTTATCAATTATCGCACCTAGAATCTCTCTGTCGGTATGGTCCAATCCCAATTTATCGACCCCCAGGGCCTTCAAAGTCTGCATTAAAACCCTCAGGTCAATCTTCGAATCATTATTGATATCTGCAAAATCGCGAACTCTCTTCAGCAATCTATTGGCAATGCGGGGAGTCTGGCGGCAAGATTTAGCCAGTAAATTGGCCACATCATCATCAATCGTACAGCCTAAAATAGCGGCGGACCTCAGGATAATCTGCTTAATCTCAGTATCGGTATAAAATTGTAATTTAAAAACATTCCCAAAACGCGCACGTAGGGGAGAGGAAATCAGACTCAATTTAGTAGTTGCCCCAATAAGCGTGAATTTTGGCAGATTAATGCGCATATTCCTCGCCGATGGACCTTTCCCTATGACTATATCAATCCCGAAATCTTCCATCGCCGTATACAAAACCTCCTCCACGATCGGCTTCAAGCGATGAATTTCATCAATAAAAAGCACATCATTTTCTTGCAGATTGGAAATAATTGACGCCACATCTCCTTGTTTTTCCAGAGCCGGACCGGAAGTCATCTTTAGGCTTGCTCCAGCCTCGTTTGCTATTATATGAGCCAGAGTGGTCTTACCCAGACCCGGAGAACCATGAAGCAAAACATGATCCAGGGGTTCCTTCCTTTTTTTTGCCGCCTGAATAGAAATTTCCAAATTATTTTTTATCAAATTCTGACCAATATAAGAAGAAAACGACAAAGGCCTCAGCTCATTCTCAAACTTAATAATCTCCGGACTGGGAGCACTCACTAAATTCTCCAAATTTTCCGCCTCACTTTCTATCATTTAAGGTTTCTAATGTGATAAATAAAACGGCGAATTCCTTCCGGATCAGGTGCATTGGGGAATTCTATAACTACATGAGCAGATGCGGTTTCTATTGCTATAAGCCCGTAATCAAAAAAATTGAAATATGACAAAACCCCCTTTTCTCTCGTGGTGATTTCCTGGATTTCATCATAAAAAGTTTCCGCCTCTTCTCGGACAGTCAAAAGCCTCCAATCAACAAACACAATTCTATGGTTCGTAACAATGAATTTATCCAGCCAATAAACCAGCGATAAATAAGTAACAACCAAGGAGAAAAGAATGAAAATTGCAATTGCAATAATCAAAAAAAGCTTTGTAGAAATACTCTTCTGCATTAAGAAAAGCAGAAAATAAAAAGGGACTGTAGCAATAATCACAATAAGCATCTGCTTCACAAAAGGCGTGTAATGATGACGATAGATCTTCAAAATTTGTTCGCCTTCACGCAAATGCATAAATAATGTAAAATGAAATTAACTCTAACCCTATTCTACAGAATGAAAAAGTATTTTCAAGCTCACTGGCAGTGGAAATATTTAGCAGTTGCCGGATTAGCCTCGGTTTTTTGCCTGGCTATCAATTTTATTATTTGCATAATTATCATCTACGGAGACTGGAAAATCCCCGGATATAGATTTGAGGAAGGCCTACTTAATTTTAGCGGTAAAAGCATCCTATGGACCGGCATAATAGGTTTTACCTATGCAGTGATAGCCCCTACGATTGAAGAAATAATTTTCAGAGGAATAACCCTTCAATACCTTACAGCCAAATTCGGCGTAAAAGTCAGCACGCTGGTTGTCATTTTGATTTCAACATTGATCAATCTACCATTGCATAGCCCAATTCCAGCCCTGATCTTTTCCTCCATTGCCACCATTATTACAATAAAAAGTAATTCTATTTGGCCGGCAGTCATTTTCCATATTGCCTATAATTCAGTTATTTTTCTATCATTAGTATTGGCATAAGGGAAATTTTATAGTATAAAATCCAAGCATGCGCCCGTAGCTCAGCTGGATAGAGCAATGCCCTTCTAAGGCAAAGGCCACAGGTTCAAATCCTGTCGGGCGCACCAAAGAAATTTGCCTTAGCAAATTTCCGCGCCTGCCCTAAGCAGGCATAGCAATAAAAATCGCGAAGCGATACCGCCAGAAATTGCCATAGCATTTTTCGCGCCTGCCCCAAGCAGGCATAGCAAAACAAATCGCGAAGCGATACCTTATTTCGTCATCGTCATCATTCTATACATCGCATCCGCGACTTCTCCACGCGTCATACCCTTACTTGGCTGAATTTCTTTTAGCTCAGGATCAAGAATCTTTAATTCTTTAGCGTAAGCGATATAAGGAGCAAACCAAGCAGATTCAGGCACATCGCTATAAGGAGCACCGGTGACAACCGGATCGATATCCACACTCAAACCATTAAATAAAATCTTGAAGAATTCAGCTTTATTTACTTCGTTTTTAGGTCTGAATGTACCATCGGGATTTCCATCAACAATGTTACGTTTATAAGCGGTATAAATATAATCGGCATACCATGCTGATTGCCTTACATCCTTGAAAGGCAAATCACCATTGGTCAATGAAGTATGAATACTCAATAAAATAAATTTCAAGGCCTCGGCACGATTTACAGTTTGATCAGGCTTGAAAGAACCATCCTCATATCCTTTAATAACACCTTTCTCACTCAAATACTTTGTTGCCTCAAAATAACGACCACCAATCTCTATATCTGTAAAAACCTTCTTTCCGGCAATAATTTCCTTCGGTGATTCGACTACAGGTGCGGCAACGACAGATTCAGGCTCTACAACAGGAGCAGGAGCCACAACAGGTTCAGGTTCTACAGCAGCGGGAGCAGGCTCAGGCGCTACCACAGGCTCAGCATCCACAACAGGCTGTTCATCTGATGAAGCAACGTAAGTCACGCTATCCGCTACAGCTACCGGCACTTCCACGGCAACCACCGGAGCCTCAACAGGTTTATCGCTCACTGAAGCCGTTTTTGCATCTAAAAATTTCTGTACGTATGCAACGGGATTTACAGTCGTTTCCTTCGCCAAATCCTGGCCCAGTCCATCATTCACCGCCGAGAAAAAATTCAATCCAGCGCTGGAAGCTTGTTGCCAAGTAAATGGCCAAAAAGGATGATAAGTTGCTTTAGAATTATCAATTTGAAAATGTAAATGTGGAGTGGTGGCAGTTCCGGTACGACCTGAAAGACCTATTTGCTGACCTTTTGTCACTAACTCACCGACACTAAGCATGCCTTGCCCCAAGTGAGAATAACTTGAATACAAAACCTCTTTTACACTTGGATTATCTAAATTTGGAAAATTATTATGTTTCAAAACAATATGCACTCCGAAACCGTCTGACTGATTAGAGCTCTTCATTACAACACCATTTGCAATCGCATACACCGGAGTACCTTCGGGAATTTTTATATCTGTAGCAAGATGTGAACCACCAAATTCTCTACCATCCAGCTTATAATTACCCATATAAGGAGTGGAATAAGTAATTTTTGCATTACGAACCACATCGTCAACAGGGTTATTCCATTTCAAAGTATCAGTTTTAATCAAAAGCTGCTGTGGATCATAATATGGAATATCAATAAAATCTCCATCAGACAATTGGTTAAAAGCAAAATCTCTCTTCTCGCTGGTTAATTTAGACCAGTTTGGCACTTTTTTAATTGGATAAGTTGTGCCATCAAAAGGTGCATGCTCAGGCAAAGTCAAAACACTTGTCTGATAAAGAAGACTATTTACATCGGTAAATGCCATCATGGAAGCTGTCATCACAGTGGCAACAACCAAAACCGCGCTACGAACATTAAAATCATGACGTTTCTGACTTTTAATATTTTTATTCATTTATTTTTGTTTTTATTTATTCTAATATTATACCAAATTATAAGCCTAAAGGCAATTATATAATGATCTCAAAAAGCTCCCTTGAAACACTGGAAATTGCAAAGAAAATAGCCGAAAAGATGAGAAAAGGAGGATTACTCTGCCTACAGGGAGACCTTGGTACCGGTAAAACCACTTTTACCAAAGGATTTATGAAGCAATTGGGCATAGAAAACTTTAGCGTCAAAAGCCCCACCTACACCTACATTCGAGAATATAAGCACCCAAAGACCAAGGTTTACCATATGGATTTATATAGAATTGATGAAGCAGACGAGCTTCTTATTGAAGAAATATTGGAAATACTTGAAAACGACAAAAACATTGTGGTCATTGAATGGGCTGATAAGTTGGCCGATAATTTATCGCAGCATAAAAAGATAGAAATAAACTTTAAATATTTGGATGAAGAATCCAGAGAAATTACCATTAAATATGAATAAAAAAGAAATACGAAAAATATACCAAGAATTTCATGTTCCCAAGCACATCATTGCGCACATGAAAACGGTAGCCAAAGTGGCAAAAAAGTTGGTGAGAAAAATGAATAAAAAAGGAGCTAAAATAGATGAAGAAACTATTGAGAATGCAGCTTTATTACACGACGTAGTTCGTTACATAGATTTCAAAAAGCCAGAAGCAAACGACCACGAGTGCTGGAAAAATCTTCGTAAAAAATATCGCAAAATCGGTCATGAAAAAGCCATGGCGAAAATCCTACAAAAAAGGGGAGAAAAAACACTCGCAAAACTAATAGCCAAACATGGTTTCTTTTCAGTTTGGAAATTAAAATCCATTGAAGAGAAAATTCTCTATTATGCCGACAAGAGAGTGGATAGAGATAAAATAGTCACGCTGGAAGTAAGGTTCTCAGAAGGAAAAAAACGCAACATGTTACCAACAGATGACCCTCAACTAATAAAGGCCACAGAGAAAAAAATATTCGAGCTGGAACAAGAATTCATAGAAATTTTAGGAGAGAGTATTTATCAACTCTAATGTAGTAGGACCTACATATCCGGCACCGGTATCGCTTGGAGCTGTAATTATTTTATGAGCCTTTTGGAAATTAGCGACTGCATTCTGAGTCACCGGACCGTAATATTCGGTAACCAACTTTCCATCAAAGTATCCCTGATTCATTAGAAATTTCTGCAAAGCCGCAACTTCTGGACCTCTCATCCCATATCTGAGCTCGACCGAAATCAAAGTTCTTTTTGGCAGGCCTGAATCCACTTGAGCCAACATTGTTCGCTGATAAGTTTCAGTTGCCGCTGCGATTCTGGTTTCATTATAACTACTTGCAGCAACCAATTTATTCATACTCTTTCTTGTTTTAGGACCAAAAAAACCGGCAAATTGAGATTTTTCATCCATAATCAAACCCTGTGTCTGCTGAAATTTGAACACCGCATGTTTAGTGGTATCTCCATAAAAACCGGAAATATCAGTTCTGAAAAGATTTAATTTCTTCAATTCTTGTTGCAATGATCTCACCTTATCACCTTTATCGCCTGGGTTAAGATCATCGGTCAAAAAAGCCACCGATTTAACAGTTTCAATCAGTACTACCGGCTGACTCGCGCTAGCTTCACTCACGATTGATTTATTCACAACTGGCTGATCAACAATTGGTTGACTCACGCCTTCAGTCACCGGAGCTGAGTCCGTTGCTACTACAGCGCCACAATCGTTTGGCGTGGCTTCACTGGCCGAGTAATCTCCCAAACTTACTTGTTCAGAAATACTCTCATTAATTCCATAGACAGCAACATCAACAGTTTTTTTACCCCAATTTAATGCCCTCACCAAGCCCTTATCACCATAACCCATCCAAATATCCAAACGATCATAAGTGTTTGACCTGCTACCGGCAGCTACAATCGCGCCACCTCTATCATGCACGGCCACTATACCAATACCCGGGATATCCATTTTTGTTCCAAAGGGATAAGTTCTTGGAGCCGCAATCATACCCGGATACACGGAAGTTCCATCAGCACCACTTACTCCACGACCGTTTAGAGCAATCTCTCTCTCATATCCTCCTGTATAGTAACGTTGCTGACACGGTAAAGGAGAATAGTAAGCTGAAATAACAAAGGTTTTAGCATAAGGATATTGCATAGTCTCAGCACCGGTATCGACACCCTCGGCACTATTCAGCTCATCCGCAAAGACCTTATCTCCAAACGCCACATCAAAAGGTTTAAAAATAAGAAATGCTGCAAAAAGAAGTATAAAGTCCAGAATCAAAAAATTCTTCAATATTCTCCAACCTGTTTTTATTTTTGTTTTTCTCATTTTTTTTGTTTATTTTGATTTTTTAAAATCCCTAAATTATACCACAAAAAAAGACCTCTCTCCGAAGAAGCCCTTGCCATAACATAGCAAATATTGTCTAATAAAAACCCTTAACTCACCCCAATTCTCTTCAAAATCTCTCTATCCACGAAGTCCCTGTCTCTTCCATACTTCAATCTTGAAAGCTGTTTATAAGCCTCTGCAGCCTCCTTGTCACCCTCCTCAGTGTAAGGATTACAAGGAATAATACTAAAAGGTCTACTTGGTTGAGTATCAATTGAAAGCTTCATGACGGCCTTGAACTTGTCGATATTAATAAGATCCTGATCACTGAATACCGGTTTCATTTCTTTCGCCATTTCCTCCGCATCCTGAGCACCAATCTTATAACACATCATTGAGCCAACGTTACCAAACACAGCATTTTTTAAATTTGTTCCCTTTTTCTTTTCATCATTAATTTGTGCTAAATACTGATGCGCAATATTTAATCCCAGACGATACTTTCTGGCCTCAGACAAAATACTTTCAATACTCTCGGTAACATAATTTTGGAACTCATCGATATAGAGGAAGAAATCACGTCTATCTTTCTTAGCTATTTTTTCACGACTCAATGCAGCCATCTGAATCTTCTGCACAATAATTAGACCTAAAAGTTTAGAGTTAATTTCACCAACGGAACCCTTTGAAAGATTCATCAATAAAATTTTACCTTCCTGCATCACCTTGCTGAAATCAAAAGCCGATCTGGTTTGACCAATAATATTTCTCATCATCGTATTCGTCACAAACTGACCAAATTTAGCTGCAAAGTAGGGGATCATTTCCTGTTTTTCACGTGCGCCTGTTTTTGCCATCTGGTGATCCCAGAAAGATGCCACTACAGGATTAGTCACATGTTGCCTCTTCACTTTTGCAAAATCATCATCAGTAAACAAACGTACTATATCGGTAAGCGCACCACCTGCCGGATCGGACATCAGGGTCAGACAACCATTACGGAAGTAATCCTGAATACGAGGACCAAAAGTTTCTTCATCAAAGAGCTTAATCATAATATTCATCGCATCAAGCGCCACAAGTTCCTTTGCCTCCCAAGTATCACCCTCAAGCAAATTAATACCCAAAGGTCTCTCCATATCACTCGGATTAAAATAAATCACATCATCAGCGCGATGACGAGGTATGAAAGGCAAAACATCTTCAATCAAAGAACCATGGGGATCAATTACACATAAACCATCCCCATTTCTTAAATCCTGTCTAATCATTACCTGCAAAACGGATGATTTACCAGTACCGGTCTGACCAATAACGTAGAAGTGACGGAATCTATCCTCACGCTTCATACGAATTTCCTTAACCTCACCACGGTAAATATTGTGACCCAATAAAATACCCTCGGTAGGAATATTTGCCGGAGGAGGAGCAATCTTAAAGTTCTGCCAAGCAATAGATGGGTATTTATTAAAACGAATATTCGGAACATGGAAAATACTGGCCAATTCTTCAGAAGAAAGAACCATTCTGTTTCTAGTAATCCACTGATTAAAACCTCTTCTAAAATTACGGAAAATATAATTGGTGATCAAAGGCTTTGTTCTATGCCAATGAGTATAGGTTAATTCATTACCATGCTTAGTACCGTATTGATTGAAAGCACCTCTCATAGAAACAAGATTCACATGAGCATCATGCTTGGTTTTTCCGGCAGCAACCAATCTAATCACAGTCTGAAAACCGGAACGGGAATTTTTTTCTTCCATCGCCTTTACCTCTTCATCAGTGATAGGAGTAGTACGCGTTGAAACTCCATCTTTATCCATATTCAGAACACCTTTCTCACCATGAAAAAGTAATTCAAACAATGTTGCAAACCAACTGATAGGACTATACCATTTAAAATGATCAGCTTTTTTGTTCTGAAAAATTTCACTGGCCTTCATACGCCCTTCCTCTTGCCAACCATCCTTTAAAGGACGCACCATAATCTGTACAGCAGCACCCTCATCGGGTCGAATTTTCGATAGCGAATTCACAATCGCATTTATAGGATCAGCATTCATTCTGGAAAAGGTTCTGATCGGATAATAATACTCTTTGTGAGGCACTATGTAGCAACCAACCACCTCGCTATCAGGTTGGAAAATATTATAATCCTCCACCTGTTCAATATAAGCGTCAGGATAAAAAGAAGTTAATTGCTTCTCAATAATTGGCAAAAGATCACGAGGACATACGATAAAAAAATGTACCTGGGAATCAAGCACCGCATACTCAAAGGATAAAAATTCCTGAGACGTGAACACATTGTACCATTCCTTAATATAAATGCTGTGCAAAGCCTCGAAAAATTGAGTCATAATTCCACAGGCAATTTCTTTAAAATCCTTCTGAGTAGAATACTGCTCTCCCTCCACCTCTCTGTCATCCTTGGATTCCTTCTTTGGAACACGGATATCTAAAAAAACCATATTAAAAGATCTCTCAATATTTTTTTTGTAACGCACGTAAGTCAAAACAGCTGCTACAAGGGCAGAAATAAAGAGTATCAATAAAACTATCAGTAACCAATTAGGCATTTAAAGACGTTAAATCAGGTAATTATACCACTATTTCTTCTTTATATCAATTCTAACACTCAGCTCTTCCAACTGTTGCTTTGGCATCTCGGAAGGAGCACCAAGCATGAGATCCTTGGCTTTTGAATCCTTAGGGAACGCAATTACTTCACGAATATTTGGCTCATTTGCAATAATCATCACTAAGCGATCAAGACCCCAGGCAATTCCGCCATGTGGAGGCGCACCAAATTGGAAAGCCTCAAGTATATGACCAAAACGATGTTCAGCATCCTCATCTGAAATCCCAAGAATATCAAAAATTTGCTTTTGAACTTTTCCATCATGAATTCTAATAGAGCCGCCACCAATTTCAGTTCCATTTAAGACAATATCATAAGCCTTAGCGATTGCATTTTCCGGATTTTTAGCTAAATCCTCCAAATGTTTAGGTGAAGTAAATGGGTGATGCACCGCATCCAGCTTGCCAGTTTCATCATTAGCCTCAAACATTGGAAAATCAATCACCCAACAAAATGCAAAATGATTAGGATCCATCAAACCCATTCTGGAAGCGACAGATAAACGGACATGGCCAAGAGATTCACAAGCAACCTTGAATTTATCAGCAGCAAAGAAAACAATATCTCCAACCTTCGCTCCGACACGACTCATCATTTCCTTTAATTCATCTTCCTTGAAGTATTTAACAATAGGGGACTTTAGATTAGCTTCCTCAACCACGATATAAGCCAAGCCCTTTGCCTTATAAATCTTAGCAATCTCAGTCAATTCATCTATTTCACGACGAGTAAATTTTGCCCCACCATCCACTCTCAAAGCCTTCACCACTCCACCGGATTCAACCGCAGATTTGAAAACGGAAAAATCACATTTACCGGCGATATCACTCACATCTACCATCTCCATCTCAAATCTAATATCCGGCTTATCACTACCGTATTTATTCATTGCTTCATCGTATGTAAGCACAGGGAATGGCAGTTTTACAATTTTCTTATCAATGGCAAATTTAGTAATCACATCTATCATCAAACTCTCATTGATTTTCATAATATCTTCCATATCTATGAAAGACATTTCCATATCCAACTGCGTAAACTCAGGCTGTCTATCTCCACGTTGATCCTCATCCCTAAAACATCTGGCAATTTGGAAATATTTATCAAAACCGGCCACCATCAAAAGCTGTTTCAACTGCTGAGGAGACTGAGGCAAAACATAAAAATTTCCTGGATAAAGACGTGAAGGAACCAAATACTCGCGACTACCTTCCGGAGTCCCCTTTATCAAGATAGGAGTTTCCACCTCTACAAAATTTTCACCATCCAAAAAGTCACGAATATATTTGATAATTTTATGACGAAGAAAAATATTGCTTTTCAATTTAGGTCTCCTCAAATCCAAATAACGATATTTTAATCTCAGCTCTTCACCAATTTCCTTATCTTGATCAATTTCAAAAGGGGTAGTCTTGGAAGGATTCAGAATCTTCAATTCAGTTACGAAAACCTCCACTTCGCCGGTTGCATGATTAGCATTAGCCTGACCCTCAGGTCTAGCCCTGACAGTGCCGGAAATCTGAAGTACAAACTCAGAGCGCACATCATTCATCGCATCATGAGCCGCCTTGAAATTCTCCGGATCTGAAACAATCTGAGTTATGCCATAGCGATCACGCAGATCAATAAAAATAACACCACCATGATCACGGCGACGATTTACCCAGCCACACAAAGTCACTTCCTTCCCAATATTCTTTTGTGAAACATCATTACAGGTACAAGTTCTATACATAAAAGTAATAAAATTAAGCAGTAGAATACCACAATCTTAGAGAAGAAAGCTTCAATTATCAACATAAATCTTGAGCTATACCAAAATAGCATCTACATCTTTTTTCAAAGAATCAGTCAAATTCACTCCAAAAGGCAATTTTATCTTTTTCTTCGCATCAGACAAAAACAACTCAACCGGGATATTTCCTTGATTACTTTCCAGCAAAGTCTTCAAAGCCTTCATCCTATCCGCGGGAATTTTTTCGGGAATATTAATCAAATATGGCTCAACTGCTTTCATTAGCGCTGCCTCAGTCTCGTTATCAGCCCAAATATCATCAATAAGCCTAATGGCAATATCAGACTTATCCTCAGGATTGTAAGTGCCAGCCTCTTTTGCATTACTAATCATCGTTTCCAAAGAGAGAATTTTAGCATTATCACAAGCCACCTGACACTGACCACGACGATTATCCAAACGACCATTGATTCCAACAACTTGATCTTCCACAATTTCATTTCCAAAATTCGCGAAGTTTTTCGGGAACATAATAGCTGAAATTTTCCCGGAAGGATCTTCCACTATAAACGTCGCCATGAAACCACCGGCCTTTGTCATTATTTTCCGTAAACCGGTTACTAGTCCTACGACTCGCACAGGCTTCTCAAGCTGCTTTTTCGTAAGAGTGCCAATCAAATGACCCTTCCTGGATATATATTTTTTTAAACCGCGAAGGGGATGACTCGTGACATACATACCCAAAAACTCCTTTTCCCATTTCAGACACTGCATGTTCATAGCCTTTGGAAAAGACTTCAACTCCATTTTACATTCCTTGTTATCATCATCACCCATAGCACCAAAAATATCAGTCTGGCCATTGCTCTCAACTGTCTGCGAATATTTGGCGAACTTGGCAATTCCTTCATAATTCTCCGCAATCTGATTTCTATCACCAAATTCACTCAAGGCGCCACTAAAGGCTAAGGCCTGAACCAACTTTTTATTTACAAAGTGAGAGGGCACACGTTTTGCAAAATCCTCCAGAGATTTAAATTTACTACCTTTTTCCCGAGCTTGAATAATTTCATTTATAGCACCCTCACCAATTCCCTTAATCGCTAACAAACCAAAGCGAATTGTCTTCTGGTCAAAAATAGAAAAATTCATAAATGACTCATTCACGGATGGCGGCAAAACATCTATACCCATTTCATTACATTCCTTGATTTCCAGCACAACTCTTTCTGTATTGGTAGCATCACTGCAAAGTAGCGCGGTCATAAACTCAATAGGGTAGTGAGCCTTCAGATAAGCTGTCTGATAAGCTATCAATCCATAGCAAGCCGCATGAGCTTTATTAAAACCATATCCCGCAAATGGTTCAATTACTTTTTCAAAAACCTCCTCGGCAAATTTCTGCTTATGCCCATTTTTCACCGCTCCTTCAACAAATTTTTCTCTCTGCTTTGAGAGTAAGGATGGAATTTTTTTACCAACCGCTTTACGCAAAATATCCGCTTCCCCCAAAGAAAATCCCGCAAAATCACGCGCGATTTGTAAAATTTGTTCTTGATAAACGGCTACCCCATAAGTAAGAGCAAGGATGGATTTAAAAGAAGGATGCAAATAATGGACCGACTCAGGATCATGTTTACCTTTAATATAAGTTGGAATCCACTCCATGGGTCCAGGCCTATACAGAGCACCCATTGCCACAATGTCTTCGAAAATAGTTGGCTTCAGCTCCTTTAAATAGCGCTTCATACCAGGCGATTCCAGCTGAAACACACCGGTAGTATCAGCCCTTTGCAATAACTCAAAGGTCCTTTCATCATCCATTGGGATTTTATTTATATCAACGGTTTCGCCCTTTGTCGTCATAATAATTTCTTCACTCTTCTCGATTACCGTTAAATTTCTAAGTCCCAAAAAGTCCATCTTCAATAACCCTAATTCCTCAATCGGCTTCATAGAATATTGCGTAACTATTTCCGTCCCACCACTGGCTCCAAATTGCAAAGGAGTATATTCAGTCAAAGGATGATCGGAAATTACTACCGCGCAGGCATGAGTACCAGCATGGCGCACCGTCCCCTCAAGTCGCATAGCATAGTCCAGCAAGGTCTTCGCCCTGGGATCATTTTTATACAAATCCTTCATTTCCGGATTTTCAACAATAGAAGTCTTCAATGGAACATGTTTTCCCAGCACAGGCGCTGGAATCGTTTTAGATAATTTATCAACCTCAGAATAAGGATAACCTAAAGCACGACCAACGTCTCTTACCGCAGCCCTTGGAGCCATTGTTCCAAAAGTGATAATCTGCGCGACATTATCTCTTCCATATTTTTCTATTACATAATCCAAAACTTCATCTCTCCTCGTATCGGCAAAATCAATATCTATATCCGGCATACTCACACGTTCAGGATTCAAAAACCGTTCAAAAAACAAACCATGCTTAATAGGATCAAGATCAGTAATTCTTAGTGCCCAAGCAATAATAGAACCGGCCGCCGATCCACGACCGGGCCCCACGACAATTTTCCTTGATTTAGCGTAGTTCACGAAATCATGAACAATCAAAAAATAAGTATCAAAACCCATACTATGCACAGTTGCCAATTCAAATTCCAAACGTTCCCAATAAGAGTCCGGAACACTCTGCCCATCAAAACGCGATTTCAACCCCTCTTTACATAAATATTTCAAGTAACCATCAGATTTTTCACCGTTCGGAGTTGTAAATGACGGCAATAAATTCACCCCAAAAGTAAAATCCACATTACAGCGCTCAGCAATTTTCACAGTATTCTCAATAGCCTCGGGAGTATCACTGAAAACCTCTCTCAATTCCTTTACATCTCTAATAGAAAAATCCCCAGTATAGCGCATGCGATTTTCATCGCTAACGGTACTGCCTGTTTGAATACAAAGCAAAATATCATGAGCGTCGCTATCTTGTGGACGCGGATAATGAGAATCACAGGTCACAACCAATCCAAGACCATAGTGCTTAGATAATTCTTTCAGTTTTTTATTAACAATACATTGCTGCTCAAGCAGGGGATGGTCCTGCATTTCCAAAAAGAAATTATTTTTCCCGTAAATATCAATATAAGTTTCCACCAGCTTATGCATTTCCTCATCATTTCCCGACAAAATAGTTCTAGGCAAATGAGCCGCAATACAGCCACTCAAAACAATCAAACCTTTATTGTACGCACGAAGTAAACCGTAATCGACTCTCGGCTTATAATAGAAACCTTCCAAATGAGCCTTGGTAATAAGTGTAATCAAATTTCTGTAACCCTCATTAGTCTCAGCTAAAGTTGTTAAATGATAGGGCTTCACGTCTACTTTCGCCTCTTTATCAAACCTGGTTCTATTTGCAACATAAAGCTCGCAACCCAAAACCGGTTTTATCCCAGCCGCCTTTGCCGCCTTATAAAACTCAATCAAACCGTAACCCACACCGTGATCCGTCAAAGCCGCAGCGGGATAACCTAATTCCTTAGCTCGTTCAACAATATCCGCCGGACTGCCAAAGCCATCCAACAAACTATAGTGCGAGTGCCCATGTAAATTTACGAAAGACATAATCAACCGGACTTAGACAATAAATGTACGTGCAAATGAAAAATTTCTTGACCTCCATCTTTCCCAACATTAATCTGCAATTTATAACCGGCCAACTTCAAATCATGCCCAATCTTTTGAGCCATTTGCAATAAATGCCCTACAACCTTCGCATCCCCACTTTCCATTTCCGCAATTGAATGAATATGTTTTTTTGAAACAATCAATAGGTGAGTCTTCTCCTTCGGATGAATATCGCGAAAAACTACGCAATTTTCATCGTCATGCAAAAATTCACAAGGAATCTCTTTCCCAATAATCTTACAAAAAATACAATCATTCATAGAATAAAGATAAATTATGAATGAATTATCACTTAGTTTCTAACTATTTCCTAGAGGAAATTTTCTTTTCATCCATCTTGTAAACAGCACGACCCACACGAACGAATTGTGGATTCTTTTGAAGGTTTAAAGAAATAGTACCCTTCTTTACATGCCTTTGTTTCAAAACTCCTTCTATAATTTCCTGCTTAGTCATCGTAGACTTCTGTCTCAGAAGATCCTCGATAACCTCCGCAACAGTACCTTTTTTATATCCGGACTCCTTCAAAGCATAAAGACCACGACCTACTAAGACAAACTGATCATATCTGATCAATTCATTATGAACAGCCTGAATAGTAACAACTTTTTTATCAAAACCGGACTCGGAAATCTTATTTGCAATTTCGACGAAATGCAAAGGACGATTTTCCCTCTTAAGTACAATATAAGACTTATCGCGAATACTCTTAGGATTAATATGTCTCCAAGTCATCAAACCAAATGCTCCTTCCATTCTCTTCACTCTCTTATCTATTTCTAGAGTAGATACAATCATTGGATCAATATAACCACTCAACTTTTCAGCCAAAACCTGTCTAACCTGAATAACCAGCTTCGCATCGCTCAAAACATCAGCACGTTTTTTCAAAACTTTTATACCTACAGTAATTACACTGTTTATCAAAGCCATATCAATAGTCTTCAAACGCCAGAAAGGATTATAAACATTAGTTTTTTCAACCAATTCAACATTTGAATTAATACTAAGAGCCAAGCTTATAATATTAGCATCCACATGCTCAGTAGACTTTATGAAATTCAAAATCTCAGCAATCAACTTAACTTCAGACAAAACACCACCATGATCACTAATCAGCTTATCGGCAATATCATTTACAAGATTCAATTTAGTAGTTTGAACGGTTCTACGCAACTTACCGAGAGCAATCTTTTCAATCTGGCGGATTCTCTCTCTGGTCACGGAAAAATGTTGTCCAATACTTTCCAAAGTTCGCTTAGGTTTATTATCTAAACTGAAACGCTGAACAATAACATCCTTTTCCTTAGTGGTAAGGACCATGAACATGTCCTCTATAACTTCAGCTAGATTAACCGGTAATACTATTGGATCTTGAGTCATGGGACGATAATTTAATTCTATACAACTACGATAGCAGTAAGATATTATTTACTCATTACAATGTCAAGCAAGAAATTTGCACTTAACGCAATATTATTTTAAAGATAAAGATAGTAGAAACTAAATTACGCCACATTTTTAAATTAGTCAAATAGATTTTTCTTATTGCAAAAAGAACTCTAGGAAGTAAAATGATCCAGCTACCGCACATGGGCGAGTGGCGAAACTGGCAGACGCACTAGCCTTAGGAGCTAGCGACGCAAGTCATAAGGGTTCAAGTCCCTTCTCGCCCACCAAAAAATTTGCTACTGCAAATTTTTGCGCCTGCCCCAAAGCAGGCATAGCAATAAGGTTTTGCGCAAGCAAAACACCTTATCCCACAATCCTCAAACTCATATCCAAACTCTGTATTCCGGACGTCAGACAGCCCATAGAAATAATATCTACGCCTGTTTTAGCGTAGTCTAAGACGGTTTTTTCATTAATACGGCCGGAAGCCTCTAAAAAGGCTTGTTTGTCGTGAATTGTGGTCTTTTTGCCTTGCATGCCGTCCGTGTAAGAAGCGTAAGAGGTTGATACAGAAATAGACCAGTTTTAAGTTTGCGGAAGGCGCAAACAACTGGTCTTTAAGACTCTGTATCTTCACAAGTAATTATACTGGTTTGGAATAGGAGGGCAACTTTATTTACCATCTCCTTCAAGAATAGGCCTAACGGAGTGAATATCTTGAGCTGGAATTTGTGCCTTAGGAGCGGTCAATTCTTCAATCTTATCTTGTTGAACTTGGGTATCAATCATGAGCGTTTTAATGTCACTCGGCGCAAAGTGCTGAATACGCATTTTGCTCTTTTTTAATGCGATCTCTTCTTTGATATCTTTCTTCAAATTGTTTGCTTTGGAAAGGACAGATACTCCGCTTTGTGATGCCAATAAGTCGAGGGCATTTCTCATATTGATATGGTGATCAAATTCAGCTATCAAATTTACAATATTCTCTCTATCTCTGGGATCCATCTGTTCAGCAAGTTCATAGGCACTTAATTTCTTAAATGTAGACAGGAGTACTGGTATGGCATCTGGAGATATAATGAAAAACTCGTAACTCTGTTCATGAAAATGTGTTTTCGTTAAGGATTGCATTGCCTCCGTAGGCACCACGAAAAAAACTGTAGGATAAATCTTTGGGTTATTATTTATCTTTTCTACGGTTCCTTTGACGTTGGTATTCACATAATTTTGGAGATTATCTGATTTTGACATCTTGGCATCAAAAATCACATACTGTCCTAAAAATTCAATCATAAAATCAGGCTTAAGCTTGCCACCAAAGCCTTCTGGCAAATTTTTATTATCATAAGTCTCAAAGTTGTATTGTGGCGCTTTGCACAGCTCAAGCAATTGAGCCTTCACATTTTCTTCGTGGTCAGCCCACATTCGATCACGCTCATCTTTCTCGCGTTGATCACGTTCCTCATCTTCTTTACGAACCCTCTTTTTCTCATCATCAAGCGCAGCCTTGGCCTCATCTAATTTTTGTATCCTATTTTCAAACTCTTTCATTTTTCTATCTTCTTCAGCCTGGAATTTTGAAAGGTCTTTCGCAAGCCTCTCCTTCTCCTTAAGAGCATTGTCACTGTCAGCTTTAAGAGTAGTTTTTTTCTGCAAATAGCTGTTTATTTTCACCAGCCAATTCATCCTTTTTTGTCTTTTCACTCTGCAACTCCTGAGATAATTCTCCAACCTTTTGATCTTTTTGGCTCAATTCGGCCTTCAAATGTGCATTTTCTTCAATAAACTTATTCTCGTTATTCGCCTCTTTTTTGGGTTTTAAAAGAAGATAAATGACCGCACCAATCCCAAGTAGCAATAAGATCAAAAGGATATCAGTTGTATTCATAAAAAAAGTTAATAAGATAATGTCCCTTTGCAATAAGGGAATTTTGAACATCCATAAAACTTACCTCTACGACCATTTCTCAAGATCATACGAGCGCTACAGCGTGGACAATTTTTGTCGCTTAAAATAGGCGCAGGTTTGGATGTAGCCGTTTTAATCCTGTTACCTTTGCACTGGTTGCAAAACCTACCATAGCCAGTGATCAAAGTAGTATCCCTGAAGTCCTGAATGGTTCTTACTTCTTTGCATTTTGGGCATTCTCGCATCTCTCCATTCTGCAATCCCTCAATGGTACAGTGGATATTTGATAGAGGAGAACTCGCATTATCAGGAGTTTTGAGCAAACGCCCAATTCTCTCATCAAAGGTCGCTATCGGATTTTCTCCGCTGTTAAATTTATTGATTCGCAAAAACTTATAACCATAACTCTCTAGTATTTTCTGACGATACACATCATCGTCGGAATAATAATTTTGATAGTTGAACTCATTTACTGCTTCTACGTCTTGAAAATGCTCTAGAAAACCGTCGTACTCAATGATGATTTTGTGTTCTTTATGCCGTTCATCTGTATAAATCAAAAGAAAATCAACCTTGTAAGCTGGATGCGTGTACATACGGTCTAATTGCTTGAGGTATTTTCCAATTTCAAACTGAGGCATAAATTCAATCGTATCTTTGTGTTGCTGCCAAAACTTTGTCTGATAAAACCAATTCAGCACTACTGGCTCCATCTTTGATTTCTCATCAACTTCAGAAACACTGTGTTCTTTTGCTGCCTCATCGAGCATGTATTTATAATGTCTCAAGGCTTCTCCTGCTGAGCCATTATAATCTTCGAGTGGCTTACTCAACACGAAGTGCATAAGCTCTTTTGCGCGGCTAAAACCAACGTTTAAACGATGTGCTTTTATCTGCCCATCCTCTTCAATATCTACACTGCTCAAATCTTTAATAAATACACCCCAGAGCTTATCGCTATGCATCGAAGCCACCATCGAGTAATAGATAATGTCACGTTCCTCGCCTTGGCATGTGTCAAAGGTCATTATCTTGAGCTGTAATTTATCTTGGAAGCAATCCCACTCTGGCATTTTCCCGATCATTTCTACTAGAAGTTTCTGCTGATTTGTATGAGGCGTGATTATACCGACACTCACAGCCTTACCTTCTTCTTTTAGTCTCTTGAGTTCAGAGATAATAAAATCGACTTCTTTTGCATTAGTATTCGGATAGAGTTCGTCTTCTACGGTGGGCTCAACATACGAAAATTTAATCACATCGTTGATGGATTTACCCCTAATTTTCATTACCTGCAAACTCTCTTGATAGAAATATTTATTGGAGTAAGAAATAATTTCCTTGTAGCCTCTGAAGTGCTTCAGCAACTGGATATTGTAGTTGCTGATAAACTCGAAAAACTCAAGAATAGAGGTCTTTATATTAAATTTATTGAGCCTCTCAAGCTTGATTGCGTCAGTAGAAACATGGCTCTTAAAGCACATACTTAACCCATTGAGATACTCTCGGTTCGTATCGCTACGTGCCTGTCCTGCTTTAACGTTACTAAATTGTTTTTTATCCCCAAGTATTAAAACCTTTTTTGCGCGCAATAGTGCAGGGAACGCCTGCGCTATGCTTACTTGTGATGCTTCATCAATGACAACTAAATCAAATATTTCTGGTTCTAGCGGAATATACTCCGCATAGTCCCTAATACCCGCTAAAATGCACGGAAACGCCTCTTTAAGCTTCTTAAACTCATCTCTTGGGAACCTCTGCCTATTCTTAATGATGTTTCGTAAAGTCTGGGCATCACTACGGTTATGTTCGTAGAAATCTATCAGTCGTCCATCAAGCAGATATGTTACCTGTGTCGTAACCAAATCCTCGATCTGCTTCATACGGGCGGCATAGTCTAGTTCAGGGATGCCCGAGAAATCTTGGCTTATCTTTTGCTTTAGGTTTAAGTATCTGATCTGCTTATCAAATTCCAACTCAGGTGATTCAATCATTTCATTATTTATTATCGTGGCAAATTGATCAGTATTAATACCAATTTTCTTTGCTGTATTTGGATACTTCACAATAATTTCTTTAAGACACTCAACGTCTTCATTGAGGGCAACAATCGTCTGTACGATTTGCGTAAAGTTTTCGTCAGTTAATAGTTTGTGAGCCACTGAAATGTAATCAAAATCTCCAGTACTTTTTTTGCCAATATCAGCTCCGAGTTGATGAGCAAAACTAAAAATATCGTGTATGTTTTTGAGCTCCTGAAGTTGCTCATGAGGGCTCAATAATGAGCTATGAATAAAGCTTTGTTTAAAACTTACATCAATCTCATCTGCCGCTTTTTTATTGAATAGATATCCCACTAACCAATGTTTTAATTTTGAATACTTTTGAATAAAATGCTGGAGCCTTGATAAATCTTTGCTGCTAAATTGCGAAAATTTGTTGATCGAACTAATCTTATTAGAGAATGATGTTTTTATTTTTTGGATACTTTCCAAAGTCAGTAACAAAAACTGGAAGAATTTTTGGCACTCATCAAGTGTTTTTATGGCTTTAGGATCTACTTCAAGAAGTGCAAATAGATTCTTTGCCTCGCCAGAAGTTAGTGTATTCCTAATCTGAGATAGAGAGCTTCTTAAATCTCCCAATTCGATTGCAGCCTCATTTTGCTTGGCTAATTCATCGATGTCGAAAATCAAATCCTTATCCCTAAAATAAAGTTCCAGATCAAAGTACTCATGAATTTCTCTTATGCTTATATTGTCATAGGCGAGAATCTCAGCTTCCAAATCTTCTTTCAGGGAATTACTTGATTTGGTAATTGTTTCTTCTACAGTCTCATGATCCTTTTTGACAGCTCGATAGTGGGTTTTTACACCCTCAATAGCACTTTGAGCAAGAATTGAATTATATGTGTTGCCAGTTTTACCAAGCCTCAAGATTGGATTTTGAAAATTCTTATCGTATCGAACTTTGTTCATTGTTTGGGTAATCTTGTCCTCAACAACATCCAGTGCCTCCTTTTTATCGGAGAGCACTAACACTGATTGGTTTTTCAAAATTGCATCAAAAATAATCGCCGTGATGGTGTGACTTTTTCCTGTACCTGGCGGCCCAGCAACCACAATATAGTTGCAACCATCTTTGCGAACAGCAGACAAAATTTGCCGTTGTTCGCTATTGAGTGGTATCGGACTTTCATACACAAGCCTATCTGGGGAGTCTGTACCATCCCATTCGTCCTCTATACCTGGATTAAATGGTTCAGGGTTCTTGTGAACAAAGTTATCGATTAGCTTATTAAAAATTTCAGCAAGAATACCTCCTTCCTGGCTTAATTGTTGGAGAATTTCCTCATAGTCATTTACTAATGCTTCGTCTGATTTATCAAATAAACAGACATAGGAACTATTGGAAATACGCACGGAAGCGCCTTTCGCAATACTGAATTCCTCGCTTGAGAAATCCACTGTGCTATCGATTCCAAAAAAATGAGAAAGTTCATTGAGGATACCATTGATAATTTGAGGAAAATCACTCTTGTGTTGTGACAGATAGATAATACGCTCTGTTATGGTCTCTAAATTACCCATCGTTCCTTTTTGGGCATTGTGCTCCTGTACAATGAATTCTAAAGCCTTTTTGTTGATGTAAACTTGTGCATCAAATTCAATATTAAGCGTGTCTCCCTCCCTACGTGTAGCAAATGGGATATAAAAGACAGGATATTTGATATTGTTGAATGAAATGTCCCCGAAATAGAGGTAAAAATCTTGCTTGTCCAAAATGCTCTTATTGCGATCCATCTCGAATAATTCAAGGAAAAAATCAGCCACCTGAAGATTTTCAAAGAAGGAGACTAGATTGCCTTTCACGTCTTGAGGCACAAATACCGATTTCAGCTCCTTTATAAGATTGACCTTCTCTTGTGCGATAAGGAGATTCAATATTTCTGATATTTTGTTCTCCATCAAGCGAAGAATAACTGCAGTCAGCTCCTCTTCAATGAGATAGATGTTATCTTCATCGCCAAGATTGAGGTTCTGTAATGGCTTTTCAATGCTTTCTACAAAAGGATGCACAAGTGCACTACCAAGAATTTTTGCAGCTCCCTCTACAGAATTGGTAAGCGCTACGTCGTATTCTTTCGCGTACAATGTGCCTGCCTTTTCTATTGCATCAGCGACTCTCTCGGTAACAGTACTGATTTCCGCATTGGTAATTTTTCCAATTTGGAGTTTTATTAAATCAAGCAAATTCTTAGGCAGATTCGTTTTGTACACGCCTTTTTCTACCTTGTTCAGAACTTCTTTATCAAAACTCTTATTAATGAGTTTTGACACTATCTTGTTGAAAGATGGATACTTTTGAAGGTTTAAACCAATGAGCAAATTGTCATTATTGCGGAATTTGATGCTACGACGCGGAAACTTATGTTTATGGAAATCCGTTTCCAGAAAATCCATAAAATATTTGGCAACTTCCTTGATAAATAAAAGAGGGTTTTTCTCCATAATTCTGCTATTTCTTAAGTAAATTTAAGTACTTCTCAAAGGCGAAAAGTCGGTTTCGTTTATACCCAGTTATCTCCTTTAATATTCCGTATTTAACAAACATATCGACCAACTCATAGGTTGTTTTATTTGCAACGCCTAGCTCCTCTTTGACCTGTTGCATGGTGACAACTGGCCTAACAAAGAGATATTTAAGCAATGCTTGTCCAGATTTTGCTCTTTTTCCAAAATTTTCCACCAAAGAAGTATGTAATTCTTCTTTAAGATCAATTATTCGCTGAAGAGTGCTAACTGCTGCTTCAGCTGTCGCAGTAACGCCATCTAGAAAAAATTTAATCCACCCAAGAAGATCGTTCTTTTCCCTTACGAGCGACAATTTATCGTAATAAAGCCCTTTGTTTTTCTCAAAAAAATCAGATATGTACAAAAGTGGTTTTTCAAGCACTCCCTGGCTAATAAAATAGAGAACAATGAGCAATCGCCCAACTCTTCCATTCCCATCCAAAAAGGGATGAATAGTCTCAAATTGGTAGTGAGCTATAGCAATTTTGATCAAATAAGGAACCTGAATCTCTTCATTGTGTAAAAATTTCTCAAGATCAGACATCAAATCGTCTACGTGTTCTGCACTTGGTGGAACAAACACCGCATCTTTCGGTGTTAAGCCACCAATCCAGTTCTGACTTCGCCTAAACTCCCCAGGCTGCTTGTTCTTGCCTCTTCCATGGGACAATAAGACCTTATGAGCTTCTTTTAAGAGTCTGTTAGAAAGTGGAATTTTACTTAACTGCTTCAAAGCAAAATCCATAGCCAAAACATATTGATTTACCTCAACCCAATCATCTCTATACTCTGGATCAATATTGATCTTATCGGTAAAAGCCTCTTCAATATTCGTCTTAGTTCCTTCAATTCTACTAGAGGTAACTGCTTCTTTCCTTATGTAAGAGCGAATAAACGTATTGATGTCGGGTACCAATTTGGCATATGAATTGAGCTCTCCAAGCTTTAAATAGGCTTTTTCCAGCTTTTTCTGTATGACGGAATCAGAAAAAGTGAAGGTATGATCTACCTTTGCTGGTAAGAAAAACTTGTATTCATAACCCTTTTGCCAGGCTCCTGGATTGAATTTTTCGATCTCCATGATAGTAGAATATAAAATTCTCTATTCTACTTTACCCTGCTAAAGGGAAATATGCAAATCCTTATTCCACTTTCTTGGTCACGTAAAACAATCTCTCCAATTCCAACAATATGTCAGGTAAAATAAAGAGTTTTCTTCAACTGGTCACAACTCGTGGCCACTTCAAAACAAGCAGTTCTACCTCCCGTCCTGCCCTATTACTTAAACCCCCACCACCCGCGCATCCTCCACCTGATCCCGCTCCTCCAAGTACACCTCCTCAATAAAGCGCTTCTCTGCGCCAATCTCCCTTACATATCGCTTTTTCTTTAGTTCAGCCGTAAAATGAAACTGAAAATAACCATTGGCAGGTATTTGACCAAAAAATGGGGGGGGTATAGCTCAATGGTAGAGCCTCATTCTGAATTGCTTATATTGCTTAAAATATCGGCAGCTCAGAAATGACTGCACGGGTTCGATTCCCGTTACCTCCACCACAAAAATATAAAAAGTTAATTTATTATGAGTGATGACCTATCGCCACCTTTTAGTGATTGCCCAAGATGCAATAATAAATCATATGGAATTTTAGCAATTTATCCCGAATTGAATTCCCAAAACAGTATTCTCGCAAAAGGGTGTTCGTATTGTAGACACCATCAACTTTCTAATTTACCCCACATATCAAAAAAAATTATTTATCTAGATCAAAATGCAATAAGCAATCTACAGTTTGCAGCAAATACAAATAGTCCAAAACATCAAAAAGCCATCTTGGATGGATGGCAAACACTTTTCAATAAATTAAATAAACTTATTAAATATAACTTAATCATTTGTCCCTACTCAGATATTCATGTTTTAGAATCAGTTCCTACAACAGAGTTTCATAATTTACAACACTTTCAGGAGATTCTATCTGGGATGATTACATTCAGTCATCATAACTTAGTAGAGGACATTCAGGTAAAAAAATATTTCAAAAATTATATCCTAGGTAAAATAGACTCAGAGGCATTAATAGAGGAAATTGACTGCTTCGATATATATCCACATTCCTGGTACATGAAATCAAAAGCTATTGATGAATTTAGATTAGACTTCCCACTAAAAAACGAAGAAGTCGAAGAAGTAAAAAATGCAAATATCAAAGCTCATAATCAATTAGAAGAAAGCACCTATCTAAGATGGAAAAACAGAGATAGTAAAAAATTCGAAGAGTTAGTCTTAGAAGAAGCTACAGCATTCGGAAACGAAAAATTGTGGTGGTTCGCCAAGTATTACAGATATATTAAAGGTCTCAGGGAAAACACAGCTATTGAAGAGATGGTTAAGCCTCCAGCATTCGATTTAATATCAGAATTAATTAAAATTGCAAAATCCAACTCTAGCAATATTATTCTAAAAGATTTTTTCAATTCAAAATCAATATTAAATGTACCATGTATTAGGATTTCATCTGAATATTTTGCATCCATAGCAAGAAAATTAAATAAAGACAGTAAGAATAGGTACCCTCGAAAAAGCAATCCTAGTCCAGGAATGCTAAGTGACTCGGTATCATTATCTACATTCCTTCCGTATTGCGATGCTTTTTTTACTGATAACGAAAACTATGCCCTGTTTCAAGAAAAACCACTTAAAATAGAAAAGAAAAAATATAATACGGAAATATTCTCCAAGCGAAATATGGATGAATTTATAGAGTATCTTGAAAATATTTGGCTCAATGCAAATAAATTGCATTTAAATCTAGTGAGAGAAATATACGACGAGAAATGGCTAAACTCATCAGAAATTAATTTTTTTTAGATCAAGAGACTACACAATCCTCAAACTCATATCCAAACTCTGAATTCCAGACGTCAGACAACCCATAGAAATGATGTCTACGCCTGTTTTAGCGTAGTCTAAGACGGTTTTTTCATTAATACGGCCAGAAGCCTCAAAAAGGATTCCATCGTGCAATCCGAGCTCTTTTACCCTTTCTATAGCCATTTTAGTGTCTTCAGCCGAAACATTATCAATCAAAGCTACTCCAACAGATTTAATTTTGCCACCTAAATATCTTGGAAAAATTTCAGCAAGTTTCACGACATCATCCACATTTCCCACTTCCACCTCCACAAACCTGCAATCCAAATCAGCATCAGCTATTTTCCCCAAAACCATCTCAAAATCATGTCCGGCTACATACATATGAGTATTTTTAACCAAAACAGCATCAGCCAAATTAAGCCTATGACTACCGCCTCCACCAATTACTACAGCCTTTCTATCAATCCATCCCCACAAAGCCTTACGCGTAGGAGTAATCATTACATCATAATCCTTGATTAAATTCACAATTTTTCTCGTCATCGTGGCGATAGCACTCATTCTCATAATCAAATTTAAAACCGTCCTCTCAACTGCCAATAAATCATGCAATTCAGCTTCTAACTCAATCAAAACATCCCCCGATTTTATCTCCTGACCATCCTTCACATTAAATTTAATTTTAAACTCACTTAACAATCTCGGTCTAAATTGAGGATCTGCGTCTACTAAAAAATATTGAATTTCCTCTCGTCCAGCAAAAATTCCATCCTCCTTGGCAATAATATTTGCACTAACATTTTGTTTCTCAGTGAAAAGACTATCTGAAGTAATATCTCCTTTAGTGCCCAAATCCTTCTCTAATTCCAAAAAAGTATAGCGAAAAACCCACTGCTTATAAGTAGAGTTCTCGATAGTGAGTAATCTATCAGCCCTGTGTGTAAAATTTTTTAATGATTTTCTATCCATACTTACTTAGTTATTTCAAACATTTTTTCAAAGGCCTTTAGAGCCTTCGCAGCAACTTTAGAGTCTACTCTAACAGGAAACTTCATTGTTTCCAAGGATTTTAATACCGCAGCTAAAGTATTCTTTTTCATATCAAAACATAAATTACACAACCCATAAAATTTCTTATTTGGCAATTCTCTATGCAATCTTTCAGTCATTCCACACTCAGTAAGAATAAAAAATTCGTCTCCGGGATCATTTCTGGCACAATCGATCATTCCCGTAGTACTGGCCACATAGTCGGCCAACTCCAGGACTTCAGGTTTGGATTCCGGATGAGCAATGATTTTTGCCTTCGGGTGTAATCGACGAACTTCATCAATATAAGACTTATCCACAAAATGATGAATAGGGCAGTAACCTTCCCAAGCAATAATTTCCTTTTCAGGTACTTGCTTAGCCACATACGCCGCCAAATTTTTATCCGGAACAAAAATAATTTTTTCCTCCGGCATCGCTCTCACCACTTTTACCGCATTGGAAGACGTGCAACACACATCTGATAAAGCTTTTACCTCAGCGGTGGAATTCACATACGTCACCACGGCAGCATCGGGGTGTTTTTCTTTGAATTCTTTTAATTGCTTCGCCTCAACCATATCCGCCATCGCACAGCCCGCATCAAAACTCGGAACCAAAACAATTTTACCTGGATTTAAAATCACCGCACTCTCAGCCATAAAATTCACTCCGCAAAAAACAATAATATCCGCCTTAGTTTTTGCCGCTTCTACGCACAAACCAAGAGAGTCACCAATAAAATCAGCCACATCGTAAATCTCAGGACGCTGATAATTATGCACTAAAATAACCGCATTTTTCTCTTTTTTAAGTGCGTTAATTTTTTTAACTAAATTCTGATTAGAATTTGGAGTTTTCATAAAATTCTAGAGAGTATTCAATTGATGTCAGATGCGAGGCGGCATAGAAATTTTGACCGCAGTTTAGTATACACTAAATGAGGATCAAAATTTGTATGCCAACGAAGCAGATGACATCAATTCAATACTCTCAACTACATTATGCCATGAACAAAGCGCAGCCACAAAGTCTTTAATCCATCCAAAGAAGCTTTTAAAAGTTCAACTAACAAACCCTTTAATTCACGAATTTTTTTAAGCACATTATTCATTTCAAAATAGCTTACCTTACCTGGAGACCTAAACATCTTCATTGCCTTCTTATGCAAATAATCAATTTCCTTTTTTATTTCGACTTCGATTTGCTTCTTCATTACAGCCTCAGAAGGCATACTCTTCAGCAAATTAGCCCTGATAACAGCCGGATCAACTTTAGCTGCAACATTTTGAGTTCCAACTACAGGAGAACTTTCCCCCTCTTTTGAGCCCAAAACCTCAGATACCTTACCGGTAGTTTCCAAAGATTCATCGAGACCCACAGCCTCAGCATAAGCAGATTTACCTATATCCGAAGCATCATTTACCTCCTTTGAAGGTCTCATCTCTTCTTTTGTCTTAACGCTAAATTTTGACTCCGGAGAGGAAGACACGTTTTCAGGAGAACTATTTTTACTTGCCGAAAAATCCATTTTTTCATAATAAATTACTCTTTAAATTATAAATTATCCTGAGTCAGATGTCAACCTGGCTTTAGAGCGCTTTCATTTGGAATAAACAGCGCTATTTGCTAAAATTTTATTAAAATAATTTTAAAAAATGGATTTTCAAATAGAACCGGCCTACGAAGCCAAAAAACACGAAGACTCAATATATAAGAAATGGGAAGAGAGTAAGGCATTTTCACCAAAAATAGATCCAAACAAAAAACCTTTTACTATTTCCCTGCCACCGCCAAACGCCACAGGCACATTACATCTGGGCCATGCCGCAATGATTGCAATAGAGGATATTATGATTAGATATCATCGTATGCAAGGCTATGCGGCACTTTGGGTTCCGGGGACAGACCACGCGGCGATTGCAACTCAGAGCGTCGTAGAAAAAAAACTTCAAGCCGAGGGCATAAAAAATCCTCGTCAAGAACTGGGTCGAGAGAAACTTCTTTTGCATATCAGAAAATTTGTTGAAGAAAGCAGGAGTACAATCCGCAATCAAATTCGCAAAATGGGAGCAAGCTGCGACTGGAGCAGAGAAAAATATACTATGGATGAAGACATGAATGTTGCGGTCAACACTCTGTTTGGCCGTATGTATGAAGATGGAGTGATTTACAGAGGTGGACGCATCGTAAATTGGGACCCAAACATGCAAACCACAGTGGCGGATGATGAGCTGGAATACAAAGAAGAAAAAGCAAAACTATATTACTTCAAATATGGACCGGTCACCATCAGTACGGCGCGTCCTGAAACTAAATTCCTTGATAAAGTCATAGTCGTTCACCCAAAAGATAAACGTTACAAAAAACTCGTTGGTAAAGAATTTGAATTTGAATGGATAGACGGACCGATTAAAGCAAAAATGATCGCCGACGACTGTATCGATATGAAATTTGGAACAGGAGCGATGACTATTACTCCCGCTCACAGCCTTGTTGATTACGAATTAGCTAAGCGCCACAAATTAGAAGCACCACAAATAATAGATTTTAATGGAAAAATTAAACCGGAAGTTTCTAAAGAATTTGCCGGACTTTCGATTACCGAAGCCAGAGCAAAGATAGTGGAAAAATTAAGAGAAAAAGGATTATTAGTCAAAATCGACGAAGACTATACCCATAAAGTAGCCGTAAATTACAGAGGAAAGGGGACTATTGAGCCACAAATCATGAAACAATGGTTTGTAGATGTTAATAAAAAAGTAATTCAATGGAAAAAGAAAAAATGTAGTATTAAGGAAGTTTTGCAAGACTGCATTCAAAGCAAAATGATCAAAATTGTACCACGACGTTTTGAGAAAATTTATTTTCATTGGATAGATAATTTACAAGACTGGTGTATTTCCAGACAAATTTGGTGGGGTCATCAAATTCCAATTTGGCACAAAGTCACCGCGGAACAATTAAAAATTCTAAATTCAAAAAACGACACTTCCACCCTTGATCTTGAACGTTTAAATATCAACGAGGAAGTACAATTTTCCACTACACAACCAAAATCTGGACAATGGTTTAGAGATCCCGATACATTGGATACCTGGTTTAGCTCAGCCCTGTGGACTTTTGCCACCCTTGGCTGGCCAAATCACACGGAAGACTTTAAGTATTTCCATCCAACAGACGTCCTCGAAACCGGCTACGATATTCTATTCTTTTGGGTTGCCCGCATGATCCTAGCCTCAACATACGCCCTTCGCAGCGACAAACTGCCGGAAGAACAATGCATACCATTCAAAACTGTCTATTTACATGGACTAATTCGAGACATAAATGGTAAGAAAATGAGTAAATCAAATCCGGAAACTTGCATCGATCCACTGGATATGATTGAAAAATACGGAACAGATTCCTTGAGACTTAGCCTTGTCATGGGATCCAGTCCGGGAAACGACATGAGGCTCTACGAAGAGAAAATAGCCGGATACAGAAACTTCGTAAATAAAATTTGGAACGCCTCAAGATTCGCCTTAATGAATATCGAGAAGAAAGATTTAGACGCTGAATTTAACGAGTCTATGATAAAAAGCAATGCTGATAAATGGATCATGACCGAATTACAAAAACTGATAAAGTCAGCAGACCATGACTTGAAAAATCACCAATTCTCCGGCGCCGGAACAAAAATCTACGACTTCATTTGGAATCAGTACTGCGACTGGTATTTAGAAATCTCCAAAGGTGGACAAAAGAATCCGGCAGTACTTCTTTACGTACTAAAAAATATATTAAAACTAATGCATCCATTTGTTCCATTCGTCACGGAAGCAATCTGGAGCAATATTGGCAAAACAATGCTTATCACCGAAAAATGGCCTGAATACAACAATAAGTTCATCTTTAAAAATGAAGCTAAAGCAACCGAACTAACAAAAGAAATAATCACAAAAATAAGAAGTATCAGATCTGAATCAAAAGTAGAACCAGGCAAAAAAATTCATGCATTTGTCTATGGAGGAAAAAATACGGAAAACATAGAGCAGGACAAAGAAACCATCATGAGATTAGCTCGTTTGGAAACCATGGAATTAAGTATTTCCGGGGAAAAAGTAAAAGAAGCAAAATCTATCTTTCTTAATGACATCGAAATTCATCTTCCATTCAAGGGAATGCTTGATTTAGACAAAGAAAAAAAGAACATCCAAGCGCAAATAGACCAAAAAAATAATTTCATAAGCGCATTGGAGAAAAAGTTATCCAACAAAGAATTCATCAAAAAGGCTCCAAAAGAAATTATTGAAAAAGATATGGAAAGACTCAACTCCGAAAAAGAACAGCTTCAAAAGCTCAAAGATCAGTTAATAGAGCTCTAGGAACAGGTAGAGAGCGTTGAATTGATGCCAGCTACAAGGCGGAAGATAAATTTTGACCGGAGTTTACCTCAAGTAAATGAGGATCAAAATTTATCTTCCAACGAAGTAGATGGCATTAAGTCAACGCTCTCAGGTCTTTATTTTCAAGCCATTATCTGCTATAATTAACAGATAAATATGAGCTTATAAAGTACCCAATGGCTAATTTTGCCTATTACGAACAACTGGAACAAAAAATAAATTCCTTTCTCACCGAGGGAAAATTCAAGGAAGCCTTTGCTCTATGTAAAGAATCCATTATTCAGTATCCGAGCGAACCAAGATTTGCCAAAATAAAAAACAGAATTGAAGAAGCGGTGGAAGAAGAAAATGAAAAAAGAATTAAGGACAAATTAGAGGCAATGAAACCTCTTTGGAAAGAAGAAAAGTACCTGGATATACTGAAAACTTTGAAAGATTTATTAATTGCATCACCGAATAATTCAAAACTGAAAAGTCTCTATGAGGACGCCGAAAATTCTTACAAAAAACAGTTTAAAAAACTAATCGAAAAATTCAGCAAAGAACAGCATCAGAGATTAGATGTAATTTTAGAAAATAATCCCGGACAGTTGATCGAAGAACTATACATCCTAACAAAAGAAAATCCCGGAAACCAAAACGTAAAAAATTTAGTTGCAGAATACGAAGACAAATTAATCGCAAAAAAAATTGAGGATAAAAAAGAATTACTCAGCTCCAACAAATACGATGTAATCGAAAATTTTCTTGATGAATTAAGGAAAATTGGTAAAGCTAATAAAAGAATTCAGGATATTGAAGTAGCAATCAAATCTCGTAAATTGGAAGGAGAAATAGTTCAGACAAAAGAATTTGTTTACGGTGGAGAAAAGCACCTCGACACACTTGTTAAACTTGAAAAATATGATAAGGCAATTAAAGCTGCTGAAGAGATACTAAAAGTTGATCCCAAAAATATTGCCGCAAGAGATGTTCTTGTTTTCTCAGAAAAAAAATACAAGAACCAATTGAAAAATCTTGCAGCAGATTCAATAGAAAAAAATTTCCAAAACCTTCAAACGGAATACGCACAAGATAAAACTAAATTCATTAAAATTTAGGCTTTAGCCGGCACTTTCAATTTGTAAACTCTTCGCCCAATACGAGCAAACTTTCTATCATTTTTGAGGGCAAGAACAATAGTTATTTTTTTCACGTCACGTTGCTTCAAGACAAGATCAACAATTTTATCCTGCTCAAGCTCCTTGTGATCCTTAAGAATTTTCTCTATCACCTCAGCAACAGTGCCCTTTTCATAGCCCCATTCCGCTAAAGCGTAAATTCCGCGACCGATTAATACAAACTGATCATGCCTAATAAGCTCATTATGTACTGCTTGAACATTTACCTTGCGGACATCAAAATCCGCTTGTCCAATTCTTTCAGCAATTGAAGAAAAATGTATCGGAGCCTTTTCGCCTCTAAGTACAAACAAAATTTTGTCACGTAAAGTACGCGGATGTATATGTCTCCATTCCAACAATCCAACCAAATCATCATCAAGAATAGTTAATCTCTTATCAATTTCAATCAACGATTTTACTTTCAGAGCATCAAAATCATTTTCCTTTAAATGGCTTTCCAAATCATCCCGGATTTTATCGATTTTTTTAACATCACCAAATTTGTGAAGATGATTAATTAACTGATCGGAAACATGTTTTAAAGAAAACTCCGGAATAGATTTATCTCTAACGTAAGGATAAAAATTTATAGTATTGCCGACGCACTCCAAATTGTCATGCAAAGCCAAAGATAAATTTAAATTGTTAACATCTACATCCACACCCTGTGGCAAAATCAAGGATAGTTCGCTAATTAAATTTTCAGACCTCATTATTCCACCATGCTTTCTCACAATTCCGCCTACATATTCATGCAAACTTTTTAAAGCCGTATTAAAAACATTACGTCGCATTTTAACCAAAGCGTTCTTTTCAATTTGCCTTACCCTCTCCCGCGTAACGGAAAATTCCTGACCGATTTCTTCCAACGTAGCTTTTAACACACCAGTAAGAGCAAAACGCTTAGTAATGACAATTTTTTCTTTCTCGGAAAGCAGCAACAAAAGATTTTCAACAAGGCCATGTAAATCGGTAACTGTTTGAACAACAGGCGCAACTTGCGTGCTATGCATAGGAATTGGGAGGTTAAGGTTTTTAACTAATTTGATTATAAAAACATTTTCAAATTATATCAAAACAATGATCTTGAGAGTCTTGCCAAAATAGGTTCTTATTTAATAATTTTTCACATTTCGAAAATATATCCTATGCAATGTACGGTCCTAATTATCTCATTGCCAAGGCGTTTTCCGAGGGTCTTTCTCAAAACGGCAACGTGCACATCCAAAGTATTGGTTGGCCAACAAATATTGCGATCCCAAACTTCTTCCAACAACTGGGTACGCGTAATAATCCTCCCGGGATTTCTAACCATGTACACAAATAGTTCAAACAATTTATTACGTAATACAACCGTAGTTCTACCTATGAAAACTTTTCTGGATGAAAAATTTAATCTGATTTTGCCGGAATATAGAGACATTATTTCATCAGCCATAAGTAATTTAGTTAAATATAATTCTAATTCTGAAACCAAAACGGAATATGGCAACCAAATCAAAAATATTAAAACTGGAAATAGCTATAGTAAAGCAATAAAGTCCCTTCAAAAGTGTTGTCGAACTCCGTTCAACATGCTAACTTGCAACCAACAATTACTCTAAAATCAGTGAAAATAGTTTTACAGAAATCAGGACCGGCAAGGGTGGAAATAGATGACAAAGTTCATGGAGAAATAAAAAAAGGATTGGTTTTACTAATTGGAATCACTCATAACGACAGTGAAAAAGACATCCAATATCTATGTGAAAAAATACTCAATCTCCGAATCTTCGAAAGTAACGGAAAATATTTTGAAAAATCTATTCTTGAAACGGGCGACGAGATTCTGGCAATTTCCCAATTCACATTATATGCTAGCTGTAGAAAAGGACGCAGACCTGATTTTATGGAAGCCGCAAAACCCGAGATAGCAAAGCCACTTTACGATAAATTTATAGAAAAATTGAAAGAAAAAGGTATTAAAGTAGAAACAGGCGTTTTTGGAGCTGATATGCAAGTACACCTTGTCAACGAGGGTCCAATTACGCTAATTATTGAAAGCCCCGAAGGGGCCCAACAAAACCCAATATCCTAATTATTAAATAAATATATGAGCCAAACAATTATGGAGAAAGTAGCGGCACTATGTAAAAGAAGAGGTTTTATTTTTCCCGGTTCTGAAATTTATGGAGGTTTTGCGAATACTTGGGACTACGGACCGTATGGAGCAGAACTAAAAAGAAACATCAAAGAATTTTGGTGGAAAACCTTTGTGCGTGAAAGAAGCGACATAGTGGGATTGGATGCTGGAATCCTAATGAATCCAAAAGTCTGGGAAGCTTCCGGACACATAGCATCATTTTCCGATCCGTTAATTGATTGCAAAAAATGCAAAGAAAGAATACGAGGCGACAAGCTAATTGAAGAAAATCTTGGTATCGAAGCAGCAGTAGGAAAGACCTTAAAAGAAGTAACGGAAATCATCAAAGAAAATAAACTTAAATGCCCAAAATGCGGAGCCAGCGATTTTACCGAAGCACGTTCATTTAATTTGATGTTCAAGACTCATCAAGGAGTAGTGGAGGAAACATCTACAGCGGTATACCTAAGGCCTGAAACAGCTCAAGGTATTTTCGTGAATTTTAAAAATGTCGTACAAAGCTGCCGCCAGAAAGTACCATTTGGAATTGGCCAAATAGGCAAAGCCTTCAGAAACGAAATTACGCCGGGAAATTTCACCTTCCGTACTCGCGAATTCGAACAGATGGAAATAGAATATTTTGTCTCACCAAAAGACAAAACTGAAATTAAAAGAATCTTTGATGAATGGAAAAAAATGTGCTGGCAATGGTACCTGGACCTGGGAATAAAGAAAGAAAGTTTACGCTACCGTGAACATGAGAAAGATGAATTATCCCACTATTCCAGCATGACCTTCGATATCGAATATGAATTTCCATTCGGATGGGGAGAACTAATGGGACTAGCTTACCGCGGAGACTTCGACCTTACCCAACATCAAAGCTTTTCAAAGGAAAAGCTCGAATATCTGGATCCATATACTAACGAGAAATTTATCCCACATGTGATAGAACCATCATTTGGTGCTGATAGAACAGTACTCATTGCACTTCTCAATGCCTATGAAGAGGACATGGTAGAAGGTGAACCACGTACAATCATGCATTTTGACCCTAAAATTGCTCCTGTAAAGGCGGCGATTTTTCCACTAATCAAGAAGCCTGAGCTGGTCAAGGTCGCAGAAGAGATATACAAAACCCTAAGCAAAAAATTTAATGTCGAATATGATGAATCCGGAGCAGTAGGTAAACGCTACCGCCGTCAGGACGAAATAGGAACACCATACTGTATTACCGTAGATTTCGAAACAATAGAAAAGGACAATATGGTTACAATTCGCGATCGCGACACTACAAAACAGGAAAGAATCGCCATCTCGGACTTAGAAAAATTCCTCGAAAATAAACTCAAATAAAAGTCCGGACAAAGCCCAGAAAAGGACCTCCAACCACTTGTTAAAGAGGTCTTTTTCTGATATAATGATCAGATAAAACAAAACCATGCAGGAAACACTCCTAAATATCTGGCACTATATCCAAAACAACCCAAAATCATTGGCGATCTGGATTTTTGCAATTTGGGCAGGTTTATGGCTTGCATTGCATATGATCAGATTTTTATACCAACACCATCAATCAAAACATTTGATTTTCTTGAAAGTGATTCTACCAAGAGAGGATTCGACAAAAGATAAAGAAAAAGAGACCGAAAAGGATTTCAGAGAAAAAATTGCCATCATGACTCAATTTTTCCGCAATTTATCGGAAACCAGAGAATTGAACGCTATGAATAAATTTAAAGTTTTATTCCTAAAACACAACATTTTCTCCTTCGAATTGGTAGCTCATGAAAAAATTATAGATTTCTATGTAACCACATCATCATATTACCGTGAAATAGTTGAAAAACAGATTACATCCTACTACCCTGCAGCTGATATTCAACCTTGTGAACCATATGAATTAGTAAAACCCGGAAACAAGGTAAAAGGATTTTATGCCTACGAAGAAAGACCATTTTGGTTTCCAATAAAAACCTACAAAACACTTGAAAATGACCCACTCAACGATCTTACCAATATTTTCACCCGCTTAAGTGACGATGAAATCGCCGCTATCCAAATAGTAATCAGACCGCGTGACGACAAATGGTCAAAAAAAGCTCAAGAATTCGGTGAAGCCTTTTTCAAAGGTAAACCAAACGGAGAAGGCTTTAAGCTACCATTCATCGGACCAATCCTCAATGTTTTCAAAGGTATTTTCCTTGGCTACGAAAAAATGGAAATAGAACCAAAGGCTGATGGAGGTGGATACGTGAGAATGCTCCAATCAAAAGAAGAAGTGGCAAAAAGCATTGGTGTAAAAGCTTCCGGGGCGGGCTTTGATACGGTGATAAGACTGCTTAGCTCAGGCAAAAGTGAAAACCGTGCAGAAGAATTATCCAACAATATGATGGTGGCCTTAAATCTTTTCAAGGACAGTTCATCAAATTGGTTTCAAACCAAAAGACTATTTTTTATCGACTTCTTAAACGACATCCTATTTCTACATAACTTTAAAAATCGTTATCTAGATAGTCACCTCGTATTCATCGGTGAAAAACTATCTCTAATGAGTGAAGATGAACTCGCCAGTCTCTACCATTTTCCAAGTAGCAAATATAATTACACCCCAAACATTCACTGGTTGGATTACAAGGTACTATCCGCCCCGGTTGACACGCCTACATCCGGAGTTTTGCTTGGATACAATCTGTATCGTGGCGTAAAAAAAGAAATTTACATGCAAAAGAAAGATCGCTCACGTCACCATTATATCATTGGTAAATCCGGTTCCGGTAAATCCGCACTTTTATCTTTTATGGCCAGACAAGATGCCATAAATGGTGAAGGATTTTGCGTTATTGATCCGCATGGAGATCTTGTGGAAGAAGTACTTAATTATATACCAAAGGAAAGAGCAAAAGACGTTATTATCTTCGATCCTGCCGACGTTGAAAGACCAATGGGATTAAATATCCTGGAAGCCGGCACACCTGCCGAAATGGACTTGGCCGCCTCTCAAGCAACAGAAATTTTCATTAAACTATTCGGTGATGAAATCTTCGGACCTCGTATCCAGCATTACTTCCGCAACGCCTGCTTAACGCTTATGGAAGACCATGAAGAAGGTGCCACACTCATAGATGTTCCAAGAATGTTTGTTGACGACGCCTTCATGAAATACAAAGTCACAAAAATCACCAACCCGGTAGTAAGATCGTTCTGGGAACACGAGTATGCCAATACCGGTGAACGCGAAAGACAGGAAATGATTCCTTACTTCAGCGCCAAATTCGGCCCCTTCATTACCAATACGATTATGAGAAATACTATTGGTCAAAAAAATTCATCTTTTGATTTCCGTAAAGTAATGGATGAAGGAAAAATCCTTCTGGTAAAACTTTCCAAGGGTAAAATAGGTGACTTGAACACCCAACTTCTGGGTCTCGTAATGGTAGCCCGTATTCAAATGGCCGCCATGAGTCGTAGTGATATGGAGGAAAAAGACCGTAAAGATTTCTTTCTCTACGTAGATGAGTTCCAAAATTTTGCTACTGACAGTTTCTGTTCAATTTTGTCCGAAGCCAGAAAGTACCATTTAGCACTGATTATGGCTCACCAATACATCGGTCAGCTTACTACCACAAAATTTGGTAGCACGTCGACCGGTTTGCGTGACGCGGTATTTGGTAACGTTGGTACTATTTCATCCTTCAAGGTAGGCGCGGAAGACGCTGAATATCTCGCAAAAGAATACGCCCCACTTCTGACAGAACAGGACGTACTGAGTATTTCAAACTACAAGATGTACATGAAATTAAATATTAACAACACCACTTCCAGACCATTCTCCGTAGCTACAATTTGGGATGAAAGTAAGAAAAATGAAAAAGTTGGCAATATCATCAAAGAATACTCCAGATTAAAAAATGCCCGCAAGAAAGAATTTGTGGAACAAGAAATCGTTTCCAGAATTGGCATCAATTCCAATCCAACCCCCACACAAGCAACAACTGCAACGGCTGCCGAAAACCCAATCTCACCAATTATCGAAAGTGCGACAACCCCAGCCGAGACAGCAACTGAACAAACCGGCACAAGCCCTACTGCTGACACTGCAAAAACACCAACGGTATAGATATTAATAAGCCAAACACGTCAAAGCCGCGGAATTCCTTTTGGGAACTCCGCGGCATCGACTTGCCGAACTGCAGACTGTCACAGAGGACAGGAGATGGGAGAAAAGCCCCCAACGGTCGCCCGATAGCAGTTTCCGACCACGCTGGGGTCGGAAAGCTCCGCTTTATCCTGGCCATCGATGACCAGAACAAACTTCGAAGCGCTGAACTTCAGCTTCCATCCATCCGGGTAATTCCCGAAACGGTTGAAGCCTCCATCAGCGAAGGCGGTGATCTTCAAGTCCATGTACTGGACCGATGAAGCAGAGGGCGAGTCACGAGCCGGAACCTCTGCACAACGAGCCGGATCGATCTTGCACATCCGCTCTTTATAACCACGAGCCTGAGACTCACGAACTTGAGCAGCCTGTTCAAGATTGCCGGCCAGAGCCTGAGCTGCCTTGGTACGAGCGACCTCGGCTGCATCAGCCTCACGCTGAGCCACCTTGGACTTATTCACAGCACCCTGCGCCTCACCCTGGGCATTGGAGTAGGCCACCTCGGACAACTCAAGCTGTCCCAGAATGTCCACGGGAGGAGAGGACTTGACAGGGGCCGCGCCACAGGCCGAAAGGCAGAACAGGAACATCACAGGAACCAGAAACATCGAACGCATTGCGTCCATGGTGTCACCTCTTGAGGTTGGAAGTTGAAAGTTGAAGAAAAGGATCTTCGAAGTTTTCGTCAGCTTGCGCATTGCTGGCGAAGTACTTGGGAACCGGCATCCATCATTCCGGCAGTCCTATAGCATCAATTATAAATAATTAACACAACAGGACCGCCGAACATTTGCAGTTTTAGCAAGCCAATATTTCTTCCCTTTAGGAGTTATTCCACCCCGCCGTAGCGGGGGAAATAAGCTACATACGAAGAGAAGAAAGTTGGCTTCTAAAAGCTATCTATAACTCAAGGATCACCCATATCGATATATATCAACACCAGGGCGGAACTATAAAACAACCAGCACTGCCAGTCAAGCAATGATGCCTGAAAAATTAAAAATATGGTGGTGTCAAGGGAGAGATTTGAACTCTCGACCTCCGGGTTATGAATCCGACGCTCTAACCAACTGAGCTACCCTGACAAGATAAAGAAAAAAACGATTTGGTTGCGGGGGATGGATTCGAACCACCGACCTCCGGGTTATGAGCCCGACGAGCTGCCTCTGCTCTACCCCGCGTCGTAAGCTCAGGAAAAATACTGTAAAACATCACGAAAGTCAAACAAAGGCCAATCTAAAAACTAAAAACTATCTTCCAAAAAAGAAATCCCACCACTGTTCCGGATTCGTCATTTTACTTCTTCTGGAAAGACCTGTTGCCGCATCATCATCACCGGAAACCTGATCTTGCCTAGGATTAGTCACATCCTGAGATAATATTATTACCTCCTCACCTCTATCAACTTTACCCAAATTTTGCTTGGCTATTTTGTTAATATATTCCTCGGAACTAAAATAAAGATAATCCTCATTTTTTTTACGATTCTCTTCCTCAATTGCTGCATTTTCTCTTTGATAAGACTCTATTACTTGATCAACCTGATAACTATTGTAAATATTTTTAGTCAGTGAATATAACAAATAACTCACCAAAGCAAATTCAACAACAATAATTAGTTTAGTGAAATTCGAAGTATATGAAAACCGGGATGACATAAAAAATCTTTTAAACGGCGGAACTTTAGCATAGAATCAAAACTACCAAAAGCAAAATTATGTCACTTTTAGATAAAAAACATTTTCATTTTATTGGCATCGGCGGTATTGGTGTTTCCAGCCTGGCCCAAATACTGCATGCCAAAGGAAAAACCATATCCGGATCAGATAATTTTCCATCCGAAATAACAGCAAAGCTTAAGAAGAACGGAATTAAAATCTTCCATCAACATGAAGAAAAAAATATCACAAAAAAACATCAGCTGATAATTTATTCACCGGCTGTACCAAACACCAATCCGGAATTAAAAAGAGCCAAGAAATTAAAAATCCCATGTTTATCATATCCGGAAGCTCTTGGAGAATTGAGTAAAGAATATTTCACAATTGCTATCGCCGGAACCCACGGAAAATCCACCACCACGGCTATGACAGCCCTTATTCTCACGGCTGGAAAATTAGACCCTACGGTAGTAATAGGCACAAAACTGCGAGAATTTAAAAACAGAAATTTCAGAGTAGGGAAGAGTAAATATCTGGTTATTGAAGCCTGCGAATATCGTCGCTCATTCATTCATTTTAAACCGGACATACTGGTGATAACAAATATCGAAGCCGAACATTTGGATTACTATAAGGATCTGAAAGACTATCAAAAAGCTTTTAACGAGATCGCCCTAAAAGTTCCAAAAAATGGCTACATCATAGTCAACAGTGAAGAGAAAAACATGGGGCCAATTTTAAAAAATTGCCATGCGAAAATAATTAAATGGAAAGAAAAAATTAAAGTAAAACCTGGAGTCCCGGGCGAATTTAATTTGGTGAATGCAACCAACGCCGCAACAATAGGACAAATATTAGGAATTAAAGAAAAATCAATAAACGAAGCAATTAAAAAATATACCGGCAGCTGGCGTCGCATGGATTATATAAGAAAAAAACTTGGCAAAACTCAATTTATAGATGACTACGGACATCATCCAACAGAAGTAAGAGTCACTCTACAAGCCATTAGGGAAAAACATCCGGAAGACAAAATCCTCTGCGTATTTCAGCCTCACCAACACAGTCGCACAAAGATATTGCTGAAAGAATTTGGACACGCCTTCAATTCCGTAGATCAAGTAATTATTCCAAATATTTATCAAGTTCGCGACAGCGAAGAAGTTGTTAAATCAATCAACGTAGACGATCTTGTAAACGAAATAAAAAACTATCAACCCAATGTGAAAAATGGCGAGAGCCTGGAAAAAACAGCAAAATATATCAGAGAAAACTATAAACAATACGACATCATCGTAACCATGGGAGCAGGTGATATCAGTAAAATATACAAACTTCTTTAAATCTGGACCACACCCCACTTGCCCGCCCCGGGGCGGGGAGTCCAGAAGTTTTTGGCTCAAATAAGCCAACTTTATATTTTTTTCCAAATAGTACCTTTAGGAGTATCCTCCAAAACAATGCCTTTATTCAATAATTCATCACGGATTTCGTCAGAAGCTTTAAAGTCCCTAGACTTACGAGCAAGGTTTCGTTTTTCAATCAACGCCTCCACTTCATCATCCACAGATTCATGATCAACAAAAATAACTCCCAAAACTTTATCCACCAATTGTAAAAAATTAAGCACAGCACTTAATTCTATTTTATTCAAATTAGTATTTTTCATCATCACATTCACCGCCTTCACGAATTCAGAAACAACGCCAAGGGCCCCGGAAGTGTTAAAATCATCATCCATCGATGATTCAAAACCATCACGAGCAATATTAATCTCAGCATTTAGATTCTCAGAAATTTCACCATCACCGGACTGCTCCAATAACATATTCAAATTCCTCACAAAATCATGAAATCTGGTAAGCCCCGCTTTCGCCTGATCCAATAAAACATTAGAAAAATTCACCGGATTTCTATAATGAGTCTGCAAAAACATGAAACGCACCACCTTTGGATCATACTTTTCAAAAATTTCCTTCAAAGTGAAAAAATTACCCAAACTCTTACTCATTTTTTCATTATCAACATTGATAAATCCATTATGCATCCAGTATTTCGAAAACGAACCTTTTCCAAAAACCGGCTCAGACTGAGCAATTTCACATTCATGATGGGGGAACGTCAGATCTAAACCGCCTCCATGAATATCAAATTTTTCACCTAGATGCTTCCAGGTCATCGCACTACATTCGATATGCCATCCGGGACGACCTTCTCCCCATGAACTGGGCCAAGACGGCTCACCCTCTTTCTTAAATTTCCACAAAACAAAATCGCAAGGACTTTTTTTGCCATCCTTTACATCCACGCGAGATCCGGCTCTCAAATCCTCCAGTTTTTGTTTAGACAATTTTCCATATTCTTTGAATTTCGCCACCTCATAATAAACACCATCATCTAAAATATAAGTAAAACCCTGCTTCTCCAATGCCTGAATAAGCTCAATCATCTCCGGCACATGCTGCGTCGCCAATGGCTGTATATCTGGAACCATTATACCCAGAGCACCATAGTCCCTCGCGTAAATTGGAAATACCTTTTTGCTCAATTCTTCCACGGAAATACCCTCCTCCTTCGCCCTATTAATCATCTTGTCATCGATATCCGTATAATTTGAAACATACTTCACTTCATAATCCCTATAAATAAAATATTTTCTAATTACATCGAAAGAAACAGCACTGCGCCCATGACCCAAATGAGCACTGTCATAAACTGTCGGACCACAAACATAAATTCCGACTTTTCCTTCATTCAAAGGCACAAAATCAACCTTTTTAGCCCTCAATGTATCGTAAATCTTTATCATGCCAATCTTGTTAACAAAATAATCAAAGCGCGCCCCCCTATATCCACCATAATCATCGCAATAAAAGATGAAAAATCAATCATTGAAAATCTATGAGGCAATAATTTAGCGACTTTTATAAACGGTTCCGTCACGTCGTATAAGAACTGAACGAACCAACCCTTATGAGAATATGGATTAACAAAAAATGATGAAAGTGAACGCAACAAAATTGCAAATAACAATAAATTCCTTAGAATCCCAAGCGTAGTAATTAAATAACTGATTATTAACAATTTCGTCATACGAAGCTAAGGCGTAGTGTCGTGTGAAGTACACGACCGAAGCTGATAATAGCAAATCAATCATCACCGGGCAAATCTTCTATAAGAGGCACCACCTAGGACAGAAAGAACTAGCAACCAAAGTATTTCCGGACCGGTTTCACTTGTACCGCCCTTTATATTTTTTATTTCCTCCTTACCGGCACTACCATTTTGCACAGCGGGAGACGACACCACATTGACAACTCCACCAGCTATAGCCGGAACAATTTTATCAAAACCATCGCTTATATTGCCTTTGGCATCCACCGCCGCAACAGCGAAATAATACTGCGTTCCATTTTTCAAATTTGGAATATACCAGGTAGTTGCATTTGTAAAAGTATCCACGGCATTTACCAAATCATTGGGAGAAGTACCAAAATAAATACGATAATTCTTAACAAGATTCATCAAAGAAGACGGAGCCGACCAATTAAGCATTATACGCCCGTCAGCCGGTTTTGCGATAAGACCCATTACCTTATCCGGATTAGCACTTGGAATAGCCCCCAATTTACCAACTTGAATAGATTTGTCATCAGACTTCGTGCCATTTCCCAACTCATCAACAAACTCAAAATTTAATTTATAAGTTCCAAAATCAATAGGCGCAACAAAATTACCCTCATAATAACCGGCAGGATTTTTATTTAAAGTATAAACATTACCGGAAACAACCACCTGAGCTTTAGATAAAGAATCTCCGGTATAAACCTTCACTCCAATTGCTGTTCCCGGATCCACTGGGACGCTCGGATCAATAACAATTTGCGAAATTTTCACACCCTTAGTATCAATAGTAAAATCAACAGTTGAGCTGGAACTAATAACCGTACCAATATCATTTACCGCTGCCACATACAACTTATGTGGGCCATCTGCCAATAAACTAGTGGTATAAGAAAATTTGCCGGAAGCATCTGCCACAATTGCCGACATCTCCTGGTTATTATCAAAAATTTTCAATTTGGAATTGGAGGGAGCGGTACCACTCACTACCTGAACATTAGTACTAAAAGTACCTGGAACAGGATTAGTCAACACCACGGAAGCAGCCCCGGCAACCGGAGCGGAAGCCACACCGGAGGAAACAGTCACGGACTTAATTCCAAATACACCAACATTCGACAAATCAGTAACCTTCAAGTTATAAACACCCGGCTGCTTAAAATTAAAAGCTAAACTAAAAACATGAGAACCTTGATCCTGAACACTAAAACTATAATCATCGGGAAGAGTTGCAAAACCGGCATTAGAACCATCAATTGAAAACCTCACCTTTCCGGCATAATTAGAAACCAACTGATTAGAAGCATCATAAGCACTGATTTTTAAAGTAGAGCTCTGATTTGACGTCACCGTAGTGGGAACATCCTCAAAGCTGAAATGATCTATAGGCCCGGAAGCATTACCCTCGCTTTGACTTCCAAAAGCAGCCAATTTTACTTTATTAGAACTAAATAACTGATCAGTAGAACTGAAATAAACAACCTTCGCGCGTGAAGTCAAAATAACATCCGCCGTCACGTCATAGACCGAGTAATTAACCAAACCGGCATTCTCTGGAATCACTTGAAAACGAACTTCACCATTCACATTGGAAATATTGGTTTTATCCAAATAAGTAATTGAATCTGACTCCGAACTTGAAATCAATTTTACAATATGACCACTTACAGGATTATTAAAATCATCTTTCAATTTAACAGTAAGATTAGCCAATTCGGAACCCATGTGAACAACCTGATCCTTTGGGGTAAGTTCAGAATTAATCATTGATAATTTAGCGGCATTAATTCTAAAGGAGCTGGAAATACTTTGCTGAGAAGATCCATTTATAATAAGAAAAACACTATAAATACCTGAAGCAGAAGTGTAATACTCGGAAAGTTTTGCATAAGCCACTCCACTATCATCAGATGCACCCTGGAGCTGAATCTGCTGACCGCTTGGTTGAACTACTACGAAAGTAACGCTCGTACCAGCACCAATCTTCGAAGTTCTCAACACCGTAGGAGTTCCGGCCACAGCCTCCATACCATAAGCTTGCACAGGCACAATAGTGGAATTCTGCTGTACCGAAGAAGCAAATACAGCCGTGGAAAGCGCCCCTGCGGCAAGACCTAAAAGTGATATAAGCAATAATTTTATCTTCATTTTTGTTTTTTTATCTTATCATTCTACCTCATTTTAGAAGAATCAGCAATGAAGCCAAACATAACTACCTAATCAGTCAAGGTAATAAAACGATTGAAAAAATAGCCATTTTTGCTAGTATCGATAAGAAGAAATTAAAAAATATATGAAAAAAATACTAAACAGCTTAATGGTAATGTTTTTCTGTTTTGCTTTAAGTGCACAACTGGCATACGCCGAGACCACACCGGAGCCTAACTACCTGAGAGCGGTAATAAACCTTCCAAATGCGGTAGAAATCAAGAAAAGCACTATTTTCGACGCATCCCAATCATATATTCCCGAAGGAATGAAAAACGTTAAATACGAATGGGATTTTGGTGATGGCAACCGCAACGAGGGAGTGGAAGTACTTCATTCATACAAAGAGCCCGGATACTACAATATAAAGCTAACGCTTAACGACGGGAAAAACAGCTCAAATTCTACCCTCAAAGTCTTTGGCTACAGAAAACTAATCATTCTTATTACAGATCAGACTGAGAACAGAGATAGAATTGAAATCATACAAAACTACGCCGAAAAAAAAGGCGTATATCTCAAAACAATTGATAGTTATGGAAGCAGCACGGAATTCATTTCCGAAGAAATTCTGACAAAAAAACTGACAGAAGCCATAGAGGATCTCCAAAAAGCTAAACAAATAGCCATCTGGAGCAAAGAAAATTCCGGCCTAAATTCAATTTCTCGTTTTATTCAAAACAATAGCGGTAAAATAGCCAGCGATTTTAGACAAAAAACCCTGATAGTACTCGACAATTCAGTTGAAAACAAAATAGAACGTACTCAGCGCCAATTCAATCTCATAAAACCAAAGGTAATTATAGTAACGAAAGAAGGAGCCATCGACGCCTTAATAGAAAGCATATCCGAAGATGAATTCATTAATTCTCTTAAAGAAAGAGGTAGCGTTTATGAAATAGTAGACTCAAAAAGAGGAAAACTACTCCCATGGAATTTTATGACCTACTTCGTTAATGCCCTGGTAAATAACGGCATTCCGGATAACACCATCGCACTTCTTCTTTTACTACCGGTTATCGCCACTGTAGTCGCAATAATGCGCCAAGTGGTTGGCATCACCACCTTCGGAATATATACACCCACTATCATGACCCTTTCCTTCCTGATTATTGGAATACAAGCGGGGTTGTTGACGCTTCTGGTCGCAATTTTAGTTGGAATTGCCGCCAAACCATTGCTAAAACGTGCCCGCATGCTTTTTATTCCAAAAATGGCCATCGTGCTGACAATAGTAACGCTCGCATTATTTTTAATTTTAATCTCAGCAAATTATTTTGGATTCTTTAATGCTCAATTTCTCTCAATCGCTATTTTTCCAATGTTAATATTGAGCACTCTGGTTGAAAAATTCGTCACTGCTAGAACGGAAAACGGACTTTCTTCAGCCGCTGTACTGATGTTTGAAACATTAATAGTGGCAATAATTGCCTACTTCATAACCGGCGGAGAAATAGATCTAGGATTCACAGTTATTAAACTCGAATTTGTAAAAAGAATGATGCTCACTTATCCGGAATTGGTTTTCCTACTAATAATAGTAGATGTATTTCTGGGAAAATGGACCGGATTAAGAGTCCTGGAACGCATACGCTTCAGAGAAATATTACGTCATATTGAAGAATAACTATGTTTTCATTTTTCAAAAACAAAGGAATTCTGGGCATCAACGCCAGAAATTTACTCTATATGAGGCCATACAACCCTAAAAAAGCTGTTAAATTAGCCGATGACAAAATCAAGACCAAACAATTTCTATCCGCGCGTGATATTTCGGTACCAAAATTATACGGAGTTATCAAAAACACAATTGAATTGGAAAAATTTGACTTCAATTCTCTGCCAAACTCCTTCGCTCTTAAACCAAACACAGGATACGGAGGAGAGGGAATTATACCCATAACAGAAGTCAAAGACGGAAATTACTATACGGCCGGAGGAAACAAACTAAACAAGGAAGAGATCAAGGACCACATCAGAGACATCTTGGATGGAAGATTTTCAATTTCAAACGTCAGCGATTACGCATTTTTTGAACAATATATCGTAGCGGATGAAAGAATAGGTAAATATTCCTATGAGGGACTTCCAGACATCAGGGTAGTGGTTCACAACCTTATTCCGGTCATGGCCATGCTCCGCTTACCTACAAAAGAGTCTAAAGGTAAAGCAAATTTGCACATGGGGGCTGTTGGAATTGGAATTGATATAGCCAAAGGACAAACAACCTACCTTTCCTACAAAAACCGCATAATAGAAGAGCTTCCAGATGGTATGGGCAATATGAAAGCCATTAGCATTCCCTACTGGGATCAAATTCTAACCATAGCCTCGACAGTACAATTGGTCACAAATCTAGGATACATGGCTGTTGATATATGCATAGACAAAAATACCGGACCCGTACTGCTTGAAATAAACGCTCGTGCCGGTCTCGGAGTACAAATTGCCAATTTGGCACCACTTAGAAAAAGGCTAGAGAGAATAGAAGGGGTCAAAGTAACTACACCAGCAAAAGGAGTAAGAATAGCTAAAGACATGTTCGGAAATATAATAGAAAAAGGAATTGCTCAAATTTCCGGCAAACAAGTGATTAGCACCAGTGAAAAAATAGAAATTATTCAAAAACAGAACACCATCCAAATTGCTGCAAAAATAGATACCAGCAAGAAAATCAGTATCCTGGACGAAGAGACGGCTGTAAAAAGCGGTCTACTTGAAAACGAAAATGACTATGATGACGAAAAATCTACACTGAAATTAAAATTCACACTCAAGGGAAAGAGGATTCACACTATCGTTGAAATAGAAAAAATACCAAACAAAGAATACAAAATGATTATTGGGACAAGAGATTTACAAGAATTCTTAATAGATACCAATTTAAATCAGGAGAAAAAAGAGCAAAAATCCATCAAAGTCGAAAACCACCATCCTCACGCAGAAAATAATCCCCAAAAAATAAATTTCTATGAAATTGACCAAAAGGTCATTCATATCGATAACAAAATCAAACTACTTTATCATTTGAGGCCAATTAACCTGGAAAGTGAAAAGAAAAAGTTTTTTAAAAACATCAATTACAATCCGGAATTCGAATATCCAACAATTAAATTTGACGCAATAACCCTTCTGGATGAACTCAATAGAATAACCACAGACTCCACTCCACTCGGAAAAATATACGAGGAAAAGAAAATGGAAATAATAAAAAAAATAAATCTATTAGAATCAATGGATGAAGAAAATTTCACCAAATACTCTATAGAATTATATGGAAAACCAACCACGGAAGAATACGAAGAATGCAAAAAACTAATTTTAAATAGCAACCGGCAAACAGAAGAAAAGGGGACACTCAGTTCGAATGAGGCCAAAATAAAATTTGAAGAAGCATTCAAAAAATATGGATTAAGTAAGTGGAAAGTGAAAATAAAAGAAGAACTGGTTTCAAATTGTGTAGCCGGCAAAAATAATAGTCTATTCATAAAGAAAAATGCTCTCTTTAACGAAGATAGAATTAAAGAATTAATAATTCACGAAATAGAAACACACATTTTAACGGCAGAAAATGGAAAACTTCAACCATACGAAATTTTCAATAGAGGACTAGCGAACTACCTTACAACACAAGAAGGACTGGCGATGTATAATGTGGAAAATCAAAGACATCAAAAATTCACCCAGAACACAAAAGCACTCGGGCATGTAATAGCAATTTACGAATCAATGCACAACAGTTTTGCTAATGTATACGAAAAGCTGATAGAACTTGGATTCACAAAGGAACAAGCATTTAGATCAGCAGTAAAAGCAAAAAGGGGATTCAGCGACACTGGTAGAAACGGTGCCTTCACTAAAGACTATCTATATTTCAAAGGATATTTCCAAGTAAAACAATTTGTAGAAAGCGGTGGGAAAATTGAGGAGCTATATATTGGCAAATTCAGCATCTCAGACTATGAAACAATAAAGAATATAAATGGCATAAGGCCACCAAAACATCTCCCAAAGTGGCTTAAATAATCAACATAGCATCACCAAAACTAAAAAATTTATAACCACCCTCAATAGCCTTATCATAAATTGATAAGATTTTTTTAACAGGATCGGGGACCCCCTTTGATTCCAAAAAAGAAGCAACCAGCATTATCAAAGTACTTTTTGGTAAATGAAAATTAGTAATCAAAGCATCAACAACTTTCCACTCATAAGAACCTGGATAAATGAAAATATTAGTATTTGAGGAACCGGGAATAAAGCTACGAGCAGCCGAATCATAAGACGACTCCAAAACACGTACGGAAGTTGTACCAACAGCTACTATTCTCTTTTTTTCACCAATCGCATTATTAAGACTATTCGCTACATTTTCGGGCATAAAATATTCTTCGAAATGCATCTTATGATCAGTTAAATCATCTGCAACCACAGGAGCAAAAGTACCAAGACCAATATGCAAAACAACCTCTTCAACATCCACACCAAAAGAAAGCAACTTAGACAGTAAATCCTTCGTAAAATGCAATCCTGCCGTAGGAGCGGCCTTACTACCTTCATCAGCAGCAAAAACAGTTTGATAATCATCAAAAACAGCCTTGGAATTTTTAATATAAGGAGGTAAAGGCATAGAACCAAGCTTGAAAAGTACAGTATTTAAATCTACACCACGAAGAAGATTAAATGACAGAATTCTTCTTCCGTCAGGCAAAACCTCAACCACCGTACACTCTAAATCCTCACTCACTCTTACAGGTATATTTATTTTAAAATTCCTCGCAGGTTTCAATAAAACCTCATAATTGGTTAAAGAAATTTGCTTTAACAAAAATATTTCACGCAAAGAGTCATTCACCCTAAATAAAATACGCGCAGGCACAACTTTTGATTTATTCAAAACCAACACATCATTTTTAGTTAAAAACTTAGGCAAATCATAAAAATGACAATGTTCAATAATATCATCTTTAGTCTTATAAACCAAAAGACGGCACGAATCACGAGGACTCGCAGGATTTTGAGCAATCAAAGAATCAGGCAAATTATAATCAAAATCAGAAGTTTTCATGCAGACCAAGTAACAGGCTGAGCGCTTACTTCACCATTTTTCGTCAGAGATTTATCACGCTTGATAACAATAAGAGAAATATCATCATCCTGTACATGACCCTTCATAAAAGCGGAAACATCCAGCGCGATATGGTGATTAACACCTTCCGCGGAATACTGAGGGGCATATTCAACCACAGCTCTTTTCAAACGCTCCAAGCCATACAATTCACCTTCAATATTTCTACCTTCAATTATTCCATCACTAAAAAGAACAATAAAATCACCATCTTCACAAGCAATCTCCTGCTCCTTTATCAGCTTAGAATTATCCGGAACCATTCCCAAAGCTATACCACCGGATAAAACTGCTTCACACACACCCGAAGACGCATGATAAATCAAAATATGCTCATGCCCGGCGCCTACATAGGTAAGTTTTTCAGTCTTCGAATCCCAGGAAAGCATGACCATAGTCATATACATGGCGCGCTTTATATGACGCTTGATATAGCGATTTACACTCACCAAAATCTCATAAGCGGAATTACAGGAGTCGGCAAATACGCTAATCAGGGAAGTAGCCATAGTCATAATCAAAGCCGCAGCCACACCATGACCGGTAACATCACCAATATAAATATATGTTTTCTCTTTTGAAGTAATAAAATTAAAAATATCACCACCTACTTCACTAGCAGGCTTATTCTTTGCAATAATTTGAAGCCCTGAAACTTGAGGCGAACTCAAAGGCAAGATGTCTCGTTGCAAACTGGCGGCAATGGTAAGTTCATCAATCATTCTATCTCTATCTTTAATATCAGAACTAACTTCGCTGAAACCCTTAGTAACCTGATTAAAAAAATGAGCCAAAACACCAATTTCATCAATTCTATTAGTAAAAATCTTTTTATATGGCTTACCGACAATCAAGGCTTCCATCTGATCAATAACAACATCCAAAGGCCTAACAAATGAAAAATAAGAAAAAACAGTAAAAATTAGCACAAGCAACAAAGCAAAATACACTAAATAATTAATAGTCACTGTTGTATTATCAGCACTCGCCAAATAATACAAAACAGCAGTAGCAATCACTGATACCAAAAGCAACAGAATTAAAAGTTTTCTAACTATACTTATTCTAAATAATTTCATTTATTTACAGTTTGCAAATAATCACTTATTGAATCAAAAACCGGAATAATCTCTGCAATACCAATAGCAGCAAAGATATCCTTCACGTGAGCATTCAAACCCACAACCACCAACTTACTATCACGTTGAATCAAATGAGTATGAACCTCCATTAGATAACCAATACCCTCACTATTAATATATTTCAGATTAAAGAAATCAAAAATCAGATGTTTTAATTCAAAAGACTTAACAAAATCAGTAACCTTATCCTTTATCTCGGAAAAACCGGCCTTATCAAACTCACCATCAAAAACCACAACTTGCAGACTTTTCTCCTTATCAATCTCTGAAAAACTAATTTTTAAATTTGCATCCATAAAATAAGTTAAATTAAATATTATTTTTTATTAAAGAATTAATAGTTTCAACCTCCTCGTACTCATCAATTAAAGTATACAACTTCTTCAGTCGAGCCAAGGAGTCCGCAGAAAAGGATTCCAAATTTGAATGATTATTCTGTACCTTCAAATCCTCAACCTTCTGCGAAACAACCTGCTTCAATATCTTATCAATATTCTTATAAATTCGCACGTCAACATTTTTAATTGAACTTTTGATTTTTTTAACCAAATGCTCATCACCGGCAAATAACAGGTCAAGAATAGAAGAAACCGAATGATAAAACCCCATTTTTGCTAAAGCAATTGAACTATACAATTTCAACTCAACATCATCTGACTCCAAGTACTTCAAACAAACGGATTTCTTACTTCTTAAATTTAATTCACCAATTGCCAACAAACCATAAATAATCTTGTCCTTTTTATCGGAATAAATAAAGGAATTTATCAGGTGAAGAGCCTCATCACGATATTTTTTGAAATTAACCAAAGCCATAGCGGCATTCAATTGATAGATCAAATTTTTTGAATAAATATAACCTTCCAAAATTTTTGCAATACTATCATCATCACACTTACCTAAAGCAAAAATGGCATCAGCCTTGTGATCGGAGTTCTTAGCATTGATAATTTTAAACAAAAATTCAACAGTAGAAACATTGCTCAATAAAGACATTAAATAAATAATTTTAGCCAAAATTTCTTTATCTTTCTCTCCCTGATACAAATCCTTCAAAGCCGAAATCAACTTATACTTAACAAAAAGATACTCGGAAGAACGGTGTAAAAACTTGAATGAAATCAAAGTATCCAGAGCAGCCTCACGTATTTCAGTCTTTGGAGAATCCAAGCAGGCAATTATATCCAAAACAGTATCAGGAGACTGAAGTTCGGAAAAAACAGCTAAAATTTTAACCTTAATTGAAGACAATTCCTCAGGCCTTACCAAAATATTTATCAAAGTAGATAACGCCAACTTATGACCTCGTTGCGCCAATAAATCAATTGCATTAAATCTAATGTGCTTCTCATTTGAGTGCAAAAGTTCCTCAGTCACAACCTTCGTATATTTTTCTTGCTGTTTATAAGTAACGTAAAAGAAAAGAATGGTACAAATAATCATCGCAATATTCAAAGCTAAAACCAAAGAACTTCCAGTAAATAGCTTGTCCAATAAAATTATTGCAAGAGTACCAACTAAAGCACCCAGTGGTCTCACAACACCCTCAAGAAACTCTCTCAGGTGCTCCCTCACTTTCTCTTTCACAGCATAGTAGGAAATATGATACGTATTCGTATGAATAACAGATGTAAGTGTAAAATTATTTTTAGCTAGAACGGCTGAAAGAAAATCAAATCTAAAAAACAAACCAATTATGCTAAAAAAAGTAACAATTGGATGCAAAAGCATCGCTCCAACTACACCCAAACTGGTAATCAAGCGACTACCGAGAAAAATCTCAACTATCAGCGCGGAAGCGCTAAAAAGTATAAACAACAATCCCAGATCATGAATAAATGCATGCTCAAAACCACCTCCGGCTTCAAAAATAAAATGAGAAACGTTTTGATAAACAACCTTGGTGTATTGAAACTCAAGAAGATTAAAAATAATCCACTGGAACATAACTATCAAAATCAAACCAAACACAAAATTAGAATGTGACTTGCTATCAAAAGCCTGTTTCAATTGACTAAAAATACCATCAGGACTCTTGTTATGATTTTTTTTATGAACTAATTCAACCTTATCATCCTCAAAATTAAAAAACAGAAGAAGGGGGATTAAAAGGAAAAGAACGCTGACAATAAGATAAATAAAGCTTGATAAAGCAAAATAACTGGATAAAAAAGTTACCAAAACACCGGCTGCGATACCACCAACAGTCTCAGAAACTTCAAGAATCGGAAAGGTTCTCTCCGACGTCAAAGGGTCAAAAAGCTCTTCCACATAGGCAATCATGATAATTCTCAATTGATTTAGTAAAATAGAGATAGACAAAATCAATAAAGAAAAAAATAAAATTTGATGAGTATTCACCAGTAATGCAGCAACAAAAAGGAATATACCTGCCAAAACTATGGTGTATAACATTACTAGAACTCGCGTCATTCTCTCAAAGAACAGAGTGTATAGAATACTTCCAATAATAGAAAAGACAGCATTGATAATGAAAAGATAAGGCAAAGATAAAATACCATATCTGCTAACAAACATCGCAACCAAAACGGTCCAAGCAACTACAAAGGCGGTTCTATAAAGAAATTTAATAGCCAAAGCAAAAAACACACGTGACCATTCATCGCCTTTTATATTAAAGAAACGATTTATCAGCGAAATTTCTCTCAAAGATTGCAACATAAAATGAATATATTTAACACCCAATTATACCACAAAATAAGATCAGAAACAAGCATACACCTCGAACAAATATCGAAAATCATATAGAATATAAACATGTCACTAAAATTCTTTAAACCGGTAAACATAAGTGGTGCAACCATGCTGGTCACCATAACCATATTTTTCAGTAACATTTTAGGATTACTCAGAGATAGAATAATAGCGATACACTTCGGAACAAGTAGGGCCACGGACATTTACAACGCCTCTTTTCTCATACCTGATACACTTTTCAATCTATTCATCGCAGGAGCCCTGGCGGCAGCCTTTGTCCCGGTTTTTACCGAATATCTGGGAAAAGACAAAGCGGAAGCCCAGAAAATAGCCAATACACTTCTCAATGCAGCTGTCATATTAATAGGACTACTATCTATACTCTCTCTAATTTTCATGAAACAGCTGATCAACATAACCTTTCCTCAGATCAGCATGGAAATGCAGACCCAAATAGTAAGCATGACCAGATTGATGCTGAGCTCCGCCCTGATTTTCACAGTTAGCAACTGTATAGGAAATATTTTAATGTGCTATAAGCATTTTTTCGCCTACTCCATTTCTCCACTCCTGTATAATTTGGGAATCATTCTGGGAGTTATATTTTTACAAGATAAAATTGGCATTTATTCAGCGGCGGTAGGAGTAATAGGAGGAGGAATACTTCATTGTGCCATTCGATTATTTGATATTAAAAAAACAGAGTACAAATACAAATTCGAAATGGACTTCCATCATCCTGGTTTCAAAAAAATCATAAAATTAATGATTCCAAGATCAATAGGAATCATCGCAACCCAAATCAGCATCTTCCTTTTTACAGCAGTAGGAATTCAAATCATGGAAGGGGGAGTGGCAGCATTTAATTTTGCCAGAAATATCCAAAGCGTCGCAGTAACACTTTTTGGAATGGCCCTTTCCACAGCCATATTCCCGTATCTCACAAGCTCAATTAGCAATGGAAACAAAGAAGAATTCACAGATCAAATTCAGAAAACAATTCAAAGAATACTATTTTTCACAATACCCTCAATGGTGGGAATTATGCTTTTATCAAAAACTAGCATAGAACTAATACTCGGAGGAGGCGCCTTTGATCAAAGATCAATAGATATAACCGCCTTAATACTTTTTTACTTTGCCATATCCATACCGTTAGAGAGTCTATCACATATATTATCCCGAGCCTTCTATGCTATCAAAGACACTAAAACTCCAATGTTCATTTACATTGGAAGTACGATCATTACAGCATTTTGCACAATCTACATTGCTCCAAAATTCGGAATAGAATGGTTTTCCATTGGGTTCACTCTTGGTTACCTATTCTACGTTATTGCTAATGCCATTTTACTCAAAAAACATTTAAAAAACTTTCACAAGAAACAATTTTTCAACAGCATATTAAAAACCATTCTCGCTTCGGGAATAATGGCCGCGGTAATTCTAATTACAGAACCTTTTAAATACCTTCTTCCAACAAAAATAGGCAACGCATCCATCATCATCATCGGAGCCACAATTTTCTTCCTAACTTCTTATCTGTTAAAATGCGAAGAAATTCACAGTATAAAATTCATCTTGGCAAAATTAACTAAAAAAAGTTAATTAGGCCCGTATATTTCAAGTCTCCATCTATAAAATCAACTTTTGATCTGCTTATTTCAATGGACTGAGAAATTTTTTCCACACCATTTCCACCGACAACAGAAATAGATTTAGCTCCACCAATTAATTTAGGAGCATAATAAAACAGAACTCTATCAATTAATTTCATATCGACCAGATTCTCATCAAAAAGTGATCCATTCATAGAGCTACCACCTTCCACAAAAACACTCTGAATATTCTTAGAAACCAAATATTTCAAAAGTTTTTTAAAAGAAACCCTCTTTTTACCAAAAGACTTTATAGAGATAGAAGCATCAATAAAAGATTTTTTCAACTTCGCAGATACAGAATCAGAACAAGCAATTAAAACATTTTTATCTCTAAAAACCTTCAAGTCCTGATCAAAAAGCATTTTATCACCCACAATAACCCTCAATAGATTTTTAGATTTATACTGACCAATTGCAGCCAACTCAGGATTATCATTAATCACCGTACCCGCACCAATAATTACCGCATCACATTTACTACGTTCCAGCTTAGCATCCAAACGCGATTTTTCATTCGTTATCCATTTTGAATCCTTCGTCTCACTCGCAATTTTACCATCCAAACTCAATCCGGCTTTCAGAGTCAAATAGGGAAGTCCTTCAGTCATAGACTTAATAAAGGGCTGATTTATTACCCTAACTTCCTCGGCTAATTTTGAAACAGGATTCAAAACTGAAACCTTAATTCCATGCTTTTTCAAATAAGAAATACCTCTACCATTAACTTTTTTAAAAGGATCTCTCATTCCAATCACGACCTTACTAAATCCAGCCGCAGCCACCGCCTTAACACAAGGTGGAGTTCTACCAGTATGAGAACATGGCTCAAGTGTGACATATAACGTCGCATTATGAAACAATGTAGGTTCTATATCCACAGTCACAATTCCTGATTTTTGCATCATCTGTTTAATAGCCACAATCTCAGCATGATCAGCTCCAACTCTCTCGTGGTAACCTTCAGAAATAATCCTTCCACCCTTCACGATCACCGCGCCGACACAAGGATTTGGCGAAGTAAAACCTTCACCCTTCCTTGCAAGCTCAATGGCACGTCTCATAAAAATTTCATCCATAGTACTATATTAATACTTATCAGATGGACAAAATAACATAAAAGAATAAAATCGTCAATAAAACTAAACCATATCCAGTAAATGGCCCATTTTCGACTTCTTTGTACTCAAATAATTACGATTCGCTTCATTTGGAGCAATTTCAATAGCTACCCTTTCCACAACATTCAAACCATAACCTTCCAAACCAACAATCTTCGTAGGATTATTCGTCAATAAGCGAATATTTTTAATTCCCAAATCTACTAAAATTTGAGCTCCTATTCCATAATTTCGCAAATCAGGCGCAAAACCCAGCTTAGTATTTGCTTCAACAGTATCATAACCCTCATTCTGCAATTTATATGCTTTAATCTTATTCACAAGGCCAATTCCTCTACCTTCCTGTCTCATATATAAAACCAAACCCTTGCCCTCCTTAGCAACTTTTTCAAGTGATATATCCAATTGATGCCTACAGTCACACTTCAAAGATCTAAAAACTTCACCGGTTATGCATTCGCTTTGAACTCTAACTAAAACATTTTCATCCTCAGTCCAAGACCCCTTCGACAAAACAACATGCTCAGAATCATCAACCGTAGTTTTAAAAATTTTGACATTGAATTCGCCAAACTCAGTAGGCAAAACCGTTTCAGCAACAATCCTCACCAATTTCTCAGAACGACGCCTATATTCGATCAAATCCTTAATAGTAATAATTCTCATCTCATTCCTTTTAGCAAAGTCTAACAACTCATCCCTTCTCATCATCTCTCCATCTTCACTGGCAATCTCACAAATAACAGCAGCAGGCGCAAAACCGGCCAACTTTACCAAATCAATGGAAGCCTCCGTATGTCCGGCCCTAACCAAAACTCCACCCTGCTTAGAACGCAGAGGGAAAACATGACCCGGTCTCAAAAAATCATCAGCAGTAGAAGTATAATCCGCCATTGATTGAATAGTCTTAGCTCTATCAGACGCAGAAATACCAGTAGTAGTACCAAATTTCAAATCCACAGAAACAGTAAAATTACATTTATTGGCCTCCTTGCTGTCCTGAACCATCGGATAGAAATTAAGACGATCTGCAATATCAGAATCAACAGGCGTGCAAATCAAACCACGACCTTCCTTTGCCATGAAATTAATATCTTTTGCTGCCACCTTTTCAGCAGCCATTACAAAATCACCTTCATTCTCACGCTCTTCATCATCGAGAACAATTATCATTTCACCATTTCTCAAGGCCTGAACAGCATCCTCAATTTTATCAAAATTAATCATAGCTAAATAGAGAAGCGAACAAATGTTTTCACACTTGCACCGGCATCCTTTAATAACTCCTCAACGGTTTGATCGGGATTTTTCACAAAAGGCTGTTTCAATAAAGCATTTTCTTCTCTAAATTTCTTTTCCTTTCCAATCATGATTTTCTCAACAATTTCCGCAGGCTTACCCTCGGATTTCAATTGCTCGGACCAAATGGATTTTTCGCGTTCAACAGACTCCGGAGTCACTTCATCCGGCGACAAAACCGCAGGATTTGTAGCAGCCACATGCATAGCCACATCACGTGCCAACTCAACAGTACCGCCAGTTAAAGCAACTAAAACACCAATTTTTCTATTTGAATGAACATAATCACCAATCACATCACCCTCAACCAAAGACATATCAGCCAACTGAATATTCTCACCCAATCTTAACCCGGCATCTTTAATTTCAGCCAAATCACGATCTTCAGGTTTAATAGATCCATTAAAAAGCTTTTCGGAAACAGCAGCTCCCAATGCCAAATAATCTTCACCACGAGCGACAAAATCTGTCTCACAACCTAGTAAAACCATCGCGGCTTTTCCAGCACCGGTTTTAATAAACACAGCACCCTGAGAAGTTCCACGTGAAGCCCTATCGATAGCCTTTGCTTCACCCTTTTTTCTCAATAAATCAATCGAAGCCTCGAAATCACCATTAGCCTCTTCTAAAGCAGACTTACATGCAGTCATGGAAACACCGGTAGTTTCTCTTAATTTCTTAATCAACTCTATAGAAATAGCCATATAATATATTTTAAAAAAATAGTTAGGGTTGTTGATTTTGTACAGGTGGTACAGGTGGTACAGGCGGAACCTCCGGCACTGCAGGAACTTGAGTTACTTGCTGCACTTGAGAAACGGCAGGCGCTATCGGAGCTACTGTAGAAACAGGCTTATCTAAGGACTTTTTCGTTAATAATCTAAAAACATAATCTTCAGGTATTTTATTTGCAAATGTTGCAACAACTGGAATCTCAGTAGTTTTGGCAGCATAAGCAATCATCATCCCGGAAACATGTAATAATAAAACCACACCCCAAAGCATCAAACTAATAACAGGACTAATCACCGCAACCACAATCGTCAAAAACCATAAACAAAATAAAACCAAACCCTGTCGAGCATGAAACAAACAAAATTTACTACTCACCATTTTAACAGAGCACAAAACACAGGTAACAACATTAAAAACCGGTATATAGCAACTCATTGCCCAACCCTTTTCACCTTTCAAAGCGATAATCTTCGCCTGAATATCGGCAACAGGATTTTGATTTGATAAATCAGCCATTACTACTTGGTATTAACAACCTTTTTAAAAACTCCTCTTATTGTATCAAGAAAGTAAGTCAAAGACTTAATTGCATCATCGTTACCAGGCACAGGGTAAGTTACGCTTGTAGGATCAGCATTAGTATCCACAATTCCCACCACCGGAATTCTCATTCTCCTGGCTTCCTTTACAACAATTTTATCTCTCAAAGCATCAACTACAAAAACCACATCAGGTTTAGAAGTCATATTCTGAACACCTCCTAAAGCAATTTGTAATTTATCCTTAATTTTTTTAAGTTTAGAAATTTCTTTTTTTGTATATTTGGAAATTTCACCTGTCTCCTCCTGACGTTTAAGATCAGCAAGATATTTAGTTCTGGACTTAATAGTAGAAAAATTTGTAAGAAGACCTGGAATCCATTTTGATATTACATAAGGCATGTGACATTCCTTAGCCAATTCTTCAACCAGTTTAACTGACTGAGGCTTTGTACTGACAAAAAGTACAACCTTATTTTCAGCAACACACTTAGACAAAAAAGCCAAAGCCTTTTCCAGCATCTCGTATGTCTTCTCAAGATTGATAATATGGATACCATTACGCTCACCATGAATATATTTTTTCATGCGAGGGTTCCATTTCTGTGTGCGATGTCCGATATGCACAGCATTATCAAACATTTTTTTAACTTCATCTTTTTGCATAATCCTTGGGGTTTACGCCAGTAAATCATTAATTTGCGTTATAGCCAGGCCACTTAAGGCTAGGAGGATTCCACAAGCTGAAATACCGACTTGATATAAAAAAACAACAGCGTTAATCTAAAGAAAACGAAGCTCAATTGCAAGCCAAAATAATAAAATATGACCAAATTAGAAAAAATCAGAAAACAATTAGATCTAATTGACAACAAGATTGTTGAAATACTACAAGAAAGAGCAAAACTGATAATGAAAATAAAAGAAGTAAAAGAAAATGAAAAAATAAGGATAAAAGACCCAAAAAGAGAGCAATACATACTCGAAAAAATGGAAAACAACTACGAAAGAGAAATTTTCAAAAAAATTCTCCTAGAATCCAGGAAACTCCAAGCTAAGGATACCCAAAAAGCAGCCTTGCAAAAACCAGGTAAAATATGATATAATACAACAAGCTAAAAACAAAAAAAATGAATTTAAATTCAAATCAAAACGCCGATACAAAAATAAGTATTTCGATGCCGACAAATGCTTACTTCATGTCTGGGATTAGAGATTTCACCTTAAACATGATCAAAAACACCACTAACTTTACGGAACAGTGGGCCTTTAGATTCCAATCTGTAGTAGATGAATTATGCAATAACGCTATAGAATACGGATCACAACCTGGAAGCGAAATTGGTATAACCTTCATATATGTCAAAGACAACTATCTGGACATTATAGTGGAAGACACAGGGACGGGAAAAAATAAAATTAACGCCCAGGAACTTAGAAAACTCTTTGATTCAAGAAAAGAAGTTGGGTATGTATTCAGCGGAATAAGAGGAAGAGGACTTGTTAAAATAATAGGAGAATGGAGCGATGAATTGAATTTTGTCGATCGTCCGGAAGGAGGAATGTCGGTAAGCGTGAGAAAATATATAAAAAATGTCAGACAACCGACGGGCGGCTCACCAATAAGCAATGTCGTAAACACATTAGTTCTTAACATATAAAAAATGACCGAATCAAGCATCGTAATAGAGGAGTTAACCGGACTTAACAAAGCCGTAAAAAACATCCGAATTTCAGGACAATTAGACGAGAGCAATGTGGATGAAAAAATTCAGGTTATTTATAAAATTTTTGAAACAACACCAAAGGGAGTAAATATGATTTTTGATCTCGAAAATTTGGACTACATGAATAGTAAATCAATCGGTTACTTAACCGATTTATACGGAAAAGTAACAGAAAGTGGTGGAACAGTTGCAATCGCCAAGCCAAAACCAAATATTACCGATATTTTACAGGTAGTAGGATTAACTCAATTAATTAAAACTTTTGATTCGATGGAAGAAGCAAAAAAATACATCAATGAAAACGGTAGTGCTACAACCGAAGCAGCAATTCCTACAGCACCAGTAACACCGGTTATTACAACCCCAGTAGTTACGACACCTGCGCCAGTCACTCCAGTTGTCACAACTACAGCTACTCCAGTGGTTACCACGATACCTGCACCAACTACTCCAATTACTCCTGCACCAGTTGCTCCAGTCATCCCAACTACTCCAATGGCTACCACAACTCCAGTTACACCTGCGCCAGTTATACCAACCCCGGCTACGCCAGTGGTCACAGCACAAGCTACGCCAGTGGCCGCAACACCAGCCCCAACAACTACCCCAGAAATAACTATTACCCCACCTACACCATCAACTCCTACCGCCTAAGTATCAATAATAAAGAGCTAATGAGCCAAAAATGCTTGATAATTCACTTATCCGCCTAGGTCTCTCCACACTTCTAGCCGCAATTCCAATTGCGGTTTGGCTTTTTATCACACTCAAACAAGGACCAAGTAGCAAGAAAATAGCCCTAATGGTCTTTGGATTTGGATGTATTACCGCTCCGGCACTTCTTGGATTACAAGTAGTATGGGAAGGAAAAACAGCCCTAATATTAGCTCTAATTCCGATAGTGGGACTTAGTATACTCATTGTGGACTCCTATGCTAAAAAAGCTATTCTAGCCATCCTTTTCATCCTAGGAATAGCCTCCAACTACCTAGAAAAAATAAAATGGATATGGACTATAAAAATTCCTCAATTTAATTTACAGTCAGCAATTGACTCAAACGCATCTTCCTATATCACAGCGACAATACTTTCATTACTACTATTTGTAATACTAGAGGAAAACATCAAACTCTATGTAATGAGAACTATAGATAGAAAAACTCTATATATCTCGAAAATCAATGATGCAATGATCTACGCCATAGCAGCGGCATTGGGATTTTCATTCGTGGAAAATATTTATTATTTATATAGTTTGTGGCCGACAATAAGCACCGGCGAATTAGTAACCATGTACGTTTTCCGCGGAATTTTCACAACAGCTGCACATATGACTTATTCCGGTATTTTTGGATATTATTATGGAATAGGAAAATTCTCCATGGTCATAAATCAACAAAATCTTATAGCTGGAGATCATGACAGAATATCTCAAATAATCTCAAAAATATTCAATATCCCACCAAGCGAAGCATTTAGACAGAAAATGGTTTTGAAAGGTCTATTTATTGCAATGACAATGCACTTTTCAATTAATTTCATGCTTCAATTACAGATGGACTATGGAATTCAAATTCTATTACCAATAGTCATTCTCACCAATATTGGAATGTACCTTTTTCTGCAATATCTAATGGATCGCAAAGCTGGACATCTCATTCTCCTTGTAGATCCTAGCACAAAAAAAAGATCAACAATGGTCAAAAAAGATGAAGACGTTGTCATTGAACTAATGACCATGTGGCTCAAAGATCAGAAGTACGTCGACGTAATTCACATTTGCGAAAGACTTCTGGAAAGAGATCCTGACAACAACGTCGTTAAAATGTTTAAAGCAAAAGCCATGGACGAAATGGACGAAAAAAATATTTACAAAAAAGTACTTGGAACAATTATAAAAACAAACGACGATCTATCTAGCAGTGACAAAAGCATAATTTCCAAATACGTTTCACAAAATGAAACACAAAAGAAAACTCAAAAGACGCCGGAACCAAAAAAAGAGCCTCAAAATGAACAGCAAAAACCTCCTATCGCACAAAAAAAAGATATTTTGGAAAACCTCACCGGAGAAGGAACTTTTAAATTATAAAAAAATAAGGTAAACTCAGGATAACCAAATTTCCATGAGTTTTAGAAAAGCAAAAATCGCCCTGGTTTTCGATTGGATGACAAACAACGGAGGCGCGGAAAAAGTAAATGCTGTTCTGCATAAAATGTTTCCCCAAGCCCCAATTTTCACATCCATATTTAATCCGGAAACAATCAAAGGATTCGAAAAGGCGGCAATCACGACATCCTTTATTCAAAATCTTCCCTTTGCTAAAAACAAGCATCAGTTATACCTAAAATTAATGCCATACGCTTACGAATTATTCGATTTAAGCAACTACGACATCGTGATTTCCAGCTCTCATTCTTGTGCCAAAGGAATAATTACAAAACCTGAAACAATGCACATTTGCTATTGTCATACTCCCATGAGATATGCCTGGGATAATTGGCATAGTTACATTCGCGATTACAAAATGAATCCGCTTCTAAAAAGTTTCGCAAAAAAAAGTCTTCATAAATTAAGAATGTGGGACCGCCTATCCGCGGATAGAGTAGATCATTTCATCGCAAATTCAGAAACTACAAAAAAAAGAATAAACAAATACTACAGAAGAGATTCAGATGTCATTCATCCAATGATTGACAGTAAAAAATTCTATATATCCAAAGAAACAAAAGGATATTTCCTGGCAGTAGGCAGATTAATTCCATACAAAAAATTTGATTTAATAATAGAAGCCTTTAACCAAATAGGGTTACCACTAAAAATAGTGGGAGAGGGAATAGTGGAAAACGAATTGCGCAGCAAAGCAAAAGGAAATATTGAATTTCTGGGAAACATCGATGACAAAAGCTTGCAAAGAGTATATAGCGAATGCGAAGCATTAATATTCCCACAAGTAGAAGATTTCGGCATCACTACGCTCGAAGCCATGGCTTCAGGCAGACCGGTAATTGCCTTCAATCAGGGAGGAGCAATTGACACTATTATCGACAATAAAACCGGAATTTTCTTCAACAAACAAACCCCGGAACACTTGATTGCTGCAATTCAAACTTATCAAAAAAATAAAAATAAATTCGACTCTCATGACATCAAAAAACATTCCCAAACCTTCGACCGAGAAGAATTCGAAAACAAGCTCAATCAATATATCGAAGAGAAATGGAATAGATGGCAAAGATAAAAGCGGGTGGTTCAGGTATTGTATTTTAAAATTTTGCGAATAAAGCCCAGTCGTGACGGGCGACTCTTGAGCGAAATTTTAAAATACAATACCTGAACCAGGACCCGCAACATATTTCTAACCCGTCACTAAAGAGATTATAATATTCACAAAAGCCCAGGCCACCAAAGTCATTACCATTCCAATAACTCCATACTGAATAGCCTTCTTTCCTTGATCCTTTTCATTGGAAACTCCGGCAAACAGATAAAGATATCCACCATAAACAATTCCTCCAACCGCAGCAAGTCCTGACATTCCTATAATAAACTGCAAAATATAGCGAATATAATAGGGGATCATCCAGAGATGAATTGATCCTGTTTTAATACCACAGGCAAGTATGTCATTAGAAGTATTCTTTTTTGGATCTATATCAGGCTTAAAAACATCATCAGGAGGAGTAGGAGCAGGACCACAATCAATTCCAGTATTAAAAATTTCTTTCTTCACCCAACACGAATCCTTCGCAACCTCACCCATCAAATACTCGCACTCAACAACAGTTTTTTTAGTAGAAGGAAGAACAGTACCACTAGTACTTGTATCCTCAGGAACTGCCGGATTAGCCGCAAAAACCGCACCGGAAAACTGCAAAAAAGAAACAATTAATAATAATCCCCAAACTGCTGTTTTATTGAAAAAATTCATTAAATTTAGAATATCACACTTGCTCTTTTGAATTCAACAGCTAAGATGTATTGGCTAATTCAACCTAAAATGACCGAAAAATCAACTGCAACCATTGCCATCATAGGTAGACCAAACGTCGGCAAATCCTCTCTTTTCAACAGATTAATTGGAAAGAAATATGCCGTAACTTCTGATGTTGCCGGAACTACCAGAGACAGGTTATTCCACAGCTACGAGTGTGATGACTACAACACCATTCTGGTAGACACAGGGGGGCTTGAATACGACAAAAAAGAGAATATTGAAGCAGATGTGCAATTACAGGCCAAGGTCGCCATAAACGAAGCAGACGTTGTCATGTTTGTGATAAACAACATGGAAGAACTGACAAAAAATGACTATTTGGCAGCAGATATTCTAAGAAAATCTAAAAAGGAAATTATTTTAGTAGCTAATAAATGCGAAAATATTGGTTCAAAAAACGAAACTTACCAATATTACGAATTAGGCTTTGATAGTGCCGTTCTAGTTTCAGCAATTCACAATAAGGGAATTAAAGAATTAGAAGAAGAAATAGCAAAAAGACTAAAGAAGCTAAAAATAAGTAAGAAAAAAATTCAAACTAAAAGAGATACCTGTAACGTTTGCATAATCGGAAAACCAAACGCCGGAAAATCTTCACTGGTCAATGCTTTATTTGGAGCGGAAAAAATAATTGTATCGGATATCGCCGGAACAACCAGAGATACAATTGATACGGAAATTACTTACAACGAAAAAAAGTTTAATTTAATAGATACCGCCGGCTTACGACGCCCTGGTAAAATAGAGAAGGGAATTGAGAAATACAGCAGTCTCAGAGGTCTTAGCGCCGTGGAAAGATCAGATATAGTAGTTTTATTGATTGATGGTACAAGCGGAATAACCAAAGGAGATTGTCACATTGCCGAATACGCCCTTGATGCCGAAAAAGGTTTAATTATCGCCATTAACAAGATAGACCTATTTAAAGAAACAGATGAAAAGAAAGGAGAATTAATTTGGAAACTCAAACAAAAATTTGCCTTCGTACCTTGGGCTCCGGTTGTTTTTATTTCAACAAAAAACAAAAAGAATATATACGAAATATTAAATTTATCGGAAAAAATTATTGAAGAAAGGAAAAAGCGTATTTCAACACCTGAATTAAACAAGTTCCTTCAAAGGATAATGATGAGACACAAACCGGCCAGCACGAGCAACAAAAAGCCGAAATTCATGTATTCAAGCCAGGTGGATACTAATCCACCAAAGTTCTTGCTGTTTTTCAAAAATGGAGACAAGCTTCACTTTTCATATCCACGCTATTTGGAAAATGAAATTCGAAAAGAATATGGCTTCAACGGCACAGCTATTCAATTAAAATTAAAAACTCAAGCTCCAAACAGAGGAGAAGAGAAAAATTAATTTTTCTCAAGATTCAACTCGCGAAACTTATCCAAAGTTATTTTTGAATTCCCAAATTTAGCTTTCCACAAACCACGATATTCTCGACGACGATCAAAATTATGGAACTTAAGAATATGTTCATTCATCAAAAGACTTGAGGAATCTCCTAGGTTCTCAGCCTTTCTTCGAGCTCTTTTTAACTGCCAGCCGAGCAAACCCTTTTCAATCAAATTGCCGATAATTCCCCCAAGAAACCACTCCAAAGCCACTTTTATTTGACTATCATCGAAAGAAAAAACTGGTTTATTAACATTAAAATCATCATCCACCCAAACGTTTTCATTGATAAAATCTCTATAAACACCATCATTAATAACTGGAACTAAAGTCTTAATCCAAACTCTTAAATAAACATCATCTTCAATAGCAATCTGTGATAAATTCAAAAAACTATCATCAACAAAAAAACTGAGACAAAATCTTCCGGCAACCTTTTTCCCGTGCCTTCTTACCCCAAGCAAATGCAACACTCCAGTAACAAGAATACGCACAATAAAAAGACGCCCTCTCCTCGCGACAATAAAAAGATCAATATCACTACATTTAGTTAAATTGGAAAAGGCTAAATTATTACAAACCGCCACCATCCTTAGAAAAGGAACAAAATTTAAAAAGCGCATATACTTTTCCACCTTTCTCCACATTTGTTTTTCTAAATCTTCCATAACTTAGGTATAATCCAAATATATGATGACAGAAAAAACAAAATTACAAAAGATCTTGGGAGATTTACCAAAATCCCCAGGGGTTTATAAAATGATAGATAAAGAAGGAAGAGTTATTTACATTGGCAAAGCAAAAGACCTCAGTCAAAGAGTAAAACAGTATTTCAAAAAAGACTATCAACACTCCACAAGAACTAGAAAATTGATGGAAACTGTTGATGATATTGAAACAATTGCCGTAGACAGCGACCTCGAGGCAATCATCCTTGAGCATAATCTCATAAAACAACTACAACCAAAATATAATGTCATTATGAAAGATGACAAAAATTATGTTTATATAAAAATAACCAGAGAAGATTTTCCCAGAATACAACTCGTTCGCAAAATAGAAAAAGACAACGCGAAATACATAGGGCCAAAAACAGCAGCTCATAAAGTAAAAGAGACTTTCAAGATATTAAAGAAAATCTTTCCATTCAGGCACTGCAGCCTTGATATACAACAAACAGCTCCCAAACAAGTTATTGTCACTCACAAAACTATTAAATATCCATGTCTTGATTATTACATCAAAAGATGTGCCGCCCCTTGCATTGCCAAATGTAGCATCCAGGAATATCAAGAAATAATTAAAAATGTTGAGGATTTTCTCGAAGGAAAAAGTGACCACATCCTCAATGATCTTAAACAGAAAATGCAAGATTTCGCCAATAAAAAAGAATTTGAAAAAGCACTTAAAATAAGGGACAAAATAAAAAAAATAGAATCAATATTGGAAACTCAAAAAGTACAAGATCCAAATCAAACGGACAAAGATATAATCAATTACTGCATTACCCAGCACAAAGCCTACTTTAATCTCTTCCAAATTAGAGATGGAAAATTAATTGATCAGGAAAATTTCATTTTGAGTGCTCATGAAATACAAGACGAACATGATAGTGAAGTACTTAGCGCTTTCCTTAAGCAATATTACGAAATTGCCACAGACATTCCGAAAGAGATATACATCCCGCACGAGGCCCAAGAAATAAATGAAATAGAAATGTTAATTGCAAATCAAACGGAAAAGAAAGTAAACATCATCGTTCCGAAGATTGGAGTAAAAAACAAATTACTCGAAATGTCACTCAACAACGCCAGAATTTATGCCGATAGAAACAAACCAAGCTGGAAAGAAGAAAGTGAATCGACAGAAAAAGCCTGTGAAAAACTACAGCATATTCTAAATATAGAAAAACCCTTAAAAAGAATCGAATGTTACGATATCTCGCACCTTAGCGGAACAGACACTGTAGGTTCAATGATTGTATTTGAAAATGGAGCACCTAAAAATAATCTCTACAGAAAATTCAAGATCAGAACAGTGAACAATAAACCTGATGATTTCAAATCAATGGAAGAAGTCCTCACTCGTCGATTCTCAAAGATTGCCCTGAAATACACGCATAAAGATTATCACCTCAAAAAGGCCACGAAAAAAGAAAATGAATTTATAGAAACGAACAACAAAGTCGACCTCAAAACAGTAGACAGAACATTTTTCGTTCTAAAAAAAGAGAAAGAAAATATAGGATTCATTGCTGTTAAAATTCATAGCGAAAAAGTGGCTGAATTAAGAAATATTTGGGTCAAAAAAGAAGAAAGAGGAGCAAAAATTGGATATAAATTAATTCAAGATGTAATTAAAAAAAACAAATTAAAAAGAACCTACATAATCTGTGAAAACAAACTCAGAGACTATTACTTAATGGCCGGATTTGAAGAAATTCAAAAAGTTCCTGAAGAAATGCTAACACGAGAAAAATACCTACAAAATAAATATAAATCAGTTTGCTATATGGCTTATGACAGCCGCAAACATAGTGAGGATGAGTCATTTAGTAAAATACCCGATTTGGTGATTATCGATGGTGGAAAAGGACAACTTTCCATAGCCCACGAAGTATTCAAAAAACTCAAACTTCAAATTTTTCACATTTCACTGGCGAAAAGAATTGAAGAAATTTTTCTTCCGGAAAACTCCATACCAATACTCCTACCACACACCGATGAAGCCCTAAAACTACTTCAAAGAGCCAGAGATGAAGCCCACAGGTTCGCCATAAGTTTCAATAAACAGCTCCGCGGCAATCCAATCAAAAAAGCTAGATCAAATCTGCCAAAAGGCAGTTTATTTTAAATTAATCACCTCAGATTCCTTCAAAACTCCCTCCACCCACTCATTGATTGGTAAAAATTTCTCATACTCACGCACATCATAGATATTTGCTTTAAGCTCGGGACGCTCAGGCATAAACATGGTACAGCTGTCTGAACACGGAAGCTTTGAAATTTTAAAAGTACCAATTTTCTCAGCTAGATTCACCGTTTCTTCCTTATCAAAACCAATCAGTGGATAAAACATTGGAATGGTAGAAGCATCGTGAACCGCAAACATATTTTCCGGTGTTTGAGAAGCCACCTGACCTAAATTATCACCTGTAATAAGCCCTTTGGCATGCTCATTTCTAGCTATTCTCTCAGCAATCCTAACCATCAAGCGCCTATAAAGCACTGTCCTGATTTTTGAAGGAATATCTAAATTTGTAGAAATTGATTTTTGAAATTTACCAAAAGGCACAAGATATAATTTTGTATCAAATTGATAACCGGAAAGAACTCCAACTAAACTTTTCACGTTTTCCATTTCAGATTTATCACTAAAAGGATAAGCATGAAAATGCACGAAAATAACCCTGGCACCCCTTCGCATCATCATATAAGAAGCCACCGGTGAATCAATACCTGAGGAAATCAAAGAAACAAAGCGGCCCTGACTATTGGCAGATAAACCACCGGCGCCCCTATATTTTTTAAAGGAAAAATAAGAATGATCATTAAAAAATTCCAAATCAACTACAAACTCCGGATCAACCATCTTAACTTTTATTTCAATTCCACGACGTAGAAGGCGAGCGCCAATTTCGCGTTCCAACTCAATGGATTTGAAAGGTAAGGGCATTGAACGTTTTACCAAAACCCTAAAAGTTCTAGGTTTTAATTCGGTATTTAAAACATAATCCGGCAAATTTTCCCATATTTTTTCCCCTAAATCATCCAAATCTATAACACTCTCATAAACAAATTTAAAATTCTGAATACCAAAAACTTTAAATAAAACCTCAACATATTTAGCCTCATCATCCACGCTAAAATCATCAGGTAAAGACACAAGAAATCGCCCTAAAGTATGCTTAATGGAATAATTAATTTTAAACTCATCCTGCAGCACAAACCTCAATCTTTTTCGCAGCTTATCCAAAAAATAAGTAATATTTGATTTCTTTAATCCTATCTCCCCGTAATGTATTAGTATAAAACGCTTCATAGCCCACTTATATTAGAATATTGTACAAAAGCGCATCTCAGCATAGAATTAAAAAGATGGACCTAATTAATACAATAAAGAAAGCGAAAAAGCCACTAATCATGGGCATTTTAAACCTAACCCCTGATTCCTTTAGCGATGGAAGCCAATTCAATAATCCATCAAAGGCAATCAAAAGAATCAAAGAAATGGAGCATGAAGGCGCTGATATCATAGACATTGGGGGAGAATCCACCGGCCCAAATTCAAAAGATGTCAGTCTCGAGGAAGAAAGAAAAAGAATAATTCCTGTACTCAAGGAAGCCTTAAAAAGAACAAAATTACCATTTTCAATCGATACCTACAAAAGCCAAATAGCAGAGGAATGCCTTCATTTTGGAGCAAAAATGATTAACGACGTTACCGCGCTGAGAGGAGATAAAAATATGGCGAAAGTCATAGCAAAATATAAAACACCAATAATTTTGATGTACTCAAAAGATCCAACCGCACGCACCACTCAAGCAGAAAAACACTACAAAGATGTCCTAAAAACAATCATTAATTTTCTCAAACAACAGATTGAAACAGCCAAAAACAATGGAATCAAAGATTCTCAAATAATACTTGATCCCGGAATGGGAAATTTTATCAGCAAAATACCAAAATACAGTTTTGAAATTCTCAATAATTTAAATAAATTGAAAATTTTAAAGAAACCAATTTGCATCGGAGCATCCAGAAAATCTTTTCTGGGAGGAAAAATAGAAGAAAGAGACTTGAAAGGGGAGATAGTCAGTGCTATTGCATATCTAAATGGAGCCAGTATAATCAGAACTCACGACATTAAAGGCACAAAAAACATATTGGAATTACTATGAAAAAAATGGATCTAAACTGCGTATTCCACTTCGCAGCATCACACTTTCTTACTAAATATCACGGTAAGTGTGAAAATTTACACGGACACAATTACAAACTTATCGTTACAATTTCCGACACGGTAAAAGATGACGGAATGGTAATGGATTTCAAAATTATCAAGGAAAAAGTGAACGAATTAGTAATTGATTTACTTGATCACAAACACTTAAACGACATCATCGACAATCCCTCAGCGGAGAACGTGATAGTATGGATTTGGGACAAACTGAAAGATAATCTCCCACTTAAAAAATTAACAATCTATGAAACCGAGGATTATTATTGCGAATATTATGGCTAAAAATAAATCTTATCTCAGCCTTGGCAGTAATATTGGCGACAGAAAAACAAATCTCGAAACGGCAATTAGAGAGATAGGAAATTTAGGAAAAACAACAAAGATATCAGCAATTTACGAAACAGAACCGACAGATTATAAAAAACAACCGTATTTTCTCAATTTAGGAATGATAATTGAAACAGAACTATCACCTTCAGAATTGATAATTAAACTACAAGAAATCGAACATAAGATGGGCAGAATAAAAGAGATAGAAAAAGGGCCAAGAAACATCGATATAGATATAATTTTCTACAATAACGAGATCATAAACCAAGAACATCTACAGATTCCCCACCCATCATATATAAAAAGAAACTTCGTTCTCACTCCAATGTCAGAAATTGAACCTGAATATATAGACCCAATCACACTCAAAAGTGTCGCCGAACTAAAAAAAACCATTATTAATCCGGAAAAAGTAACACTATGGACTTAATCAAAATCGCCAAATTATATAAGGAAATACTCAAGGAAATAGGTGAAGATCCGGAGCGTGAAGGATTAAAAGAAACACCGGAAAGAATTGCCAAATCCTTCGAGAAAATCTTTGGAGGTTATGGAAAAAAAACCTCCGAAGCCATAACTCAATTCGACGGAGAAAATTACGATGAAATGATAATCTGTAATGACATAGACTTCTTTTCGACCTGCGAGCACCATATGCAACCATTCTTTGGAAAAATTTCCATTGGCTACATCCCTAATAAAAAAATTATTGGGCTCTCAAAACTGCCAAGAATAGTGGAAATATTTTCACGCAGACTTCAAAACCAAGAGCGCCTCACTATGCAAATTGCAAACACCCTCAACGAAGTACTAAAACCAAAGGGAGTAGCCGTAGTGGTAAAAGCCAAGCACCTTTGCATGATGGCAAGAGGAGTCGAAAAACAAAACGCTTCTATGATAACTTCGTCCTGCACCGGACTCTTCAAGAAAAATGCCAAAACCAGAAGTGAATTTCTGAGATTAATCAAAGAAAATCAATGATTCTCATCATCGATAACTACGACTCATTTACCTACAATCTTTATCAGCAAATAGAGTCATTAGGCAAAAAATGCCTCGTTTTTAAAAATGATGAAATTAGCATAGAAAAAATTAAAAAATTAAATCCCGAAAGAATAATAATATCACCAGGACCAAAAAGACCCGAAGACAGTGGAATATCAAAGCAAGTAGTACAAAATTTTTATACAACAAAGCCTCTTCTGGGAGTATGCCTAGGGCACGAATGTATTGGACAAATTTTTAGTTCAAGAATCGTTCAAGCCAAAGAAATCATGCATGGAAAAACATCAAAAATCAAACACAACAAAGATATACTATTCAAAAACGTCAAAAATCCATTCGAAGCAGCCAGATACCATTCACTGGTAATAGATAAAACCCCAAAAGAATTCTCACTTATAGCCTGGACTGAAGATAAAGAAATCATGGCAATAAAACACAACGAATTTCCACTTTACGGAGTACAATTTCACCCTGAATCATTTCTCACAATAGAAGGAAATAAAATAATGCAAAATTTTTTATATGAAATTTGATATTCTCGAAAATTTTCAAAAATCTGGAAATTCAGACAAAAACATCTGTTTTCTTCACTCAGCCCAAAAAGGAACAAGCATTCTCGCGAAAAATCCAATAGACGAATTCCAAGGAAATGATTTGAAAAAATTTCTTAATTTCACGGAGAAAAATAAAAAAAACATACTAATTGGCTATATTTCTTATGATGTGGCTTACCAACTTTACAATATCAGACCAAAAGCTAAAAATGATCTCAAGCTACCAATAATAAATTTCTTTGCCTTTAACAAATGGCAAGAAACAAAATCAGTAAAAAACAATAAAAATCCGCCAAAAGAAAAACTCAATGAAAAAATTAATTTTGAAATTAAAATCAGCAAAGAAGAATACGAGAAAGCGTTTCAAAAAGTAAAGAACTACATCAAGGAAGGGGATATATATCAGCTAAATTTAACCCATAGATTAGAAGCAAAAACCAAACTTGAAGGAAAAAACATTTTCTCAAGCATAATAGAAAAAAACCCGGTAGACTACTTGGCCTACATAAAAACAAACAAGGCAGAAATCCTTAGCGCCTCACCCGAAAAATTCATAAAAATAATTGGCAACAAAATAGAAACTTGTCCCATAAAGGGCACACGTCCAAGAGGAAAAAACAAAGTAGAAGATCAAAAATTAGCCGGAGAACTAATTTCCAGCAAAAAAGAAGCTGCCGAATTAAACATGATCACCGATCTACTCAGAAACGACCTGGGAAAAATATGTAAAACAGGAACAGTAAAAGTAAAAGGACACAGAATATTGCAAAAATACCCAACTGTTTGGCACACCTATAGCAAAATCATCGGAGAACTGAAAATTGACCCAATAAAAGCACTTATATCCATGCTACCTGGAGGATCAATCACAGGATGCCCAAAAAAAAGAGCGATAGAAATCATCGATGAAATAGAACCAACAATGCGCGGCATCTACACAGGTGTAATCGGCTATATCATGCCAAATAGGAAAGAACTCAATTTCAGCATTGCTATAAGAACCATTATAAAAAAAGGTGAAAACCTATACCTCCAAGTCGGCGGAGGAATAGTGAACGATTCAAAAGAAAAGGATGAATTCACAGAAACAATCAATAAAGCCCTATCATTTCAAAACCTCTTTAAATAACTATATATTAATTTGGTGCCCAAGGAGGGACTTGAACCCTCACGATGTTGCCAACACTAGATTTTGAGTCTAGCGCGTCTACCAGTTCCGCCACCTGGGCATAAAAATTACAAAACAAAATCTAGCAGAATAACTCAAAAACTACAACAAAAACTAATAAACCTGTATAATGTAAAAAAATAACCCAAAAGAAATGTTTTGCGATGAACTTAAATTAAAGATTACAGCGGGAGATGGAGGCAACGGAGCCCTCAGTTTTAGACGTGAAAAATTTATCCCCAGAGGCGGACCTGACGGAGGAGATGGTGGTAGAGGTGGAAATATTATTTTCAGAGCCAATGCCAACGTCAATACACTCAGTCACCTGGCAAACAGGAAAATGTATAAAGCCGAATCAGGTGGCAAAGGAAAAGGAAACAACATGACAGGCCTAAATGCAGAAGACTTAATTCTAGACGTTCCACAAGGAACTGTAATTTACACAGCAGACAAACAACAACAACTTGCAGACCTGAGCAAACCAAATGACATCGTCATTCTTGCTAAAGGTGGTAAAGGAGGTATGGGCAATCTCAGATTTACCAGTTCTACAAACCAAGCCCCACGCTTTGCTGAAACTGGAGAACCGGGAGAAGAAAAAGAAATTTTATTGGAACTAAAGCTCGTGGCCGATGTAGGAATTATTGGATTACCATCAGTTGGAAAATCCACCTTGATTTCAGTAATTAGTAATGCCAGACCAAAAATAGCCGCTTATCACTTTACCACACTCATTCCAAACCTTGGAGTAGTCAACATGAGTCAATTTGGAGGATCTGCTATGGAATCTTTTGTAGTAGCTGATATTCCTGGATTAATAGAAGGTGCAAGTGAAGGGAAAGGACTGGGACATAAATTTCTCCGTCACGTAAGTCGCACGAAATTACTCGTTCACGTCATTGATTGTACATCGGAAAACCCACTGAATGATTACAAAACCATCATTTCAGAGCTCAAATTATTCGATAAAAAACTTTCAAAGTTAAAACAAATCGTTGTAATCAATAAAGTAGATATGATCGACGAGGAAAGTTTAAAGCAAAAAACTGGAGAAATTCAGAAAATCACCAAAACAACCAAAATCTACCCCCTCTCCTGTATGACAAGGGTGGGATTGAAAGATTTAATGTTCCAAATACTTAAAGACCTTACGTTATTAAAGAAAAAAGAGAGAAAGATCTCAATTGAAGAAAACAAGAAAGTAGTAAAAATACCGGTGCTGCACCCACACATTGATAGAATAAAATTTATCATTAATAAAGTGGAGAAAACCGCAGAGAACACGATTTTTCATGTAGGCGGCAAGCGTATTGAACAACTGATTGTAATGACTGACATAAAGAATCCTGAAGGTCTCGAACGCATTTATCACTATATGGGGCGCATGGGACTACAAAAAGCTGTCGAAAAAAACGGAGCCACATTTGGTGACATCATAATCATTAAAGGAAAAAGCATACCTTACAGAAAATAATGAAAATAGTGGTTGGATTAGGAAATGTAGGAGAAAAATATTTAAAAACACGCCATAATTGTGGATTTTTAGCTTTAGATGAATTCACAAAGCAGCTGGAAAGCGATGGAGTAGAAGTGAAATGGAAAAACGAAATCAAATTGGATGCCGAAATTGCCAAAGTAAACTACCTCGGGGAAAAAATTTTTCTAGTTAAACCTACGACTTTCATGAACCTATCCGGAGAAGCCGTAAGTAAAATTCTCAACTTCTACAAAGAAATAAAAGAGAATCTGATAGTAATTTATGATGACATCGACCTTCCTCTTGGCAAAATTAGAGTTAGAGAAAAAGGCTCAGCTGGTACTCATAATGGCATGAAATCAATCATCCAACACCTCGGAAGTGAAGATTTCAACAGAATTCGCATCGGCATCGAGAGCAGAGGAGAATTAGCACCAAAAGAACAAGATTTATCAGATTTCGTACTCGGGAACTTCATAAAAGCTGAATATCCACTAATTTCCGAGTCCATAAAGCAGAGCGTAGAGGAGCTGAAAAAGCTACTTTAAAAAAGCGCTTTCCAAATTAAGCTTGACCAAAAAGCCATTTTTCCCTAGATTGTACGGGCAAATTTAACAATAAAATCATGTTCGCAATAATTGAGTCAGGAGGAAAACAATACAAAGTAGAAAAAGGTGCTACTGTCGAAGTAGAAAAATTAGATGGTCAAGATGGAGCTACTATCACCATTGATAAAGTGGTTTTGATCAGCAACAACAGTAGTCTAAAAATTGGCACACCATACGTAGTTGGCGCAGCGGTTACAGCTAATGTAGTTGGCCAAGTCAAAGGAGAAAAACTCCGTATCTACAAAATGAAAGCAAAAGAACATTACCAGAGAACAACAGGACACAGACAAAAATATACAACAATCGAAATAACAGACATCAAGGAAGAAGGAGCAACAAGAACTAAGACAAAAGTGGAAACAAAGACGGAAGAAAAGAAACCAGCTGTAAAAGCTGTAAAAAAGGCCGCACCAAAAAAAGCTAAATCAACTGAAGCCTAGTCTCTAGGTTTTTCAATTCATCTGGCAACTCTGCCAAAACTGACACCTGTTTATCATTAACAGGTGTTTTGAATTCTACCAAAGAAGCATGCAGAAATTGTCTTCTTAAACCAAACTTCTTTATAAACATTCTATTCATGGAAGGATTTCCATAAGTAACATCTCCAATCACCGGATGCCCGATAGAAGACATGTGCACCCTGATTTGATGAGTTCTACCTGTGTGAATCCTTATTTGCAATAAACTTACCATATGCTTTGGATCAACTCTGAATTCTTTCAAAACTTTATATTGAGAAATAGCCTGACGACCAGTGCCCTCAGCAGCCAGAGACATCTTTTTCCTATGCTTATGACTCCTAGCAATAGGAGAATCAATAATCCCCTCAAGATGCTGCAAAGTACCATAAACAAGAGCGAGATACACCTTCTTCACCTCTCTATTTTTAAACTCAGCCATAAGATACTCCAAAGCTTTCTGATTTTTAGCCAAAATCAAAACTCCGGAAGTCTCCTTGTCCAATCTATGAACAATCCCAGGACGTTCGGGGTCCTTGAATTTAGCCTTAAATCTCTGCAAACTAAAATCAACTATAGTAATTGACTTGTCAGCCTCATTTATAGGATAAACCGACACACCCGCCCTTTTATTAATAACAATACATTCAGCATCCTCATACAAAACAGGAAAATCAACCAAACTTTTTTCGAATTTAGACTTTTTATTTGCTGATTTTTTAGTAGTCACCAAATGAACTTCATCCGAGTCCTTACACACATAACTCGACTTTGAACATTTTCCATTTACCAAAATCTTTCCGGTTTCAATCAATTTTTGAGACTGACTTCTTGAAAATTGCGGAAATTTTTCAGCTACGTATTTATCTAAACGATTTGAAGACATGCATGCAGTTTAAACTAAAACTCTAAACCCTTCCAGGCCAATTGAAAAATACTTTTCTGCATATTTGCAATTTCTTTACTTTGAATAATAACACCAAACTCCTGCCCCTTCTCCAAATGTATAATAGCCACCTTATCATCATAAATATTCATCTCGTTCTCAAACAACTGCTGATATCGCGGATCACTCAAATACTTAACCTTCGTTAAAGTATTGCTCTTATCATAATTTTCTTCAAAAAATGCCCGTACTTCCGGAGTATCGGGCACTATTGCTGACAAAGGAATCTGCTTCGTCGCTATACGGAAATCCTTATATTCGAGTAGAAAATTCTTCAATCCGGATTCAAACCACTTATGTAAACATAAACACGCAAAGCAATTTCCTTTGGAATTCAAAGCATCGTACATCACATGCTTTACACCCTCCAGGCCTTCATGATAAGTAACAATTGGCTTCAAAAAGGAATATTCATTCATCAACTCACGATATTTTGGCACCAAAAGTAATAATTCACTGCGAAAATAATCATAAGTTCGACATTTTGCGTCAATATAGCTAATCAAGCAATTTGGATCATTAGCCACAAAATAAGTTATTCCGGATTTATTATAAAAAGCCACAAAGCTCTTTTTTGCCAAACTTCTCAAAATGGAATAGGTAGTAGTGCGATTAAGCCCCACCCTTTTAGAAATAATACTAACCGGTTGATGCCCCAAAGAAAGCAAACCGGTATAGATTTTCGCTTCACTGCTCGACAAGCCTATTTCAGCCAACTTTCCTTCAAGCATTAGTTTTCTTTACAGGAAATTAACAATATAAGGATTTTTTAGCATATGTCAACTTTTTGTTGAAA
>CALRGV010000003.1 GCA_943358175.1 Candidatus Peribacteria bacterium
GCCGTCTACGGGGCCCAGAGCGGTGTTGAAAGAAAAAACTTCATCAGGAGCTACTATTACACCATTGAACTTGCTGGCGCCCTCTTTTACGTTGATGACTCTGTTTGTCGGTGACCCATAAAAAGAGGTGTGCCCAACGGCAAGCCTTTCGGTAATTCCTTTTGCTTTTAGGTCTTCAGAGATGTTTATTTTTGGAGTGGTACTAATGGTTGGAACAGGAATTTTGTCGATTTTGTTTTCCACGGCGAGCTCGAGAGCTTTTTTCAGCTGTTCTCTTTGAACTTTTTTACCATCGCTTCCTTGGCCTTTTATAATAACCTTTCCGTCCTTGTCCGTAGAGATGGTTACATCTTGAGCCGGTCTATCCAGCCATTTAGAAATATTTTCATCGACAAATTTATCGAGTTTTTGCTGATCAATTTGGATGAGAATTGTTTTCTGGGAAGCTGCGTCAACAGGGTTTACAAAAAAAGATTGTTTCAAAAAAGGTATTTTCACCTTACTCTTGGCGGAAAAGCTAACCCAGTCCGGATGTTTTTTTAATCGAATTTGCCAGTTGCCAGTGTACACCGGGTCGACGAGGGTGGTGAGCTGGTTTAGTTTTTCAATAATTTTGTCTTTTTGGGCAAGTAGGTCTTCTTTGGTAACGGCCGGTTTTTCCTCAAAGGTTTCAATTTTAATTTTAACTTTTTCCAGTTTTTTGGCGGAATTTTTTATATTTTTAACGAGAGCCTCCTTATCAATAGCTGTTCCGTCTTTTCCTTCGGTGACCTCGAAGTCGCCATTAGTATTAACAAAAGCGTTGGCTGATTTCGCGGCTATCTCGCTGATCTTAAATTCCTTTTCGATTGCGGAAAAAAGCTTGTCGTAATTAGTCGTTGCCAGGATTTCCGGATTTTTATCTTCACCTTCCCCAAAACCAAAAACCTCCCAAATGCGGGTGTTTTCGAGGTCTACCGTCTTGAGAAGTCTCAGGGTTTCTTTGGCGGAAATATTGACCCCAAGGTCTTCGGGATTTATGGCTTTTACTTTTCCCAAAATTTGTATTTCGATGGGGTCTTTTAAATAGGCCTCTATTTTTTTATTCAAAACATTTTCCGCCTCGGAAAAAGATAAATAGGAAATATTTTCGTTTGCCACGTAGGTGCCTGCGGCGAACTTTCCAACCATGGAATATTTATACACGGCAAGTGCAGTGGAAACAGCGGTTCCAATTAAAATTCCGCTAATTATCACTATTAACGCCTTGCGATTTTTCATGGTTGTTGGTCTATCTCCACCGCGTCTTCGTTAGGTATTTTTTTGATTGAAGAGTTTTGGCGAGAATCATCTTTTTTCTTTTTGAAGGAAAAAAAACTTTTGAGTTTATGAAAGAGTTTTTTTGAATTTTTCCCGGTGCTTTTTACGGCGTCTACAATTTCCTGTCTGGTTTCTTTCCCTTTTTTAGGAGCAATACTGGCCCCGAGGACAGATCCAATTGCTCCTCCAACTACGGCTCCCATAAGAATTTTGTCAAAAAGGCCGCTTTTTTTGCTTTCTTTATTGTCTTTATTTTCTTCGCTCATAGGGGGGAGGTAAGGGAGGAGAGGGAGGAGGTGGTGTTTCCGGGTTTGCCGGAAACTTTTTGATTAAACCGATGCCCCGGCTAAGGCCGGGCTATTGTGAAATTTCAGTGTGTTTTGTTCTACGAATTACGTTTACTTTAATTTGTCCCGGGTAGGTCAATTCTTCTTCTATTTTTTGGGCAATTTCTTTGGCCATAGGGTACATTTGTTCGTCTTTTATTATTTCTGAGTCCACAAATACTCTCAATTCGCGTCCGGCAGAAATAGCATAAGCACCTTTTACGCCCTCATATGCGCTACCGGTTTCTTCCAAGGCGCGTATTCTTTCTATGTATTTATCGAAAGATTCTTGCCTTGCACCCGGCCTACTTGCCGAAATCGCATCGGCCGCCTGCACAATCATGGCTTCCGGTGTTTCTTGTGGAATGGCGTTATGATGAGTCCATGCGGCATGAACCTCTTCCCAGGAAAATCCAAATTTTTCCATAATCTCTTTTGAAAGATGGTCGTGAGTGTCTTTTACGTTTGGGTCCTGGTCTATTGCTTTGCCCAAATCATGAAGAAACCCTCCCACTTTACAGGTCGTAGTGTTCAATCCGAGTTCGCTTCCTATCATAGCGGCCAGCCAGCCAACTTCCATAGAGTGCTTCATAATATTTTGGCCGTAGCTTGTTCTATATTGTAGCCTTCCAACTATTCTCAAAAACTCTTTGTCCGGCTGGGTTAGTCCCATTTTGTCGGAAGCTTTTTTGCCAATTTCATAAAGCTCGTCGTCAGTCTCTTTTTCAGCCGACGAAACAGCCTTCTGTACAATTTGTTTTGTAATGTCTCCGCGATAAGCAACAAGTTTTTCCATAGCCCTTTGCGCAACGCGACGTTTTACCAACTGAAAAGCCGACAAACTAATGGTGTTCGGGGTGTCATTAAAAACCACGTCAACATCTAATAAACGTTCGAACTCTTTAATGTTTTGACCATCTCTTCCTATAATCTTTCCTTTAAGGTGATCTTTTGGAACAACAACGTTTACCGCCCTGGTTTCCACGGACGTTGGAGAAGAAAGCCTTTGGAGGACGTTAATTATTATTTTTCTTGCAACCTTTTCCGCGTTTTCTTTTACCCACTCCTCTCCTCTGATTAACTTCTCTGTGTTTTCAGCCATCAACTCTTTAACCGCTTTATCTAAAAGGTTTTTCTTGAGGTCTTCCATCGAGGCCCCCGCTTTTTGGGAAAGCTTTTGCAAGAAGTCTTTTTCTCCGTTCTTTATTTTTTTCTGAAAAGTATCTCCTTCTTCAGCAATAGTAGCCATCTTCAATCTAACGTCTTTAACCCTCTCCTCTTTCTTTTTAATAAACTCTTCTTTAGTGTTCAAAGCTCCCTCTATTTTGTTCAAACGTTCGCTTCTCTTTTCCGATTCTTGTTTAAAAAAGGCAATCCTGTTTTGAACAGCTTCCGTCGCTTGTTTTCTAATAGCGATAGACTCTTCTTTGCTCTTCACAACCATCTCTTCGGCCACCTTCTTGTCTTTTTCAACATCAAAGAATTTCATTCCCTTTAGGGCTAACAAACTCACTAAACCTCCACCGAGCACCCCACTAAATATATACAGAACGTTTTCCATTGGATTTTTTAAACTTTGAAATAAAGATTCACACAAACTCTTATAGGACTATACCCCCTTTTAAACATTTTTTAAACATCTTTTGCACCTTCGTCTTTTTTATTTGTTTCTTAATTGGGCGCGAAGTAAATAAAAACGCTTAAGGTCTGCTATTTTTTAATATAGAGTTTTTTAAAATAATTTCTTTTAAATGTAAAGACCTATAACTACTACTATATTTACATATATATAATAAATTAAAAACAAAAGGTATTGCCAGAATGTTGATTATTCATATAATGACTTTGGGCTTTTAAAACAGATAAATATATGAAACTCTTTTGTTCACGCAATGATTTAGATTACGCTATCAATATTGTTAGCAAAGCGATTAGTCCAAACAATACTTTACCGGTATTAAATAATATTTTAATTAAGGCTGAAGGAAAAAAATTATACTTCTCTTCGACAAATTTAGAGATAGCTATTAGTTGTTCCATTGAGGCAGATGTAAGAAGCGAAGGGTCTATTACCGTGCCGGCAAAACTCATAGGAAGTTATGTTTCGTTATTAACAGATGAGAAAGTTGAACTTGGCGTAAGCGAAGGACTCTGTTTATCAGTTAATTCTTCAAGTTCAAGTACTAAAATTAAATGCATTAGCTCTGATGAATTTCCACTTATTCCTAAAATAGAAAAAGGGCAGGAAATTATTTTAAGCGTTAATGATTTACATGAATCTTTAACGGAAGTTGTTTTTGCCGCTTCTTTAAACACCTCGAGACCGGTTTTGTCGGGAGTTTTTCTTTTTTCTTCAGATAATAATTTAAAGCTTGTGGCAACAGATAGTTATAGGTTGGCCGAGAAAGTTGTTGTGACTATAAAAAAACCAACAGAGCCGGTTTCTTGTATTATTCCAGCAAGAACAATGTTAGAACTTGCGAAAATTATTAGCAAAGCTCAAGGAAAGGAAGTGAAAATTAATATTTCAAAGAATCAAGTTTTATTTACAGTAGACGGTGTAGAACTAATCTCCCGTTTGATAGAGGGGAAATTTCCAGATTACGATAAAATTATTCCAAAAGAACACAAAACTAAAATAGAGGTTTCTGTTGAAGATTTATCTTTAGTTTTAAAAAGAGTTAGTCTTTTTGCTAGAGAGAACAATAATAGTATAAAACTTAGCGCGACAAATGACGGCAAATTAACTATTTCATCAGAGGAAACAAAAGTTGGTGAAGAAAAAGCCGAGGTGTCTATTCACATGGATGGAGAAAATAATAAAATTTCTCTAAACGCACAATACTTATTAGATGTTTTAACTTATATTACTGACGATAAAGTTAGTATACTTATAAACGATAAAACCTCTCCAGCCGTTATTAAACCGGTAAAGGAAGATGATTATGTTTATATTATTATGCCGCTGAAAATTTAAACACGTATGAGGAATATAATTTCGTACTTTCCAGAAGATACGTTGAGAGACGTTACCAGCCTTTTTAGACGACAAAAAAATATTTCAGTCTCCGGAGCCGGAAACGCCTCGTCTAAAGCAATGATTTTAAGCCAAGTCTTGAGGAAAAACAAAGATTCCATAAAAAATGTTTTATGGGTTGTTTCTGAGGAAAACGAGCAAAACGTTGCTAAAAAAGCGATGGACGTGTGGGCGGATGTTCCAGTTTTTCTTTATAAAAAAAGAGCGAACGAAGAGGTTGTTGGCTTTTCAACGATGAGGGAATTTGACGAACTTAGAAAGAAAGAGTTGGTAGAGTTTGTCTCAAGGGTGTTTCTGAACGAGGGCGCCGTTTTTATTGTAGACTTTCCGTCGTTACTCCAAAACTTTCCAGACATAAAAGAATTTTTAAGTAAAAGGGTTTCCTTGAAAAAAGGGGACAAGGTTGACGTGGTGGCTTTTATTGGAAATCTAGTTTCTATCGGTTACGAGATGTCCGATGATAAGTTTTTAAAAAAAGGACAGTATTACAAAAAGGGCGATAGTATCACCGTTAGGCCTATAAATTCAGAGGATGTTTTTAGGGTCGACGTTGGTTTTGATAAAATAGAGAGGATAGAGGCTATTGATCAAAAAGATTTTATTAGCAACGTGAAGGAAGTAAAAGAGTTGGATATTTTTCCTCTCGATTACGAGAGGGAGACTAATGATTTTTTGGGACTTTTGGGGCCAAAAGGCGTGGTGGTGGACGATGAGGTGGACGTGGTAGATGAGTATTACGAGGTTTGGAATGCTTTTATGGACGACGTTACCACGAGAGTCCAGAGTCTTTCTTTTTCTTCGTTTAACGACGATATGGAGAACCACGTGCATTTGCACTTTTTGTCAGTTTTGAAGTATCGAAACGCGTATGATTTTGCAAACGACATTAGAGATAAAATTAGCGCTGATTGGAAGAGTTTAATTTTTACAAAAAACATAGAAGATGTTAGGGCTTTGTTAAAGGATCAAAAAGTTCCTTTCGTGGAGGGATTTAGTTCGGAAACTTTTTCGAAATCTTCGGCTTTTTTAATCAAAGTTGATAAAGAAGATGTTTTTCCTCAGTCTTTTCAGGCTCCGACGCAACGCATTGGTTTAGTTACAGACGCGGATATTGCCTTTTTAAGAGAAGAGAAAAAGAAATACGTGGATCAAAATATTTTTAACGACTTTTTAACAAGCTTGAAATTTGGAGATTTTGTTGTTCACGCGGATCACGGAATCGCAAAATTTATGGGTTTAGATAAAAAAACCGTGGACGGAATCACCAAGGAATACTTAAAACTTGGTTACGCCGAGAACGACAAGCTTTTTGTGCCAATTGATCAGGCCGATAAGGTGAATAAGTACATTGGCTCCGAAGACTTGATGCCGAAATTGACAAGGCTTGGCAGCGCAGACTGGAACACGCTTACGAGTAAGGTGAAAAAAGAGACGCAAAAAATTGCGAAGGAACTTTTGAAGCTATACGCGGAGAGACGTGCAGCAAAGGGATTCGCATTCAAAAAAGATAACGATTTGCAGGAAAAATTTGAAAAAACATTTATTTATGAAGAAACGCCTGGCCAAATGAAGGCGATTAACGATGTAAAAGGTGACATGGAAAGTGGAGAGCCGATGGATAGATTGATTTGCGGAGACGTTGGTTTTGGAAAAACAGAGGTTGCAATGAGGGCCGCTTTTAAGGCTGTACAAGGAGGAAAACAAGTTGCTCTGATTTCGCCTATTACCATTTTGGCCGATCAACATTATAAGTCTTTCAAAAAAAGAATGGAGGAGTTTAACGTGAGGGTGGAGATGTTGAGCAGATTTAAGTCTCAAAAGGAGCAAAAGGAAATTGTTAAAAAATTAGAAAAAGGAGAGGTCGATATTATTATTGGGACACATCGTTTATTGCAGCCAGATATTAAGTTTAAAGACCTGGGGCTGGTGGTTATTGATGAGGAGCAAAGGTTTGGCGTGAAGCAAAAGGAAAAATTAAAAGAAATGAGGAAAGAAGTTGATTTACTTACTTTAACAGCGACACCTATCCCGAGAACGTTAAATATTTGTTTGAATAAATTGAGGGATATTACGACCATCACCACGCCGCCATATGGGCGTTTACCTATCGTTACGGAGGTGAGAAAATATTCTCCGAGTCTTGTGCGCGAGGCAATAATGCGTGAAATCGAGAGGGGCGGGCAGGTGTACTTTTTGCACAACAGGGTTCAGACAATTAACGGTTTCGCGGAGAGTTTGAAGGATTTAGTTCCGGAGGCTCGAATTGGGGTGGCACACGGTAAGCTGGGCAGCGGGGATCTAGAAGATAGGATTATGGGTTTTACGGAACATAAATTTGACGTACTTGTTAGTTCAACCATTATTGAAAACGGGATTGATTTGGCAAATGCCAATACTTTAATCGTGAACAACGCCGAAAGGTTTGGTTTGTCTCAACTTTACCAATTAAGGGGACGAGTGGGGCGCGGAAAACGTCAGGCGTATGCGTACTTTTTGTATCATGGGCAGAGATTGAAACTGGATGCGAAAAAGAGGTTGAGGGCGATAGTGGAGGCTTCAGATTTGGGAAGTGGTTTTCAAATCGCGATGAAGGATTTAGAAATTCGTGGTGCCGGAGATATTCTCGGCGCAAATCAACACGGTGTGATTAACGTGGTCGGCGTGGCGCATTTTATGAGAATGCTGAATAAGGCCGTGGAAGATTTAAAGATGGGAAGGGTTCTGGAGGGGGAGGAGGAGGTAACAGATGTTTCAATTGAATTACCGGTGCCGGCGTATATTCCCGATGCCTATATCCCAACCTCGAAGGATAAAATTAATACTTATCAAAAACTTTCCTCTGCGGACACTAAGGATTATTTGGACGAAATTCGCAAAGACTTAGTGGTGGACTATGGCCGTATTCCAACAGAGGTGGATAGTTTGTTCAAAATTATTGAGTTAAAAATTTCAGCAAAGAGAGCCGGTTTGGTTAATATAAAAGCGGAGTCTGTGCCAATGAGCGAAGACAAGGAAGTCGTTTTGCACTTATCCGGAAGAGTAAAGCCGGCGAACATTGTTAACCTTTTGGAACACAATCCGGAGTGGCAAATTGTTGGTAGTAGGATGAGGATAAACATGAAGCAGCTGGGAGGGGATTGGTTTGCGGAATTAATAAAATGCGTTGATAAGCTGGGCGAAAAAGCGAAGCATGGATCTCTGAGCGCGAAGACGTAAAGAGGCCTGTAGCCTTGTTGTTATCAATGTTTTTGTTTATAATGGTCGCTTATTAAACATATGCGCGAATCTTTACTGCAAATTCAAGACGAAGTACCCTTTAATAATTTTACCGGACTGTTGAGGGGAGCCGGCATTGGTTTTCCGTCGGAGCTTGGTGGTGACTGCGTAGTTCAGGCGAGACAGCTGGTTGATAAGTTGAGGGAAAAAGGCATGAGGGCAAGTTATTTAGAGGCGGTTGATAAAAAACACATTGCTGTTGTTGCCAGTCGTGGAGAGGAGTTGTTTTATTTGGACCCTCTTCTATATCAGGACGAGCCTTCTTCTTTGACGGCAGCCTTCAAGAAAGGGGTGGCATCAGTAGTAAGAGCAAGGCCTATGGTGAACAGTCTTCCTTCGAAGGTTACGGTAGCGGGAATGTCTTCGCAGGCTTTTGATGTGTCGGCGGCAAGTCTCTGGAGGGACGTGGGTTTTTATTCATCTTTTTGGGGATCAAGGTTTAGCCTTGGAAAAAAACTTGATGAATTGCCGGCGGTATATAGAGAGCCGACAGCGGTGCCGCCAAGCACCTTTTTGCTCAGAGTTTTGAATGGAAAGGGCGAGGTTTTGGAAATAAGGAGAGCGGCTTATGCCAAAGAGAGGTTTTCGGTTGGTAGGATGGAGGGAATTCGGTATGCGGAAACCAGTGCCGAGGAGTTAAGCGATAATCATGAGGCGGAGGCAATTGTTTTGGAGATTGCGCGGTTGATTGGCGTTGAGGCTTCGGTGATTTTAGACAAGATGGCCGAGGCGACAAGGGTTTGTATGAAAAGGCAGGCGATGAGGACGGAAGGTGTGCGGTAGAATGATTGACCTGCGGCGAGGCTTTATTTAAAAGGGGATTTTTGCTATACTTGTTTAGCTGCCTTAGCGCTTCGCGCTATGTTGACAACGTGGGGATGTATTGGTATTCGACAGAATGTAAGGTTTATTTGTTGCAATCGGGGGATTTCACCGTTTCCCCCCAGATCCAACGGTGAAAACATAAGTGCAACAACTTTTGTTGATAAGATGGCTGCTAAGTTAGCTGCAAGAGAATTCGGGTTTCAACCTGCATTCGCTTACGCTGCTTAGTGTCGTCGAGGCCTGATTAAATCGGGCCACGTTCATGATTCCGATATCTGCTGAGTTTCATGGGCGTAATTAAGCAGGTTAAGCTGGCGGGTTCTTTCTCGGCCCGCTGGACGAAAACCTAGAGAATAAGCGTTGGAAGTTTTTTGTTTGTCTTCTATTTCCGACGACGAAAACCCAAGACAAAATAAGATTGTAGACGCAAGTTCTCCTCATCTCTGGACCCGGGTTCGACTCCCGGCATCTCCACCAGAAATTCGCTTTTTCGGCGATGGTTATGATCGGGTGGCTTCTATAGTGGTCTGTTCACCGAGCCTAGTTGGAATATTTGCGATAAACTCGTTACCGTTGGCGTCTTTGAGCAGATAAAATCTTTTTCCTTCGGGCGTAAACTGTGAGGTAACAGTGAAGCCAAGCTTTATCCATGCTTCTTTGCTTGCCGCTGCGTCGAAAAGTATTCCGCCGTGTCCATTTTCTTTGGTCAACAACGGTAGGCTTACAGAGGAGGGAGCTGCTTCTACGGCGACCGGAGTGGCGGGTTGAACAGGGGCTTCTGCGACTGGAGCCTCTGGCTGTGGGGCTGGTTGAATTGGGGCTTCTACGATGACCGGGGCTTTTGCTGTGACTGGAGCCGGAGGGGTCGGTATACGAGGTTTTTCGACGGTTGGTGCTTTTGGTAATAGGGACTGGAAGCCAGCTGTTGCGGTAACGTTGGGGGTTTTTGTTGAAGGGGAAGGTTTCACGGAAGGCTTATTGGAAAAACTCACAGTGGCTATGGCTGCTGCGGCTAAGGCTGCAACTCCTGTCGCTATTTTAGCGCTGCGTCCAAAACGTGAGGCGGGAGCAGGTTGATTAGGTTGGGTAGGAGACAAGAGTGAAGAAGGCACTTTTTTATAAGCCTCTATCGCGGGCTCAAAATCTCTTTTCCAGACGTGGCTATCGGCTCCGAGGATGGCCTTAAAGTCTTCCGCCCACATTAATTTGTCGTTAACGTCCAGGTTCAAAATTTCAACAACCTTTTCTATGTCGTCTTTACTAACGGCTGCTTTTTTTAAAGCATATATAGCTAAAACATTAAATTTTGTTCCTCTTGTTTTTGAGGCTTGAGCATATTCCTTTACCAGTTCCACGGCTTGGCTTTCGCTAATTATTCCGGACTTTTTTACCCAGAAAATAGCCTCCAGCAGAGGCTTAACTTCTTCGGTTTTACCATCAGCGGTACGAACACTGGTGAAAAATTCTCCAGCATAGAGGCTGTCTTCGAGTCTCGAGATGGTATCTGTTGCCCTGTCTGACTCGCCAGGTGTTGACATAAGTATTTTTTGCTAAAGAAGTATTATCGTACGCCCTTCTCGCTTTTTAGTCAAGAGGCTAACGGGATACGTCTAATTATTGAGGATGTTACAGTTTCGTCATTGTTCTCTTGACTAGTATGGTATTTGTGTGGGATAACTACATCTCTTTTTTAACAGGTTTTAATAAATGGACTTATACGTTGAAAAACAGTGTATACAACAGATGAAGGAAGGTAATATTAAGCAGTTTCTGCTGCTTTTCGACGCAAATTTTGCTGAATTGTATAAGTATGTGATGAGGCGAGTAGGGGAAGAAGAAGTGGCGGCTAGAATTGTTAGACTTACCTTCTTGGATGCCTTGGGGCAGATGCAGGACACCCCGAGGGAGGGAGCTTATCTGGTGTGGCTATATGGTTTGACTAAGGCTCGAGTCTGGGATGAAATTAGTCGAAGTAGTTTTCCGGAGAGACAGGGGTTGATAAATGTCGTTCCTGCCGAGGGGACTACCGGTGGGCAAGTTTCCGAAAACCAGGAGGCGATAACGCGTGTTGAAAAAATGATGAAGAAGTTGTCTCTGGAGGAAAGGGAAATTTTCAGATTAAAATTTTTCGAAGAAGTTTCCGATGGGGAGGTTATGACAATTGTGAATATTTCCGAGGGAGCGATTGGCGCAAAAATATACAGAGTTCTTAAAAGAGCTCATTTTCTACTTTTTGGAGAAAGCGATGAGAGACAAGGTGTTTATTTTGGTGAAATGACGGGGCTTTTGGCGAGAGTAAGGGAATTGGAAAAGATTGTGATTCCGGAGGTTTTGAAACTGAGCCTGAGAGCGGATTTATCGGCCAGAATAGATAGAAGAGAGTTTGCGATAAATTACGAACCGGAGGAAGTGGTGGGACCGAAAGAACCGCCTGTTGTTGTGGTGACAGAGGCTTTCAAGGGGTCAAACGATCCGGCCAAAATTTTTGTCGAGGCCGTAAAAGAAATGAGAGAAGAAGAAGAAGTTCAACGCCTTCAGAACGAACTTAAGTTTGAGAAGGAAGAAAAGATTTTTGATTTTCTGGAGAGATGGAAATTGGCTTTTGCTTTGGTACCGGGTGCGGTATTTGTGGGATTGATTGGCTTGTTTGTTTTTAATCTTTTTGGAAATGGTTTATTGGAGAGGGGTTATGTTACCGCATGCGAGATCGAAGTTGCATACAAAGGCGACTTCAGCGATGGAGAAAAACGTAATGTGAATAAGGGGATTAGCGATAGGATTTGTGGAAAATTTGAGGTGAAAAAATTATTAATTACGCGTTTGGATGACGGGAAGGTGAAGGTTAATGTTGACGTGCCGCAATGGTTGCTGGAATATAAGTTCGCAAAGAAAGTTGAAGACGCTAATGTCGCCCCATGGCGAATAAAGGAATATGCGAGAACTCTTAGTAGCAACCAAAAATCCGGGGAAATTTAAAGAAATCGGTGAAGCGCTTGAGGGCGTGGATTTCAAATTGGTTTTTCTGGGAGATGTGCTTGTGGATGACGGGGATTTTGTTGAGGATGGTGAAACTTTTGAAGAGAATGCGAAGAAGAAGGCGAGATATTATTGCGAAAAATTTAGCGGGCGTTTTGAATTTGTTTTGGGTGAGGATTCGGGAATAATAATTGATGCATTGGTAGGAGAACTTGGGGTGAAAACGAGAAGGTGGGGTGCAGGAGAAAAGGCGAGTGATCAAGAATGGATAGAGTATTTTTTGAAACGAATGGAGTGCGTTCCGGAGAAGGAGAGAGGTGCTGAATTTATTTGCTGTGTGTGTCTGATCGTGGGTGGAGAAGAGAGAGTTTTTCGTGGGGAAACCGACGGTGTGATTACTCACAAATTGGAGGTTCCCATTGTGGCGGGAATCCCTTTGAGTTCTTGCTTTCGGCCGGATGGGTTTGGTGTTGTTTATGCGGCACTGGATGTTGGCCAGAAAAATAAAATTAGCCATAGGGGAAAAGCCTTGGCACCATTGAAGGAATATTTGAATAAGTGATTAGTTTATTCCTAGAAAGCTAAGAAGCTTTTTAAGTCTGCTTTTCGTTGGCGCTTGAGCAGGGTGTTTTTCCAGTCTGATTACGTCCGTGCGATCGGCATTTGCGTCTGTATCAATTGAGGATAGATATTCAAGCATTTCTTCTTGTTCGCTAAGATACGCTGCGATGCTCTGCTTTACTGCGTCGGCTAGTGGCTCATATCTAGAAGTTTCCATGAAAGCTTTGATTTCCTTAATATCGTTTATTAAATATTGTTCGTCTCCGACCTTTGGCTTTGTTTTTGCGCTTACGATTGCCAGTTTGTGAAGAGGGCGAACAGCCTTTCCCGGAGCGGCATCACGGTCCCTAATTAAGATCATAAGTGGGCGGACAAGTCTTTGTAAGTGCCCCAGTTCCAGGCTGGCCTCGTTTGGATTAGGCGGTTGGACGTTAATGGCTGCGTCAGTTGCGTCACGCGTGCTGCGACGAACAGCGGCGGGCATTTCTCTCGCGTGGTCCAGCCCTTCTGCGGCCTTGCCCTCATCGTCTTCCTTGATGAACCTGACGCCTTCATCTTCCCATTCCGGTTTTTCACTTGGCTGAGGCAACGTCATTAGCGGAATAATTAAAATAACTAATAGATTATTTTATCACAAACGTGGCGTGTTTACAATGGTCTAATTAATTTTTGACTCCTATCAGAAGCCCTGTTCCAATGGCTATTTCGTACACCTTCCAGTCAGGCGTGGAGTTTATTTTTTCGACGAAGGGTTTCAGTGGAATTGAATGAGAATAGAGATTGTCGGCGATGATTGTTCCTCCTTTTTTGATGCGACTTTTTAAAGCTTCAAAGTGATCAACATATTCTTCTTTTGTGGCATCGAGAAAAACTAGATCAAATTTTTTTGGAGTTGTTGGAATTGCTTCGGGAGCGTGGCCGAGAATGTGGGTGATGTGTTTTTGCAGGCCGGATTTGGCGAAAGTTTCTTCTCCGAGAGCAAAGCGACCCTTGGCATGGGATTCCATGGTATAGAGGTGTCCATTGTTTTGGCTTAAAGCCTCGGCAATCCAGAGTCCTGAGTAGCCGGTGGACGTGCCGACTTCCAGGATGGTTTTATATTTAGCTTCTTTAATAATTGAATTGATGAAAATAGCGGTGGGGCGAGAAATATTCCAGTAGAGGCTGCTGGTTTTTTCAAGTTCTGCGAGAATATTTTTCAATTTGTTATTCATGTGCAATATGCTAGCACGGTGCTATACATTTGCACATAGGCGTCGAAGGATTAATCCCTAAGAATTTTTCTGGCAACGATTATGCTAAAAAGTGACATCAAGATTACTCCTATAAAAGCCTCTGCGCCGGTCAGAAAGCGCATAATCCCCACAGCGTGGAAATCTCCGTATCCAAGCGTAGTAAATGTTACCAGGCTAAAATAGGCAGCGTCTCCAAAGGTTGCCTGCACTACTTTGCCGTTTGCAGCCAGACTGTTGTGATTTACGAGAAGTGTCGCGAAGCTCGCGATAACTATCAATGACCAGAAAAACACTCTGGTATATGATGTGCCGTATTTGCAAAGTAAATCTCCAAAAAAGAAGTTGAGCCAGCGATTTGGATTAGCGAGGCTGTAGGTTTTTCTTTTGGCTACCATTTCTCTATAGTGATAGAAGTCGGCGTGATTGTGAAAGCTGGAATTTTTGTACATTTCTTTAATCTGCTTATATTCAATGGAGGCCGCGTGGTAATTTTTTTCAGAATCCGTTTTTAGTGTTTTTCCAAAATGCGTGCGTTCGTCAATAGTTGTGGATTGGAGATTTATGTCACGAATTTCGGCGTTGGTTAAATTGCAGCTTATCAGTTTGCTGCCTGGGAGTTCCAGGTTCGTAAGGTTGGCTTCTTCAAAACAGCAGTCGTTGATTGAGGAATTGCGAAAATCGGCATGAGAGAGGTTTGCATGTTCGAAATTACAGTTGAGAATTTTTCCGTCCACAAAATTGCAGTGTTTTAAATTTGCACCTTCAAAATGCACATTGGAAAGCACGGCCATCTCTTCCATAAACCCATCGTCTCCTTCTTGAATAGAAACCCGAAAATCAAAACCCGCTAAATTTGCACCGCGGAGATCAACGGAATTAAGTACTTCTTCATCATTAACAAAGGCTAATCCGTGAGCTTTTTGGCGGAAAATTGTTGGACTCAGGTAACAGTGTTTTTTTTTGATTGTGTCCAAAAGTTTTTTCCCTTTCGTAGTGGTCCAGCGACGGGAGAGCTGTGCTATTTTTTCTTTGGAGTAGATCATTTTTATTTTTGAGTATCGCTGAATTATAACATTAAATAGCCGTTTTTGCAAGGCGGCGGGTGCTGAAACTATGGACGGAGTAGTGGTTTTATTTGACAGTGGTCTCGAGACTCTTTTCAATTTTGTCGGCGATTTTTATTTCAATTGCCGATTGAGAGCTGTAGCCGAGCTTGTCGATGACTTTTGCTACGAGCAGATGAGTGCTTCCCGCTGCCAAGGTTCCCGGAATAATGATGTGGCCCGTGTAGGGAGCCGTGCCGGTAAAATATTTTTTGTCGTTGTCGAGGTAGTATTCTACGGTTTGGATGCCATTTGCACCCTTAATTTCGACTGCTATGGCAGTCTTGCCTTGGGGAATGGATGTTTGGGCCACCGGGTTTAGAATGTTGACGGTAGGGGCGTTTTTAGCTGTTTCCGCTGTGTGAATTTTGTCATATTCGGTAGGAGGTGGTCCGGCGCGAAGTTCTTCTTTAGGGTTAATTTCAAAGTTTTCGTCGGAGGGCAGAGGTTCTTCTTGTTTCTTTTTGTAATAATCCAATAACTCCTGTTTCCATTTAAAAAGGTCGGCAATAGGTAGATAATTTTGGAAAGTGACTTCTTGAACAGCGTCTTTTGGAGTAAAATCCGTGGCCAGTAAGCCGGAAATTTTATCGATTTTCACTTTATAGAAAAGGTTTTCCACTTCTGTTGGGACGCCGGCGCTGGAGAAGATCTCGTCAGTTACCATTAAGGGAGGAGTGTTTGGTCCCGGAAGTTTTCCGGAAGCCTTGCTGATTTTAACGTGCTTGATTCCGTCCGGTTCAGGGAATGGTTCCGCAGGCATATTTTCCAGGGCCTTGGTCATTACCTCCCTGAAAATTGGGGCGGCAGTGTTGTATCCGTCTGCCGTATAACCAAGTCCACTACCATCAGTGTTTCCAATCCATACTCCGGTGACAATTGTTGGGGTGTATCCAATAGTCCAACCATCCATTGGGCGGACGGTCTTACCACTTTCCGCTGCAGTTTTTTTGTTCTCCTTCGTACTGGTTCCGGTTTTGGCGGCGTTAATTTTTCCGTCGATAAACAATCTTGAGCCCACGGCAACCGATTTGTCCGAAAGAATGCTGTTTATCATATAGGCAATTTGGGGATCCATTACTTGTTCAAAGTCTTTTGGCTTCTTCTCTTCGAGAATGTCTCCGTTGGAATTAACCACTTTGAGGATGGGAGTGAGCTCCGGGCGCTTGCCGTTATTGGCAAAAACACTATAGGCCGTGACCATTTCAATTAGCGGTATTTCTCCGGCACCAATTCCGAGGGGGTAGCCATAGCTGCGTTTTTTGTCGAGAGTGGTGATTCCCAATTTTGTCGCAAAATCAATAATGGGGTCTTGTTGGCCGGCTAGGAAATAAGCTTTTATGGCTGGAATATTACGGGATTGACCAAGCGCTTTACGAATAGAAATTTGGCCTAACCACTTGCCATCAAAATTGTATGGAGAATCGCTGGTTCCCACTTTCGTAGGGACGTCTTCAATGATTGTGCCAGGTCCATAACCACTGTAAAATAGTTGAGAATAAACGATAGGTTTGAAAGAGGATCCAGGTTGACGAGGTCGAAGAACCACGTTCACATTTCCGTCTATTTCTTCGTTGTAGTAGTCACGTGATCCCACCATGGCGAGAATTTCACCGGTTTTTGCGTTGACGGTGAGAAGAGCGGCATTGTTGGTGGAGTAGGTTTTGACGTCATATTCTCCTTTTTCAGCTATCACTTTTTCTGCGTAATCCTGAAGCTTGCCATCTATTGTTGTGTATACTTTGAGTCCTCCTTGTTCCACTACATCTTTACCATATTTTTGTTCCAATATTTCCTTTACGTATAGTACGAAGTGGGCGTGCTTGATGTATTCTTTATAATCGTTAAATTTAATTCCTTGAATTTCGTTGAGGGCTTTTTTGCGTTGGTCGGCACTGATTTTTCCGAGCTCAAACATTCTTTTGAGAATCAGGTCGCTACGTCCGGGAATATAAATTTTAGTACCATTGCCGGGGTCAACAAAAGCGCCGATTAATCCGCGGGTATATTCCTCTGTTTGTAAGCCGGCCTCGCCTTTGATATTGCGGTAGTGGAGTTCTTCAGGGGAAAACTGTTTCAAGAGATGAGAATATTTATTGTCACCGTATGGATTGTAGCGAGTGGGGGCCTGAGGGAGAGCGGCGAGAATGGCGCTTTCTCCCAAAGTAAGGTCTTTAGCTCCTTTGTTGAAATATATTTGGGCGGCTTTTTGGATGCCGTAAGCGTTGTTGCCGTAAGGAATGCGGTTGAGGTAAAGTTCGAGAATTTTTTTCTTTTCATAGGTTCTTTCCAGGCGGACGGCGAGAATTAACTCCTTAGCTTTACGAAGGTAAGATCTCTCGGACGAAAGGAAGGTGTTTTTGACGTATTGTTGAGTAATGGTTGAGCCTCCTCTGGCGGTGCCGATGCCAAAAACTTCATAAGACGCGGCTTTGGCAATAGCCAAAAGGTCAAATCCTCCATGATTCCAAAAAGAATCATCTTCTATGGCGACAGTAGCTTCTTCAACGTAAGTGGCAATTTGATCCAAAGGAACATACTCGCGATTTTCTTCACCGTGAATTGTGTATAGAAGGCCTCCGTTGCGATCGAATATTTGGGTGGATTGCGCGGCGGCGAGATTTTCAAGTTTTGAGACATCGGGCAAGCCAATGGAAAGAACCGCTATTCCTCCGGCAAAAGTGATTATTCCGAGACAAACAATCCCTATTATAATAGTGGAAGCCCAAAAGCCAATTTTTTTCCAGCCGCTAATATTTCTTTGTAGAAAAATTTTCTTTAACATATCGCGCAGATCTTACTAAAGAAAGCTCTTTTGGTAAAGGGTCTGTGTGATGTGGGTGGTGCTTTGGGGTTTTTATTTGTGGGAAATTTTCTTTGCGAAAAGTGCTACGGCACATTGTTTGCCTATTTTTTCCAGGAAGTCGGTTTCGATAAGGCGAAATTTCGCCGCGTCCGTAGCGTAAAGGCTGATGGTGCCAAATATTTTTTTATTTATGGAGAGTGGAATTAAAACCATGGTTTTGAAGCGGTGCATTTTCAGCAGGCTCGATCCCTGGTGTTTTGGATTGCTGTCTATATCGTCAATAATTATTGGCCTTTTGTTTTCAAAAGCTTCCGCGGCGAGACTTTTCTCGAATTTTATTTGGTTTTTGTCGAGCCATTTCGGGCTCACTCCAAAGCAAGAGGCGAGCCTTAAAATTTTTCGCGGCTCATTAAAAATACGTAGAATTGAGGCATCACATTTGGTTAAAAGGCAGAGGGCGCTGACAATAAGTTTTTCTAAATTTTGGAGTGAAGCTTCCGAATCTGTCGCTGCATCAATGATGTCGTAAAGATAATCCAGATGGCGACGTTGAAGGCCAAGCTCTTTGTAGGCGTCTTGAATTGTTTCAAATCGTTTTTGTAGTTCGCTGCTAACTTTTTTTTGCTGAGTGATGTCTCTGTAGGTGATCAAATAACCAATGAATTTATTATTTTTGTCCGATACTTTTGTTATAGATAGGGAGACATCTATTTTTTCTCCGGACGCAGTGTTTCGTTTCGTTTCAAAACTTCTTAGTACGTTTTTTTCTTCAACCTCTTCCACAATTTTCTTGTTCTCTTCCATGAGTTCTTCCGGAATCAAGAGAGAGGCGATTTTTTTATTTAAAACTTCTTCTTCTTTGTATCCAAACATTTTTTCCGCGCCGGAGTTCCATGTTGTTATTTTGTGGTTTATATCAACTATTACAATGGCTTCTATGGAATTTCTAATTATTTGTTCAAAAATTCTTGTTTGAGAATCCAGTTTTTTTATTTCTCTAAGGTCAATATGCATTCCATAGGTTCCGCCGGCTTCTGAAGGCGCTCCGACTATGAGAACGGGAATCGATTTTCCGGATTTTGTCAGGTATTCGCCTTCATATTTAGATGAGGCACCGATTTTACGTAATCTGTGATGGTTCTCAATTATTTTTTTACTTTCTTCCGTGAAACAAAAGTCAGCCGGTTGACCTATGCATTCTTCTAAAGAATATTCGGTGATTTTTTGATAAATTTTATTGGAGTAGATGGTTTTATGAAGTTCATTTCCTATCCAAAAACAATGGTTTATTACGTTGGCAAGCTCTATGGCATGTCTGTATTTAAAGAGCATTGCCATCTCTTCTGGGTTCAGCTTTTTCTTTACGATTTGAAGATCTTTGTAGCCGATGATACTGAGAAGAATTTGTTCATCACGGCTTAATTTTTCCATTAAGCTTAAATTCGTGAAAAGGCCGAGGCTTCCGCCCTCTTTCGTCGGCATGCCGTTTATCAAAACAGTTGTAATTATACCATCTTTTGAAACGACCTCAGCTTCGTACTGTGTAGTTTGTCCTTTTCCTCTTAGTTCGTGATGTCTGGCGATTGCCAATTTGCTTTCTTTAGTAAAACAGAAATCGGCCGGTTTTCCGAGAGATTCCTTGAGTGAATAATTGCTGATTTTTTGATAAATTTCATTTACGTAAATCGTTTTGTTGTTTTTATCTCCCAGCCAGAATGCCTGGTGTAAATTGTTCGCAAGATCGAGATATGTGGCGGAGGCAATGATTGTTTTTTTATTTTCAGGTGAGAAGTCGGCAAGAAGCCTGTAGTCGTTTTCTCCTACAATTTTTATCAGGGCGCTATCCAGAGTTTTTGCTTTTTCTTCCATATAGTGTCTATAGTAATAGTGATAGAGTCTTTGCTTGTTTACATTATTACCTTTTACGGGAAGCAATGCTGCCGATTTCGCTTGACATATTTACTTTGGGGCGTACAATAATATTCCAATTGCTAAAATTGTAAATATATGCCGCCAGAAGATGGATTAACAGATGTGGCTGACTGGATTGATGCCGGTTCTTTGAAGGATAGTACTTATTTGGACATGATTGAACTTGGGAGAGGTTGTGCCACAAGTTGTAATACTTGTGGGGCTTATAAGGGAAATAATCCTGAAGATAGAAGGGTTGTTCCGATTTCACTTGAGCAGCTTGAAAGAACTCTTACTCAGGAAGTTGAAAATGTAAGAACAGGGGTGAGGTTTAGAGTGATAGACTTATGCAGGAGTCAGGTGACTTCAGGAGTGGATATGGAGCCTTTGGGTACGGGGATTTTTCTTGAAGCTGCCGAACTTATACATAGTCTAAGTAAGGGTAAATCCAGTCTTGTGGCTATTAGTCATGGAGTGAATTGTCTGGAAAGATTCGATGGTGATGGCAAACCAAAGTATGATGTACATGCAGGGCAGGAGGAAAAATTGAAAAAAATGAATGATTTATTGCTGAGTGGCGTGATTCCTATTTTTATTTTGTCTATGGATGCTGCGAGAGATCAAGGTTTGGCTGGTAGTACTGCAAAGGCGTGTCATGCGAAGATTGTTGAAATGGAAAAGCCCGATAGTCGATTTATGCAATTAGTTGAGCAGGAGAGCGGGCAGATGGAAAGGAAGAAGGATCTTGATGGCGATGATGATGAAAGTGAAGGAGTAGTTGCGGAGAGAAGGGCGAGAGCCAAGAGAGAGTTGATTGATTTTGTGCAAACAAAGATGTTGGCTGCGTACCCGAGCAGCAGCGAGTGTCCGAGAGGACCCGCGCAGCACGGAGCCTTAGCATCGGCAGAGGGCGTTGAATTAACCACTGATGAGCAAGTTATTGCGGACTACCTTAAGGCTAGAAATGGTCGCGAGGAGGCGGTGGTGGAAATAAATGCGCGTGGTTATGCTGCAACTCTCCATGCTCTTATGCCGGCAATAGAGGCTGGAAAAAAAGTTTCTATATCGTTACAAGGTGATGATAATCCGGAGAGTTTGGCTTTTGATGGATTATCAAAGAGAATTCATCTAAGGACGGCGGCTCTTTTGAGCTCAAAATATAAAGTGTCAATCGTTGACGTCAATGCTCTTTTTGCCGCTCTAAATATTAGTAATCCGAGACGATATGCCGCAGTGGGAAGAGCAGTGAGTCAACTCGGTATTAAGGATGTTAATGAAAATTTCATGGTTGTTCCGGATATCAAGTTTGTTACGGGGACCATGTGGAATGACACATATAAACCTAATAGGGCCAGGCTTACGGCAGATGGTAGGTTGCAGGTTCAAACAAATAGGGCTAATAGCTCTTATAATGATACGGTAGCTCCTTCTGATGATAATCCTTGGAGAGATGTGAATTTAGCAAAGAAGGCAGTGGTGGCTCGTGAACTTTCTATCTTTCGACATGGTCCGGATGTAGATATGGGAAAAACGGCTTAATTTTTTCCTCTAATTGTGCCGCCAAGCTCTTCCAAGTTTTTGAAGACTTGTTTTTGGGTTTCGGTCATTTCTATGTCGGTGAGAGTGCGGTCTTCGGCCTGAAGGGTGATTTTGAAGGCGACGGCTTTTTTGTCCGGGGCTATGCCGTTGCCAGTGTAGATATCGAAGAGAGTGACGTCGGTAATGAGGTCGGTTTTTGCTTCAGTGATGGTTTTCTGAAGTGTGTGTATTTCTGTCGTGGCGTCGATAAGAACGGAAACGTCAAATTGTATAGAGGGGAATTTGCCGATTTTTTTATACTTTTTTTCGGCGGGCGTGAGTTTCATTAATTCCGTGAAATTTACGGCGAAAATTGCGATGGAATAATTTTCGAGGTCATGATTTTTTGCAACAATTGGGTGTAGCATGAAAATTTTGCCCAAAGTTTGGCCGTGTTCATCAATGTAAGAGATGGCTTTATTTGGGTGGGCGTAAGGGGCTACTTCGATACCTTTGGCCGGATGCGGAAGGGATATTTCGAATTTTTTAAAAATAGTTTCGAGGGCGCCTTTGGCTTCGTAGAATGGTGAGTCGGATTTGCCTTTTACGAGAATTGCTCCAACAATTTTCTTTTCTTCCAGTGGCATAAACTGCTTGATTTCTTTGTAGGTGCGACCGATTTCATAGATGCGGAGTTCGTCAAAATTTTTCACATTATGTTGGAGATTTTTCAGCAGATTCGGAGTCATGCTAATGCGCATGTGAGTTTGATCTTCGGAAAGATAATTGAGGAGCTTTACGTGGCCATCTTCTTTTAGGAGGCAGCGGGTGATTTCGTTTTTGCCGTAGAAGGAATAATTGGAAACTTCATCGAAACCGAGGCCGAAAGATAGGAGTTCGCGGGCGCGGTGTTTTTTGAAACGCTCAGTGTTTTCTTGCGGAAGTTTTGTCGGTAGGGATGGAAGCGTGGCCGGAATATTGTCGTAGCCGAAAATGCGGGCGATTTCTTCGATGATGTCGTCTTCGATTTTGATGTCTTTATTGGCGCGGAAAGTCGGGACGGTGATTTTGAAGGTACCTTTTTTTGTTCCGGTGTGGACCTTAAACTCTAGGTTTTCGAGAATGTCCTTCATTTGTTTATTGGAAATTTCAGCGCCGATTTTTGAGAGGGCCATTTCTGTGTCGAGAACTATTTCTAAGGGATCTGTTGAGAAATTTGAGATGTCTGTGATTGGTCCGGCAATCTCTGCTTCCGGGCAAATTTCGAGAATTAATTCAGCGGCGCGCTTGATGGCGAGTTCGCAAAGATTTGGATCGAGACCTTTTTCAAATCTTTGAACGGCATCAGTGCGGAGTAGAAATTTTGTGGAAGTTTTGCGGACGCTGGAGGAATTGAAATTGGCGGATTCGAGGATTACCGAGTTAGTGTTTTCATCAATTTCGCTATTTGCTCCACCTATTACTCCGGCAATCGCCACAGGCTTTTTGTGATCGGCGATGACAAGCATGTGATTAGTGAGGTCGCGAGTTTTTCCATCAAGACAGGCGATTTTTTCCCCCATTTTTGCGACACGAACAACTATGCCTTTTTCAATTTTTGCTTGATCAAAAGCGTGCATTGGCTGACCAAGCTCGAGCATTACGTAGTTTGTGACATCAACGATATTGTTGTGGACGCCGTGTCCGGTTGCTTTTAATTTTTTCTGTAACCAGTCTGGAGAAGGGCCGACTTTTACGTTTTCGATAATGAGTCCGCAGTAGCGAGGACATAATTTTTCATCTTTTACTTCTACGGAAATTATTTCACCTCCGGTTGGAATTTTTACTATGGATTTTAACGGTTTTAATTTTGAACCTGTGAGTACAGCAATTTCTCTGGCAATGCCGTAGTGTCCCCAGAGGTCCGGACGATGAGTGAGGGCTTTATTGTCAAATTCGAAGATTACGTCATCTTTTTGCAAGAGTTCTGAGAGGGGAGTGCCTGGGGTAGTTTTCATGGCTGAAAGATCGAGGATTTCTTTTTCTTTTGCTGTCGGGTCAGGAATTCCGATTTCACTTCCGGCGCAGATCATCCCATCACTTTCCGCATCGCGGATTTTAGTTCTTTCAAGGGTTATTAAGTCGCCGAGACCGTGCCATTTTACTTTCGCTCCCGGTTTTGCGACCGCTACATACATTTCTTCGCGGAGATTTGATCCGCCGCAGACAATTTGGCTTGTTTCTTTGCCGAGAGAAACTTTGCAGACTTTTAATTTGTCGGCATTTGGATGTGGAGTGATTTCCAGAATTTGGCCCACAACAATATTTTCAAAAGCATCGGCTTCATTTATCACACTATCAACTTCAGCAGTCTTGATTGTTAATTCAGTTGCTAAGTTTTTTGGATCGAGATTTTTTGGTAGGTCAACGAATTCTTTCAGCCAGTTTAGGGAGATGAGCATGCGATTTTATAATTATTGAGAATTTTACGCTTGGAGATAATCTAATAGTTTTGAAAGGTGTTAGCAAGAGGGGCTTTGATTTAAGAAATTTTAGGAATTTTAACTATTTTAGAATTAATTTAGGAAAAATTTAAGAAAATTTTAGATTTGGTTGATATAACTGATTTGCAGAATCAATGTGGGGTGAGGGCGTGGTGCCCGCGACGTGTTTGACACTCGTCGTCCCGGGTTCGACTCCCGGTCAGCGCATGACCACTTCGTGGTAGCCCGTGCGCGCTGCTTCGCATCGTCCACCACGTTCTGCGTAAAAAGGCCCCCGCTTGACGGAGGTCTTTTTAATTAGGATCTGCTTGATCCTGCAACGTGTTTGACACTCGTGGATATTATAGCTAAGTCATTGAGTTTTGGCCAGTTTTTTTGTAGGCTGGGCGTATGCATAGGTTTTTTGTTTCACAATTGGATCCGGTTGATGATGCCCAGGCCTTAATTTGTTCAGATGAGCTGCTTCATCAGTTTACGAAAGTTTTGAGATTTGGACGAGGGGAGAAGGTGATTTTGCTGAATAATTCCGGATATGAGTTCGTGGTGGAGTTGCAAGATTTTAGCGCGAAAAGAATTTTAGGAAAAGTTTTGAGTAAGAAATTTTGCGAGACCGAATTGGCGGTGAGGCTTGTGGTGGCCCAGGCAATTTTGAAAAATATGGAAAGGCTGGAATGGATGTTGCAAAAAGGAACGGAGCTTGGTGTGAGCGCCTTTATTCCCTTGATTACAGATAGAACTGAGAGGAAGGCTTTGGGAAAAATTGAGCGATTGGGGCGAATTTTGAAAGAGGCGGCGGAACAATCCGGTAGAGGAAAGGTGCCGGAATTATTAGAGGAACGTAAATTTGAAAAAATATTTTTGAGTGACGCGGAGCAGGAACATGCTTTGGATTACGGAGAAGAGGGAGAGAGATTAATTGTGGTTCCGCATCCCGGGGTTGAACAAAAATTTTCAGATTTTTGTAAGGGAAAATTGGTGAAAAAAGATGGTGGGAAATTTTCCGGCGAATTGGTGATTTGCGTGGGTCCGGAAGGAGGTTTTACAGATAGGGAAATAGAAATTGCGAAGAGTAGGGGCGCGCACATTGTTTCTCTTGGAAGTAGAATTTTGAGAGCAGAGACCGTGGCGATGGCGATGGCGACGATTGTGGCGGAGGCTATGGGGGAGATTTAGGGGCCGGAAGGTTGCGTTGCCGAGCTGAATCCATTAGTCATTAACAAAATTTTTTATGAAAGAATTTAAAAACTTATCTGATGTGCAGGAGGCTTCTCAGGGTTTATTGCGTGTCGAGGCTAACTTTGATGATCCAGATGAGTCTTTGTCTGATGTTCGACATTTACTTTATAATCCACATGGTAGGCCGACACTTGCCAGAGAGGAGGATTTAGTTGTCAATCCGGAGGCTGTACCGATGCAATTCAGGTATTTTAGAGATTTGTTAAGATCTAAACTTGGTTTACCAATTTCTGCTTATAGCTGGTATAGGGCTGATGGAGGTTCACGTGAAATTGCGACGGCAATACTTGATCATTTTGCTCAGCGCGGAGAAAAAGCAGTGGCGTTGAGCCCCGTGCATATTGGCAGAGGCGTTTTGGATTTGAATCGTCCACAAGAAAAATCTGTTGGGGAGAAACTGTTTCCCATGCCAGAATTAGTGGCTAAGGATCTTGTGGGGATTTTTGATATTTCAACCAGTGTTGTTTTTCGTTTATTTGAGACGTTGGCAGCACATGAATTAAAATCTGTAATTCAGCCTCATACTATGGCTTCCGGTGATCCTACGGATGAGGAAATGGCTGAATTAAAGGCTTTAGCTCAGGAAGTCGAAGCTGCTTTGAAGGTGGGTAGCGGAGCTGAATTTTCTAATCCGAAAATGTTGCAGGCTCTTTTGGCAAAGTGGATGATTGTTTATGATAATATGAATGGTCGTCGTGATCGTGCTGATGTGGATATTGTGAATGCTTTGAATGTTAAGGTAGGAGATGAGAATAAGCTTGAACAGATTCTGGATAGAGGTTTGTCAGCTAGAATCGCTGAAAATCTTTCTCTGGCAGGAATTCCGAATGCTTTTAATAAACCGTTTTCTCATTTACGGGGTTATCCCGGTTCGGACTTGGCTGCTTTGGCTGGTGGACGTGGTTATCAACAAGCATGTTTTGATGTGCCAAGGCATCTTTTATTAGCGAGTCCTGCAGACGTATATCAGCCGCTTACTTTTCAGCCGCATTGGAATAATGTTAAATTGGTTGCCGAGGCTGTCGTACGGGCAATAGAATAGTTACGATTTTTTTCAAAGAAAAAATCGTTTGATTCGAGTTTTACTTATTGACTTTTTTTGCGAACAACGGTAACCTAGGGGGGAGGTTCTTTAATTTTAAAATTTATGACGATAAAAATTGATATTCCGCTGAAAAAGAAAAAGGCTCTGAAGTGTGCGCGCCAGGCTCAGGGGACTCTGCATAAAGTCGCGGCGATGATGGAGGAAAACAGATATTGTCCGGAAATTATTCAGCAAGTGGATAGTGTGATTGGACTTTTGAAAACCACCAAGAGGGAATTGTTGGCGGGTCATCTTGATAGTTGTATCGTGAAACAAATGGCTGAGAATAAGCCAAAAGCTATACAGGAACTTTTAAAAATTTATAATTTATCAAATTAAATTTATGGGTGATTTTCAGAGTTTTAAAATTAAAGGAATGCATTGTGCTTCGTGCGCGGCGATTGTGGAAAAAGCTTTGAAGAAAGTGGATGGAGTGGAAACGGCGGAAGTAAATTATGGCACGGAAAGTGCGAAAATTTCGTTCGATTCTAAAAAAGTTGATTTTGAAAAATTGTCGAAAGTGGTTTCTCCTTTGGGTTATAGCTTGGTGATGCCAAAGGTTGAGGGGCATGAGCAGGTTAGCGAGATAAATGATGCAAAAAAACAGAAATTAGCTGAATTAAAAGGGTTGGGAATGAAAGTTTTTTCAATTATGCCTTTGGCTTTAATTTCAATTTTTGTAATGACTTGGGATGCCTTGGTGCAATTTCAGGTGGTGGGAGAAATGCCAATGATTTTGGAAGAGTTTTTTCATCACTTGATGCCAATTTTTGCGACGTATGCTCTCTTTGTAGTAGGAATGCCTTATCTTTTGGGGCTGTGGAGATTTTTACGTTACGGAAAGGCAAATATGGATACCTTGATTGGAATTGGAACCGTTGCAGCTTTTTTGTATAGCTTTACAGTGACGGCTTTCGAAGAAGATTTGAGTCAATATTTAGATGTGAATCATAATTATTACGATGTAACGATTGTGGTGATTGCTTTTATTTCGCTGGGAAAATATTTGGAAATGAGATCGAAAATCAAGACCGGTGATGCAATTGAAAAACTTTTAAATCTTCAAGCGAAAACCGCTTTGGTGAAAAGAGGCGAAAATGAAGTGGAGGTGCCGATTAGCGAAGTAAAACATGGCGATATTATTATTGTGAAGCCGGGATCCAAAATTCCTGTGGATGGGGTGCTTACACAAGGGTCTTCGTTTGTCGATGAGTCAATGATTAGTGGGGAACCAATGCCGGTGGGAAAAAATGTTGATGATAAAGTGGTTGCCGGAACAATGAACACTAACGGTTCGTTTGAATTTAAAGCTTTGAAAGTGGGTGCTGAAACTATGCTTGCCCGTATTATTAAAATGGTGGAGGAAGCTCAGTCCAGTAAGGCTCCAATTCAAGCTTTGGCGGATAAAATTTCGGCGGTGTTTGTACCGATCGTGATAGTTTTGGCGTTTATTACTTTGGGAGTTTGGCTGCTGGTGGGAAGTGTTCCTTTTGCGCTGACTTCTTTTGTGGGAATATTGGTGATTGCTTGTCCTTGTGCGATGGGTTTGGCTACGCCGACGGCAATTATTGTCGGAGTGGGGAAGGGTGCGAGGGAGGGAATTCTGGTGAAAGATGCGGCGACTTTGGAGAAATTACATAAGGTGAATGTGGTGGTGGTGGACAAAACCGGCACGATTACAAAGGGGAAACCGGAATTGGTTTCCTTGAAAGTAACCGGAATTGAAGAAAAAGAAGCGGTGAAAATTTTGGCGTCTTTGGAGTCGCGCTCCGAGCATCCGATTGCTCATGCGATCGTTATTTATGCGAAGGAAAATAAGGTGGATTTTGATGAAGCGGTAGATTTTGAAAGCGTGAAAGGAAAGGGAGTGAAAGCCAAAATAGACGGAGTGGAATATTTTTTGGGCAATGTAAAATTAATGGAAGATTTGGGTCATCAAGTTGATAGCAAGGCGATTGAGAAAGAAACTATTGAGGGGAAAACACCCGTAATTTTAGCAACAAAAGAAAAAGTTTTGGCAATTGCAATGGTGGCGGACGCGGTGAAGCCTGAGGCAAAAGAGGCGGTAGAAAAATTACATAAATTGGGAATAAGAGTGGTAATGCTGACCGGTGATAATAAAAATACGGCACAGTTTATTGCGAATCAGGTGGGCATTGATGAAGTAGTGGCGGAGGTTTTGCCGCAGGATAAATTAATGAAGGTGCGGGATTTACAGGCGGATGGAATGGTTGTGGCGATGGCTGGTGATGGCGTGAATGACGCGCCGGCTTTGGCGCAGGCGGACGTGGGAATCGCAATGAGTACCGGTACGGATGTGGCGATAGAATCGGCCGGCATTACTTTGCTTCATGGAGATATTTCAAAATTGGTGAAAGCAATCAGACTTTCGAAATTAACCATGCGGGGAATTAAACAAAATCTTTTCTGGGCATTTATTTACAATATTATTGGAATTCCTTTGGCGGCGGGAGTGTTTTATCCTTTGTTTGGATGGTTATTGAGTCCGGTATTTGCCGGTTTGGCTATGGCGTTTTCCAGTGTATCCGTGGTTTCTAATTCATTAAGATTAAAATTAAAAAAATTATAATATGGGAAATTCTAAATCAAATTCGGAACCAAAAAAATATGAATTTTATATTTGTGGAATGTATTGCAAAGCGTGTGTGATGTTGACGGAAAGCGAGCTGATCGATCATCCGAAAATTGTTTCCGCAAAGCCTGATTTGGTAAATAATTCTTTGGAAATTTATGGATATTTTGAGGGAATGACGAATGAGGAAATTGCTCAGGAGCTGACTACTTTATTAAAAACTCATGGTTACGAAGTTGTTCTGGAAAAACCGGAGAAAAAAGTGATGTGGAGCGAATTTTCGTATGCATTTCCTATCGCTTTTGCTTTCGTCGGATTTTTTCTTCTTTTGCAGAAAGTGGGTATTGTGAACTTGGTGAACGCGAGTGAGGTAAATTACGGTACCGCATTTGTCGTGGGAATTGTGGCTTCATTATCTACTTGTATGGCGATTGTGGGAGGACTTGTTCTCTCTATGTCGGCGAATTTCGCGAAGGAGGGAGAGAAGGTACGGCCGCAAGTTTTGTTTCATATTGGAAGGCTGGTTTCTTTTTTTATTCTGGGTGGAGTGATTGCCATGATTGGAGAGATGTTTAAATTGGGAGTGACCGGAACTTTTGTTTTGGGAATTGTTGTTGGATTGGTGATGCTGATTTTGGGGCTTAATCTTTTAGATATTTTTAATTTTACGAAAAAATTGCAGCCGTCTATGCCAAAATTCATATCTCGTAAGGCGATAGGTTTTAGTACAGTGAATAGTACTTTAACACCTGTGCTACTGGGAATTGCGACTTTCTTTTTGCCATGTGGTTTTACTCAGACGATGCAGATTTACGCGTTGTCGACCGGAAATTTCATGAGTGGTGCTTTGACGATGCTCTTTTTTGCGCTTGGAACTTTGCCTGTTTTGGCTTTGGTTAGTTTCAGTTCGTTTAGCATAAAGGATAGTGCGAAATCGGGGATTTTCTTTAAGTCGGCCGGATTAGTTGTTATTATGTTTGCGATATTTAATATTATCAATAGCCTTGTAGCGGCCGGGTATATGGCCCCGGTGTTTAATTTCTAAATTTTATTTATGAAAACTATTATCGGAGGAGTTCTTTCAGGATTTGCTTTTGTGGGCTTGTTGATTTTGCTTTTTGGTGGGGTTGATTTTAATAATTCCGATTCGTTTTCAATGAGCGATGGAAATAATGTTTCGGTTGTTGATGGAACGCAAATTGTGGAAATTAGGGCCAAGGGTGGATATACGCCAAAGCGTAGCGTGGCAAAGGCTGGGATGCCGACGATTTTGCGCGTGAATACAAAAGGAACTTTCGATTGTTCCGCGACTTTAGTGATTCCATCAATGAATTATCAGGAAAATTTGCCAATGTCCGGTAGTACAGATGTCAAATTGCCGGCTCAGGAAAAAGGAAAAACCCTACAGGGTTTCTGTGGAATGGGAATGTACAATTTTGAGGTGGAGTTTGAGTAGGCTAATTTACGTTTAGGCCGGCTACTTTTTGCTTATGTCTTTCGATATACAACCGCTTTTTTTAGAGAACTTTCAATGGCGTGTTGCGCGCAGTGGGCGAATTTAGGAATTTTAGAATTAATTTAGGAAAAATTTAAGAAAATTTTAACTTTGGTTGTTATAACTGAAGGGCATCAAGATGTTTGGGGGTGGCAGGTTGCGTGGACAGACTACGTGCTTATATTGTAGCAAATTTTTTAAACTATTTGCAAATTTTGATCTTTTAGAACTGTCTAAGGAATCGAAGTTCTCCACCAGTGAGAAGTCTAATGTCGTCGATGCCGTAGCGCATCATGACGAGGCGGGTGAGGCCGAAGCCGAAAGCCCAGCCCTGGTATTTTTTGCTGTCGATGCCGCCCGCTTTGAGGACGTTTTCGTGGACCATGCCGGCGCCCATGAATTCTACCCAGCCGCTATGTTTACACACACGGCAGCCCTTTCCTTCACACAATAGACAGGAAAAATCGAGCTCAACTCCAGGTTCCACGAAGGGGAAATAGCCTGGACGGAAGCGCACTTTTACCGGTTTGCCGAAGAGGCGAGTGAGAAATTCCGCCATTACTCCTTTGAGGTGACTGAGAGAAATGTCTTTATCGATGAGAAGTCCTTCGACTTGATTGAATGTGCTGTCGTGGCTGGCATCGGTGGCTTCGTAGCGGAAAACGCGTCCCGGGACTATCACACGCAGCGGTGCGCCATATTTTTCCATGGTTCTTACTTGAACTGGAGAGGTATGTGTACGCAGTACCATGCGGCCATGTTTAGGATCATTTTTTTCCTGGATGAAAAACGTGTCCTGCATATCGCGCGCCGGATGATCGGCGGGAATATTCAGGCCTTCAAAGTTGTAATATTCCGATTCTATTTCCGGGCCATCCATCACGGAAAAACCCATTTGACTGAAAATTCTTTCCACTTCTTCTTGGACTTGAGCAATAGGGTGAATGTGTCCTACTGTGCGAGCTTTTCCCGGAATTGTGGTGTCAAAAAAATCTGTGGAAAGTTCTTTTGCGAGTTTGGCGTTTTCAAAATCCTGCAGTTTTGCCGCGAGGGCTTTTTCCAAAGTACCTTTTACGATATTTGATAGTTGGCCAATTTTTGGTTTTTCTTCATTGGAAAGGTCTTTCAGGCCTTTCATTATGTTGGTTAGCTTACCATCTTTGCGGCCAAAATATTCCAGCTCCACTTCGCGTAAAGCTTCGGTAGTGGTGCAGCCGTGAATGGCTTTTAGCCCTTCTTGTTCCAGATTTTTCAGTAAGTTCTCCATGCACGAAAAGTTACACGTTTTTATTTTATTTGCAAGTGAGCAGGTGTTTTGATACTTTCTTGTTGCAGGAATATGCAAAAAGAAAAACGAAATCTGGATACTTTTTATTTGGCTGTAATTTTATTTTTGCTGTTTTTTGTTTTTGGCTTTCTGACTTACAATTATACTGGTTTGTGGGGCGATATGGCGGAGTATGTCAACAATCCACTGCGGGTTTTGCGTGGGGAAATTCCGTATCGTGATTTCTGGTTGCTGTTTCCGCCGGGAGAAGTTTATTTGCCGGCGTTTTTGTATAAAATTTTCGGTTTGAATGTAAATGTCGTTTTGCTTTTATGGCCAATTGTTGCCGCATTGGTGGGGACTTTTGGCTTTGTGTTGGGGAAGATTTTGTTCAAGAATAATTGGTTGGCCGGTTTGCTGGCTTTGCTATTGTTTTTTAACGGATTAGGACATGTGCATTTTTTGCTTTTATTGATTGCTACGATCTTTTTTGCAAAGTATTTAAAAGAGGGTGGTGGGTTGAGGCTTTTTTTGAGTGGAGTTTTTGTCGGTCTGGCTTTTTATTTCAGATTTTTTGAAGTAGCGGCTTGCGCGTTAGCTTTGGTGGTGGCATTGCTTATAAGTTTTAGGGCGGATCGTTTAAGAGTGAGCAGGGCTATCGTGATGTTTCTTATTTTTAGTGGGGGAGTTTTGTTGGCGATGTCGATAATTTATTTGCCATTAATTAACTATTGGCAATTGATTTTGGACTCTGTGGTTCTGAACAGCGTAGGTCATGGTATATCCATGAATTTGGCTTATTTAACGGATGTGAAATCAGCTCTCTCTTCGTTGCTGGAATTGGAAAGCAAGGGTGAGTTTAGTTTTTATAAATTGGCAGTTTTTTTGAGAATTGGCGCGTTGTATTCTTTACCTTTCGTGGTTTTTTTTCTTGGGATGTTTCAGTTTTTCGGAAAAAAGATGGGATCTTTGGATAAGATTTTCGTAGTATTTTTAATGTTGTGGACTTTATTTGAATTTCCGAAGGTTTTGGGCAGGGCTGATGTATCCCATTTGGCGCATGTGGTGAGTCCGGCGATTATTTTACTGGTTTTTTTAATTAAAAATGGAAACTGGAAAATTTGGAGAGTTGTCGCAGGGTTTACGGCATTTTTACTTGTTCTGCAATTACCGGTAAGAGCTTATGACGTTGAACAAATTTTGGCAAAACCACATTATCAGCTTACGACGACTCATGGGCGTTTGTTTCTGGAGGAGCAGAAGCAGGTCGAAGATGCTGAAAAGGTTATTAATTTTATTAATTTGCATAGCAAGGAGGGAGATCCGATTTTTGTCAGTTCCTGGTATTTTCCGGCTCTCTACGCCTTAACAGATCGTAGCAATCCGACTTATTATGACTCTTTGATTGATGTAATAGCGGAGCCTTCCGAGGAGGAACAGCAAAGAATATGCGATGGTTTGATTGAGGGAAATGGAAAGGGTTCTGTGAAGATAATAGTGCATAATCCAAATTTTGGCTTTGATAATAACCCTAAATTGAGTTTCATCAATGCCGCTCCATTGCTGCAAAAGTGTATTGAGGAGAAATTTAAATTAGCCGAGAAGATTGGGTACTATTTGATGTATTTACCATAAAGATGGGGATACTTTTAGAGATTGAAAATTTATTGAGGATTCTGTAGTCTGCGGGCATGTTCAAGAGCTTCAAAAAAAGCGAAAAGGTTTTAAATCAATTTATTGGCTATGTTTTTGTAGGAGGAGTGGCTTTTGTGATTGATTTTGCGGCGCTGTGGTTTTTTACGGACATGATGGGAATTAATTATCTTTATTCGGCAGTTATTGGTTTCATTTTGGGTCTTTTGGTCAATTATTTTCTTAGTATTTACTGGGTGTTTGGAGAGAGAAAGGTAAAAAGTGCTAGAAAGGAGTTTATAATTTTCACTGTTATTGGAATTATTGGGCTTGGCGTTAATGAGCTTATTCTCTGGTTTTTTACCGACGTAAGAGGTGTTTACTATTTACATTCGAAAATTATCGCCACAGGGATTGTTTTTATCTGGAATTTCGTAGCGAGGAAAGTGGTATTATTTTAAATAAATTTTATGAATCAGAAAATTGCGATAATTATTGGAGCGGGGCCGGCAGGGTTGACCGCTGCTTATGAATTGTTAGAAAAAACAGATGTGAAACCGGTAATTTTTGAAATGGATCATCAGGTTGGAGGCATTGCCAAAACTGTTAATTATAAGGGAAATAGAATTGATATTGGAGGGCATAGATTTTTTTCCAAATCTGACAGAGTGATGGAGTGGTGGAAAAAAATAATGCCTTTGCAGGGTAAGCCTTCAAAAGATGATCTTATTTTGAATAGGAAGGTTTTGTTGGCCGAGGGCGATCAGGCGCCGGATCCGGAAAAGGAGGACAAGGTGATGTTGGCACGTAATCGTTTGTCGCGAATTTTTTTCTTGAGGAAGTTTTTTGATTATCCCGTTTCTTTGAGTAAAAGAACGCTGGGGAATTTGGGCGTGGTGAGGACGATGAAAATTGGCTTGAGTTATTTGAAAATCAGACTTTTTCCTTTGAAGGAGGAGGAGCATTTGGAGCATTTTTTTATTAATCGATTTGGTCGCGAACTCTATGAAACTTTTTTCAAGGATTATACCGAAAAAGTTTGGGGAGTGCCGTGTAATCAAATTAGCGCGGAGTGGGGTGCTCAGAGAATAAAGGGCTTATCTATAACTAAAACAGTGGTGCATGCTATGAAGTCTGTATTTCGTAAAAATAGATCTCTGGCCCAAAAAGATGTGGAGACCAGCCTGATAGGATACTTTATGTATCCAAAACACGGGCCGGGGCAGATGTGGGAGGAGGTAACGAAAATCATTAAAGCCAAAGGCGCGGAATTGCATATGGAAAAAAAATTGGTGGGAGTGAAGGTTGAGAGCGGACAGGTGACAGAAGTGGAAGTTCAGGATGGTAAAACCGGTTTGAGAGAAAAATTCAAAGGTGATTATTTCTTTTCTACGATGCCAATTAAGGAATTGGTTTCTGTAATGGAAACTGCGATCCCGGAGAACGTGAAGAAAGTTGCGGAAGGTTTGATGTACAGGGATTTCATTACGGTGGGTCTGCTCCTTAAAAAAATGAAAATAAAAAATGATACAAATGAAAAGTCAGTAGGAAATATACCTCCCGATAACTGGATTTATATTCAGGAGAGGGATGTGAGAGTGGGAAGATTGCAGATTTTTAATAATTGGAGTCCATATATGGTGAAGGATTTGGAGGGAACTGTTTGGCTTGGGTTGGAATATTTTTGTAATGTTGGTGACGAACTTTGGTCAAAGAGTGATAATGAATTTATTGAATTTGCTAAAGATGAGTTGGCTAAAATTGATATTATTGATAAGGAGGATATCCTGGACGCCACGATAATTCGTGTTCCGAATACTTACCCCTCCTATTTTGGTAGCTATGCACAGTTTGGGGAATTGAGGGGTTTTCTGGATAAGATTGAAAATTTATTTCTGATTGGCCGTAACGGTATGCATCGTTATAATAATCAGGATCACTCCATGCTTACCGCTATGACGGCTGTAGAAAATATTATGGCCGGACGTAAGGATAAGGATAATATATGGGACGTTAATACGGAGCAGGAGTATCATGAAAAGAAGAAAGCCTCATAGTGGATTTAAAATAAACTTTAATAATAAATGTGGAAAAAGAGGTGAGGGGAAAAATTTTTGCGGCGCTGTTTTTTTTGCTTTTGGCGGCGGTATTTTTTTGGCCCTTTTTACAAGGGCAACTTAGCTTTATTTGGGATACCAGAGAATTTGGTTATATAAATTTACATCAAGTTACGGCGGCTTTGTCTCAGGGTGATTTTCCTCTATGGAATGCCCATAATTTTAGCGGTTATCCCTTTGCCGGAGATATTGAGTCAGGAATGTTTTATCCTGTGAACTGGATTTTTGCCTGGATTTTTGGTGCGATGAAATTTTCGCAATTGGGTTATTATTTTATTTTTCATTTCTTCCTGGGAGGAGTTCTGGCTTATGGGCTTTGTTATAAATTAACCAAGAATGTTTGCGCGGCTTTGATTGGAGGAGTGGTTTTTGCTTATTCAGGATATGCGTTGGGACATATTTCTCATTTGGGCCAGATGGCAATGTATATGTGGATACCAGGCGTTTTTTGGGGATACATGAGAGCTTTAGAGAAAGGTGCAGCTACTCTAAGGGTTGGGTTTTCGGTTTTGCTCGCCGGTTTAGTTTTTGCCTTGGCTCTTTCCGTGGGTCATGCGAATACTACGATTTATCTTTTGCTCGGGCTGATGATTTTCACTCTTTATAAAATGTTTGCAAATGGAGAATGGCGAGCGGATTGGTGGAGAACCGGACTTAAATCTTTAGTGGCCACCGTATTTGCAATGTGTCTTATGGCTGTTTTAATTTTTCCGGTTGCTGAATTAACAGCCAGATCAAATCGTGTTGAGCTTACCTATGAGCAACAGTCCAAGGGGTGGTCGCTTAATCCTTTGAATCTTTTGGGGTTGGTTAATCCCAATCATAATCATGTTTTGAGTGAAAAGCCTATGGAGGATTTTAATGGTTCGGTGGATATTACGCAGAATTATTTCTATATTGGTTTATTAGCTCTTTTGTTAATAATTTTTGGATTGTTTTCGAGAAATAAATATAAATGGTATTTTGTTTTTTTCGGCCTGTTGGCGCTTTTTGCGGCTTTTGGCAAATATTCTCCGGTAAATTTTTTGTTGTTTGAGTTTTTTCCGGGATTTAATAAAGTGAGGATGGCGGTGCAGATTATGGCGGTTTGTTTTTTTGTGGGCAGTGTGTTGACAGCGCTGGGTGTAGCGGAAATTTCCTCATGGATTAAATCTACGAAGGTTAGAACATTTTGGCCCGCTCTCGCGGTAATTGCTATTTTCGTAGTAGTTTTCGATATTTTTTATCATGGTTTTGACAAAAGGTTTTATTCTGAAAAAATTGGTCCGGAAAAAGTTTTTGATACGGTTGAGGAGGAGGCTTTTATTGAAAAACTCAAGGTAGATGAACCATTTCGCGTCGCCGATGAAGTTAATAATCTTTCCGCAAATAAATACGAATATTATGGACTTGATAACGTGTGGGGAAATGGCGGTATAAAAATAAAAAAATATAATGATCTTTTTGTCCGGCTGGATAGGATGCACTGGGTGCCTATTTCAGATAGGTTGTACGATTTTTTGAATGTTAGGACTGTTTTGAGCGATAGGAAGTTTGAGGCTGAAGATTTTAGTGGGAGCAATCAACGGGCTTATTTTGTTGAGGATTTTGTTGTGGAAAAAGATGAGGGTAAACAGCTCGAGTTGCTCAAAAATAATAAGATCGATTTAAAAAAACAGGTTATTTTGAGTGGAGAACCCGCTGTGTATTTGGGAGAGAGGGTTTTGGGTGGCTATGACTTTGAGTCACCGGAATATGTGAAGTTTTTGGCTAAGGAATCGGAGTATTTGAAATTGGAAACTTTTTCAACGAAAGATAAAATTCTTGTTTTGAGTGAAGTCGATTATCCTGGTTGGAATTTATATGTGGACGGTAAGGTGGAAAAATATATAACGGCAAATTATACCTTTAGGGCTGTGCCTCTTCGCGGTGGTAAACATGTGGTGGAGTTTAAATATCAGCCGGAGAGTGTGCGGATTGGCGCTTGGATTAGCGTTTCTGCTTTATGCTTGTTTATAATAGTTGGCGTCTGGAATTTTATTAAAAATAAGCGTAAAAATGACTAAAATTTTGGTGACAGGTGGAGCGGGTTATATCGGGTCGGTTGTCGTAGATATGCTGGTAAGTAATGATATTGGTGAGGTTTTTATTGTGGATAATTTGTCTACCGGTCACAAGGAAGCTGTTAATAAAAAAGCGAAGTTTTTTGAAGCTGATTTGACGGATTCGGAAGCGTTGAAGATCATTTTCAATGAAGTGAAGCCGGAAATAGTGATGCATTTTGCCGGACTTAGTCAGGTGGGAGAGTCAAATAAAGAGCCGGAAAAATATCATAGAAATAATGTTTTTGGTGGAGAATGTTTGCTGAAGGCGATGGTGGCGAATGGTTGTAAAAAAATTGTTTTTTCTTCTTCGGCAGCGGTATATGGTGAGCCAATGGAAATTCCAATTTCGGAAATGCATGCGCTGAAGCCGATCTCGGTTTATGGGGAGACGAAGGTTTTGTTTGAGGAAATGCTGGATAATTTTGATAGTGTTCACGGATTGAAATCTATTTGTTTGCGCTATTTTAACGCCGGAGGTTCTTCGGAGAATGGGCAATTTGGTGAAATGCATGAGCCGGAAAGTCACTTGATTCCAAATGTTTTGAAGGCGGCGAAAAACGGTTCGGAGTTTAAACTATTTGGCGATAATTATGAGACTAAAGATGGGACTTGTGTGCGCGATTATATTCATGTAGTAGATTTGGCTAAAGCACACCTTTTGGCAGCAAAATATTTGTTGAGTGGTGGTCAGTCGGATACTATAAACTTGGGTACTGGAAAGGGTTTTTCTGTGAAAGAAATTGTAGAAATTTGCAAAGATGTTACAGGGAAAAATTTTAATATAAAAATTGAAGATAGGCGCGCGGGTGATCCGGCAGTTTTAGTTGCCAGCAATGAAAAAGCGGGGAAATTATTTCAATGGAAGCCTGAAAAGTCGATTAAAGAGATTGTGGAGAGCGCGTGGGGGATGGGGTGAATGTGTCCTACCGTTTTATTTTTTTCTGCAAATAAAAATAAGGATTACAGCGGCGAGACTTATTAATGAAACTATCGCTCCGGAGAAGAATGTTTTTGGTTTGAATGTAATTTTAATTTTCGTGCTTTGCGGAATTTTGTAGGACTGAATTAAATCATCGTAAATTTCTGCCTGAATTATTTTTGAGTTTGAAGATTTGGCTTCCCAGCCGGGATAATAACTTTGGTTTAAAATCAGTTTGTCCGGACCGGTCATGGTTGTTTTTAAAATAATTTCTCCCGGAGAGAATTTTTCTACCGTGACTTTGTTTTCGGGGTTTTCAAATTTTGCAAAAGGTGCGGGATGCGGATTTTCCCAGATGGTGAAATCATCGCCTTCTGTAACCACCGGCTTCCATTGTTTTTGTTTGAGAAAATTTGTGACGGAAATTTTTGAGCTATTTGTTGGGAAGATATAATATTTTAGACCGAATTTCACAAAGTTTTCGTAATAATCCGGAAAGTAATTTGAATTTAAAAAACCTCCATATCCGGCTACCGGAATTTTGTTGTAATAATTTTTTAAAAGCAGAGGATTATAGCCAATAATGTTTGCGGTTAGAGAAAGATAGTTACGATTGGGGAAGAGAAAGTTGCTACTGTTTAAAAAATATTGCGGCTCCGGAGTTGTTTTAAAAAGGTTTTTATTTTCAAATTGATACTGTTTGTAGGCATCTGTAATTTCGTGGCGTTCCAGAAAAACATTGGTAACAAAAATGGAATTTATAATTATCGCAAGCGAGATGCAGTGGGCGAATTTGGAATAATTTTGGAATAAATAGGTCAAGAAAATTCCCAAGCAAATTGCGCTGCCAAAGTGAGAAATAATAATGAAGCGGGCTGAAACACGAGTAATGTTTAGGATCGGTACATTGAAAAGGATGTGCCTAATGGAGTCGATTCCTCCAAGAGCGCTTAGTGTTAGACCGAATAAGCTTAATGCTAATCCAATCAAATAAAGTTTTTTGAATTTTCCGGGAAATTTTTTGAAAAGGAAAAAACTTATTATAAAAACAATAAAAGCAATTGTGCCGAAGTGCACATATTTATCAATGCCGTTTTCAAATTGGTCTTTAAAGGGACTAAGGAAATTTAGGAGATTTTTCAGGTGCAGCGAGCCGTTTGCAAAATCCAGGAAGGATAATTCGTCTCTAACGGAAAGATTTTTTAGTTGCCAAAATGGGACGAGCTGAATGGCGCTTAGCAGTAAGCCGAGTATGAGTCCCGCTCCAACATAAAAAAGGTGACGCCATTTGCCGAAATTGTGGATTAAATTGAATATTGCAACAGCAAGAAGTACATACATAGCCGCTACCGGATGTCCGGCAAAGATCATTAGACAAGTGGCAATGGCGAGTTTTGGGATGATATTTTTTTTGCCAATAGAGATGAGTACCAGCCAAGGAAGATAGGAAAAGGTGGCCAACATATTCAGAAAAAAGAGTTTGCTAAGGAAACTGCCGGTGGTGCCAAGGATGATACTGGAAGTAGCGGCGGCTTTTTCGGAAATATCCAGTTTTTTGAATAACAGAAAAAATCCGATGGTCGCAAAGAGCAGGTGTAAAACTACCGAAATGTTGTGGGATTCAACCGGTGCAAAGATGGAAAATATCGCGATGTCCGGAAGATAAAAGGCCCCTACTTGGATGTCTGCCAGAAAAGGCAGGCCTATGAAGCTGTAAGGGTTCCAGAGTGGGGCGATGCCCTTTTGCAGGTAATGGGTGAGTAAAAATTTGTTTGTTATAGTTTGGCCTACGGGATCGCCGAAGTCGCCGATGAAACCGCCGTTGAGAAAAAACGGGGCATAGGCTGCTAAAATTATAAGAGTTATTATGAGGAGGTAGCGATGTTTTTTTAAGAGATTTAGCAAATTGGAATGATTATTTTCGCAGGCTTATTGTAGCAGTGAGGAGAAAAGTTTTGAAGCGTGGAGCTATATCAGGGCGTTAATTTTCGTAAATATCGTATAAATTATTCGATGTATGCGTTTTTAGATTACTCCATATTTTTTCATTATCTCTTCTTGAGTGTAGACCTCGCCTCTTTTTACTTGTTCTCTTGCTTCAGCGATGTCAGCTGCCAGTTTTTCCAGTGCGACAGTTTTTTTATCTATAGGTGTGACTTCTAGAATTGGTTGGGCGTGGTACATGACTATATATTTAATTTTTTTCTTTTGAGCGGTTTTCCAGATTGAGGTGATGTTTTGGCGAAATTCTTTGATTCCGATGGTTTTGATGGTCATCTTGCGGATTGATTAAAGTGTAACTAAAGTGTACACTTTCTTGTGCTTACCGTCAATTGGTCAACTTGGTGAATATTTCTTCGGTTGTTTTGTTGAAATGGAATTCCAATTCTTTTTGGCTTAGGCTTTCCTGATCGCTTTTGAAATAAATGTAGACTGGAGCTAGAAGATTTCTTTTGCGGTATAAATAAATATAACTTCGTAGTCCGCCCGATTTTCCTTTGTTCAGATCGCTGCTTTTTATTCTTATTTTATAAATAGATTTTCCTACGTGGATTTCATTTTCCGGATTGAAAGTATTTGTTTTTTGTAGAAGATCTTTTTTGATATGAGGAAATTTATTTTGAAATTTTTTTATTTGTTTTTTGAAATGATTTGAGAAAAATATTTGCATTTTAAATGTCTTTTAGTTGTTCTTCTGCGGATGGTAGTTTGGAAAGATCTATCAAGTCTAAAGCTTTATCGAGCATGGCAATGGAGACATCCAGGCTGGATCTCTTGGTCAGAAAATAGTATTTTATAAGATAAATTATAGTTGCAGTTTGTGTTCCCAATCCTTCTTCTGAGCGGATGAGGTCTAATTCGTCTTTGATTTTGTCGTCGACTTTTAGCATGATAGATTTCATAAATGATAGTGGTTAGTATATAATTTTTATATAAATATTATATACTAATGATAGTTTTGTCGTCAATTGACCTATCTGTATCTAGTAAATCATGCAAAGTTAAAATAATTCTAAATTCGGTGCGGATGCGCTTGACTTGCGTGGGTGAGTAATGGTGTAGAATATATTTGTAATCTTATAAAATAACAAAAATGTCCTATATCCGGAATAAATTGCCGTCCTGGGGAGTGAGTTTAATGGGCGGAAAAGATTTAATGGCTTTGCAAATAATAAAAAAGACCCGCTTGCGCGAGTCTTTTTTAAATTTAAACCAATGCCCCGGCTAGGGCCGGGCTTATCTTACAGCGTCCTTCAAAGATTTACCTGCCTTGAAAGCTGGAAGCTTCATAGCTGGTATCTTGATTTTCTGAGATGGGTTGCGTGGGTTAACACCTGTACGAGCAGCTCTCTTTGATACACGGAAAGTACCGAAACCAGTGATAGTAACGTTCTGACCACCCTTAAGGCTCTTTGTGATCATAGTAAGAACTGAATCGAGAACTTCGCTAGCGGCTTTTTTAGTTACGCCGGCAGCTTGTGCAGCACCTGCTACTAGGTCTTGCTTAGTCATGTGTGTGTGGGTTAGGTAAATAAAACATTCGTATTATATGGGCTTAGAGCTTGGAAGCAAGCTGATTTTTTCAGGAAAGGGCTTTTTTCAGCGGATAAATGGGTGCCGGTTTTGGCGAAATCCAGGTTTACGGCTTAGGGCTGCGGAGAAATTTTCGTTGCAAATCCGGGCGAGTTATTTCCGTGTGTATAAGCCATTTTTTACTTAATGGGTTGACGCGCGAGGTTAATTATTATAAGAATGGAAAGTAAAATTGAGTTTTTAAAACAGAATTATGTCAAAAAATTTAGTGATTGTAGAGTCCCCGGCAAAGGCAAAAACGATCTCAAGATTCTTGGGAAGCGACTATAAAGTGTTGGCTTCGATGGGTCATGTAATGGATTTGCCTAAATCAAAAATGAGCATTGATGTGGAAAATGATTTTAAGCCGGACTATGTGGTTTCCGAGGAGAAGAAAAAAGTGGTACAGCAATTAAGAGATGAATTGAAAAAGGCGGAGGAACTTTGGATCGCAACTGATGAGGACCGTGAAGGAGAGGCTATTGGCTGGCATTTATTGGATGCGTTGAAAGTTAATACAAAAAAAACTCCCACCCATAGAATTGTATTTCATGAAATTACGGAGGGAGCGATCAAGGATTCCTTGAAACACCCTCGTGATATTAATCAGCATATAGTGGATGCGCAGCAGGCAAGGAGGGTTTTGGATAGATTGGTTGGTTACGAATTGTCTCCTCTGCTTTGGAAAAAGATTCGTTATGGGCTTTCCGCAGGACGTGTGCAGAGTGTGGCGGTGCGTTTGGTAGTGGATAGGGAGCGGGAAATTTTGGCTTTCAAACCAGAAGAATACTGGACCGTGATTGGAAATTTTGAAAAGAAAGATAAGTCTTTGAAGGACCATGAAAAAAACTTCCAAGCGGAATTACAGAAATTTCAGGATAAAAAATTGGAGATTGTGAATGGAGAACAGGCGGAAAAAGTCTTGAAGGATATTGATGGGGCTGATTATAAAGTAATTTCCGTGGAAGAAAAGGAGACGAAGCGATCGCCGGCCGCACCGTTTATTACTTCCACTTTGCAACAAGAGGCTTCCCGCAAGATGGGTTTTGCTGTGAAGAAAACTATGATGGTGGCTCAGAGATTGTATGAAGGTATTGATACTGGATCGGGGCAGACAGGTATGATTACTTATATGAGAACAGATAGTGTAAATCTTTCTGATTTTGCTTTGAAAGCTGCAAAGGAAGTGATTACGAAGCTTTTCGGCCCGCAATACGCCTTGGATGAACCGCGCAAGTATAAGGGCAGAAAGAGTGCTCAGGAAGCGCATGAGGCGATTCGTCCGGTGGATTTGAGTATGACTCCGGATATGGCCGCTAAATTTTTGGACCATGATCAGTCCAGATTGTACGAATTAATCTGGAAAAGAACCGTGGCTTGTCAGATGAAAGAGGCGATTTTGGCCAAAGTTGGAGCAGATATTAATGCGTTTAAAGGGGCATCGGATACGGGATATAGTTTCAGGGCAACCGGTCAGACCGTGGTATTTCCCGGTTTTATGGAGGTTTATATGGAGGGTCGTGATCATGAAGAGGAGGAAGCTCAGGATGGTGAGAAAATTTTGCCAAAATTGGTCGAGGGAGAAATGGTGGATTTGAAGGATTTGGTGAATACTCAGCATTTTACGAAGCCGCCGGCGAGATATACCGAAGCGTCTTTGGTGAAAAAATTGGAAAGCGAGGGTATTGGTAGACCGAGTACATATGCTCCGACAATTACTACGATTATGACTCGCGGATATATTGAAAAAGATGGAAAGGCTTTGAAGCCGACAGATGTGGCAATGGTGGTGACGGATATGTTGGTGGAAAATTTCCATGAAATTGTGGATTATAAATTTACGGCGGAAATGGAGGAAAAATTGGATACCATTGAGGAAGGGAAATTGGAATGGGTGCCGATGATCAGGGCTTTTTATGAGCCATTTCATAAGAAAGTTGTAGAGAAGGATGAGACTTTGAAGAAAGGAGATATGATTAAGGATGAGACAAGTGAGATGTGTGAAAAATGCGGTTCTAAAATGATGATAAAATTGGGACGATTTGGGAAGTTTTTGTCCTGTTCCAATTATCCGGAATGTAAGAATGCCAAGCCCTTGGATGGGGCCAGTGGAGCACCCGGAGCGGCAAAAGTAATGACGCCGGAAGAAGAAAAAGCGGTGGAGGAACTGAAGGCTAAACATGCGGATACCAAGTGCGAAAAATGCGGCAAGCCAATGGAAATAAAGTCAGGCAGATTTGGCCCTTTCTTGGGTTGTAGCGGTTATCCGGATTGTAAAACTATCGTGTCCATAGTGGTGTCTTCAGGAGTGAAATGTCCAAAATGTGGAGAAGGTGATTTGGTTGAACGTCATACTAAAAGGGGCGGCAAAATTTTCTGGGGCTGTAATAAATTTCCAAAATGTAAGCTGGCTACGTGGAATAAACCGGTGGATAAATGTGTGAAATGTGGAGGACTTCGAGTGGAGGATAAAAAATCAGGCGAAGTGAAGTGCATGGATTGTGAAATGGAGAAAAGGCCGGAGTATAAGGCGAAAGTGGTCGCGCCAAAAGGGAAGGCGAAAGCAAAGCCTGCAGCTCGCGCAAAGAAGGCGAAGAAGGAAGAAAAGAGTGAGTAATAACGGATGAGGTGTCAGCGGGATGGATTTATTCCGCTGGTTCCAGTTCAATGTCCACAACGTCAAATTGGTCGCTTAATGTTTGGGTGGCGTTATTATCGTTGGTATCGTCCGTGGAGACTTCTAATAGTGGAAGTCCTCTGTCACTAGAAAATCCTTCAAAAAGCGGAATAGCGTCTTCGTCAACTCGATGAAGATCGTATTGTAATTTGTGTGGCGGTGCAATTTCTTCTCGAGAATCTTCGTTTTTGAAGGAATCCATAACTATTCCATTGTTTCCCCAAACTTGGAATATTTTTACTTTTATATTCATTCCAACAGGGTAGCGAGCTTTTGCTTTATTGTAAAAAAAATTCTCATCTATAAGCATGCCAACAGGGTAATCTTCTCTTTTATCGCTTAAAAAATCCTCATTAGAAATATTTACTTCGCCTGTTATTCCTGGAAGAAATTCAACTACAACGATAAAAGCTCTGTCAATCCCTACAACTGTTCCCATGAAAACGTCGCCTTGTTTTGGTCTGTAGCTAAGGTATTCTCCCAGTGCGGCTACCGCCCTTAGATGTTGCATCTCTGTGCCGATCTGTGCTGGATTTTCATCCTTATATTGCTTGGTTATTACTTCGTCTGATCCGCTACATTCAATAAAATAGAGACGCTGAATAAGATCCGGTCTTAATGTAGTGATTATGCGTAATTGATCCATGAGAGTGGCGGTTTTTTCCACGTTGAGATAAATAGGTCCGCCATTTTGCTTACATCTGAATAGTCCAAGTGTATCAATTGGTATTTGATTACCATGTTTCCCTATGCCTGAATTCTTCTTTTTGATTGCCCCTACTTGTTCATTCGACAGAGCTTCGCCAAATACGAAAAATTCCCACTTAGTTTTATTCATTGTATCAGCAACGCGTTGATGTGATTTTTGTTTTATTTCATCCGGTGCAGCTCTGAATATGTCTGTAGGACTCAAAAGATTTTCGAAGAGAATGGCTATATCAGAATGTTGTTCTCCACCAACTTCTCTGAAAAATCTCGCAATTTCTGTTTTTTTTGCAAATACCACTTGTGCTACTTGAGCATGTCTAAGCGCATTTTCAAGTATTTGTCTTCTGCGATGTTCTAATACTGGTCCCCTTCGTTCTGCAGGGATTTGATCAAAATCTGTTGTTCTAAGTAATTTATCGAGCATGTGTTTAAATATAAGGAAGTCCCTAACTGCGGATGCGTATTATAGTATAAATTCATTGAATGTCCAGTCGTTGGTTCGGGCCCTTGAGATTTTGGCTTATTTTTGCTATAATATAGTTAACAAAAAATAAAAATAAAATCATGATATTCAATAAAAAAGCTTTATTTATATTGACGACAGTTTTGCTGTCTATTTTGCAGGTTCCTGCCGCTTTTGCTGAAGGAGATGTTGTTTGTAGTGGTAGGATTACGGGCACGACAAAGATTTATAATTTGAATTCGGGGGTGATTTCTTTTGATGCTCATTCGGGTCCCGGTGCTGAGGACAATATTCCTGTAAATTTAGGGGTGGCTGCGGCCGGTGCAGTGGGGCTTGCGCCAGCGAATCGTACTGATGCTGCTTGTATTAATAAAGAGGCCGGAACGGATGTAAACACCGGAAAGGCCTATGAATACGCTTTGAAGGGTTGGTCTTGGGATACCAATGGTGGGTTCGTTTCTTTAAATTGTAAAAATAAAGCGAATAATGCCGGAGGTGCGGACGTGGCTTGTGGCGATTATAATTATGGAGTTTATGTTTCTGCGGACAAAGGTGGTGGTAATCGCGATCTTTCCGGTTATGCCTGGAATCCTACTTTTGGTTGGATTTCGATGAGCGGTAGTGGAGCGGGGAATGCCTTTACCTATGGAGTTAAAATTGATGCCAATGGCAAGAGTAGCGGCCATGCTTATACTCAGGCCGGAATTTATATTGATTTTACCGGTTTGAATTTGCATTTGCCTGATAAAAAAATTGTAGTGGCTACGGAAAGTTGGTGCAAGAATAAACCGCATTTGTGCGTGGAAATTACGCCGAATCCGGCGAGCTTGCCTTTTGACCCTACTAGTCTGGGACTTGACGCGGCGGCAGGAGTGAAAATAGCCGATGGAAAGGATGGTTATTATTTGGATATTTATTTTAGGGATAAAGATGGGGTGAGTATTGATCCAAAGACTAAAATTAAAAATTTGGGTGATATCCAATTTAATTGGAGTGATACGGTGAGATTGGATCAGACGGTTGAAGTTGTAGCGGTTGATGGTGAAGCGGTTAAAAATAAGCCTAAAACGTTTGGCGATTTTCAGCCGTCTAGTGATGGTGATGTGGGGCACTATATTAGTACAAATAAAATTGTCAGTTATGCGCCGACTTCCGAGTCGAAGTTGTCTATAACCACGAGTACGAAACCGGCTTATTTGACTAATAATGAAACTTTTCTTTCCAAACCGGATGGCCTGGTTCCTCCAAAAGCCAATGACAATAAGTTGATATTGAATAGTATTTCTTATCCGAATTTGGTGGATACCACTGATCCTACCAAAGTATTGATTCCCGCTACTTCTTCCCCGATTTTTCCAAATGGAAAGGTGGGATTGCCGTTTAAATTCAGGCCGGCGATTTATGTGGATACTTTGTATTCCGGGGCTAAGCAAGATATTATTTCGGCTTATAGATCCGTGCCGACGGTGGTGAAGAGAGGGTTGAAAAAAATCGGCAGTTTGCCTAATGGAACAGATGGGAATGTAGAATTTAATGTGGCGTATTCTGATGCTCAGACTGTACTTGATCCGAATTGTTCTGGTAAATCCTTTAATTTTGCGGTGAAGGATGGTTTGGGTGGTAGTACGAAAACTCCTGAAACTCCTGCGGCCGCTGTGAGTATTTCAAGTGCCATAAGTTCTTTGTTGAGTGGAACTTTTGATTTGAGTATTACTCCGGAGATTCCTGTTGCTCCTGATGGTACCGAGGCTGATCTGTCTTGCAAAATAGCCAGTGGAGCGACGATTTATAGCAAAATTAGTTATACCGTTGGTGACAAGAATGTTTCTTATTACGACAATAAATTGCCGAGAATTGGCGGTGGTGTCATTGCTAATCCTGCTGTCGTCGTACATGGAAAAATTCTTGCGCAGGCCACTGCCAATGTGCAGGGTGGTCAACCGGTGCTGACATCCGGATCGGTGAATATTAATTTGGTGCGAGATGCGATTAATGAGAATTTGCAGAAGAATGCGGATCAGACCAGCTTGAACGCTTTATCTGCCGGTACTTGTACTTTTACAGGATTTGATGATCAACTTTATAAAGATTATGTTTCTCCTGGTTGTTCTGCAGGTCGTTACAGGTTTGATGTTGGAAAGGAACATGTAGTTTATACAAAAGGTAGTGATATTACTTTGGATTTAGGGAGTGGTGGAAACTGGGATGGTAAATGGGTAATTATTTCTGATGGGGGAAATATTTTTGTGGATAATAATTTACTTTCGGATGATCCGGTTAATTCAAAAATTACCTTGCTTGCTTTCAGATCGGCTGGTGCGGGAAAATACTATGGAACCGGAAATGTTTATATTAAGCCAACCGTAAAGAATATCGATGCTACTATCGTGGCTGATGGATCGATTTTTTCTTATGATGGAATTCATGCGAATATATATGCTGCTACGGGTGAACCAAAATGGGATGATTATTCTGCAATGATTAGTGCTTTGAAATCACAATTGTTGATTCGGGGAGCTATATCTTCTGGCAATACCATAGGTGGAGCCAATCTCGATCAGGGATTAGATCCAAAAAAGTATTTGCTTGGTGGAGGAGGAAGAATCATTCCTTTGCCTGCGAGTCTTGCCGATCGTATGAGGGCTCAGTATTATGATTTAAATTATTTGAGAATGTTTAAGCTGGATTTGAAGCTGAGTTCTGAAGGTCTGCCATGGGATCAAAAATGTGGCAAGGGCTGGACGCCGGAGGATGAGGTAAATTTGAATTTTTTGTTGGCAAACCCAGGCAAGGCTTTAAGTAATGAGGATACTGCTATTTGTGGAGAAAAGCAACCTTGCAAGCAGAATGGTGCTAATACTAATCAGCTTTATGCCTGCAATGGCATTGATCCGTTATTGAAATATGACGAAATAAATTCTCCTAACGGAGATTTGATAGTTCCCGGTGATATTGTTCAGGCCAAGGGTCTTGATGAAGCCAATGATTTTAATCCGGTGTACGTGTACCACGTAGCTCCGGATAAGAATTCCTTTGTCTTCTCGAAAAAAGGCGCGATTAATATTAGTGGGAAGTAGGTAGAGACTTTAAACAAGGCCGTTTAAAAACAAATCAGCGCTGATGACGCGGGTGTTGTTTTTAATTAAATCTATACCGGGGGGCATTATTACCTGATATGAAAATGGGATTTTTAAGCGTTTAGTAAAATATTGTATATTCTTGGCCGGTTCTTTGTCGGATAATTTCACTTCGACCGTGAACCAGGGTTTTTTGTCTATAGAAACAATGAAATCTACTTCCCTGCCTTCTATATCTCTGAGATAGTTTAATTCCGCTTTATAACCTTTTACGTCATATAAATAATGTACGAATTTCAGCAGATGTGAGGCTATTATGTTTTCAAATTTAGCGGCTTCGTTTTCAAGTTCAGACCAATCCCAAAGATAGAGTTTAGGTTCTTTTCTAAGAGATTTAATAGCATTGCCGGTGAAAGGGTAAATTCTAAAATGATAATAAAATCTTTCCAAAACGTCTACCCAGAGGCTCACGGTTTTATGGCTTACTTGTAGGTCTTCTTTGAGGCTGTTGATTGACAGCAGGGCTCCTACTTTTGATGGTAAGATGTCGGCTAAAATTTGTAGCGTTGATATATCTCTAACCAAAGTGGCATCTCGTATATCTTCTTTTATTAGGCGATCCAGTCTTTGATTATGCCAGCGGCGTAAAAATGTTTCGTCTTGTTTCAATAGCGGTTCGGGAAATCCGCCAAATCTAAATAAATTTTCGAAAGATTTTTTTGAGGGTGATTCCTCAAAAATCAGTTCTTTAAATGTTTGAAATTTTTGTTTTGTCTTGTTTAATTCGGCCACTGAAAACGGATGGAGTCGGTAATGGTAATAACGTCCGAGTAGGGAGTCTCCACCTTTTCTAAATATATCAAGTCTTGCGCTGCCGGTAACCAGGATGGAAAACCGTTCTTTGTGTTTATCAAAAATTCCTTTAATCATGTTTTTCCACTGCTTATATTTGTGAATTTCATCAAAAATCATTAGTTTACTCTTGGCGTCAAAGCTACCTTCCATGATGGATCGTCTGTCATTTTTTTCGTCCCAGTTGAGGTATTGTGAAAATTCGTAGCTATCTGTAGCTATTGATTTTGCCATAGTAGTTTTTCCCACTTGTCGCGGACCTCCAATGAAAACCATTTTTTCTTTTAGGTCTTTGGTTACAAGTGGTTCAAGATAGCGTGATCTCATTTTTTTAGGACTTAGTGATTCGTGAATATTATACCAAGGTATAATAAAAATGCAAGTATTTTGTACTACGGTGGAAAAATCTGGAATTAGGTGGTGTACCAATCTAGGCTTATTTCCGGATATTTTTGTAGCTCTTCTACCATGATTTTTTGGATTTCGGCGAGACGTTCTGGGGTGAGAGCTTCGAAACGGAGGGTGAGATTTGGGCTGGTGTTTGAGGCGCGGATGGCTCCCCAAGAATTTTCGTCGAAGTTTACGCGGACGCCGTCGATGGTGATACAGTCATAGAGCGAAGTGAAATGTTTTACGAGATTTTTTACGATGTCGAATTTTCTGTCATCGGGACAGTGAGCTTTGAATTCGGGAGTGGTGCAGGTTTTTGGCAAGTCGTCAAAAGAATTAGAGAACGGTTTAGGGCTTTTAGAAGCTATTTCCAGGATTCTGGCGGCGGCGAGTAGGGCATCGTCGAAACCATAATAATTTTCTGCGAAGAAGAGATGTCCGGATACTTCACCGGCGAGAGGCGCGCCGATTTCTTTCATTTTTGCCTCGATAAAACTATGGCCCGTTTTGCTCATTACGGGAATGGCACTGTGTTTTTTCAGATCATTGATGATGGCCTGGGAAACTTTTACATCAAAAACTATTTGTGAATTTGGTAGGCGAGCGAGGAGGTCGCGAGCGAGAAGTAGGAGCATGAAATCGGCAGAATAATGATGGCCTTTTTCATCGACAACACCCACGCGATCGCCGTCACCGTCGAAGCCGAGGCCGAGGTCCGCTTTGTGATCCAGGACGGTTTTGATGAGGTCTGTCATGTTGTGTAGTTCTTCCGGATTGGCTTCATGATTTGGAAAATTGCCGTCGAGTTCGCAATAAAGTTCTATTACTTCGCAGCCTAATTTTCGAAGCAATTCCGGTGCGAATTTTCCGGCGACGCCGTTGCCACAATCGACGACTACTTTGAACGTTGCGCCTGTCGGCGGGTAAGGGTGGGTGATCTTTGTGCGGGATGTGATGTCGGTAAGATATTGAGGCCAGATGTTGAGAGTGGGAATAGTTTCCGCACGGGTTGAAGAATTAAACTCCGGCCAGTTCTTTTCTTCCGTTTGAATAATTTTTAGAATTTCCTGAAGTTCGTCGCCGCAAATTGAGTGAGCGCCTTTGGTGACGATTTTTAAGCCGTTGTATTCTTTCGGGTTGTGGCTGGCGGTAATGTTTGTGGCGGAATCAAAGGGTATGGCCATGCCCGCGCAGGTGGTCCAATAGACCATGGGAGAGGTGACGAGGCCAATGTCGGTAGGCTGGATGCCGGAGTCTATAAGGCCATGTATATAGGCTTTTTTTAGGGCTTCACCCGTGAGGCGATTGTCGGAACCGACGGCCATGGTTTTTACAGCATATTTTTTTTGCAAATAAATTCCGGTGGCGCGACCGATGAGGTATACTGTTTTTTCTGTGAGGTCTGTCGGTTTTCCGTCTACCGGGTCCGCGATGCCGCGGATATCGTAGGCGCGGAAGATTAAAGGATTTATATTCATTTCAATACTCATTGTTATATTTAGTGTAATCCATAGTTTCCTTGATGTCGCGGAGGCGACTTTGGGTGTTCCAGGATTTTAATAATTTGGCGCAGGCGGGTGGCACTAATTTTTCCCAGCCTTTTCCTTTTAAAATTCCATCACGGACTTTTGTGGCGCTGATTTTTAGAATTCTTTTTAGTTGAAAAATTTCCGGTCCAGTTTTAGTTTTTTCATGAGTGCGGTGATATTTTCCTTCGTAGCAGGCTTTGACTATTTCTGATCCCGTGAAAAGGTGAGTATATGGCGGTACGTGGCAGTTTATGTGATTGACCCAAAGAGCGTAATTGTTGACGTTTCTGACCGGGATTATGCAATATTTTTCGGCTGGAATTTTTGCTTCGCGCAAAGAGTCTTCTATTAATTGAAAACGTTCGCCGGCAGTAAAAGGGTTGTCCGGGAGAAAGTTTTTTTCAGCGCTGCCTATGACGATAATTACTCGCTCGTTTTTTTTCAGGATTTTTTTTACAACATCCAGGTGGCCCAGGTGAAAAGGCTGAAAACGGCCGATAAAAAGTGCTGATTGCATGGGTCAATTATTAATTAACAGTTAGCAATGTACATTTCTATTTAACCCTGATCAAGTATGGCGGATTGAGTTTATGCTTATTTATTTCGTAAAGGCGGAAAATTTTGTGTACGATGTTTGGGCTTATGCCTTTGCTGATCAGATCTTCTTTACTTAGGCCTTCTTCCATTTTTCTGAGAACAATATCTATTTCACGGTAGGTCATGCCCAGTTCTCCTTCGTCTGTTTGTCCATTGTAAAGTTCTGCGGAAGGGGCTTTTTCAATAAATTCGTTCGGGAGACCCACGTGTTCTGCTAATTTATAAACTTCGTCTTTGAAAAGGTCGCCAATTATTTCTATATCCGCCGCAAGATCGCCGTATTTTGTACCGTAACCAAGCGCCAGTTCAGTTTTATTTGAAGTGCCGATGACGAGAGCGTTGCGGCTATTGGAAAAATTGTAGAGTACGGTCATGCGTACGCGAGCCTTGGTGTTTATCTGAGCGAGTTCGCTTGGTTTCCACGGGAGAGCAAGAAAATCCGTAAGGTATTTATTGATTGGAACATTGTAGTAATTCACGTTCAAAAATTGGCAGAGAGTACGAGCGTGAAGGAGGTTTTCATCGCTGGAAACTCCTTTTTCCGGCATGGTGACACCTGTGACATTTTCCGCTCCGATGGCATCAACTACGAGTTTGAGGCAAAGGGCTGAATCTACACCACCGCTCACGCCGATAACGGCTTGGCCTATTTGTGCTTCTTTGAAATATTTCTGGATGGCCGCGACGATTTTTGTATAAGTGTTGTGCATGGATTTTTGGTGGATTATTGGTGGAGGAGCGCTTTGCTTAGCCTTTTTTTTTGGCTCAATTTTTTTTATTATTTTTGGTAATTTTATTGCTTCGGTGTGGGTGCTCGGTTCTTTTGGTTCTTCCACGAAGTCGAAGAGGTTGGATTGTGTTTTCTTCATAGAGCCGAATTATAAAACTTTCGTAGAATATTGGAAGAGTGCGATATTCAAAATATCTTGCCGTTATTGGGGAAAGATGGTTTTAGCGAGAGTTGCTATCTATACTTCTTTACCTGTCGGTCGATTTCTATTTGCTGATCACGTTTTTTTAGGCTTTCGCGCTTGTCGTAGAGTTTTTTACCGCGGCAGATTCCTATTTGAACTTTTATCAGTCCTTTTTTGGGATAAAGTTCTATTGGAATACAAGTGACACCTTTTTGGGTAATGGCTTCTTCGATTTTTCCTATTTCTTTTTTGTGGAGAATTAATTTGCGGGCTCTGGTTGGATCCAGGCCTATGTTGCTGGATTGTTTGTAGTGGGAAATGTGCATATTATTGATGTAGGCTTCGTCTTTTGAGACGTCGATAAAAGAGCCTTTGAGGTTTGCCTGATTGCCTTTGATGGATTTTACTTCATCGCCAAGAAGGACTATTCCGGCTTCGAATTTTTCCAGGATTTCGTAGTCGTGGAAAACTTTTTTGTTCTTGGAATAGTAACTTTCCGCTATTTTGGCTTTGGATTTTTTCACTTTTGTATGATAAAATTTTTCCGTATTTTTATTTAACCTTATTTTCCTATGGCTGATCAATACAAAGTCACTTCCGTTACAGGATTTGGTACGAGAATTGTCGATTCTATTAAAGGTATTGGATTTGGTATCCTTTTGTTTTTAGCCTCTTTTGGAGTGCTATATTGGAATGAAGGTCGGGTAGATCTTTCCCAAATTGCCAAAAGCGCGATAGAAGTTGATTCTTCAAAAGCCGCTCCGGCGGAAGCAAATGGCAAATTGGTTAGTACAAATGGAAAAATTACTTCCACAGAAACTCTCGGTGATGATTTATATTTGGTTCCGGGAAAATATTTGGCTCAAGATAGAAAGGTGGAGATGTATGCGTGGGTAGAAAAATCTTCCAGCAAGTCTACAAAAAATACCGGTGGTTCCGAGACAACATCTACTGACTATACTTACAATAAGGAATGGACTTCCGTTCCTTCCGATTCCGGTAATTTCAAGGTGCCTGAAGGTCATGCCAATCCAATAAAAGGAATAGCTGATTCTAGAAAAACCGTTGCTACCGCCAAGATTGGAAATTTAGATTTGGATATGAGCAATATTGAGTTGCCGGCTTTTACAGCGGTTATGGTGAATGACACAAATATCAAAGTGAAAGATAATGCAAAAATTTCCGGCAATTATGTTTTTGTTACAGGAAGCGCGAGTACAGGCACGGTGGATCAGCCACAGCTTGGAGATATGAGAATTACTTATACGGCAATAAAACAGGATATTGATGCGACTGTTTTTGGAAAACTGGATGGGTCTAAATTGATTCCCTATGTTGACGCAGGGAAGGACAATGCTAAACTCTATCGTATTTTTACAGCAGGTGGAACTGATGCTGCGATAGGTCAATTATCAGGCGAACACAATACTATGAGCTGGATTCTCAGAGCTGTTGGATTCTTGATGATGTGGTTTGGTTTGAGCGCTTTGTTTGGACCTATCAGTACTTTACTTGATGTTCTACCTTTCTTTGGAAGTTTGAGTCGCGCAATGATTGGCGTGGTAACTTTTGTCGTATCCTTGGTTCTCAGTATAGCGACAATTTTGGTTTCAATGATTGCTCATAATATCTACGCAGTAATTGGTACCGCGGTGGTATTGGTGGTTGGATCAATAGTTGTGCTTAAAATGAAAGGGAAGAAGGGAGCGGCTACGGCTTAGAAGAAAGTCATTTTTATGGCAATTACCATAAAGACTATTCCGAAGCTTCTTTTCAAGGTTTCTGCGGAAATGCCTACCGATAAGGAGGCGCCGATTAGTCCGCCGATGAAAAAGCCCAGACAGATGAGGGCGGCGATCTTGAGGTCTACATGCCCTTCTTTGTAATAAGTCCAGGCGGCGAGTAGGCCGATGGGTGGGACCATGAGGGCGAGAGTAGTTCCCTGGGCGAGGTGTTGGTTCATACCGAAAATATAGACGAGGGCTGGCACTATGATGATGCCGCCGCCGATGCCGAGGAGTCCACTGAGTGTGCCGGCGACTAGTCCGAGGAGGAGACAGAGAAGAATATTGGTCATAAATTTGTTTATTATAGTATTTAATTTAGAACAATGTCCAGAATTGTTAAACGAAAAATTTCCTGTATTGTGCCGGTTTATAATGAAGGAAAGAGAGTTGGCGGTGTTTTAAAGGCTTTGGTAGGCCATCCTTTGATAAGTGAAGTGATTGTAGTGAACGATGGTTCTACGGACGATAGCGAGAAGGTTTTGAAGAAGGTGAGGGGAATTAATTTGATTTCGTATAAGAAAAATAAGGGGAAAAGTTTTGCGATGATGACGGGAATGAAAATGGCAAAAAATGATCTCGTGTTGATGATTGATTCGGATCTTCAGGGGCTGAGGGCCAAGGACGTTACGGCTTTGGTTGAACCGGTTTTGGAGGGCGTGGCGGACGTCGCGATGACTATGAGAAAAAATAGTTTGGGGATTTATAAAATGATGGGATTGGATTTTGTTTCGGGGGAGAGAATTTTTGATCGGCGGTCTATTCCGGATTTGGGTGAATTGGGAAAGCTGAGCTGTTTTGGCTTGGAATCTCATTTGAATAATTTGATTGTGAAGCAGGGAGCGAGGCTTGCCGTGGTGAATTGGAAAAATGTTGTTACTCCGAGAAAAGCGGTGAAATTCGGATTTTTTGAAGGCAGTAAGCGTGATTTTAAAATGGTAATGGAAATTGTGAATTACCTTGGAGTGAAAGGGATTTACAAACAAATTCGGGGGATGAAAAAATTGATGGTAAAAAGAAAAAAGGTCTAGATGCGAGAAAGGTTTTTGATGAAGAGATCACACCATTTTGCGGAAGAAAATTTCAGAGCTTTTTTGATGCAGTTGGCTGGTTTTAGTTTGAGGCAGTTTAGGGCGTTTTTTTCGAGGTTTGGACCGAGAAAGCCATCTACGCCGTTTTTTATTAAATCCTTTGGTCCTTGGACATTGTAGGCAGCTACGGGAACTCCGCAAGCGAGGGCTTCGAGAATCACGAGCCCGAAGGTATCTGTTTTTGATGGGAAAACGAAAACGTCGGAAATTGAAAGCAAGTCGACCAATTCTTGGCCTGTTTTGCAGCCGGTGAAGACTGTGTCGTTTTTGAAGTGTTTTTTGAGAGATTTTAGAGCTGTGCCTTCGCCAATTACGAGTTTTGTGCCTGGAAGTTTGCACTTCAAGAAAGCTTCAATGTTTTTTTCAGCCGTGACTCGTCCGAGGAAGGTGAAAATCGGTTTTTTCAGATCCGGGGGGATTTTTGCTTCAGGATTTTTTTTGAAAAAATTGGTGTCGACGCCGAGGGGAATCAGAGCAACATTTTTGAATTTTTTCTTTTCGAGGAGATGCTTAAACATGGGAGAGCTGACCATGGTTTTTTCACTTTTTTTGTGAAACCAGCGCATGTAGTGGTAAATGGCATTTTTTGAGAGACCGGTGCGGATTTCGATATATTCCGGTAATTGAGTGTGATAGTGGGTGGTAAATTTCCACTTGTTTTTGCTGCAGGCGAGGCGGGCGGCAAAACCCACTGGGCCTTCGGTGGCAATATGGATGTAATCAGGGCTGAATTCCTTGATTATTTTTTCCATTTTGCGACGACCAAGAATAGCTAATTTTATGTCCGGATCTGTAAAAAGCGGGACATTTTTGAATTCTCCGGGATGAACTATTTTTACTGTAAAATTGCGTTTTTCGAGGCCTTCTTTGAGTTGTTTTATGCTGGTTACGACTCCGTTAATGTTTTTCCAGACGTCGGTGGCGATTAAGATTTTTTTCATGGGTGGGGTGGGGGTCTTTTATAGGCTCACTTCGCTCAGAAGTGGCGGAGCCACATTCTTCGCTTGTTGCGCGCTCGCTATGCTCGCCATAGGCTCACTTCGCTCGCCGGCTATAAAAAAAGTAGGCGACAATTGGGATGGCGATGATGGTCAGGATGATTCCCGCATATTGGATATAACTATCCAGAGCAACATACGCTTCATTAAAATAATAGCCAAGAAGTAGCATAATTGGTATTTTGACGATACTGGCAGCGGTGTTAATTGTTATGAATTTTAAAAAGTTCATTTTCGCTGTACCGGCTGCGAAAAGAATCACGCTACCCCATGGTTGGGTTTTGCCGAGGAAGAGGGTTCTTTTTGGCGCGTGATTATGAAAGTGGTGATCGAGAGCGGCCATTTTTTCTTCTTTGATTTTGACCAAATAACCCCATCTTTTGATGAATGGGCGCCCGCCAAAGCGACCAAGACAATAATAGGCTGTGTCGCCGACAATGTCCCCAAGTAGTATTAGTAAATATGCTAAATAGGGATCCAGGAGGTTTCTGGCGATCAGCACGCCACATAGAATTGTTAACATCGGCCCTTCGATAATCGAAATAGGGAAGATTATCAGGTATTTGTAGGTGAGGAGTAGATTTAGGAGTTGGTCGAGTGGGTGGTCCATGTTGCTATTATGGCTGTTTTATGGTACAATTTCAATGTTAAAACAAATAAAAAAATAAATTTATGTCAAAAGAAACAGGCGAAAAGTCTTTAGGGGTAGCGGCGCAAGCTCCAGATGGCAAGGAAAAAGCAGCCGAGATTGTTCTAAGTAAAGAGTCCGTGCAAGAAAGAGGAAAGAGAGCCCGTGAGGCCAATGAGACTAATCATGACGTGATTTATACTTTTGATAATCATGAGCTGGGTAAATACGAACTATCCGCTGAACAATTGGCTAAAAGACCGAAGTTGAGCAATAAATATGAATTTCGTGCTCTTGGTGGAGTGGATTCCACACCTTTTAATCCGGATAAAATTGATCAGGCGATGGTTTTAAAGATGTCCGATTGGGCAAATAAATTTGCCGCATTATGTGTAACGCAAAATTTTGTGACAAATTTTGAAACTATGCAACCTGCCAATCAGCCTAAAATGCTTGCAATTATTGATAAAATTGCTCAGGCCAGCTTGAAAATGAAGCAGGGAACTTTTGATTTGGAAGCATTTAAAGAAAAGTTGGTAAAGGATTATGGTGACGATTGGATTAATGGTCCTCAGGGTGCCTGGAATCTTTTGTTGGCTGTACATCGTGCGGATGAGGCCGTGAAGGGTATGGATGTATCAAAGGTTGTTTATGATTTACGTGTCGGTAAGAAAAAATTACAACAGGCTTTGAGATATTCGGAAATTTGGCAGAAAGGAGCTGTCGATAATTCCAAGCAAATTGATGGAAAAAAGCAGCAAGAGCTTGATTCAAAAGTAGTGGATGTTCAAATCGCAAAATTGCAAAAAGAGGAAGCTTTGAAGCTAGAAAGGGAAAAATCCGCGGTGGAATTGGGAATATCTTTGGAGGCTTTGGGCGGTGAGTTTAAGGCTAAATATGGTTATGAAGTGAAATTCAAGAGAGAGGTTGGGAAAAATGGTGATGTTGGATTTACGACTAAAGTGAAAAATAAAGCCGGTAATTTGGAGAGAACTTTTAATGCCAGAGTGTTGATACGTGATGGGAAGGTGGCTATTTCTTTGTCCAGTGTATCTTTCCGGGATGATGTTTTTCACGATAACGTAAAGGATGCCGTAGAAGCCCTCAAGGCTAAAATGGATGTCAAACTTAAGGGTATGAAGGATTATGATAAAACGGAGGTGGAGGATTTGAATAAGAATTTTTTAGCCGATTTGAAAGTTTTCTTTAGTGGTAATTATTTGAGAAGTTCGGTGAGAGTCTCCAAAGAATCAAACGGTCTTTATGCCGGTGGAGTGAAGGTTGAGGATGCGTTTTGTTCTTTACAGGTTGGTAATGAAGTTTACTTTGTTTATCCAAATGCTGATGCCAGAACTATAGATTTAAAGAAAGTTGAGGAGTTTGATACGAATAAATTTGCTTTGAAAACTGTCAAAACAATTCCTGTTTCTAATCTTAGAAAAGCTGATGGATCCGGTCAAATTGATGAAGATGCTTCTGATAAATTTGGAACCGATTTGTCTGAAATTTTATTTAGTTTAACTCATAAAAAACCAATATATGTCTCTAGAAAGGCCGAATAAATTGGGTGAGAAGCTTGAAGCTCAAAAGCCTCAAGTGGACGTGAAGAAACTTCGCGAAAACCGTGATCAAAGGAACAGGGCTATTCGAATATCAAAAAATAAACAGGAAGCTCAAAAAAATGGTGAAGAGATTCTTTTGGTTCATGATGCCCTTGGGTTAGGGAAGTATGAGTCAAAGCTAAGAGCTCCACCAATGGAAAAGGAATATACTTACCGTGCTATCGGTGGCGTGGATGCAACATCTTTTGAGGAAAAAAAGATTAATACCGCAGATCTTGTTAAGATGTCCGCTTTGGCTCGAAAATTTGCTGATTTATATCTTGGTGAGGGAAGGATTGTTTCAAATTTTAGTACCTTGAAGGGTGAGGATTCCGAAGCTGAAGTTTTGGCAATTATAGAAGATATTGGAAATGTTGATGCACAGGTAAAGAAGGGGACTTTTGATCTTGAAAAATTCAAAAATAGTCTCAAAGATCGTTCATATGATTTGGTTTATGGTCCACAGGGTGTTTTTAATATTTTACTTGCCATTCATCGTGCGGATGAAGCGGTAAAGGATAAAAACTCAACGAATGTTGTTTATGATTTACGTATTGGAAATAAAAAACTTTCTCAATCTTTGAGATATACGGAGTTGAGACGTAAGACAATTAAGGTGAAGGGTGTTCAATCACCCGAAGAGGTTATGGCTGATGCGGAAAAGGGTCTTGATAGAAAGGCGGCCGTGAAAGAAAAAGTACAGGCTGTTTTTGATAGAAATATTTTTGATAAAAATGTTGCAGAATTTTTTAGCGGAAAATATTTGAAAGAAGTTTGCCCAGGTTGTGATGTGGCGAAGGATAAGATTAAGGGAAAATATGAGGGTGGCGTGGAGGTTAATGATGCTAAATATCTTATTATGACAAAACATGGTAAGTATTTTGTTTATCCGAGTGGTGGAAAGATGGGAACAGTAGAATTGAAAGTTATAAAGGAAGTTTCAAATAATAAGTTTGAGCTTGTGGTGGTAGACGAAATTTTAACCGGAAATTTGGATGGCGAAGATGCTAAAAAAGCTTTAGCTGTTGCAATTAATAAGACAATTGAAAAACAAGAGGGTAGAGGTCCTAAGAAAGAAGGCGCAGGGCTTGTTGATTAGTGGATTTTGATGGCGGAGGGAGAGAGATTCGAACTCTCGAGAGTCTTGCGACCCTACATCGTTTCCAACGATGCGCACTCGGCCACTATGCGATCCCTCCTGATTGATAAGCTCGCGTCGTTCAGAAGTGGCAGAGCCACATTCTTCCCTAGCTGCGCGCTCGTGCCGTGCACTCGCGTGGTGCTTCGATGCTTGTGAGCCACACGCTTCACTTGTTCGCGCTCGCGCCGTGCGCTTGCCCCTTAGTACTTTGCGTCCGTGCTTAATTGTAAGCTCACTGCGTTCAGCGATGGCAGCTCAGTTTTTATAGCATTTAAATGCTTTTTGTGGCAAGTTGTTCGCAGTATTTAATAAATTTTTATGGGATTTTTTCAGATGGATGTGTGGCAGGTTATAACTTTTATCCTCGCCCTCTTGGCTACCCTTACTTTTCATGAAGCTTCGCATGCGCTGGTGGCCTATTATCTAGGTGATCCTACAGCCAAAATGGAAGGGCGCGTGAGTTTCAACCCTATTCGTCATTTGGATCCTATGGGGACTTTGGTTTTTTTGATAACATGGACTGTGGGCTGGGGCAAGCCTGTTCCGGTGAATCCGCGTAATTTCAAACATCCTGTGCGCGATAGTGCCTTGGTGGCCTTGGCCGGGCCGGTGTCGAATCTTGTTTTCGCTTTTGTGATAGCGCTTTTGTGGAAATATTTGGGGGATTATATGTGGGCTCCTTTGCTGCTTTTTGTGCAAACACTTTTTCATATGAATGTGTTTCTGGCGATTTTTAACTTTTTTCCTTTCCCTCCTCTTGATGGTTCGAAGGTGTTGGGACTGATAATTCCTCGCGCTTGGTATTCAAAATATGACGATTATTTGGAAAATGGAGTTAAATATTTTGTTGTCATAATACTGATTGATGTTTTTATTCTGGGTAATGTCTTGGGATTCTCTGTTTTCAGCTACGTGATGCAATTCCTGCATGAGCGAGTAAGCACAATTTTACTTTTGGGCACCTAGGGGTAGTGGTGTTTTTGGATTTTGAGCAGCCTTATGTTGTGGGGCTTGCAGTCTAGAAATGGCTTTGCCAAGCCTTTACTTCGCCTTAGTTTCTGATACTATGTGGGCATGCTCTACTTTGTTTGTAAGAGTTCTGTCTACTCTCTCTATCAAACTGCAATCGGGAGTCCAATTATTACTTTCAGCCTTGGTTGAAAGTTGCGGACACCCACCTTGTACCCATGGGGGCCAAGTAATTAGGATCAAAACGGCACGGCAGAGCAATAGTGCGATTGAAAATTAGTTAGGGGTGCGATTTGAGCCTTCATGTAGGGGAATCGCAATGGAATCCACCGCTTTCAGTGGTCGATTGCTTGAAAATTCAGATAGGACTCACTCAGGAGTTCAGAATCTAAGCCCGGATATGGGCTTTTTAAGGATGTGGTGGTGGCGGATTATTTAATCGTAAGAGTGTTTTCAATCAATGATACGAAATCATCATATGGTTTGTATTCAGCCTGATTTATCTTTTTCGGTGCTTTGATCTTTTTGATGTAGTTTTCTTCGAGACAATTTAAGGAAGGCCCTTTCTCTGAGGCTTTGAATCTGTTGCTAAAATCATTTAATATGACGGAATAGATCTTGTCTCCCTGATGGGCTTTAAGTTCATACATTGGTGAAGGTATTCCATCCCAGCTTTCGGGTCCTGAACAATATACGGTCAAAGAACCTTTTCCTCCTTTGAAATTAATTATTCCGGGTGCAGTGCCATTTTCAATATCTTGTTGTATTTTTTTTTCATCTTGCTGGCATCCTCCGAGTTCTCCGCATACGGTTTGCATTTCACTTATATTTCCCTCGTAAACATATAGATGAGGCGTTTTTTCGTATGAAGCGTTGGCATATTCCAGTGACCAAGCGGCTGGGTATTCGAAGCTTAAGTTGGATTTGGGACTTGAGTATTGTTTTGTGATTGTTTTAACGGGATTGTCGGCAGGCTGTGGTTGCGTGCATCCTAAAAGAAGTGCTGAAATCACAAACAAAACGGAGATGATTTTTTTCATGTTGTCTCTGGGTTATTTTTTGGCTTGGCCATCTTTTTAATCATCATCCATTTGGTAATGAAGAAGTAGAGGTTTGGAATGAGGATTGCGAGTAGGCTTGAAGTTGGGAAATTTGTTGTCAGGTATAGGGTGGAGAAGATTGCGGCGATTAGACCGTAGATGATTTGTTGTTTTCGCATAAGTGGGGAAGTGCGCGGTTCGCAGAGCATGATGAACGCGAAGAAATAAATTGTGCTGTCGGTGAAAGTGAATTTGAGGAAATCGAGGATACTTGGGTCGCCGGCCATTTGCATTGTGATGAAGGCTCCTATTGTAAAAAATATGAGATAACTCAGTGCCACAGGCCATTTTCTCCAGTTTTTGAAACTAAAAATAATCCAGATTGCAATTAAAATTAAGGCGAATGGTATAGATCCAAAAGAGTAGGAAGCGCCCCACCAGGAGATGAAATTTAAGTTAATTGAAGGGAAAATGTTCGCAAAAAGTTCTAAAGCAAAAAGTCCCAGAACTACCGGATTGAAAATTGGTGAGCCTTTCCATTTTATGAAAAATTTTGAGAAAATCACCAGAGTGATGATGAACATTGTGGTTAAAGCATCGGTTGGTTTTGAGCCGTAGTGAAGTACTAGGAAAATAATTAAACAACTGATAATGGTGTTCGCGATGTTTTTATTTTGATTTGTGAGGTATTTGAAAACGTAAAAAATAATTATACCGAAGCCAACTGTGGCGGCCAAGTGGATGAAAATTTGTAGCTGAAAATTGTTTTTGACAATTGCTCCGATGGCGAGGAGCTGCAATAGGATTGTGATTTCTTGAGTGGAATTCAGCTTGAGTTTCATAGGTTGTTGGGGTATGTTTTTTTTACTTATAATTTATTCTCAATTTATGGAAAAGACAACTTTACGTTCACTGCTTCTTTTAATGGTTATTACCGGTTCTATTTTTACTTTTACAGCCTGTGGGCCTAGTGATGTCGTGCAGGTTGAAACTGATGTGTCTGAAAAAAATGACGCGAAAATTGAGGTGAAGGATGAGGTAAAAGCAAAGGTAGAGACTAAAGTGGATGAAACAAAAACTGATGGAAAACCAGGAATGAATGTAAATGCGGAAATTAAGGCAAACGCAGAAGTGAAAACGGATTCAAAGGTAGATGCAAAAGAGGAGAATGGTCCGGCAACTGAGGCACCAAAGGCTGTTACACCTAAAGTTAATACGACTATCTCAATTACTCCTCAGCCTGAAGTGAAGGTTACGACAAAATATAACGATGGTTCATATATTAAAACAGGTGGCTATCAGTCTCCAGGTGGTAGTGAGACTGTGACTGTTAATGTGAGTGTGAAGGATGATATGGTGCAATCGGTGAGTGTTGCAGGTGGTACGGATAATGATGTTTCAAAAAATTTCCAAAAACTTTTTATTGATGGTGTAAATGCTCAGGTTGTTGGTAAAAAATTGGCTGATGTGAAGGTTGGCGTGGTCAACGGATCTTCTTTGACCGGCATTGGTTTCAATCAGGCTATTGATGCTATCAGGTCTTCCGCTCAGAAGTAAAAAGATTTTATGGAACTTGTTTCCAGGGACTGTGATGTATTAGGCACGAAAGTGTGGATTAGTGTCGTGGCACCAATGCAGGACTCTCCCATTGTTGCTGCAATTGATAAAGCCTTTTCTCGTGTGAAAGAGATTGAGCAGAAATATTCCCGTTTTATTAAGGGGAATGTTTTGGCGGATTTGAATGCGAGCGTTGGTAAGTGGGCGAGGGTGGATGAAGAGACTTGGGGTTTGCTGAAATTCGGTGAGGAGTTGAAGGTCAAAAGTGGTGGAGTTTTTGATTTATCCGTGAAAGGGATTTTGGAAAGCTGGGGTTATGATGAGAATTATTCTTTTGAAGAGCATGGGGAAGGGAATTTAGGGGGAATGGAATTTTCAGATGATGGGCGCGTGAGATTGAGCGCGGAAATTGAGTTTGGGGGAATCGGAAAGGGGTATGCCGTTGATCAAATGGCTGATATTTTGGAGAATTTTTCTGATCGGTATTTTATCAATGCCGGTGGAGATATTTTCGCGAAGGGGTTGAATGAAAAAGGTGAGAAATGGAGAGTGTATTTTGAGGATCCCCTTAATCCGGAGCAGGTGATTGGTTTTGTTGATGTAGATGAGAGCGGGCGCGGGTTGGCTTGCACGAGCCCGAGCAAAAGAAAGTGGGTCGACAAACATCATTTGGTTGATCCACGGACTAAGCAGCCGGCGGATAAAATGTTGGCGGTGTATACGCAGGCCGCAGATCCCCGGAGTGGGGCGAAAAATTGTTTTTTGGCGGATGCGTATGCAACGGTGCTTTTTGTGATGGGTTATAAAGAGGCGCAGAAGATGGTGAAGAACTTTCCGGTGGAAGCGATGCTGGTAGATGTGAGTGGTGCCATTTATATGACTGAAGGGTTTCAGGGAGAATTGTTTAGGGAGTGAAGCAATTATAAAAAAGATCCATCATTGCTGACGGATCTTTTTTTTGTTTTGTAGGGCTGTTACTGTGGCATTGCCGTTAAAATTTGACCGAATGGGAAATTACCTTCTTCGGTGGAACCGGCGAATTCATAGTTAGCTTTTACTCTACCTTTCGTATCATCAACGGATACTACTGTAGCTTTTTGGAATGAACCAATAGGGGCTGCATAGATAGTGTCACCGGCTTTTAGGGTATTTTTTAGTGGTACAGGAGTACAATCTGATTTAGTAAGAACCTTGATAGTTCCTCCCCAACCGCTTGTAAGCACTTTGTCGCCTGACACGTTAAGTAAAATTAAATTGTTGTATCCACCGCTGCCTTTGCAGGCAATAGTAGTACCTACTTGCCAGTCAGCTGAGAGAACCGTGAAAGAATCTGCTTTCAATTTTTCTGTAGCCAGGTCGTCTCCGTCAAGATAAGTAACTGTAGGAGTAGTGCCACCTTCGCTTACATAAGCTCTTTGCATGCCGGAACCAGATTGCCACCAAGTCAAAACGATATCACCTTTTTTAGCTGATTGACCGGCTTTGATTGGGATAATTAAGGAATTTGGGATCGTGGTTTCATCGAGAAGTTCCTTTACTTTTGTAGCAGTGTCTCCAATTTCAACAACGGTTGCATTATAGAAAATGTAAGAAATATAGGATGGATCTTTGATTGAACTGGCGATCATTGTGAAGCTAGGAGCTAAAATTGTGTCACCCTTCTTTGCATCTGTTTTTACAGAAGGATAGTCGAAAGGAACTTTGTCCGGTGCCGGAACTTCTGCAGTTTTTGCCGGTTCAACAACAGGTGTTGTAGTTGTGGCAGGTTCCACTTTTACGATAGTTTCGGTTTTGCCACTGCATGCCACGAGTGTGATGCTGAGTAAGCCGAGAGAGACGAGAGGGAGCAATTTTTTGCTCATTGTGACAGGGGTTTAAAAAATAAATAGTAACTATGATATTTTGAGCAAATAGATCTGTTTTGTCTAGACTTTTGGAGAATTTTGAACTGCGCAAGTTTGTTGAATGTGTTGTTGTTTTGAAAATCTTTAAAAACCTTGCATATATTTTTTAATTTTATTAAGATGCTCTGCGAAACAGATAGAAAGTTTGGAGAAATCTTCTTAGCCCTAAAAAGTTAAGAGGCGCTCTCCAGCTTGCCCGAATTTCGAAAATTAGGTATAAAGGGGCAGCTGTTTATCTGAAAATTAGCGTGCCGTCGTAGCTCAGTGATAGAGCACCCCCTTGGTAAGGGGGAGGTCAGGAGTTTGATTCTCCCCGACGGCTCCAGAGTTGCTTAATTAAGCCGGGTACTTCGTTAAAACCAAAATTTTAGTTTCGCCTCGTACCCGGCTTAATTAAGCAACTCACACTTTAAGCATTTGACTTTAATTGCGCGAAATACTGCACGATTTTTTTATCCATCCAGATGTGGCGTTTCATGATTTGTTTTTTGAGTGTTATTCCTTCGAGGCTGCGGCAGCGGCTGAGGGCGACGTAAACTTGGCCGTGGGCAAAGGCGCCATTTCCAATATCAATGATGACTTTGTCGAAGGTTTTTCCCTGGCTTTTGTGAATAGTCACAGCCCAGGCGAGGCGCATTGGGAATTGAGTGAAGGAGCCGGCGACTTCCGTGTCGATGGATTTTTTTTCTTCGTTGTAAAAATATTTGTGAATATTCCAGCTGTGCTTTTTTACTTTGGCGTTGAGGCCATTGTTTAATTTTATTTCAATAATGTCGTCTCCTTCGAATTCGTCGAAGCTGATTTTTGTGACTTTGCCGATGCTGCCGTTGACCCAGCGGCTCGAGGTGTCGTTGTTGAGCATCATGATTTGGGCGCCGACTTTCAGGTCGAGAATTTCCATGGTAGGGAGGTGGCCGCGAGGAAATTCTCCATCTAGTTCGCCTCTGAATGTTTCTTCCGAATCGCGAAGTTTGGCTAATTCCAGGCGATTTTTTTCGTCTGCGGCGGCGTTGGTGGTGGTGAGGGTGATGACGAATTCTTTGGTGAGATTTTCAGTGTTTGTAGAATAGCGGAGGTTGAGTTTGTTTAGTTCTTCTTGAGTGACGGTGTTGTTGCGAACTTTGTTTAAGAGGCCGATGAAATGATCGTCGTTTTGGCGATAAATTTTTTGTAATTCGAGAAATTCCAGTTCCACATTTTCTAAACATTTTGCAGAGAAAAAATATGGGCTGGCATAATAATTTTGAAATAATTGTTTTTCCTCCGGGCTGGCGACGACCGGTGGTAGTTGATAAAGATCGCCGATGAAAACCATCTGGAGTCCACCGAAAGGCAGATTTTCTTCTCCGCGATGATGCCGCAAGGAAACATCAATACAATCGAGAAGATCGGCGCGGAGCATGGAGGATTCATCGATAATAATCATATCGAGATTTGCGATGAGTTTTTTCTTTTTTTCAGATAATTTGTGCTCGAGAACTTTGTCCGGAGTGATGTTTGGCGGAATTAAAAAGAAGGAATGAATTGTTTGGCCGTTGACGTTTAGGGCTGCTACTCCTGTCGGTGCAAGAATAGCGACATTTTTCTTTGTGTGGAGTTGGAAATGTTCCAGTAAAGTAGATTTACCGGTACCGGCATTTCCGGTGATAAAAAGATTTTTGTCGGAATGATCGAGAAATTTCAAGGCGCGCGCAAAATCTTCATTGATTTCAATTTCCAGGTTTGATTGGGTCATGCCACGATTGTACAGGAAATTAGATTAAATCGAATAGCATTGGTATGGCGCCTAATCTTTTTTTAGCTTTTTTGAAGGCTGATTTGTTTTCAAGATAGTCGACAAACCATTTTGCTTGATTTCATGTGAGTGAGAATGGGATTTGTTAGCGTTTGCAGGTTTAGTAAAGAACGACGGAGGAGCGAATATCTTCAATCACTTGCGTTTTTAGGCGAGAAGTGTTAAAAGGTAATCTTTTCGTAATTACAATTTGTGTTATAATTTATGGCTAAAGAAAAATTACTTTCTACACAACTGGAACCTGTAGATTGTTTGGCTGAAGTAAGTGCTGAATTAGTGAGTATTGCCCCTGGAATTGAAGAGGGCGAAATTCGTGATTTAAATTTGTTTTTGACTCCTTCGGCAGAGATTGATGGCATTCAAACTCAATTGCAGCAAGGGATTTTGCGACATATGCATCACAGAAGTGTAGAATTACCAGATAGATATAATTCAACAAATGAAGCCGGAGTTTTCAGTTGTAGAAGGCTGAAGGGAGCTGGTCTTTATAGTGGCCCAAGTGAAGAGTGGTTACACAAAGTAAGGAATGTAAAAAAAGATCAAACCGGATTAGTTCTTGGTTTACAGTCATTGCCAGAATTTCAAGGCGCTTTTGATGCTCATACAAGACTTGTTCAAATGGGAATTGAGACTGAATTTCCTCTCGGCGCTCTCAAGCTTGGTGAAATTATTTATCAAAATAGAGATGGTGTTTCCAGAGTGGCAATTGGTGAGGCATTTGATGATGCCGGCCTGCCGCCTGAGTATAAAGAAATTCCTTTCGTAATTAGGGTTGATGCGATTGGTATTAATCATCGTCTTAAGGATTACATTTTTGCAGGGGAACTTCTCTACAACGCTGAACTAGATACCGAGAAAGTGAGAGCTATGTTGATGGAAGACGTGACAGCCTACTTACTACAAGAAGCAAAAGTTTTAGGAAATGACTTGCCAGACATTGAGGGAAATTTAGATTTGTACCTAGAATTTATTCTAAAGAGAATTTATAAAAACGTTGCATTGCTTCACAAAAATGGGGGAGTGCACGGACAGCTTACTGAACAAAATTTAACAATGGATGGAAAATTTATTGATTATGACACTTTGAAGTGGCTTTCGGGAGATATTTTTGAAGAAAAAAGACAGGCAGATCTTGTTAGACTTGAAGTTAGTGCAAGAGCTTTTCTACAGGTGTGGACAAAGGATCCTGGCAAAGTTGAAAAACTTTTAGAAACTGCTAAAAAAGAATATGGAAAATTTTGAAAGACGTACAAATGATCTCGGAGATAATGAGAGGTTGGTGCTATTTCTAGGTACCGAACGAGGCCTTCAAGTAATGCAAAGGATAGTTCAGGACAGAATTGGTGAAGTGGCCGCTGTTTGTGTGCAATATGATACTGGGTATGGTGCTCAGGCAAGTGAAGAAATCGCCAGAGTAGCAAAAGAGGCAGGTGCAGATGTCTACTCTTCTAATGATGTGAAATCTACTCAATATGCTGAATTAATAAGAAGATATGATGCCAATACAGCTCTTTGTATAAATTGGCGAAAGCTTTTTCCTATGGATGCTGTGAATGCTGCACACAGGGGGCTCACTGTAGCTCATGATAGTTTACTGCCACATTTGAGAGGATTTGCCCCATTAAACCATTCACTAAGATTGGGAGAAAACAAAACCGGGGTAACACTCTTTTACGCAGCTAAAGAAACGGATTCAGGGGATATTATTGGTGCCAAGGAAACTGCAATTGGCAGTGATGAATATGTGAGAGAGGTGAGAGATAGGGTTACTGGATTGACTGTAGAATTAGTTTCGGAAGAATTGCCTAGGATATTGGCCGGTAGATCTGTGGGATCACCACAGGATGAATCAAAAGCAACTTTCGGGGTGAGACTTACTCCAGATGATGGACGCATTGATTTTTCTAGAACCAGAAGAGAAATATTCAATTTAATTAGGGCCACATCTCATCCATATCCGGGAGCTTTTACTGGTTTGGAAGGTAGAGAAATGAGAGTATGGACAGCTTCTTTGCCTGAAGATACTCCAGTGTTAGCAACTACAATTCCAGGAAGAGTAGTGAAAAGAGAAGAGAACAGGGGTGTTTTTGTTTCTGCCGGTGACGGTGCAATTCTACTGGAAAATGTAGAAATAAATGGAGATAACGCTAGTGCAGATGCCTTTATCAGAAATCATTCCACAACCCTCAAATAAATGAAAGAAACACTACTTATTACAGGAGCTGGTGGATATGTGGGAACACATTTAGTTGAGCAAGCTTTAGATAAAGGTTATCGCGTCAAAGCGCTTGACACCTATGTTTTTGGCAAAGATAAAATGGCTCACGTTGAGGCGAGAGATGATCTAACAATGATTAAGGCTGACATTAGAGGAGTAGGTAAAGACTTGTTTAAAGATGTAGATTTTGTAGCGGATTTAGCAGGGTTTTCAAATGATCCTTCAGCAGAAATTGATCCAGATCTTACGAGGTCAGTGAATTTTGGTGGATGTGCAAATGTAGCGAAAATGGCGAAGGGAAGTGGTGTTAAACGTTATGTGGAAATGTCTTCTTGCTCCGTTTATGGAGCCAATGAAGGTATCTGTGATGAATCTACGAGTCCCAATCCACAATCTTTATATGCACAAATAAAAGCTGAAGTAGAAGAGCACCTTATGGAACTTTCTGATAATGATTTTTGCGCTACAGCATTAAGGAATTCTACATGTTTTGGACTGAGTAATCGCATGAGATACGACTTAGTTGTAAATCTTATGTCTTTGAATGCTTTTGAAGATAGGAGTTTGAAAGTTTTTGGAAGCGGCAACCAGAGAAGACCTCTAATTCACGCAGCAGATTCTGCCGCAATTGTATTACATTTACTTGAGCAAGATCCTTCATTAGTTCGTGGGGAAATATTTAATATAGGTAGTGAAAATACTAGAGTTATAGATTTAGCGGATAGAATTCGTGGCGTTGTTGGTGATGCCCTTGGTGAAGAAATAGGAGTTGAACACGTAGGAGAAAACACAGACATTAGAGATTATGAGGTTTCTTTTGCTAAATTTACAAATAGATTTGGAATTGTAACAAGTTTATCGGTAGAGGACGGATCACGTGAAATAATTAGAGCCTTGATGGGGGGAAAAGCTTTGCCCAATCTAGACACTATGACTTTGCAATTTTATCAATCATTAATGCATAAATATGGAAGTTCCTTTTTATCGACATTCGGTCAATAAAGACGATATAGCTCGAGTTGTGTCTACCCTTGAGGGGATGTTTTTGACGACCGGAGGAGTTACTACTGAGTTTGAATGTAAATTTGCGGATCTTTTTGAAGTGAATCATTGTATTGGAACTACCAATTGCACAAGTGCCGCTGAATTAGCTTTAAGAATTTGGGATGTAGGTCCAGGCGATGAAGTTATCGTTCCTACGATGAGTTATGTAGCCACGGCTCAATCAGTGGCGCTACGCGGGGCAAAACCAGTTTTCGTGGACAGCGATGGGCAAACAGGTTTGATAGACTTAAATCAAATAGAAGCGGCTATTACGGAAAACACGAAAGTCATTATGCCGGTACACTTGTATGGAGTGATGGTGGATATGGTTGCTCTTAAGGTGATTGCAGATAAACACGGATTAAAAATTTTAGAGGATAGTGCTCACGCTGTAGTCTCATCGAGAGATGGAATTAAACCAGGGCAAATGAGTGATGCTGCAGTTTTTAGTTTTTATGCTACTAAAAATATTACCAGTGGAGAAGGAGGAGCTTTAATTTGTAACGATGATAAATTTGCTGAGGATTTTCGTCGCGGTACTTGTTGTGGAGTGACAAAAACGGCTCATAGCAGACGTAAAGAGGGAGAGAAAGCCTATGTTGGTTACGACAGTGTTCAAGTTGCCGGGAAGTGCAATATGACCAATATTCAAGCAAGTTTGCTCATTGGCCAGATAGATAGACTTCCTATGGACCGAGCAAAAAGAGGTGAATTAGTTGCACTATATAGAAAACTTTTAGCAGACTTTGGTCCTGTGGAATTGCCTCATGCACCAGATGGTATAGATAGTTCACACTACGTGATGGTCGCTTTACTCCAAGATGGAACAAGAGATGGTATTTTTAGGACTTTTGGAGAAAAAGGAATTGGTTGCGCTGTTAATTTTGATCCAATCCACTTGAAAACAATTTTTAAACAGTTGAGTGGTTATAAAGAAGGTGATTTTCCAGTTGCTGAAAATTGGGGAAGAAGGTGTATTACATTACCTCTCTATAACGGACTAGAAGAAGAGCAGGTGAGATATGTAACTGATACGATTAAAGCAGCTTATGGAAAATAAATTACAAATTTTAGGAGCTGCCCAAGCATTTGGATTTGGAGGGATTAGTGAAATGTGTGCAATTGAGGGAGCCCTTAGAATAGACCCGAGATCTGAAGATTGCACTGTGCACATGATTGAAAATACACAGTTCAAAGCTGTTGTAGCTGGATCCAGGCAAAGATTTCAATTACATAGTGGTGATATTTTTGATAGTGATCAATTTAAGGATGTTGATGTGGTAGTTCCAAGTTATGATACGGCAGCTGTATTCTATGGGTGGTTCAATAATTTGCCAGTTTATTTTTACGATGGAATGCTTTGGTTTTGGGATTTTGAAAAATACGAGCAAAAATTAGATGCTGAAATTTCAGAGCTTGAATCATTAAAGGCTTCTTCTAACTTGGAAGCTTTGAAACAAAAATATCAAGAATATTTAGGGAATGATTTTCATTTCACTGTTTTAATTGCCTATCATTTAGCAAAAAAAATTTATGCGAGAGGGGCTTTAGGCGTAAACGAAAGAGTTTCAGCAATGGGGGAATTAGGTAAAAAAATTCAAGTGATAGGGGCAATGATAGATCCTTTAGTTGATCCTAACGAGAAAAGCTCTGAAGGTGAACACGTATTGGTGACACTGAGTGGCAGTTTAGCTCCAACATTAAGTTTCGAGCAGAACATGGTTTTTGCCAGAGGGGCATTGGCCTTTGCTCGTGAGGCTCATGACAAGTTCGAAGTGGATATTCCATTTATTTTTTCTTGTCATCCAAAAATTTTCGAGCAACTGACGAAGGAAGGATCCTGTGATTCTTTACCTAATAATTTCAAGGTTGTTCCAAGCTTTCCCTATGAAGAAAATTTGAGAATGATCAGAGATGCTTATGCTGTTTTTGCTTCACCAGGATTTTCTACTGTTCAAGAGGCTGCTCATTTTAGAACTCCATTATTTTTCTTGCCGGAGCAAAATGGAGGTCAACCAACAGGCTTTCAGACTTTGAAGAAAGCTGGATATCCAACAGAACATAATCTCACGGTTACTGATAAAATATATGGAGGTGATTGCAACATTGGAGATTACGACACTCCGCGATTATACAGAAATGTTGGTGAATTATGGAGTGACGAAATGGCTGAAGTGAGAGAAGGAGTTTTGAGAAGCTTTGTAGATGCGTTGAGAGACAAAGATGAAAGGGAAGCGCTTACAAATGGTCAGAGAGAAGCCGTTTCCAGTATGATTGGTGGTTTTGATGGCGCACGGGAAATGGTGAATGATTTACTCAGTGATCTACTGAAATGAATCAAAAAAACTACTTAAATTTTGCTGAAGGAGAGGCTGGTGTCTATCGTGATGGAGAGCTTATTCCATTTGCGGAAGCACATCTTGGTAGTGGAGAACATACGGATTCTACTTTAATTGTAACTTGTTTTAATCGTGCCCATACTATTAAGCAAGCTATTGAAAGTGCGTTGAGATGCCAGCAAGAAAAAGGATCCATTGATGTTCTAGCCGTAGACGATGGGTCTACAGATGGAAGTGTCGATATCCTGAGAGGTTTTGCCCAACAAAGACTCATTAAATTAGTAGCATTGGCAAATAATTCCGGTTCCGAAGCTTTGCCTAAGAATATTGCAGCCTTCTTAGCAAATTCAGATTATTTATCCTATTTAGATAGTGATGATCGCATAGGAGAAGTAGATGCTTTTGATACATCTCTAGCTGCACTTAAGGGAAAGGATGAATTTGTAATGAGTGTTTCAAACTTAGTATTTGAATTGGGTTGTACTCTCGATGAAGTGGCGGCAAATATGCCATGGTTACTTGATGTTGATAATTATGAACCATCAGCAGTTATTAGAAATACTGTAGCCAAGCAATACAAAATGAGAGTTGCGAAAGAACATTCAGTATTTGAACTCTTGAACCATGGCTACTACGATGCTTTTAAACTAATGAGAAGAAGTGCATTTTTAAAGAGTGGAGGAGTAGTAGAAGATATGGGTTCATGTGGAGATTTTGGTACTTATCTGCGACTAAATCGTTTTGGTAGGTGTTTAGCCATTCCTAGGGATTTTTATGTCTATGTGATTAATGGCGAGAATGATAGCTTTTATTCCGATGGCAAAAGACAGTGGCTAGAAGCTCAACACCGATCTTTTTCCTTAGGCGAAATTCGTCACAGGGGAATTAAATATGATGAATTACAATCTCATTGCGAACCGGAGTTTTTTACCAGGTACAAATTTACTCGCGCAGAAGTTGAAGAATAAATTGATGATCTCTTGGATCATATAAAGTTTCACCTCCATTCGCTATTTGGGCCATTTCAGCAAGTTGTGATTGTGATTGAAAGTGATAGTGTTCGAAAACTTTTGGATCAAAATATTGTAAGTCTATTTGCTGACTTGCGTATGCTGCCATCGCTTCCGCTTTTCTGGAATCTGGAGGCACAGCCATTGATTGCCATGATTTATGTCGGGCTATTCTCTCATTATGAGTAATTTCCTCCCCCTTTTTTGAATAGAGTGGTGTCTCACAAACTGTGATGTTATTTTGAGTTTCACTAAGTATTTTCCAGATTGCTGCCACAACGAGATCGTGATCCAAATGACCACCTTCATAAGAATGAGTGATGATGAGATCAGGATCTAATTCTTTAATTATTCCCCTTACTCCACTGAGAAGTTGAGTAATTTGTAGATGAAGGCGGGAATCTGTTAGCCCTGCAAAATGTAATGGTCGGCTAATGCCTGAAATATCTGCAACCTTTTTTGCCTCTGCCCGTCTAAAGGCAATATATTCCGGGCCATATAGATGCGGGGTATTTGGATAGTAGTATTCAGGAGAATCTTCCTCCAGAGGCGCTCCATCAGTGACAAACGCTAAGGATAGGAGCTGAGAACATTCGCGCATAGCATGAGTAGCTCCGATAACCTCATCATCGGGATGTGCATATATTGCCAGTGGGCTTTTTGATTTAAAAAACATAAGGAACAAAGGTACGTTTTTTGGCTTTAACTTGTCAAGTGGTATATATTTTAGACATGAATGATGAATACTCGATTTTATTCGACAAATATTTGAAACTCAGTGACGAGAAGAAAGCTTTAAACGACTGTGTTTTTAAGGCTATAGAAGATTCGTTTGGGAGAAAGTCCTTAGATATTTTAGATGTAGGATGTGGCGAGGGGAAATTGAGTAGTTCCTTAGCAAAAGAAGGCCACAAAGTTTCCGCTATAGACGTGAGAGACTCATTTATTGAAGCTAATGTAAACTTTGAGAGTATTGGTTTTTTTGAGTATTCAACGGAGAAAAAGTTTGATCTGATCATTATGGCTTACTTTTTGTGGGAACTTCCTTTGTATAAATGGGATGATGTTTTTTTGAAATGCAGTCAAATGATTAAGGGAGGAGGGAAAATTTTTGTGGTGGATGTCTGTAATGAAGGGAAATTTGATAATATTTTTTTTGAATTCAATCTTATTCAAGATAGGGAATCTCAGGATCTTCAAGATTACTGGGAGAGATATTGTGAGAAAAAATGCGCGAGAGAAAAGAAAATCAATTTTAATTCTTCACTTACCGCAGCTAATCCTTCCGACATATATGAAGCCATCGCTTTCTTCTTTAAAGAGCCATTATTAAAAGATATTTATATTAAGAATAAACAAGAGTTTATTGATTTTTTTGAGAGGAAAAAAAAGAAAAATGGGAAAATAATCCTAACCAGTAAACATGCTCTTGACGTAATTGGGAATACCTTGTAGGGTTACATCTTTTCTTAATCGGTTATATGGAAGACCCACAAGGCATAGAAACTAGTTTCCAAATAGTAAATAGAGTAGCTGCTCAGGATGGAAGCATTTCTAAATATATTCTTGAGACACCTGGACAAAAAGGGACCTTTGAATTGGGGACATTTACATCAGAGGGCACTTTTGATATTTGTGTTTCAACTATGGCTGGCTGTCCTTTACAGTGTCAGTTCTGTGCCATTCCGTATAGTGAAATACCATATGAAAGAAAACTCTCAGCTGGAGAGTTACATGAACAGGTATCTCTTGCCTTTCAGAACAGAGGAGAAATCGAAAATGTAGTGGTTGGATTTATGGGTAACGGAGAACCATTCCTCAATTTTGACGCTGTAGTTGATGCTTCATCTAGAATATTGAATGATCCAAGTCTTTCAATTAGTTCATTGAATATATCCACTACCGGAGTAAGACCTGAAAGAATTTCTGAGCTTGCAAATACTGATTTTGGGAGATCTGGAAGAGGGAAGATTCAGTTCAGTTTGCTTTCTCTTGATCCAGCAATACGTAATAAATTTATTCCTAAGGTTAAATCTCTGGAAGAGTGCCTACCTCACTTAGATTATTTTGCAGCCACCACTGGACAACCCGTGAAGTACAACGTGATGTTAGTTGATGGACTTAATGATTCTATTGAACACGCAAAGGAGTTAGCAAAATTTATTCAGGCAGCACCACATTTAAGACGAATAAAGGTTTCTACATTTAATCCCTTCCCCGGGATTGAGATGAAGCCAGCAACCGCAGAAAAATTTGAATCTTTCATCGCTCATTTGGAGTCACAGGGAGTAGATGTGAAAGTATTTAAAGGAGATGCAGACGAAAAAGTTTTGGCAAGTTGTGGGCAAATGAGAGCAAGAGTTGGCAGAATCTTAACTCAATAATGATGTTAAACCGAATAGTTCTTGCATCAAGTAATCCTGAAAAGCAAAGAGTTGCCAATGAAGTTTGGAGGCCTGACATGCAGGTTTTATCCCCGCGTGATTTTGGTTATCAATTACCAGATGACATAGAAGGCGAAGATGATTATTCAACAAACGCACGAATCAAAGCTGATTGGGTAGGTGGTCGCGTTAAATTGCCTGTGATAGCTGATGATAGTGGTATGGAGATTAAAGGATTGGAAGGAAAGCCTGGTGTTAGCACTCGCAGATGGGCTGATGGATCAAATGACGAAAGACTTATCACGAGGACTGTAGAAGAAATAAGTAGGCTTTCCGAAAGTGAACGTGCTTGTACTTTTAGAATTTGCGCTATCTATAGAGATGTTAATGGAAAGACTACAGAAGTTGTGGAACAAGATAATGGAGTGCTCTTGCTTGAACCTCAAGGAGATATTTTGCCAGGCCACCCTTTGGCCTCACTTCTATATCTACCAGAATATGGTGCTACTTTAGCTGAACTAAGAAATAACCCAGATTTTGTAGCCAAAGATGTACGCGCTCACAAGCGGTTAAAAGAATTATTGTTAAAATCAATTTAATATGGAAGATTTAAAAGTGCCAGAAAGGGTAATACCTGCCGCTCAAATACATTTTCCGGAAGAAGATATTGTCGCCATGCAAAGTGAGTTTGCTGATATTTTGAGGACAGGACAGCTTGTCTTAGGAGAAAGAACCAAAATTTTCGAGAGAGAATTTGCTGACTATTTAGGTGCAGATAAAGCTCTAGCGGTAAATAGCGGCACTTCTGCTTTAGAAATTGCTATGAGGTGTATTGGAGTTGAAGGGAAAAATGTAATCGTCCCTGCAAATACTTTTTATGCTACTGCCGGTGCCGTATTACATGCCGGTGGAAATTTGAAATTTGGAGATATCGAAAGTGAAACTTTTGGATTAGACAGTGAGAATGCATCTAGATTAATTGATGAAAATACTGCTGCAATAGTGGTAGTACATATTGGAGGAACTCCCTCTCGCGACTTGATGAAATTAAGACAGCTTTGTGACGAGAGAGGAATTAAATTAATTGAAGATAGCGCTCATGCTCATGGCTCTTCAGTGAATGGTCAAAAAGTTGGAACCATTGGAGATGTAGGAACCTTTTCATTTTTCCCTACAAAAGTAGTGACTAGTGGAGAAGGTGGAATGGTAGTTGCTAAAGATCCACGCGTAATTGAAGAAGGACGTATTTATAGAGACCAAGGAAAAGCATCCGGAGGAAGAAATTTCCATACGCATCAAGGCTATGCCTGGAGAATGAGTGAAATTCATGCCTTGCTTGGTATTTCACAATTAAGGAGATTAGATGAATTTATCGATCATAGAAAAATGATTGCTCGCATTTATGACGATGGTTTAAATGGATTGCCGGATTTAAGTCCAGCGGTAATTCCTGCCGGTTCAGAAAGTAATTATTATAAGTATGTTGTAAATTTGAGGCCTTCAATTAATAGAGAATTATTAAAAGCAAAGATGAAAGAATTAGGAGTTTCGCTAAGTGGTGAAGTTTATGCCGATGGACTACATTCTCAACCTGTTTTTCAGAATAAATTTGAGGGAGGAGAAAATGGATTTCCTAACGCGGATCATTTTTGTGCAAATCATATTTGCTTACCTGTCTCTGCAGTCGTGAGTGAAGAAGATGCTAAATACGTAATTGAAAAATTATATGAATTTTGTGGATATTCCAAAACAAGATGAATCACTTCAGGCTGAAATTTTAACTGCAATAGCTGATATTATTCGTCGTGGAGATTTTATTTTGGGACGAGAAGTCGGTGAATTGGAAGAAATGCTCAAAGACTATTTAGGGGTTAAGAATGCCATTCTAGTTTCTTCAGGAACGGATGCAATGGCCTTAGCGCTGAGAGCTCTCGATTTACCTAAAGGCAGCTCTGTAATAACTACTCCATTTACATTTTTTGCCACTAGCGAAGTGATTTTAAACGAGGGGCTCATACCTAAATATGTTGATATAGATCCATCTACTTATAATATTTCACCAGAAGCTATTGCTGCTGCGATTGATTATAATACTTCTGCTATTATGCCAGTTCATATTTTTGGAGGGCCATGTGATATAGAAGGAATCATGAGGGTTGCAAACAAGCAGGGACTCCCTGTAATTGAGGATTGCGCTCAAGCTTTTGGAGCAAGCGTAGGCGGAAAAATGGTGGGAAGTTTTGGTCAGTTCGGATGCTATTCATTTTATCCTACAAAAAATTTAGGAGCATATGGTGATGCTGGTTTAATGGTTACTGATGATGACGCTATGGCCGTAAAAATTAGAATATTGAGAAATCAGGGCTCTGCTGCTCCATACAGACATGATTTTGCAGGATTTAACTCTAGGTGCGATACGGTTCAGGCGGCTATTTTAAAAGCAAAACTGCCACATGTTAACGCATTGAATGATAGACGTAGAGAAATTGCAGCACGTTATAGAGAAGGTCTCCGGAAAGTTAAAGGATTAATTTTGCCAGAAGAATCTGCAGGCACTAATCATGTATATCACCAATTTACTATTCAAGTAGAAGCGCGAGACGATTTGAGAAAAGCTCTAAGCGAGCAAGGAATTCCCACCGCCGTTTATTATGATATGGGTTTAAATGAACAAGAGGCTTTAAGTGGTATTGAGTCATCCGTTTATTTGCCACAGACAAAAGAAGTTTGTTCACGTGTCTTATCCTTGCCAATTCATCCAGGCTTAACTGAAGAAGATGTAGCTAGAGTAATTACCAATGTAAATAAATTATTAGATGTCTGAATTTTGCGTAGAAAAACTAGGTCTATTCCCGCAGAAATTAGCAGCGGTTCGTGAAGCCCGGAATGGTATTGTTGACACTAGTTATCCAGTGAGCGTGGAGCTTTCTTTGACCGACAAGTGTAACTTTGAATGTGATTGGTGTTCTGATCTCATGCTTCGTGCAAAGCAAAATGGTCACATGCAAGAAAGAGTAGTTTATAGCTTACTCGATGACCTTGCTGAAGGTGGTACAAAAGGTGTGGTTATTGAAGGTGGTGGTGAACCAACTTTACATAAAAGTTTTGCAAACATTACAAGAAGAATTGGTGAAACCGGAATGGCCGCAGGCTTGATTACTAATGGAAGTAAATTTGATTATGAAGACGTTTTTGGCGTTTTTGAATGGGTGAGAGTGAGCTTAGATGTTTCTTCTCCTGCTCAAATGAACGAGTTGAAATCTAGACAAAAAGCCATGTTCGATAGAGTGATAGCAAATATTGAAAGGATGGCTAGATTAAAAACTCACACCGTCTTGGGAGTTTCGTACATTATCACCAGAAAAACTAGAGAGGGAATTGCTGAAATGGTCCAACAATTAAGAGATATGGGAGTAGATTATGTGCAAATTAAACCGGTAGTTGGGCAGCCTCAACTTTCTCTAGATAATTATTCTGAATTTGAAGATTTGCGGAAATATACAAGAGATGGATTTAAAGTTTTTGTTGATGCATTGAAAGAGAATACTACGAGGGGAAATGCCGGGCTACCTTGTACAGCTCACAGCTTATCATCAATTGTTGGAGCAAATGGTTCTGTCTATTTATGTGGAAGACTTAATTCTTATCCAGACTGGCCGGCAATTGGTAATATAAACGACGCTTCATTTAATGAAATTTGGAATAGCTCTGAAAGATTCAGGCAAGCAAATTTAACTTTAGATAAAGATTTTTGTGCTGCAAAATGTCCAGAATGTAGATTAACTAAATTCAATGTAGCGCTCGATAAGGGAGAGGATCTTACTCCACCTGATGATGTTAAAACCCCTAATTTTATTTAATGAGCGAAGAACCCTTAAGAGAAGTAAGAAATCAAAATTTGGCTCTAGCATATGCCCCAGTTGTTAAAAACAATATGGAGGAAGAAGGTGATGATTTTGGAATTCCACTTATAGATTTATATGTTAACGATGCGTGCAATTTACGATGCAATTTTTGTATGACAGCTTTTGGGCCCACTGTTTTGCCTGTAAGTGCTGTGCCGGTAATTGCTCAGCTTAAACCACGAGTTATAACTATTACCGGTGGTGGAGAGCCTTCAATTTATAGAGACGGTGAAAATAGAATTGATGATTTCGTAGCCGCTATTCGTAGAGAAATGGGACCTATACCAATCGGAATGATGTCCAATGGGGTGAAAGCTTTGCCAGAAGGCGTATTGAGCGAATTAGATTGGTTGAGAGTTTCTTTAAATGCTCCAAATCGTGGACTTTATAATCAAGTTCATAACAGAGATAAATTTGAGGATGTGATGAAAAATATAACGGATTATCTGAATGGGCCTTTGGAAAAATTAGGCATTGGTTTTGTTTTCAACGAATTGACTGCTCACGCTCTAATTGATTTCGCTCGTACTATATTTGATGGAATTAAACCTCAAACAGATGCAGATAAATTTTCAGGACTTACTTTGCAGTTTAGGCCTGAAGCCAATGAGGACTATAGTAGGTTTTTGATAAATATTGGTCTGAGACAAAAATTGATTGTAGAAATCGGAGTCTTAAATGGAGAGTTTAGAGATTTTCTTCTTAAGCAAACAAATATTATGCAAGTCTTGGATAATGAATGCTTTCTGCTTCATGCTGCTTTTAGGAATTGCTTCATATCCTTTTTACAGATGAATATTGATGCGAGAGGAGATGCTTATCCTTGTCCTCAAAAGGCGCATGAAAAAAAAGATAGCTATGGAAATATCTTCGATGATGGATTTGTCTCAGGCGTCAGAGATAGAGTGAGGCAGTCTTTTGGATGCCATAATTCAGATAGTTGTGGCGGATGTGCCCAATCAAGAGTCAACTCCATTTATGAAGGCGTGGACTTTTCTAAACTCTCCTTTGACGGCAAGGTTAAGCCAGTTTTCTTTTAGAAATAAGGCATGTTTTCTCTACAGCTTGTCTGCAAATACCACCAGTAATCGTTTAACGGAGAGTTCGGATGAAACACAGATATTTCTAGTGGAAAATGGGGATATCACAAAAAAATCATGGATGTGTTTTTGAGGTTTGAGGCGTTATTCCTTTGACAACAGCGAGAATTTAGCTAATATGCTTTTGCTCTTATGAAGTTATAAGTTTTAATTTAAGAATATGTCACACGGAAAAAGTCAATTTACAACCTGGTATTGCAAGGAAGATGTAGATGGAAAACCTTGTAATCTGGCACACCAAAGCATAACAGCTTACGACAAGCGTCGTGATAGCGAAATTGCTAAGGATTTGAGCCTGTTTTGTCCTAAATGCCGCAAGCATACTACTCACAAAAGGAAGGATACAAGAAAAGGATCAGCTACTAAATAATGCCGGTTTTGTTGCGGCGACTGTAGCTTTTTGTTAAAGTCTCTTTGTTAATTTTTTCACAAACTTATATGAAAAATAGCAGGAGATTTTTTTTCGCGGGAGTGATGTCTCTGGTGGTTTTGACTTTGGCGGCTTGTGGCTTTGGTAAATCCGGAAATAGAGATTTGGAAGCGGCTTTCCCAAAGGATGGCGCAATGATTTTTGTGGTTGATTATACCAGCGATAAGCAGGCGGCCAATTTGGAGCGCATGATAAATCAATTTCCGACTACGGGATTAATAGGTATGTATAAAAAGCTTTTTAACGGAAGTTTAAAGGCTGCAAATTTATCTTGGGAAGAGGATTTGGTACCGATTTTTAAAGGAAAGTGGAAAGCGGGAATTTCTGTCACTTCTGGTGATTTAGGGGAAATGATTTTTGCCGGGAAATTCGAAGAAAGTAGTAAAATTTCTGTTTTAATAGGTAAATTGATTGCCAGTGGAGAGGGTTTTTGGAAGGATGTGAAATATGAAAAAGATGATGGCGTGGAGTATTGGACTAATGATTCCGGTTCCGTTTATTTGGCTTTGAGTAGGGATATTTTTGTGATTGGAAAGAGTGGGGATGATCGTAAAGCCGCAATGAAGAGAATAGCTAAAAATGATGGATTGAATAAGAATCAGGAATTTAAGGATTATGTTTCCAAGTCTGAGGGAAGAATTTTTTATATGTTTCAGAGCGGAACTCTCTTTAATTCGGGAATTGGAAAAGTTTTTGGTGAAAAGTATGCGGAGGTTTTGCAAGCTTTGAAAAGTACTTTTGCGGAAATGGTCATGGTTGAGGATGGATTGAGGTCTTACTATGGAAGCAGTATTGATGAAAATAATCCGGGATTTAGTGTTTTAGTTCCAAGTCCAAATTACAAAATATCACTTGTGGATAAGGTGAACAGCAAAGGTCTTTTTTATTATTCCGAGTCGGTTGGTTTTATGAGTATTTTGTTAGATTCTTTAGTGGAGAAGGAGCCTAGTGTCTCCCCTGATGAGGCTGAGGCTTCCGTTCAAAGTGGGTTTTTGCAGACGAGTGTTTTGGGAGGTTTGGGCATTGAACCAGGTGAAAAAGCAACAGCTGATAGTTCGGGAGGTTTGAAAGAGTTAATTAGTTCTTTTGTTCAGAAAATAAAATTTCTTTTGGATTCACCTCATGCAATTTCAATTTCCGACAGGGAAAACTTTTTGCCGGCGATAGCGTTTTATTTTCAGCTTCAAGATGATGATTTGGAAAAAGCAAAAAATTTGCTGGTGGATTTTGACGGCTATGTGGATGAAATAATTTTGGAGGTGAACAAGCTTATTCCGGCTATCGAGGGCCAGACAAGTTTTATGAAAAAAGATATTGCGGCTGTGAATGGTGGAGCTCTGCACAAGGTTTTTGTTGATTGGAAGTCTGTTCCGCAGGATTCAATTGCGGAGTGGAGTATGTTGAGTGGAATTGATGTCACCAGCGTGAAAAACGAATTCTATTATGGTTTAATGGGGGATGGCGTGTTTGTAGTGGCCTGGTATCCGGATTTTCCGACTTTTTACGGTCAGAATGTTCTTTCTCAGGATGCTGATTATAAAGAAGCTTTTGGTCAGTTGAAAAATAATTATGATAGATCGGTATCTTATTTGAATACTAAGCCGTTGGTGATTTTCATGGATAAGTTTTTGAAAATGGCGGTGACGATGAATACCACTGATGGACTGGGTCAAGATATTGCTTTGGGATATGTGAAATTGGCAGAAAAATTTATTGGAACGGTGAAATATTTTGTAGCCTCCTCGGGTTATGAGGATGGACATCTGAGTTCCGAGAGTTTTGTGAGAATAGAAAAAGTGGAGGATGAGGATGGGGTAAAGTAGTACGGTGATTGCTACAGACATCTGTATAATGCCTATTTGTTTTGTCAATTTTGTTTTTGTAATGTTTTGAATTTTTATCTGTATACTATATTTGGTATTTAATTATTATTTTATGTTTGAAAAATTTAAATCAGCTTTCAATTCAACGGTAGAGACGGCGAAAAGCGCGTTTTCTTTTGGAAAAAAATCGGAAGGCTCTAAGCTGGTAGAATTAGCTCCGGAAGTTGACGTGAGACCGGAAATTCATCAGCGAGTTAGTAATGCAATGCATGATAATGCAGTTGATGATTGGGCTGCGGGAGGTGGATGGAGTGTCGGCGCGACGAAGGCTGAGCCGGTGAAAGCAAGAACTCCCGGGAAACTTGATCATCTAATGTTTGAAATGCCTGATAAAGCCAATGCTAGGCCGGACTTGAGTGTTTTTAGTAAACAATCTGTTTTGAGGGATGAAACCGCTGAACGGCCTGTTCTTCAACCCAAGGTTAGTTCCGGAAAACTTGATAATATGATCTTAGATTTACCTAAAACTCTAGCGCAAACTTTTAAGGTGGATGTAAAAGCTGGAAATGGTGGGTGGTTTGGAGTGAAAGCTTGGCCTACTGCTGAGCAGGGAAGAATGATTGAATCGGTAGATAGTCCTATGTCTGTTTTTGCGGAGTTTGGTGAGGCCGGTAAATTAGATGAGACTCCTACTACGGCGATGTTTATGGAAGCAGCGAAGGAGGCTTTGAGACGTGAGCCCGCATATGCTCCAAGACCTATTGAGGTACCGGTACGGGCGGTGGCACCTGTGCGTGCACCTGTTCAGCAACCTGTTCGTGCTCCACGGCCACGTCCTGTGTTTGCGGATATTCAGCCTTTTGCTTATGAATCATTTTTTGATAAAGTTTTTGGGTTTCGTATGAAGACGGCATTTGCCGTGGCGGCTTTGATGGCGACCGTGGGCGGAGTGGCTCATGCTTCTGCTAACAACTCTCCAAAGCCAAGAAGCTATAGCATCGAGGATATTGTCCCTTTAACTAATGAGCAGGCAGCGCAAATGGAGGCGGAAAGGTTAGTTCAAAAATAATTTTTACTGATCGGCGGATTGATTTTTGCCTTGAAACGGTTTAGAAGATAGTGCCAAGGGATACAACTATTACTACGCATGGTCAGTAGGTAAAATGGATCACAATTACTGGAATCAATATTAGATGGGAAACCGATGAAATTTTAAAACTGTGTAGTTGAAAGTTGTCCATCGAGGATGGTTTTTTCTGCTAAAGTTAAAAATTTTTCCCGACTCGATATAGGCCGCGCATTTGACAAATCGTCTGCATCACGCATAGTTCGTCAACAAGATTGCATTTCAAATTAGAAATAGTACATAATGAGTACCACTTCCAATTCAAAATGTAATCCAGGTGACACACCGCCTCCACCCATGACTTCAAAAATTTTCACTAAAAAGGACCTTCAACTTCATTCCAAAAAATCTCCCCACGCCCTCGATGCAGAAATCAAACGAGCCCTGAAAAATCGCAAGTTGATAAAATTAAAAAGAGGACTCTACGCTAAGACGGAGACTTATTTGAACGAATCTAACAAGTTACAATTTGCGGAATTTTTAGCATCGCAAATTCATTCACCTTCATATTTAAGCCTGAATTATGTGCTCCATAAACACGGTCTTATGCCAAATACTGAAGATGCCTCGACTTACACTTCCATAACTCTTAAAAATGCCAGTGAGAACCGAAATTTTCTCGGAACTTTTCGCTATTCCAATCTCAAAAAATCTCTCTACTATGGCTTCCAAGAAGTCACCTACGACGGCCACATCTACTCTGTAGCCACTAAGGCCAAAGCACTCTTCGATTACCTTTACCTTGAGCCAAAACTCCAATATCGCAATCAAAGAAAACTAAAATATAATCTTTTCACAAAACTTCGCCTTAGCCTCGAAAATTTTTTCGAAAAAGATTTTCAAGAATTTGAAGATTACGTCTGGAAATCCAACTGCAAAAAAATGATGCGCATCCGCCACTGCCTGGAATCACATTTTGCTAACAAGAAATTCGACATTTGGGCTAAAGAATTTTTGAAAGGATAGAATTCAAGATCGGCGAATTGACTTTCATCTTAAAACAGTTTAGAAGGTAGTCTTCTTAATTGCTATTTTTAATGGGAAAGGCTGGAGAGGAAAAAAAGGCTGTCGAGAGTGATGATCAAGGTGTTGAGTTTCTTAATTCTGTTGATGTTTTGAGAAACTCTGTGCGTAGGTTGATGACTGAATATGGTGGGGTGGTTTTGTCCGTGGATTGTTTTGCCAATACTGTAGAGGTGGTCGCTTCCGCTGATGGAATGAAGGAAATTGGCGATGTTATGCGTCAATTGATAAGTGCCGTGGGCCAGGTGTTTTCGGATGAAAATATAGCTTTTAAAATTACTGTTGGGGATAGTAATGTTAAGGTTGAGCAATCTGATGAATATGCCAAGAATTTTGGACACCAAGCTTTCACCTGTAAAATGGATGATAAGGGGCGCTTTTCGGCTCGTAAGCTTCAGTTTTTGAAAGAAGGATTTCCGGTCAATGTATACTCAAAAAAAGTGAATGAAAAATTCTATGTGGTAGTTTCAAATCGAGGGGATTTTGGTTTATTTAGACATGGTTATGACCAGAGGTGTACGAAATTAGAAAAACATGGAAGAGTAATAGTGGGGGATGAAATTAATTCTGGAACTGTTGGTAGCGATGGCCGTGTAAAAATTATTGCCAGAGGTTTTTATGCAGTGCTTGTGAGTGCCGATGGTAATGACTCCGCATTTGCTTCTATTGCAGATTACGATAAAAATGTCCTGCCATTGCTGGAAGTTCATCGATAATATATAATTTCGCAGGTTTTATCTGATAAATTTTTTTATGAAAAAACTTTTTATATTATTTGCGATTTTGACTTTGTTTACAGCGTGCAAAGCTTCACCAAAATTTAAGGTGAATGATGTCGTTTTGGCTGATTGGTATCAGGGGAATTGGCATATTGGAAAGGTGAGTGAAGTGTGCAAGGAAGGTGGTTGGAAGATAGCTTATGGCGATAATTTTTATAATTCCGGAGAAAGTCAGAAGCCGGCTTGTTATACCGAGGATAGGCTGGTTCAGAATGTGGCTCCATCAGCAGATGAAATTAAAATTGGAGATATTGTTATAGCAGAATGGATGGAAGATGCTTATTATACGGCAAAAGTTGAAAAAATAGATGGTGATAAATATTCCGTTAAATTTGTTTCCGATGGTTGGGAGTCCAAGCTTACTTTGGATAAAGTAAGAGTTTTGCCGGCAGGGGCAAAGAGCGGCGAAAAAAAATAAAGGTTTTTTTATAATATAATCTAATTAATTTTATGGTTTCAGCATTAATTATAACTCTAAGGGAGACTTTAGAGGCGGCATTGGTTGTTGGTATAATTTTGGCTTATTTGAATAAAGTGGTGAGCCCGAAGGCTAAGAAATTTGTTTGGCAAGGTGTTTTGGTTGGAGTGATTTTTAGTGCTCTGGTTGCTTTTTTGTTTGCGACATATTTTGGTGGTTTTGTGGGAAAATCCGAGGAATTGTATGAGGGGGTAACAATGTTGGTAGCGGCCGGACTTTTGACTTGGATGATTTTGTGGATGATGAAACAAAGAAATTCGATAAAGAAAAATATTGAAGCCAAGGTTGATGCTCATGTCTCAAAAAATTATTATTTTGGTTTGTTTTTACTTAGTTTTGTTGCCGTTGTTCGTGAAGGTGTAGAGACGGTGATTTTCCTGCAAGGTGCGAGAATTCAGGCTGAAGCTGAGGGCGTGCAGGTGCTTATGGGAGCGCTTTTGGGTATTTTTGTGGCGATAGTAATTAGTTATATTTTGTTCAAAGGTATTGCTAAAATTCCTTTGCGTAAATTTTTTACTTTCACGACAGTGTTACTGATTTTGTTTGCGGCAGGTTTAGTGGCTCATGGAGTGCATGAATTTCAGGAAGCGGGAGTGTTGGCTACTTATAATGAACATTTGTGGGATTTGAATTCTATTTTGAATGAAAAAAGTGGCTTGGGAGAATTTTTGAAACATCTTTTTGGATATAATGCCAATCCATCTTTTGAAGAAGTGGTGGTGTATTTTGCTTATTTAATTGGAATGTGGGCGGTTAGTTGGAGGATTGTCAGAGCGTAAAAACGCTCTGGCACGGAAGTTCCAATTTCTTCCCGCTTCTCTGATTATTGCTTGTGAGCGGGCTAAAACTTCTGCGGATAGTACTGATGGATCCGGTGTTTTGCCTTTTTCTCCGGCATGAATTTGAATTTCAGGATGTTTGTCCTGAAGTTCTTTGAGAGTTGTCAATAATCTTCGTTTGAAAACGCTGATGGCCGCGCCTACATCCTGGACTTCGTCCTGTCTCACAATTTCACCGGGCGCTTTTTCATTTGACCAGATTGTGAAGCGCGTGTGAGGATCTCGACCCAGGTGTCCGTAGCGGTACATTTTTATGTTGGAGTGTTTGGTTTTTGCAATTCCTCCGATGTAGGTCATAACGTGTTCTTCGTAATCGAAGAAAGCGCGAAGGATCTCGTGGTAAATTGATTGGAGTTGAGTTGGGTTTAGTTGGTGATTTTTATCAATGCTGAAATTGATGTCTAATGAAGTGGAAAATGGTTTTGTTTGTGAATGAGTCACTTGTCTCTTTGCCAGTTCCGGAATTGCTTCTCTCAAAATACGCATGCTTTCCAGGTTTTCGGCAATATCTTTTGATCCTGCCGTTTCGCCGGCCACCGGAATTACCTCGGCAATTTTTTCCAGTTCCCCTAGAGTTGATAGTATATTGTCGTTGGCATCTTCGCATAATTGGTGAAAAGTTTTTGTGGAATTTCCTGTCACGTATACGCAGTATTCTGAATTTGCTCGAGTCATTTCTTTGAGAATTTGGTCGGTGAGAGAATCTTGGCGAGTTTTGTTTACCAATTCTATCGAGGCTTTATCCATTATTTCTATTCCATCTACGCTATCAGATCCTGCAGCTGAGGATAGGATGCCATTGTCGAATTTTAAATTAAAATATGGTGCAAGTTTGGCCAATATGGCTGCGGCGTTTTTTGAATAGTCCTGGTGGCCGGTCGTGTTTTTCAGAATGATTCTAAAGCCGAAACGGTTAACAGGTCGTTTTAAAACTTTTAATTCCAGTTTCGTGTGCCCTCCTTCGTGCCCTCCAAGGCCTTCGTGTTCTTTAATTTCTTCTTTAGTTTTTAGGCTTTTAATTTCTTTTCCATTTGTCATGTTTATTTTGATGGCAATTTCAGAGAGTTTAATGCCGGATGGTCCTTGGCCACCTGTGGCATAAACGGCTCCAACAAGAGCTTCTTCTATGCTGGTAATATCTACGGCCACCCAGTATTCAGGCCCCAATTCTTTGGCTATTATTTTGTTTACTTGGTCGTAAGTTAGGCCGGCACCGATAGTGACGGTGTGCATGTCGGTGCCAAGTTTGTCCCGATTTATTAGGAGCTGGTTACTTTTGTTTTCTATGTATTCTTTGGGATCGGTGGATCTCAATTCTGCGTTATCCGAAATACCTTTTGGTTTAATGGCAATTACGCCGCGAAGACCTTCGGGTTGTCTTTTGTCTGAGCCAAAATTTTCTGTGGCACTGGTGAGAGCTCCAATGAAAACTATGCCGAGATTTAATTTCAAAGCGAGTTTTGCGGCTTCGTGAGGATTATCTGTTTCAAGTTTAAAATTACAAGGTAGGGCCTTGCCGGCGTAGTCTTTGAGGGGGGCTTTGGCGTTGATGAAAGTAGTTTCGCCGAGGTGTCGGAATCTCATCATGAGGGCCGCATGCTCTATTGCTTGGGCTATTTCGTTTGTTGGTGAGGGAAGTGGGTCGCTATGTGTTGGAGCGCGTTCGACTATGATGTGTTGGGGGCCTGTTTCCGTTGTAAAATTACCGGCGCTTTGTGCGCTATTTGAGGGGTTTTCCGGAGCGCTTAGTGTATCTCTATCCATAGGTTTGTATTATCTGTTGCGGAGATTAATCTACAGGTTTTTTGGATGAATTATAGTGTGTGTTATTTGTTTGATGAAATGACTCTTGTGTAAGCCGTTTTCTCTGATATGATCTGTGTGTTGAAGTATCGTCAACATTATGTCCCAACTAATCGAATCGTTTCTCAGAAACAATAATTTTAATAAAAAAGATGAGCAGATCTATCTGGATATTTTTAAACATGGGCAGTCTTTTGCGAGTTCAATTGCGGTGAGGACTGGAATTGATAGGACGACGGTTTATTCCGCGTTGAAGAGGTTGCTCAAAAAAGGTGTTATCGTGCAGACTCAGATGAATGATGTGAAGGCTTATATGGCGGTGTCGCCGGAGATTTTTATGGATAGTATTGAGAGGAAAATTAATGATTTAGAGGGGGAGAAAAAAATGGCTAGTTTGTTTGTGATGGAAATGAAAAATTTGAAAAAAAATGATTTTGTTGAACCGAAAATTAAGATTTTCGAAGGAGATGATGCGATCATTAATTTATACAGTCAGACTTTAGAAAAGGGCGGTTTGCAGAAATCTTTTCTGACTTTGGATTCTTTTCCTGTGGGTTTAAAAGATTTTTTAACGAAGCAATTTATTGAATTAAAAAAACGAAAAAAAGTTTTCAGTAGGGTTATTGTGGCGGAAGGAAAAAGGAGCGAGAGGTATAAGTCTTTGGATGGCGTTTCCAATCGAGAAACGAAGATTGTACGTGGCCATCCCTTTCAGCTTCACGCAGAAATTATTTTATTTGGCGGGACTCAAGTGGCGATCATCGATTTTCATCAGCAAATTTATGGCATGGTGATAAATAGCGAGACTTTTTATAAGACGGTGGAGACGCTGTTTGATTTTGTGTGGCAGGCGAAGGTTTCTTAGAAACCCAGCATCAAATCGCGAATATCCTGATCAATGAAATCTTGGTTCCAGACGGGGTCCCAGACGATGTTTATTTTGACGGATTTGATGTCGTGGTAGAGGAGCATGCGCGCTTCTATGTCTTTGAGGAGGGTAGGGGCATAGGGGCAAGCGGGCGTAGTCAGGCTCATGGTGATTTTGGCTTTGCCTGCTTTTATTTGGACGTTGTAAATGAGTCCGAGGTCCACGACGCCGAGATTGATTTCCGGGTCGATGACTTTGTTTAGTTCTTGCCAGTAGGGCTCAACGCGCAGTTCGCGGGGGACGGGAAATTTGCGCTTGGCTGGCGCAGGGTGGGTAGTGCCAGATTTTTTTGATGTAGGCTTTTTTGTTATTTTCTTTGTCATCTTGATTAGTGTTTAAATTATTTTGTAATTCATCGGCGCCGGTACTTTCTGATCTGTAAATTTCGACAAGTCTTATTTTTTAGCTGCGGGGGCGCCGCAAAGTATTGCCGCCTTTTTTGCCGTAACTAATCCAAGCAGTGCGCATTTTACACGAGCTGGGCTGATGGGAATGTTAAGCATTTTGTAAATCATTTCGTTGTCGATTTTTTTTATTTGGGCGGGAGTTTTGCCGATTAATTTTTCGGTGAGCATGGAGGTGGCGGCTTGGCTGATGGCGCAGCCTTCTCCGCTGAATTTGGCTTCGAGGACTTTGCCTTTTTTGTCTAACAGTAAGTCCACGCGGATTTTGTCACCGCAGGTGGGATTATCTTCCGTGGCGGTGCCTGTAGGTTCGACGATTTTACCTTTGTTTACAGGATTTTTGAAGTAGTCGAGAATGATTTCGGAGTAGAGATCCATTATTTGAATAATTTTATAGTTTTTTTCAGTGCTATTTCGGCACGATCGATGTCAGCCTTCGTGTTGTAAAAATAAAAGCTCATACGGGCGGTGGAAGAAAGGTTGAGATGTTCGATTAATGGCTGGCTGCAGTGATAACCGGAGCGAATTGCTACGCCTTCGTCATTGAAAATTGTGGCAATGTCGTGGGGGTGGATGCCTTTGATTGAGAAAGAAAGGATAGAGCTGACTTGGGAGGAGTCGAAGGTGGCGGATTTGTATGTTGGCAGGATAAGGCTGACACCGTGTTTTTCATATTTGGAAAATTTCGCTACAGCATATTTTAATAATTTTTGATCGTGCTTGTGAATGTTTTCCAGGCCGATTTTTTCTAGATAGGTGAGAGCGGCATCGAAGGCAATTACATCGGCAATATTTGGGGTGCCGGCTTCGAATTTCCAAGGGAGATCGTTCCAATAAGCTTTGTGTTGTTCCACGGATTTCACCATGTCGCCGCCGAACATAAAGGGATTCATGTCGGAGAGAATTTCGTATTTGCCATAGAGTACGCCAACGCCGGTAGGTCCGAGCATTTTGTGGCTGGAGAATGCTAGGAAATCGCAGTCGAGTTTTTTTACATCGGTGGGTAGGTGAGCGACGCTTTGAGCGGCATCGACGAGTACTAGTGCGCCGACTTTATGTGCTGCTTTGATAATTTTTGAAAGGTCTGGCATGTAGCCGAGCACATTCGACATGGCGGTGATACTGACTAGTTTAGTTTTCTTGCTTAGCATTTTTTCGTAAGCGGGGAGGTCTAGAGTGAGATCTTTTTTGATCGGAATAATTTTCAGAGTGGCATTTTTGCGACGACAAAGTTCCTGCCAAGGTACGAGGTTAGAGTGATGTTCGATAGCGCTGACAATGATTTCATCGCCTGACTTTATGTTCTCTTCTCCCCAGCTGTAAGCTACTAAATTAATTGCTTCGGTTGTATTGCGAGTGAAAATAATTTCTTTTGGAAGATTGGCGTTGATGAATTTCATCACGTGTTCACGGGTGTTTTCGTAGGCGATGGTGGCTTCTTCGGACATAGTGTGAATGCCGCGGTGAGTGTTGGAATTAAAATTTTCGTAGTAATTGGAAATGGTATTGATAACGGATTTTGGCTTCTGGCTGGTTGAGGCATTATCAAGATAGACAAGCGGTTTGCCGTTTATCTTGCGGGAGAGAATAGGAAAGTCTTTTTTTACTTTTTTCGGGTCGAACATTAGGCGAGTTTGATTCCTTTAAGAGCTGTTTCTATTTGGTCCATTAATGATTTTTGCACTTTTTCATCTGGAATATGTTTGAGTTCGCTTTCCAGAAAATTTCTGATGAGCAATACTTTTGCAGATTTTTTGTCTAGGCCGCGACTCTCTAAATAAAAGGAAAGATCTTCGTCTATGCTGCCAATGGTTGCGGCGTGACCGGCTTTAACATCGTCATTTTCAATTTCAAGACAAGGTACGGTAGTGGTCTTGGCGTTCTTGGATAACATCAATGTGTGATGAGCGAGATAACAATCAGTTGAGCTGGCATTTTTTTCAATTTTTAAATTGCCGGTATAGGCGACTTCCGATTCATCAAAAAGTGCGGAGCGTACGGTATAATAGGCTTTAGTATTGCGATTTTTGTGAAGGGAAAGTGTTTCCATGGGAAATTTTTCTTTGTTGCGGCCAATCATAATCGCTAGAAAATGGAGGGTGGCGTTTTCTTCTTTGAATTCGAAAGTGAGACGTTGGGTTTCGTCCCAACCTTTATCGAGAAAAACCACATAGCCCAGAGTCTGGTCACGTTTGACCTGAATGGTTTGGTTGGAAATTTTGTCTGTGATGGTGAGTTTGTAGGACATAATATTTGTTAGCCGACGCTGCCGGTCATTTCCAATTCAATTAGGCGATTCAATTCTAGAGCGTATTCCATTGGCAATTGCTTGATAATTGGTTTTGCAAAGCCGTTTACGATGGCGGAGGCGGCTTCTTCTTCGGTGAGACCACGTGACATTAAATAGAATAATTGTTCCTCGCCGATTTTAGAAACGGTTGCTTCGTGAGCAATAGTTACTTCGCTTTCTTCGATTTGCATGGTTGGATATGTGTCGGAACGGGAAGCGCCATCCAGTAAAAGTGCGTCACAGGAGACGTGACTCTTGATGTTTTTGGCACCTTTGGAAACTTTTAGCAGTCCGCGATACGTCGAGCGGCCACTGCCTTTACTGATTGATTTAGCAACGATTTTTGAAGTGGTATTTGGGGCATTATGAACGATTTTTGCACCGGCGTCTTGATGCTGATTCGTATTGGCAAAAGCCAAAGATTGCACTTCGCCGCGGGCACCCGGTTCCATCAAAAAGATTGCCGGATATTTCATGGTGAGCTTTGAGCCCAGATTACAATCGAGCCAGAACATTTCGGCGTCGCGATAGGCGAAAGCGCGCTTGGTAACAAGGTTGTAGACGTTAGTAGACCAGTTTTGAATAGTCGTATATTGGACGCGAGCACCTTTTTTTACGATGATTTCCACTACTGCCGAGTGGAGGGAATCGGTGGAATAAGTGGGCGCTGTGCAACCCTCTACATAATGTACGGAAGAGCCTTCGTCGGCGATAATTAGCGTTCTTTCAAATTGGCCCATGTTCTCGGCATTGATGCGGAAGTAAGCTTGTAGAGGAAGTTCTATGTGGACATTTTTTGGGACATAAATAAATGAGCCGCCGGACCAAACTGCTGAGTTTAAAGCGGAAAATTTGTTGTCGTGAGCGGGAATTACTTTGCCAAAATATTGTTTGAAAAGTTCGGGATATTTTTGGAGAGCGACATCGGTAGATTCGAAAATTACGCCTTTTTTTGTGAGATTTTTTTGGAGAGAATGGTAAATCATCTCGGATTCAAATTGGGCTCCGGTGCCTGCGAGGAATTTTCTTTCAGCTTCCGGAATTCCCAGTTTTTCGAAAGTATTTTTAATGTCTAACGGTACGTCATTCCAATCTGTTTTTGGTTTATCTTGCGGTTGCAAATAATAGTGAATTTTTTCAAAATTAATTCCAGAGAGATCGCCGCCCCATTTTGGCATGGCTTTTTTTTCGAAAATTTCCAGAGCTTTGAGACGATAATCGAGCATCCATTTTGGTTCTTTTTTGCGATTGGAGATGCTTTCGACTATTTCGCGAGTCAGCCCTCCTTGAGGCGTTTTGAAAATCGCTTTATTTTTGGTTTTGAAACCAAATTTATAATTATCTAAAGTGTTTTTAACTAAATTTTGAGTTGAAACTGGAACTGCCATGTTATTTGATGTTTTTTAAAATTTTTTCATAACCATTTTTCTCCAATTCTTTCGCGAGTTTTTTATCTCCGGATTGGATGATTTTTCCTTTAGCCATAATGTGAACAAAATCAGGAGTGATGTAATTTAATAATCTTTGGTAATGAGTAATCAGGAGAATTCCCATGCCATTTTTTTTGAATGTTTCAACTATACCTTCGGCAACAATTTTTAGTGCATCAATGTCGAGGCCGGAATCTATTTCATCGAGCATGGCAATTTTTGGTTGTAATACGGCCATTTGGACAATTTCAGCGCGTTTTTTTTCGCCACCGGAGAATCCTTCATTCACAGAACGAGTGATGAATTTTTCATCCATTTTAAGTAGGTTGGCAGTACCTTTAAGCATTGGCATGAATTCCATTGGAGAAATTTGTTTGGTTTCGCCGTTGGCTTTTAAATTTAAATTTCTGGCTAATCGGAGAAAGCTTCCCATGCTTACGCCACTGATTTCAAGTGGGTTCTGGAAGCCAAGAAATAAGCCCAGGTGAGCTCTTTCATTTGGTTCGAGTTCGAGAATTTCTTTGCCGTTAAATTTTGCGGATCCTTTGGTGACTTCGTACTTTGGATGTCCCATTAGAACATTGCAAAGCGTACTTTTACCGGAGCCGTTTGGTCCCATGATGGCGTGGATTTCGTTCGAACGGATAGTCAAATTTATGCCGTTCAAAATTTTCAATTCACCAATATTGGCGTGGAGATTGGTTATTTCCAATACATCTATTTTATTTGGTCTTTCGTGGGAGCTAATTTTTTTGCTAGTTTTTGCCATTGGCTTAGTCAATGTTAGAGGCATGTTGTTATATGAAGTTATCTAATGTTTTAGTATTGATCGCGTCTTGAATTTCTTTATTAATTTTTTCAAAAGTTGGACGCACTGAGCAATAATTTACTCTTTTGCAGGTGATTTTGCTAAGTTTATTTAAACAGGGGACTATGGCTATAGGACCTTCGAGTGCTTCAATGACTTGTCCGAGATTATAATCTTTCAATTCTCCGTTCAAACTATAGCCGCCAAGCTTACCTCTTTCCGATCTTATAAAACCGGCTTTTTGCAATAGTCCGGCGATTTTTTGCAGAAAAAGAAACGATACATCGTTTTCTACGGCAACTTTCTTGATTGAAATCTGATTTTTGTCTTTGGCAAGAGCGGTTAATAAAATCATCCCATAATCCACTTTTTGGGTGAGATGGAGAGCGCCACTGCGTTGTTTCGGATTGCAGGCGAAAGTTGTATTCATACCAATCTAGTATTAATTGGGAGTTTTAATCTATAGTAAAGGCTAAAGTGTGTCAAATTACTTTGGTATTGGTCGCGCACTCCGCGCGACACGCGCTTTGAGCTTGTAACGTGAGTAGTTATAATCCGTATCAACTCAATGTTAGTAGATTTATTTTTTAAAAATGAGAAAAATGAAAAAAATATTTTTGAAATTAGGGATTATGCAGCTTGTGATGGTTTTGCTTTTAACTAATGTCTTTACCGCCAATGCGCTCGATACCGACTCTTCGGCGAAAGTTTTTAGTGATGTTAGTTCAAGTAATCCTAATTTTAAAGCTATTAATTATTTGAGAGAACAGAAGATAGTGCAAGGTTACGGAAAGGATTACTATACTGCTGAAAATGAATTTAAGCCTGAGAATAAGATTAATCGTGCAGAATTTATAAAAATTGTGATGGAAGCGGCCGATAAGGCTCCGGAGTTTGGTGATTGTGTTTATAAAGATGTTGGGAAGAGTGTCTGGTATACTCATTATATCTGTACAGCAACAAAACTTGGTTTTGTGAAAGGATATGATGATGGTACGTTTAGGCCAGGGCAATATATAAATTTTGCCGAGGCTGCGAAAATTATTGTTAATACCCTGGGATTGGAGATGACAGCTGACGATAATGGAGTTTGGTATAAGGTTTATGTAAAGGCACTTAGTGACTTATCTGTAATCCCTCAGGATGTAGCGGGATTTAATTACAATATTACTCGCGGCCAGATGGCGGAGATGATTTGGAGAATTAAAACAAAGCAAATTTATGCTCCAACGGCTGATTATAAAATGCTTAAGAATAGAGAATTGGCTGCCGCTTCCGGTGGAAAGTTTCAGCAATTTGATTCTTGTCTCGATTTGAAAACTTATCTTGAGGATAATTCAACACAGGAAGTCTATTATAATAAAATGTTTAAAACTACCGGAGCTTTGCCCGAAGCAGTCTCGGAGACAGAGGATACGGGCAGTATGGATGCAGGTATAGGTGATTCGTCGAGTCCGGAGTATTCCACTACGAACATACAGGTTCAGGGTGTAGATGAAGCTGATATCGTAAAAAATGACGGTAAATATGTGTATTTAGTGAAGGGTAGTACTGTAAGAATTGTTCAGGCTTATCCCGCGGATTCCATGAAGGAAATGGATAAAGTGACTTTTGATGATGATGATTTTTATCCAAGTAATATGTATGTGGATGGAAATAGAATGGTGATTATTGGATCTGTATACGGTTCCTTATGGGATAAACCATATGTGACTCAAAATACCAATCAGAAAATGATGATGCCGATTATTGGTGATTATTATTCCGGTCAGATGACAAGAATGTATATTTTCGATCTTAGTGATAAATCTAAAATTAAAAAAATCAGAGAGTTGTCTTATGAGGGTAGCTATAGTTCTTCAAGGAAGGTTGGGGATACGGTGTACCTGGTGATGAATAAATCTGAGTATGCTTACAACTTTCCAAAAGGATGGACCGAGCATGAAGTTTTGCCTTTGTATAAAGATTCGAATACTTCAAAGGTAGATACTGTTGGAAGATGTGAGGATGTGCTCTATGTTCCGGGTTCAGAGAGTACGAACTATGTGGTGGTGGCAGGTGTGCCAACGACTGATGCTCAAGGTAAAGTGGAAGAGGAAATAATTGTTGGATCAAGTGGTACGATTTATGCTTCTCCAAAAAATCTTTATGTGGCCGAAGAAAAATCCAATTGGTTTTATGCGAATCCAAATGCTAATAATCAGGAGCAAACTATTGTTCATAAATTCAGCTTGAATCCTGAGGATATTAAATATCTTGGCAAGGCTGATGTTCCGGGACACATTATCAATCAATTCTCTATGGATGAGAATGGTGGTGATTTCAGAATAGCCACGACGCTGGGAAATGCTTGGGATTCCGAGAAGCCCTCTACAAATAATATCTACGTGCTCGATTCGGGCTTGAAGATAGCGGGGAAAATCGAAGGCATTGCTCCAGGTGAAACAATTTATTCCGTGCGTTTTGTAGGGGAACGCGCTTACATGGTTACTTTCAAAAAAATTGATCCATTCTTTGTAATTGATTTGTCTGACGCGAAAAATCCAAAAATTTTAGGTAAATTGAAAATTCCCGGATATAGCGATTATCTGCATCCATATGACGAAAATCATATTATCGGTTTTGGAAAGGATGCCGTGGATGCCGGGGAGGAGGAAATGAATGGTTTGAATTTCGCCTGGTATCAGGGACTCAAGATTGCGATGTTTGACGTGACGGATGTTGCTAATCCCGTGGAAATGCATAAGACATCAATTGGTGATAGAGGAAGCTCTAGTCCGCTTTTGTATGATCATAAAGCTTTGTTGTTTGATAAGGCCAAGGGACTTATGGCTTTACCTGTAACCGTTGCCGAGATTTCAAAAGCGCTGAAAGATGATCCTAAAGCTTCGGCAAGTACTTACGGAGAAATCGTTTTCCAGGGTGCTTATGTCTATAACGTGAGCTTGGAAAAAGGCTTTGAATTGAAAGGTAAAATTGGTCACTATGCTCCAAATGAAGTGAAAGATAAATCTGGATATTACTGGTCCGGGGATAGTGATATTCAGAGAATTCTTTACATTGGGGAATATCTATACACAGTTTCGCAAGCAATAGTGAGGGCGAATATGTTGAATGATTTGAGCGAAGTGAAGAGTTTGGAATTGGTGAAATAAGGAAGGTTATTAGTGGGCGTGTCCATGTCCACTATCTCCGAGTCCGATTGTTGAAAGTATTTTGTCACGGAAGGCAGCACAGGTGTTTTTTACTGTTTCACTGCCGCTGTCAATTTTTTTCATCGAGATGTCGCGGAGATCCTTTACCCATTTTGATGGGCGACCGATAAGGCTGGCGAGGTAATCTGCAAAAATCAATGGTGGTCTTAATGAGAATCTTAATCCGTCTGCCGCAATTCTGGGTACGTTCAGGGCGAGACCTATTGGATTGGTGACTAATTGAGTGGCTATTTTTGTAGTGCCGGAAAGAATGTTTACGGCCGTGTTTCCTACAGCTGCAATTGGAGTCGTGATTATTGAGCTGGCTGCTTTCAAGGTATCTCTTGCTCCGTCTTTTAACATTGTAGGTATTGCTTTGAATTTTTCAAATTCGGTGCGAGTATTGTTTATGGCGTCTGCAACAGGTGTCTGGAGCTCTTCGGCAGCTTTAGTCGTCATATTTACGTTATGACTTGTGGAGGCTTCCACACTGTTTAATTGGTCCGCCCTTTTACCGGATTCCGGTCTAAAAATATCTTGAATTTTTAGGTTCAATAAACGCTTTTCCCGAAAGGAATTCTTGCAGTGGCTACTTGTAAAAAGGGTATAATTCATCTTGTCATTATATCATTTTTTGAGGTTTTGAGCAATTTGGTTTGATAAGCTCATTTGATAAGCTCCGGCTCACTCGGACTGGCAAAGCCAGATCCTCGTTTCGCCTGCGCCTTCGCGCCGTGCGCTCAGTGCTTAGGGGGTTGGAGGTATTTGGCCCGTGGAGGTTGGTTCTCTGTCAGGGGGGATATTATAGTAATCGAAAAGGAAGGACATGATGCGGCCGGAGGTTTCGGCGGCGGTACTGGAACCCCACTCACTGCTTCTTGGACGGTCATATTTAACCTGGATGACAAATTGTGGATCTTTTACTGGTGCGAAGCCGGAAAAACTGGCTATGGTTGTTCCTTTGCCGCTGAGGGCAATACCATGTTTATATGTTTGTGCCGTACCGGTTTTTCCGGCGACGGCGTGACCGACGACTTTTCCTCCTCTACCTTCGCCGTTGTCTACAGTGTAGATCATGATGGAGGCAATTTTTGAGGCGGCATCTTCAGAAATTACGCGACGAATTTGGCGTGGTTCAGTTTTGGTTACTTTGCCGTTGGGATGGCGAATTTCATCTATGATATGCGGTTGCATCAGTATGCCGCCATTTGCCAGGGCGCCGTAAGCTTCTCCCAATTGCATCATTGTGATAGTGAAACCTTGTCCGAAAGCATGGGTTGCCAGTTCGGATTCGGTCCATTTGTCGTAGTATTCCACTTTTCCTGTTACCTCATTGTCGAATTCTATTTCGGTGCGATCCAGGAAGCCGAATTTCTTCAAGTATGCGTAGAAAAGAGACGGGCCCATTTTTTTTGAAACGAAAGTCATTCCCGTGTTTAGAGATTTTGCGATAACGGTTTGCATGTTAATCAGACCCCAGTATTTGTTGGTAGAATTTTTGATAAAGAAGTCGTATTTTTTACTGTAGATATTCCAGTCTACGCCTACCGGTCCATTATCGATGTATGTGGTGTTTGGAGTGACATCACCGTCATCGAAAGCGGAGGCCATAACAATTGATTTGAATACGGAGCCGGGCTCGTAGGGCCAGGAAACCACTTTGTTGTGATAAACTTCCGGCCCGCGGAAATTTGCATAGCGGTGGTAATGGATGGCGCCTTTTTCGTCCACGCTTTTAAATACCGGATAGGAATCCAGGGTGATATCATTAACAAAAAAATTGTAAACTTCTTTGTCTTTTGTTGGCGAGAGGTTACTTATTTCTTCGGGAGTCAGTTTTATTTCTATTTTTTTAAAAACGTCACCGTAGCGATTTGGATCAAAGCTTGGAAAATTGGCCATGGCAATTACCGCGCCGTTTTTTGGATTCATAATGAGCACTTGGCCACTGTCGGCCTGGAAGGCTTGGGTGTCTTGGGCGAGAATTTTTTCAACTTCAAGTTGTATCGAGCGGTCGATAGTGAGTACTATATTGTCTCCATCTACAGATGCTTCCAAGGTGCTTTCTCCTACGGTAATTTGGCGACCGATAGAGTCCTTTTTCGTTTGTAATTTTCCGCGAGTTCCCTGAAGTTGTGAGTTAAAAGAGCTTTCTATGCCGTATTGTCCGAGATTGGTGTTGTCGACGTAGCCAATTACGTTTGCCGCCAGTCCTCCTTCCGGATAATAGCGAAAATATTCTTCTTTCATGGCTATTCCATTGAGCATTTTCTCTTTGTCGTTTTTGAAAAGTGCGGTTATTTTGTCGGAAATTTTTGGGTCGAGTTTTCTTTTTAGAACTACATAGCGATTTTCTCCTTTGAGAATTGTTTCGAGTTTTTTTGAAGGAATTTCCAGCAGTTTGGTAAGAGCGGCGGCGGTATTTATATTGGAAGAAATTTTATCTGGGTGAGCGTGAACGGATTTCCCGATTATTTCGATGCCGGAGAGATTGAGGGCTTTTATTTGGCTCAAAGACTGATCGTCCAACGTTGATGCAAGAGTAATGTCCTGACGTTTTTTCTCACTGATTTTAGTGAGGAGATTTTGTTTAAATTGAGTTTGGAGTTCAGTGTCCGTGAGTGGATTTAGGAGTTTTTTCTTTTCTTCTTCGGTGATAGTCGGAGGCAGGTCTCTGGCTAGTTTGTCGATGCGGGCTTGATCGGCAGCGCGTTCGTCCTGAAGGTTTAACAATAATGGTTCTATTTTATTCGCAACATAGTTTGGATCCTTGATTAAAGTAGGATCTGCGTAAATCAGATTCATCGTTGTGTTTGTGGCGATGGCAAATTCTTCGTTGGAATGATAATCTTTAATGATGATATTTCCTCTTTGCGCGGGTAATTCTACGAGTCCGGATTGTCCCTGAGTTGCAAGGTTTTGGTAATAGTCGTGAGAGAGAACTTGTAGTTGAAAAAGTCTTATAATTATAATTGTGCAGATGAGCGTGCTGCCAATAACAAAAATATTCATTTTGTTGAATACTTCTTTTGGCTTAAAGCTTCGCAAATGTCGCATATATGAATCCTTTGTAGTTTGAAGTGCCAGAGGATTATATCACAATTTCACCGTTTACCAGTTTTAAGTTATGAGAGAGGAGAATAATTTGGAAGTGATTGTTGATGAATTTGGATGGGTGGAGAGGTAGTTTTTTGCGCGTCAATTGAACGCCCGTATCAATGCGGGCTTTTTTGAAACTAAAATAAAGCAGTTCGGTGCAATAGAATTCTTTTTTTCCCGCCTTGAATTCGAAATCGTAGGGTTTGCCTATTTTGGATTTGGCATATTCAAGAACTTTTTCTATTTTTTTGCGGTAAATTTTTGGATTTAAGTGATGATCTGTTGAACGGAGAATCGCCAGCGTGTCATATTCACAGAAAACGTCGTAAAGATGGTCTATTTCCACTCCATCCGCGATGGCGTGAATAATACGATTATGACCGAGATAAATCATAGAGTGGGTGACTGCTCCTCGGATTATCAAACTGGTGAGGCGTCTCAAACCTCCAACCAGGATGATATCTCCTTTCTTAAGTATTTTTTTTGCCTGACGAATATCTTTCTTATTTAAGAGATTTTTGCGATGATGAATGATTGTACCGAAAACAAAAAAGGCGATGTTTGCCAATATTTTCTTCCAAAAGGGGTAGTTTTTTGGAAAGTTGCGAATAATATGTTTTTCGTAGTGCATAACATTTCATTATATCATATTTACATTTTGTTTTCTATGCTATAATCTCTTGCGCATGTTCAGGAAAACAACATTTCAGAGTGGGCTCAGGCTGATAACGGAAAAACTCGAAGGCACCAAGGCTGTAACTGTTTTGGTTCTAGTGGGGGCTGGAAGTCGTTATGAAAATCAAGAGCTTCGGGGAATATCCCACTTTTTGGAGCACATGTTCTTTAAAGGTGCGGAGAGATTCAAGGATACGAAAGAGGTTTCTGAGGCTATTGATAGTGTTGGTGGGGAGTTTAACGCTTTTACCGGTAAGGAATACGCGGGTTATTACGTGAAGGTTGCCAGTGAAAATTTGGAAGTTGCCTGTAATGTGCTTTCGGACATGTTGATTCATTCGAAATTCAAACAGGAAGAAATAGAAAAAGAGCGTGGAGTGATATTGGAGGAGTACAATATGTACCAGGATACGCCAATGTATCAGATTGGTTGGAATTTTGAGAATCTGGTTTTTGGTGAGCAGCCATTGGGTTGGGACCAAATTGGTACTAAAGAGTTAATTAAATCTGTAAGTCATGAAGATTTTGTGAAATATAAGGGGGAGTTATATACGCCGGATAATACGGTGGTTGCGATTGCTGGAAATGTGGATCATAAACAGGTGGTGGAAATGGTAGGTAAGTATTTCGAGATGGAGGCCGGGGAGAAAGCTTACGAATTTAAGGGAATTGAGGATAAAGATGGTGGAAAGCTATATTTGAAGGAGAAAAAGACGGAACAAGCGCATATTGCCGTGGGTTTTCCGGGATATAAGGAGGAACACAAAGATCATTGGGCTTTGAAACTTTTGTCGGTCATTCTTGGAGGAAATATGAGTAGTAGAATGTTTCTGGGGGTGAGAGAGGCAAAGGGTCTTTCTTATTATATTCATACTTCTACGGATAATTACATGGATGGAGGAGTGATTGTGACGAATGCAGGGGTGGATTTATTGAGAATTGATGAGGCTATTGCCGGTATTATCAATGAATACAAGATAGTGAAAGAAACCGATGTGCCTGCGGCGGAATTAAAAAAGGCCAAGTCTTATTTGAAAGGTAAAATGGTTTTGAGCTTGGAGGATTCTGAGGAATTTGCTCATTTATTGGCAAAATACGAACTTTTACATGGAGCGGTGAAGGATCCGGAGGAAATTATGAAATTGATTGATAAGGTGACGGTGGAAGATGTACGCCGAGTGGCGGAGGATTTGTTTAAGGAAGATAAGATGAAATTGGCGGTTATTGGCCCTTATGATGATCAAGAAAGGTTTTTGAAGTTGCTGAAGTATTCTTGATGTCATCTGCTTCGTTGAAAATAGAATTTCGATCCTCGTGGACAGGCAGTCCACTCCGGTCGAAATTCTATTTTCGCCTCGCATCTGACATCAAGAAGTTAGTTTTGCGTGTTTGGCGCTAGGGTATAACTTCGTTGCGTTTTTCGTTTTTACTAAAGAATTTTCATGTTATACTTTGCGTCGGGTCTTCATTCTTTTTCAAATGAAAAATCAAAAAGGATTTATTTCGATAATTGCAATTGGTGTCTTCGCGCTACTGATGATTTTTGCTATCAGTTTGCAGATGACGACGATAGATACTTTGCAGAATTTGAAAAATGGAGAGAATCATGATCAGGCTCAGGATATTGCCGATTCGATGATGGAGTATTTGCAGTGGAAAATGAAGAGTCATGAGGCTGGCTGGAATACCGGAAAAGTGGTTTGTGGTTTTGGTAGCTATAAGGAAAAAACCACTGAGGGGGGGGGCAATACAAGTTTTTGTCAAGATCCCGGGATGCTGGCTTTGGCTAATCCTTTTGAGGGCCAGGCGCAAAAAAAATATTGAAATGATTTTACAAGTAACTGGACGTTCAACCGAAAAACTCACATCCGCGAAATGTGGAAGTTTCAGCAATAGCTGCTACGTAACGCCACTTCAAGGCACCGGTACAGCCGGCAAAAATTGTGCGATGTACAAGCCGAATGTAACAGTTGAAAATGTGAATAATGTTGAGCATAGTTTAACCAATGGAATTGCAAATACTGATCAGGTAAATTATTCCTGCAATTGGAACAAACTGATTTTCGGCAGCGGCCAGACGGATAGGGTGGCGGTGCCTTTGTATTATGATGAGGCGAAGCTGGATGGGAACAGTAGTGTTCCAAAAAATCCTTTTAAAGATGGAACTGCCAAAAACCTAATTGTACGTTTACGCACACCCTGCAAACCCTGCGCGAAGGACCCTACAAATGTGAGCGCTGATGAAAGAATCTGCGATCCCGCTGTAGTGAAGGACGAAACAGTCTGCGATGACGCTAAAGACGAGAGGTACAAGCTTGATGCGACAACCAGTGATGACATCGTGGTGCAGTGGTTGATTAATGGAGAGTGTATCGATAAGAATGGCAAGACCGAGGCCTGTGGGGTGATGCCGATTGCAGATAAGAAGGTGGTTTCTTTTTCTGCACTGTATGAATCTAAGATTTATGCAAATAACGCCAGTGGGTTTGATAATAAATCACAGGATACATTCATTATAATCGATAACGAAACACTCACTTACGACAGCAATGCTTATCCAAAACAAACTACTCTTATTGATGATAGTGGTGATCTAAAAATAAATTCCAATAAACTGTCTCAAATATCCAAACCGGTTTTTACCCTCTTTCTCAATAAACCCCTTTTAACTAAGAAGAAATCAAACATCCCCTACCTCGAATACCAAGTACTCACCGATTCTCCGGTAGGCAATAGCAAAAGCAGTCTCGAAGTCACGATAAATGTAGAAGGAAACAGCTTCCGCAAGACTCTTACTCAAGATGTGCAGAAAGACTTAATTGACTTCGCAATTAACAATTAGTTGACAAAACACGTGGTTTGTGGCTTATAATAGACGCTTAACCAAACTCAAATATGCCAGAATTACTTGGCAAGGGTAGAGAAGCAAAGGAAGCAATTGAAAGAATAGACTTTGTTCCTGATGCAATCGATCAGGTAGGTAGTGAGGTTGTTATTCGCGGAAGAACTCCCGATGGAAAACCATCAGCCTTACGCCTGGGTATCGAGTTATTTCAATATATTTTATCAGAATTGCAGAGCCAACCGGATACCTCAGTCAGTGGAGGCGTAATAAGTGACTTAAGAAGTAATGTATTATCAAGATTCATTGGCAAAGTTGCCATGGCCGGTAGCCTAGCTCTAGGGGCTACAGCTTGTACTAGCGAAGATCATGGTGATAAAGGTTCATACAGCTCAACATACGGCACACAAGAATCAGCACTTACGACTTATGACCAGATGCTTAGTGTAGGTAAAGGTCAGCCCATCCCAGGAACGCAAACAGGAGAGGGGACCTCAAATTTTGCCACCATAAACGGGGAAAAATATTTTTTAGTTAACGGTGGCAAAGGCGTAGTTTATGTGGAATGTGATAAATTGATCGATTGTATGAATCTTAATTCAAAAAAAAATATTAAAGGACTAAATAACGGAAATCCGCCACTTGGCCCACTAAACGGTCCTGGAATTTATCAGGATAATAAAGGAAATAAAAAATTTTTGGTTTCGGACGGAAAAGCGTATGAGGGGGATATAGCAAAAAATGCCACCGGAGAATTAGAGGTGAATAATATGCTTCCGGTAACACCAAAAATACCATATAATATTTCTATTTTTGACTATAATGGTGCACCACATGCGCTTTACACCAGTGGTTTTAAGAATTTATGGACCGGTGCAAATAATTACATAGATTCACTTTACAATGACGCAATGTCCTGTGGTCCCGCCACCTTCGATGGTCAAGTAGCCGTAGGTGCCAAGCTACAAAAGCCCGGCGGAGTTGACCAGTGTCTACTCATCACAGCAAAAACACTGGAAGAACTAGCTACTAAACCTACATTCCTGACATCCCTAAACAGTCAGCAGGCATCTAAGATGCTTAGAAATCCACGTTTGGCGAGTGATGGTGCCAATGGCAGTGTTCTCGTATATTCCGTAGGACAGCCTGGTCAGGAAAAACTTTGGTACGCTGTAATTCCACCTGCAAAAGCCACCCCACCGCCTGACGCCACGGGAGATACTACTCCAGACGCAGCCGATGCCGGTAGTACAGATGCGCCTGATGCGCAGGATTCAGCGGTTCAGGATTCACCGGACGCTCAAGACTCCGCTCCGGAGGTTGAGGACTCCACTGCCGTTGAAACGGCCTTGGAAGTCACAGCCGCAGTCGACGCAGTCGTGGATATTCCACCGGACGTTCCACCTGAAGATGTTGGCCCAGATGTCGCGGACGTACCACCCGAACTCCCACCGGAGATAGCCGAACCGGATAACGGGCCGGAAACAGCCCCAGATCTTCCACCGGACGTTGCTGACGTTCCACCAGACGTCCAATCAAAACCTGAACTTTCCCCCGACGCTGAAACCACCCCGGACACCGGCCCTGATGTTTCGCCAGAGCTCCCACCGAAAGACACAGCAGCACCCGACGTCCAACCCGACACCACCCCTGAAGTCGCTCCAAACAAATGTGACTTTGCCAAGGCGAAAATAAAGGTGAAAATTGGAGATTGTGCTTTGGAAAACTGCCAGAATCCTATAGCTGACATCAATGGAAAATGCACAGTTGAAATTGACCTGGGTAATGCAAAACCGGTCGTATTGGAAGTGAATGGAAAATATTCTGTCGATTTGCTTGAGGAATTTGGCACACTTTTAGCCGGTAAATTTAAAGTTATAGATGATGGAAATGCCTTCAATACTGTGACGGGAAATTTTGGAACAGGCGTGGAAGGTACTACCTATAGTGGCGAATTACCTGATGATATGCACTATTCTTTGAGCTGTCAGGAAGGTCGAATAAGCGTCTACTGGATGCCAAAAGGCGCCGAAAAGCAGTTGCTTGGCACCTTGGACGGCGGACAATCACAAACTTTTGAAATCAAGAATCCACAACCGATACCAAAAGCGGATGCCGGCCAAGCCGAACCGAGTTCACCGGACGCAGGAAGCAAAACTCCGGAAACAACAGCGGCTGATGCCGGCAAAACTCCGGAAACAACCGCAGCAGACGCCGGCAAAAAACTTCCGGTCGAGACTCCAAGACCTCCCGATGATGGCTGTAGTGTAAATAATGGATCAAACAAAGGTAAAAGCCATTTGAGCGTTCTAGCTCTAACCCTTTTGGGCGCCGCTTCTATGATGAGGCGAAAACGCACGGCTAAGGTTACCGCCTAAAGTCAGCTGATTCCGTTACCAATAAGCCAACACCACCAGCTCCAAAAGAAGAAGGAAGTTGCTATGCCTGCTTTTGGGCAGGCGCGAAAATTTGCGAGGCAAATTTTTGGTATTAAAGGTTTGTAAATTCAGCTATGTGTTTCAGGAAGATTTGTAGGTCTTTTATGTCTTCCTTGAAGTGTTGGAATACTTTTTCCGTGTCGAGGTCAATGTAATCGTGGACTAAAATGTTTCTAAAGCCCGCGGCTTTTGCTAAATGATCGGCGAATTTTTGTGGTAATATCCGGTGTTCACCAAGAATTAGAATCGAATCTTTGTAGTCTTGTCCCTTTTTTAGTCCTTTGTCGCTAATAATGTGGTCAGAAATATCCAGAACCGCTTCTATGGCTTGCTGGAGTAATCTTTCTATGGCTTTTTGGATAATTTCGTCGCTAAGAAATTTTTTTTTATCAACTTTTTTTTGCAAATTCTGGAGAGTTTTTGCTAATGCTTCCAGTTTTCCAAGTTTGGTTGTAAGGGAAATTCTTCTTAAAATCATGCGGATAGACGATTAAGCAGGGCTTCGCTGTAGCGAATTTCGTAGGGGAGTCGATCATAATAGCAACTCATGACGTGAGTTTCGAAGGCTATTCTGTAGTCTTTGTCCTTTTCGAAGAGAATTTTTCCTTCAGAAATAACATTCATGGCCAATAAATTTGGCGCAGTATTGAGAATTACCAGATCAATTTTGTTGGTTTTATAGAATTGTGAAAATTTACCAATAAGTTCCAGTTTTTTATCAAAATAATCTTTTTCTGGAACGGTTTCGTCAAAGAGTATGGCTATGTCGTAATCTGACAATGGACCGTTTTTTCCTGTGGCCTGAGAACCAAAGAGATATGCCGTGCCGATGTCTTTTTCTAATTGTGGAGATTTTATTGTATTCATGCGCTTTTATACTATCAAGGGGCTTGAGTTTTTACCAGTTTTTTGCTATAATTGCAGGATATAAAAACAAAAACTATGGGAATCCTTGGCACCAATCCAATAGAGCAGGTAGAAAGACAAGTAGCTTTTGAAAAATTTAAAATTGAAGGATATATCAATCCGGATGGTAGTTCTTTTAATCCGGCTACCGGAATGTTTACTCCTAAAAAAGAAGGTTCTATAGAATCTAAACCTCCATATAAACCGGTAAGTTTAGAGGCCGCTTTCAATGGTAGACAGGAGGGGTATAAACCTTTTAGCGAAGCCGTAAGGATTGAGGCTGAAGCGGTAAAAGCTGCCGGTACTGCCGAGGTTAAAGCTGAGGCTGTTCAGGCAAAAGTCGGATTAAAAACTGATGTGAGTTTGGAAGGATTGAAAGGTGAAATTCAGGGTGATTTTACGCGTTTACTTGATGTCGTGAAATTAGAATTTAAAAAAAATATTGTTCAAAATAATTTTCCTTTAGGTAAAGATTTTAAGGCTGATGATATTTCCGATGTGGTTAGAGATACAATTAAATTACAATTAGTTGGTCCTTTAAAGGCGTATTTGGATGCTGCCGGCAATGAAGCTCTTGCCGAGAAGATGAAAAATTATTTAAAGGGAACCAGTGAGAGTATCACAACTATTGATGTGGCGGGACTATTATCTAATTTGTATGCTGTTTCTGCCAAAAGTTCTTTGAATAAAAAAATTGGGGAGATGCGTCTGGGGGATTTTGCTCAGAAGGTTGGGGATGTTCAATATGCTATGAATTATGCGGTGTCTTTTGAGAATGATGAATTGGTTAGTAAAATTACTTCTACTTTAACAGATCCGGACTTCAAGGCGGCTCACGATAGTTTTTTGAAAGATAATCCTGTGCCGACAAAGGAGTCAAAAGAGGTTGAGGCTGCGGATAATGCTCGTCTCGATCGCGCAAAGAAATTTAAAAGTTCTTTTGCAGGGAAGATTTTGGGCTATATGGGAATTGTGACTCTGGAGGATGCACCAAGAGATAGCGATGGTAATGTTATCAGCGAGTCCAAGGATGAGAAAAAGGCTCGTGAAGATAGAAATGATCAGAAATATTCCGATGCTTTAAAAGGTGATAATTTTATCGCAAAGTGGTTTATTTTTATTTTTGGTGGCGGGGCGATGCTAGATGGTGGAGGAGCGGATGTCGCTGAGTCCATTGCAAGTATAGATCCAAAATTCAAGCCAATGGTTGAGAATTTACAGAAAATGGCCAAAGGTTCACCATTGAATTTGGAAAAAACGGCTGCGCAATTGGCGGCGCCGGTTCAAGAAATATTGGCTTTGGATAAGGATAAATTCTTGTCTGTTTTGGCTGATGTTAAAAATATGCCGGAAAAAAGTTTCAAGTTGAAGGATGGTTTTGATGGAGTCGCGGGCCAGAAATTAGTGGTGACTTTGGCTGGTGACGCGGAAATGATTTTGCCAAAAGGTCAGAAAATCAGAGTGGGCGACAAGGATGAAAGTGCCAGTGAAAAAGATGATAATGGGGGAGCTAAAGATAAAATTTTCAAAAATGCTATATTAAATATCACCGGATCTATTCCCGCCGGCACAATGTTTAAAGGTAAAGTGCAATTTAAACAGGAGAAAATAGTGAGTTAATTCGTCTTGTTTAGCTTAGGTGCATGGGCTAGAATGGCTCTGCTTTTTTAGCAGATTACCTAGTATATCATTAACATTTTTAATATGTCGAAAGTAAGTGAACAAACTTTGATTTTGATCAAGCCGGATGCTATTCAGCGTGGTTTGGTTGGAGAGATTATTACTCGTTTTGAACGTAAGGGTTTGAAATTGGTTGCCATGAAAATGATTTCTTTGAGCGAAGCGGTTTTGCGTGAGCATTATGCGCATATTGCTGATAAACCTTTCTTTCCGGGTGTAGCAAAATTTATGCAGAGCACTCCTGTTGTGGCAATGTGCTGGGAGGGTTTGCAGGTTGTGGATGCAGTTAGAAAAATTACCGGTATTACCAAGGCTCGTGAAGCTGAGGCCGGATCAATTCGTGGGGATTTGGCTATGAGTGTGGCTTGTAATGTGATCCATGCTTCCGATACTATTGAAAATGCGCAAAAAGAAGTGAAAAGGTTCTTTAAAGACGATGAAATTTTTGGATATGAGAAGTCTGAATATGTGCATGTTTATGCGGAAGATGAGAGGGCTGCATAATTTCAAAATTCATGAATATAAGAGGGCTGGAACAAAAAGCTGCGCAGATCCGTTTGAGTACCCTGGAGACTTTGCATAAAGGTGGCCAGGGCTACGTGGGGAGCTGTATGTCGGTAGTGGAAATTCTAGTCGCTCTTTATTACGGGGAACTTTTTGGAAACAAACAGGTGATGAGATACGATCCGAAAATCCCTGGAGCGAAGGATCAAGATTACATGATTTTATCAAAAGGGCACGCGGTGGCGGTACAATATGCCATTTTGGCGGATCTTGGTTTTTTTGATAAATCTGAATTGAATTTTTTGGGAAAGCCGGGGGCGATGTTGAAGAATAGACCTTCATCAAAGGTGCCGGGAATTAGTGCTTCGATGCTTTCTTATGGGCATGGGCTTTCCGTGGCTTTGGGACTTGCCTTGGCGTTGAGAATGGAGAAGAAAAATCAGAAAGTTTTTGTGGTTTTGGGAGATGGGGAATTAGTAAATGGGCAAGTGTGGGAGGCGGCGATGATGGCGTCGAAGTATAAATTGAATAATTTGGTGGCATTTGTTGATAATAACAAAGTGCAGAGTGGGCATTTGTTGCAGGTGGAAAATTTGCAAAGTAAATTTGATTCATTTGGGTGGCATGTAATACAGGTGACTGACGGTCACGATTGCGATCAGATTTTGAATGCGATTCAGAAGGCTGATACTATTACGCGTAAGCCGGTATGTATTTGGTGTCATACGGTTGTTGGTAAGGGTGTTGATTTTGCTGAAAGGAAGCCGAATTATCAGAGTGCGGCTTTGAGTGA
>CALRGV010000004.1 GCA_943358175.1 Candidatus Peribacteria bacterium
ACCTGGATTATCAAGGAAATGATGCTTCATCACGTTTCACTTATTAACCTGCTAAATCTCACTCCAAAAACGCTCCCAATGGCTACAGCCAGGGAGGCTCCCCTTCAACCCGCCTTTCTCTAGCCTAAAAACTTAACGGGACAGTAGTGGGATCACATGGCTTTGTTTTGACCGTGATCCAGTGGACTTCAAAGACAAATGCCATTGGAATTTTTGCTAAACCGGGACGTTACGGTGGCGGTACATTTGCCCACAAAGATATAGCTTTTGAATTTGCTTCCTGGATAAGTCCGGAATTCAAGCTTTATCTGATAAAGGAGTTTCAAAGATTAAAAGAAGCTGAAAATGGTAGATCGTCTCTCGAGTGGAACGTAAAACGAGAATTGGCTAAAGTGAATTACAAAATTCATACGGACGCGATAAAGGAGAAGTTGATACCACTGAAAATTTCCAGTGTGCCTGGAAAATTTATATATGCCAGCGAGGGGGATCTTTTGAATAAGGCGTTGTTTGGAATGACAGCGAAAGAGTGGCGAGATTGTAATACTGACAAGGAAGGTAATATTCGAGACTGTGCGACAATTGAACAATTGGTGGTTCTTTGCAATCTGGAAAGCCTGAATGCGGTGATGATAAAACAAGGTGTGGAACCGGAGCAGAGATTGATGAGTTTGAATCAGATTGCCATTGATCAGATGCGGGCAATACTCGGGCATCCGGCGTTGGGTAGGTTGAGGTGAGATAAAAGTTTCACCGGTGAGACTTTGCGGACTTTTGTGGCGATCCTTAGTTGCGCAATTTTACAGATCAGAGTGGCTTCCTCGGAAGGTGCTTTATTGACCGGCGCCGGTCAATTGCAACTGAAAGCTGTACGAATATAGATATGGCAATTTCATTTCGATAGTTATAATGGCTCAATTAAGCCATTATCTTTCGGACTCCCGAGCAGCAGCGAGTGTCCGCGAGGACCCGCCCCGGGGCGGGGCAGCCGGTACAAAAAGGCTTCCATAAGCCATATTCATAATAAATACCGTGCTCTGCTGTCAGCGATACATTTTAGCTCAGATATAGTGCCTTTTATATGCTACAACTGAATTAAAATGTTGTCCCGAAAACGTCTATAAAAATATTCCAAAGTAAAAATCGCTTGATCCCGGAAAACCCTAATTGACTAAGATCTTACAGTAATGTATGATGGAAACGATATTAAATATCAATTCCATCAATCAAAGTTGTGGACAATCTGATTGCAAAATTATATGGGTCTAGAAAAACGGTTCTTACAAACAGAGACCTGGCGTTGATTTGGCAGGAAAATAACAAAAAAAATCTGAATGCCAAAAGCGCTTATTATGTGAGAAGAAAATTACTGATCAGATTGACTCGGGGAGTATTTGCTAAAAATAAAAACTATAATCCCAAAGAATTGGCAAATAGTATTTATACCCCATCGTATATCAGCTTTGAAACTGTCCTCAGAGAGTCCGGTCTGATTTTTCAGCACTATGACACTATCTTTGCCGTAGCAAAGTGGCCGAAAACTATGATTATCGATATACATAAAATTTGTTTCAGAAAGCTGAAAAATGCTGTTATATTTAATTCAACTGGAATAGTCAGCAGGGATAACTACAGTATCGCTACTCCCGAAAGAGCTTTCCTGGATATGATTTATTTGTTTCCAAATTATTACTTTGATAATCTGCAATCATTAAACTGGGAAAAGTGTGACGAAATGGTAAAAATTTACAATAATAAGCAATTGATAAAGAGATTAAATAAGTATCGTAAAAACTATGCTAAATAGAGCAAAACATCAGTTAATAATGGGCCAAATCCTAAAGGACATCTATACGGATGTGGCTATCAGTCCTCTACTGGGATTCAAAGGTGGAACTTGCGCCTATTTCTTTTATGAACTACCAAGATTTTCTGTAGACTTGGATTTCGACTTACTATCGGTCGATGACAAAAATATAAAGATTGTTTTCGAAAAGATTGTCGATATTTTGAGTAAATATGGACAGATCAAAGATCAATACATCAAACGATTTACCATTTTTTCTTTGCTTTCTTATGGTGACGATGATCATAACGTCAAAGTTGAGATTAATATCAGAGCACCTGTGCAAGGCATCAGGGATTACTACAAAATCAAAGAATATCTTGGTATTTCAATGCTGATTGCCAATAAGGATTATCTTTTTGCCAGCAAACTTGAAGCTCTAACATCAAGAAAAGAGACTGCTATGAGAGATATCTACGATATACATTTCTTTTCCAAAAATAATTGGGATATTAACTCGGAAGTAGTCAAAGCAAAAACAGAAAAAAAGACTAGAGAACACCTGGCAGTTTGCATAGAATTAATAGAAAAAGTTAACAATGATTATATTTTGCAGGGACTTGGTGAACTCGTCGATGGCGAAAAAGAAAAAGTGTGGATCAGAAATCATTTAAAAGCTGATGTAATATTCATGTTGAAAAACTATATTTCAGTGCTGGGGTGAAACAGCTCGACTGGCAGTCGCTCCGAAGACATAAGTAGTTTTACTTCCCCAAAAATTGGGACCATCAATGCTTTTGGCTTGAGCTAGCCAATATTTCGACTTTCGGCTGAGTTCTTGGGGAAGTTAGTTAAAACACTTTCTTTTAATTTTTGCAAATTTATCGGCAATGGAATTTAACGCCGCCTGGCGGTAGATAGAGTCAATTGCGAATACGGAATAATTCACGCATGAATGCAACTGAGAATATAATCCTCATGTTGACGGTGAGTGTATGCTCACCTATAATTGGTTTATAAATTATTACCTTCAAGGTATGAATCAAACATATGAGACAAAAATTGCTTTATTCCAAAATAAGGAGATACGTAAAACTATGTATGAAAAAGAATGGTGGTTTTCAGTGGTGGACGTTGTAGGGGTACTTACTGACAGCTCAAAACCTAGAGATTATTGGTATGCGATGAAAACGAGGATAGAAAGTGACGATGGAGTTCAGTTGTCTACAATTTGTCGACAACTGAAATCCATCGTGTAGAAGACTCCAAAGGTGTGCCAAAATTGAAACAGGACGCAAATAGAGGTGGGAAAATTGCCGGAAATGCTAGAGAAGCCCTAGAAAAAGAATTAGGCAGACCAGTGGTGACAAAGAAAAACTTTATTAAAAGTCCAGAAGATGGCAAATCGTCACTCGATGTTAAAGGGGCTAAAATCTAAGCAATTGCAACTACGAGTCTGGCAAATTCCATTCCGTCACAATCATGGCAACATATGTCAATCGGAAGCGTGATTTTTGATGAATTCTCGTGGCTTTAAAAATTGCGTTTAACTGATTAAAAGCGTAGAATTTGATCTTGGTAAATCATCCCTCGTTTGCCTTGAAAAAACTTCTCAACAATAAAAAATTTGGACAGAAATTAATCAGCTTTTTGCTGCTCTTTGCGATGATTGGCAGTGAGATTATTTCTATGCCGGTGGCTAAAGCGGCTGCGGCAAGCGCTGCAGGCTTCGCTACGACCGCTTTTGCCGCTGATGGCAAAGTTGATCAAGCAGATAAGCCTAATTCCTCAAATACCGTTTATGATTTGATCGCGGTAGTGATAGATGTCAATCTGGATCAGGATAAAAGTGCCTATGATGGACTCAAAGCTCAATATCCCGAATATAACAATAAGCTTGCCGATATAGAATTGGGCCATAGGGTCCTGAGATATGCCGAGGATGTACGTAAAAACAACGAGCTCACTGATTTAAAAATTGTTTTTTTCGATAAGAAAAAGGATACGGTGCAGGATTTGGCGAGCGCGCTGGAAAATCTTTATCGCAATGGCGATGGAACCAACAAAAACAGATTAGCCGGAGTCGTACTGGTGGGAGACATTCCTTTGCCGGTGGTAAATAAAAGCGGTAATCGCTATATCAGCATGTTCCCCTACACGGATTTTTCCGATAAGGCTTATCTCTATAACGATAAGGCAAATAGTTTTGAGCGAAACGCGTCTGTGGCCTTTCCCAAGCCGGAAATCTGGCATGGGGTAATCAGAGCGCCAAAGGATGATTTTGCCGGACGGGAACAATTGGCGGAGTATTTTGACAAGAATCATTTGTACTACGAAGGCGTGCCTATGTTCTCACAATTTGATAGGAGAATGTTCTTTGGTGATTTAGTGAATGAAGAAGAACAGGTCAACCCGGATTCCTACAAACAATATTTACAATATATCTCTTCGCTGGAAGACCTGACTTACATGCGCTACAACAAATTTTGGGCGCAAGAATTGAGTAAGAAAAGTACGGAGGTGCTCAATAATATTCCCGATGACATCAAACCTAAAATTGAAAACAAGGCATTGAAGGATTTCCTGAAAAATCCTAACCCTCTGGCAAGCATGCCGGATATTTATTCGAAGTCGATAATTGATCAAACTCTGATTCCGTACTATCAGGTGTTGAGTAAATATATCGGTAGCGTAAATGATTTTGCCGGCTATACGGCACGTTACGACAAGAGTGAAAAAGAAAGTATGAATGTTGATAGTGTGGCGGGATTGATTGGAATAAAAGATGAATATACGAAATATTATCTCAAGAGTGTAAATGATGCGCTGGAGAAAAAAACAAATGAGGTGGCGGAGAAAATTCAGGAGCCTTTTAATCTGGTGGATTATTCTCAACTGTCAGGCAAAATTGGTGATCAGGATTTTGTGATAGAAAAAGTCGACTTTGTGAATGGAGGCTTGGGGCAATTCGTGAATAGCCTGGCTTATCGTTTCAATTATCAAAATGAACAAGATGGTAAGTGGTACATCAATGGAACGGATGCGGCCATTCTCCAGAGTGCTAAACAATGCGCGCCATTTTTAGGTTCTACGAAGTCCGGCTATTTTGATAAAAATTTGGCTTTCAATCCAAAGGCCGTGGGTGGCGACTATTCAATTCTTACGCGTGCTTTGAGGTCGGACAATGGCGCCACGCAGGTGGATCTGCATACTACCGGTGCAAATACCCGAATGCTTTCACCTATTTCAATTGGTGGGCAGCCATCGGAATTATATACAGCTACAGGTGGTGCTTATGCCGGTCAGGCGAATGCGGATGGCACTTACGATACCGGCGCAGTTATTGAAGATAATCCGGCTTATGGTATTTCAGCGTTTATGCATAATCCGTTGGCCGGGAAAGATAAAAACTACAAAGGAGCGATCGAGCAGGTATTACAAAAAAAGGATGTGATAGTGAAAGTGAATGGAAAAAATATAAATCATGCCTACAGTTTTGATCAGGCAATTGAAGAATCATATCAAACAGTGAAAGCTGTAATCGAGGTAATCAATGACAAGAAAAGTGGCATCAAGCCGTCCGTGCAATTAAAGAATTTTCCTTATCCGATAAAAGTGGTGCCGACTGGGGACCAAAACTTGGACATGTGCTTTGGAAAAATTGGCGTGGGTTGTCAGGTGGAAGCAATTGTCGGATATTTTAGTGTGGATTTCTATAGTGGAGGCAAAGCCAAAAAGGAATATTTTTCATTTACTGTAAGCAAGGATGGATTGACCACCCTTACCGATCCTCAGGGCAAACCGGAGGTTTATGTACTTTTGGATACACCGGTTGGCGTAGCGGGAGTGGATTTCAACAATGTGAATTTTTATAATGCCACTAGTCAGGGCGCGATATTCACTCTCTATCACAATAAAGGTCAGGGCTATGATATTTCCAAACTGGGGACTTATGATGCTTCCGCCGGTTGTAATGCAAACTCTAGCAGTAAAAATAGTGATAGGTGTATAGGCATGGTGGCTGCTATGCCCGTGCTGGATCCGGCAGGAAGTTTGGGACCGGTACAACAAAATGGCAAACTACAATTTCCGGAGAAGTATAATGTGGCTCAAGAAAAACATGTGGACAGCTACCAATTCCCCGGTCAGGGAGAAAGCAGTGCCTATAAATATGATGATGTAGATGAGGTCTATTACAATTCCTGCTATACAGGTTTGCCGAGTGCCAGCGAGCTTACTACTGATTCCAATCCGTTTAAATTTGTCCTGGATTATGCGACGTTGGATCCTTTCAATGATCATGATGTCTCCCTCGACCTCTATGGAAAACTACTGAGGTCTTTTGCGACTTTTGTAAATAGCCCAGAGGCCAAACAGATTGATTATGAAAGTGATAATGGTACTAATGAGAGCAGTGACTTTGATCCAAAAAATACTATCTGGAAGGGTTATGATAAAATCGATGCCAGCGAGGTGATTCTCAATAGTGGTGTTCCCGGTGTCTCTCCGAAAATTACACTAAAAGATTTTTCCGATCGCTACGGACTTTTTGATGGAATTGATAACGACGGTAACGGTATCACCGATTACGAATGGACTGATGGATTAAAAGATGACGTCAGCGATGACGATGGAGTTTACGACTTGAAGTATTACGATTTCAACGAGGCGGATCCTGAAAAATATGGCATTCCGAGCTGGGACACTCAGAGTATTGCCAGGAAATTATTAGCAAATAACGGAAGCTATACGATTCCTTTTGGTTTTGATAAAAGAGTGACTTTGCAGGTTAAGGCAAATACTGTCAAGAAACTTTCCAGCGTCATAATTCATAATGAGCCGACCGATTATACCATTTCCCAGCAGATGAAATCCCAGACGGCTTTCAGTCTACCGATAGATAATCCGAGATATGTGGCATTTCAGAGTGAGGCTCCAAAGGGACCTGCTTATCCGGCAGAAAAAAATCAGCCAAATAAACCGAACATTGATATATTGGCGATAGAAAAAAGTCTGGAAGATATAAAAAATCCTCCAATATATCCCGGCAAGATTCAGAAAATCCAATATGTAAATCTTTTTGATACTGAAATTAAAAACGTGGCTCAGTTGCAAGCTGCTCTGGTTATAAAAGCTACGGAGTTAGCCTTGTCTCCCGGTAGCTATAGAATTTTTGGCCCGAATGCGCAAGCGGATAAGTACACGCCAAAGCAAATCAGTGACGAAATTTTGAATAATTATTTTTTGCCGGTAGTAAGTAATCCTGACGCAGATACTCCGGTCGATGGTTTTAATTTACAAAAAACTTCAGCTAAAAAAATCCATGACTCCTTGAATTGGCTAAAGATGAGTATTGATGAAAAACATCAATATGTCCTGCAGCATTATTTGAATGGTGATGCCAATAATCAGGGCAACGCGTATGTAGCCGATCACACTTTACTGCCTTCTCCGGCCGGCCAACAGGCGGCTTTTGGTTATGAGGCGGCCTATCTTGTGCTGAATGGCGAAAAGGATTCGTTTGAGATGAATTTCAATAAGGACGTGCCGGAAGAGAAAGATCTTGCCTTCGATCCACTGTCTCAAATTATGGGAAATGGAGGTGCTAATGGAGGCAATGGCGGGCAGGATGATGTCGGTGGAGCGGGTGAAAAGAGTGGTGAACAAAAATCCAGTGATGATTTTGAATTTGTTTGGGTGAAAGATTTTTTGAAGGAAATGAAGAAGTTTATTAAATCCTTAACTACAGTACCAAAATTTACAAATCAATGCTTCGAGGTAGAATCATGGATTCCGGGTTCCAAAGATAAATTGCCGACCCAAGCTGCTGATGGTGGTTCCAGTAATGAGGTAAAAGCGCCGGCGGAAAATAAAAATGTTCCGGATCCAAATGCAAATCAAGTTCAACTGAATAGCTATGTCTATCATGAAATTGTCGGATACGACGAGTTGATAAAGAAAATAGAAGATCAGGATAATGAGGCTAATGGAGGTGAAGATGGCGGCGTGAGCGGAGATGGAGGTGGAGGCGGAGGAGGTGACAGTGGTGGTAATGGAGGTGGCGGTGGCAGTGGTGGTGGCGAAAATGGTGGCAGCGCGCAAGACGGAGAAGATTCCGGCTTACAAGAGATTATAAATAATATTGCAACAAATGACAGTGTTCTCAACGCAAAAATAAATGCAAAAGCAAAAGCAAAAAGCGTTACCAATAAAAGCACAACAGGTGCTTCAAACAATTCCGGTTCAAATAGTGGTGGTGGTAGTAACAAGAGTGGCGTGAATGATAATACTAAAAATGGTGAAGACAATGAAAATGGAACAGATGTTACAGGGACTGGAAGTGGAAGTAATGTTATCGGAACCCAAAATGACGGAACCAAAAATGGAAATGGTGTCGCAGGGACCGGAACTGGAAACGGTGCAAACAGTGGAACTACAAATGGCGCCAGCGGAAAGGATCTTCAGATTTTAAAATCCAAATTGGTTGAAGATCAAGCTCCAATTTCCAGAGGAGTGAAGCCAAAAACTACCGTACCGGTACCACAAAGTGAGACTAAAAAAAGTGAGGCGGAGAAAATTCCAGAGAAAAAGACTTTGGATATTCCAATTCCAAATCAAAAGTGGGAAGAATATTTTATTGGTGCAAAATATTATCAGAAATTTCTAATAAAGAAGCCACAAACCAGTGTGCGCAGATTTCTTGCAGAGGCATTTACCGATCAATCTATTGAAAAAAAGCTAAAAGCTGATTCAGATAAATATCTTGTAGAAAGCGGTGATGCTATGGTGGCGGATAATAATTCCGTGATGAAAATCGAGGCGACAATTTTTGATTCAAAAGGTAACGCGGCGATCAATAGCATTCACAAAGTAAAATTTTCTTTATCGTCAGACTTGGTCAGTTTTGAAGGTAAAAACGTGGTTGATAGCAAAAATGGTATTGCCACCGTGCACATCAAAGCCGGAAAAATTATTGGAGATTTTTATATCAAAGTGGAAGTACTGAAGGACAATGGTAAAGTGGATACCAACTATCAGGTGGTTACAAAAGATTTACACTTGGTTGCAGGAGAACCTGCCAGTGTAGAGCTACAATCCGATTCCGGAATTTTGGTGGCTAATAACCAGTCCAAATTTGTCTTGAATATAATTCTGAAAGATAAGTTTGGAAATGTGGCGAATAATTCCTTTGAGAAGGTTGGAGTTTTTGTAAACGATAAGGCGAAATTTGATCCAAAAAACGATTCAGACAGTCAGTTAATCGGTACGCAGCTGGACACTATTGATGGCAAGGCGGCTATAGCATTGTTTGCCGGCAATAAGGCTGGTTACGCTGATGTAGTAGCGGTGGTAATGGATCAAGATTTGCAAGATAAATTGCTGGCTGCCGGCGATAATATCTCCGGTATAGACTTTAAAAAACATATAGGTGCTACCAAGTCTTTTCAGGTTTTGGATAAAGTGGATTTGCAGTTGCAGGTTTTTGATGAGAATTTCCAGGCGGTGAGTGAAATTCCATCTGATGGAAAATCCATCGCGAGACTGGGCATGAAATTATTGCATAACGGTAAGGTGGTTCAAGATTACAACGGACCGGTGAAGTTTACAGTATTGAAAACAAATCTTGGTAATTTCACGGCTAACCCTCCTTCAAACATGGTGGGTGGAGAACTAAATCCGGCGAATATAACGTTCAAAGCCGGAAAAGTCACCGGTCAGGAAGAAATTCTGGTGGATATTCCCGGATTTGCCAGTGATTCTTTTAAATTTAAAGTGAAGGCCGATAAAGCGGTGAAAATAGAATTGAGCGGATCGGAGGACACTCTGGATACAAATGCGAATAAGCAAATTGTTTTGCTGGCAAAATTATTGGACGAGAATGGAAATTTGGCTGATGGAGATAATGGCACGGTAATTGAATTTGGAGCTACAAATGCCACCAGTGACTTAATAAATTTCTCTGAGAATAAAACTGTCACCAAGAATGGCATAGCCACAGTGCAGATTTCAGGAAAAAATATTTCCGGAAACGCGAACATCATCGCAAAGAGTGCTGGTCTTGTGAATGGCACTATTTCTCTAAAAATAAATAAGCATGTCACGAGCGATATCGTGAAAAATTTCTCTCCAAGGGCTCTGTATGTGTCTTTGTTGGGTGGTGCTTTTGGCAGAGTGGGAGAACAGGATAATATGGCTAATTCCCTGCTTTATTCGAAGGGCCAGGTGGAAGCAATCAGTACCGTGACCGCTACTCAAAATGAAAAAAAGCGTATGTTCGCGGTGGATGGTTATGGAAAAATAGATTTTATGACAGGCACGGTATATGGGAAAGTGGTGAGTGCTACAAATTCATTTCCTTATGAAAAAGTGGCTTTGGCGGATAATATCGCCGGTGATGATTTGGCCAATGTGTTCGTGGTACCAAAGACGGATTCTCCCGTGCTATTGCTGGATGATAAAACGGAAATTCCAGACAAGGAAGGTGTTTTTGTGAAAATTCTTGACGCGACAAAAAAAGATTTATTTAGCCAAGATGCGGATGGCGTATACGTGAAGGTCGATATTGACACGAAAGTGAAGGTGGATAAATATGGCAGAATTTCCATTGGTGACGAGAGCTATAAACTGCGTGTTCCAACCAAAGATGATACAATAGATGTCAGTAATTTTTCCTTTATTCTTTCCAGAGGTGGAGAGGATATCGCGCTAATTTCATTCAAACAAAATTTCAATAAAGGGGTGCAGACAATTAATGTTGGCGGCGCGCTAAATAATTTCAGCCCGGGAATTTATGTGGAACAAGTTACGAATAAAAATAAATATACCTTCTCCACGGCGTATACCGGCATTTCAACGGCTGAGCCTAGAGGTATTTACGTGATTGATAATGAAGAAGATATCGATATGAGCCAGTCTCCGGGTTTTGGTTACAGCAGTTTGGATGGAGCAAAAAAGGAATTTGGTTTGGGATTTGATGGCTCGAATAAGCATATGCTTTTGTTTGCGGCCGGAAATTCTGTAGGAGCTTCCTTTGTTCCTTATGCTTCGGATTCCGGAATAATCTATGGTGATCCGACCATAAAATTAAAAGTGACCGGTGATCTGATTAGTAATAATAGCGGATACACCAAGGATATAGGCAAACCAATTTTTAGCGGTCAGGAACCGATTAAGGAGATGATAGAGTTTGACGCGAATGGTGATGGCTATGAGGATTTGTTGTTGGTATATGATAGTGGGCTGATAAGGTTAATGGAGAACGAGATCAGCAATAAAAGATTCCGAGATCGGGGATATATTTTGAATATATACAACGGCATTGAAAGTATTACAAAAATCGATCTGGATAATGATGGCTATGATGATCTGGCGATCGGAACTAAACAGGCGTGTAACGTAGGAGAGCAGTGCGTGAATGTGATAAAAAATACCAATGGCAACTTTGACCGTAAATCACTAAATCTCGCGCTCCAGGATAAAAAGGTTTACGAGATGAAAGCGGCGGATATGAATAATGATGGTTGTGAAGATTTGGTGACCAGTGATTCATCCGGCAGTATCAGTATTTTTTATAATAAATCAGATGGTAAGTCCTGTCAGGGTCTTGAAACAAATTATGGTTATAGTAGAAATTTTGGTTACAATCTGGATGGCGAGGTCAATCAAGTAGATAATTTGTTCCTCAATTATCAGGGAATGGAAATACCGGATAGTGGAAAAGATACTGTAAATTCCGACGGTAGCGAGGCCGGTAAATCAAATTGGTATAAATTTATTCAATTCAGTCTGCCAACCACGCAGCCTCCGACGGCAAATTCTCAAGAAAAAGATGCTAATTTCAGCAGCGCGGCATACGCGCAGGACGCAACCGATCTGCAGAATTTTATAAATGGTAGTGATCAAATTGGAACAAAAGATGCGCCGGCCCAGACTTTTAACAAAAATTTTGATTTCATTCACATAAAAGAGGATGGAAAATTTAAAGTAAATTCCAGCAAGCAGGCCAAGGATACAAACGGAGGATCCGTAGCAAACGGGGATATAATTGAATACTTGATTGCCCTGCAAAATGATAGTGACAGTACCATAAACAATCTCATGTTGTCTGATGCCACACCGACATCAATGACGCTGATTAAAGATAGTTTAAAATGTCTTGACGCGGGATGCGCGGATAAGCTGGAATGGCTGGATACAGGCACAAGTCTGAGATCGGCGATAATTAAAAACATCAGTATTCCGGCGCATGAGAAAAGATTTATCAGCTATTCGATGAAGGTCGGGCTGACCCCAAAAGTTCACTTTGAGCTTGGTAATAATTTTGTAAAATATCCGTCAAATTTCAATGATCCATATCAAGATATTATGGTGAGGCCGGAGGTAAATCCTGATGGAATCATCACCTATCTCTATTCTACCGGCGCCAAGAGTTACGAAAAATTCGAGGTGATGCCTGTCGATGATTCAAAGAACGCGCTGGATGAGGCATTCAAAAATATGGGCTTACCAAGTCCGACGGAATTAATGAAGAACAAGGATGGAGAGCTGCCACCGGAGATTAAAACCATGCTTGGCAAATTTGCCGGCGGTCAAAACGCGGATAAAGATTACAACGGCTGCGCGGATGACTGGAATAAAGTCCTAACTACTTCACCAAGTACCGGTGATGCAGTAGCTGCCGGAGTTGAAAATATTCTGGGTAGTATGAGGTGTTCCGGCGCAGGATGTTTGCCGATACCATATAATATTGCTTTGTTTACTCCGAATTGGTTAGTTGCCGGAATGCCTGGAAATCCGTTGATAAATATTTTGAATGCACCTCCATATTTTATACCATTTGGTTTTTCTACAATTCCAACTTCTATTTTCAGAATGTACCTTTCCCCTACTTTGTCACTGGGTCTTGGTTCGGCGGTTTGTTTAGGACCCACCTCCGCTGCCGGAATGTGTTTTGCTTTTGCTATTCCCGGAGGTATTCCGGGATCGGGTAGTTTGTGTAAGAAAATAACGGCTAGCGTGGATAAAGCGATGGCGGGTGCCAAGAGCGCCGTAGTAGATTCGGCTACCGGTCAATCAGCGGTCATTACAGATGGCGAGGGTACAGGTGGCAATAAAGCGGTAAATATGGGTGGCAGTTTCGGCAGTCCGGATACTCCTCTCTCCGGTAACGCCAAAGTAAATATAAAAATTCCGGGATTCCCAAGTGTACTGACAAACTGGATGGATGGAGAAATTGATGAAATTTATAGCAAACTTTTGCGCTTTCCCACTTTCTATTTTATACTGCCGGATTTTTCCAAGGTTGGACAAGCAAGTAAACTCGCGGCAGAGGAATTCAGATTTTCAGGCTTCCATGATTTTGCTACCAGCATCAGCAATTTTCCATTTGTAAAACTGGAAGGAAAAGAAATTGTCATGAAAGTTCCGGCAGTTTCACCAAAAGAAATCGCCAAATACAAGACTCAGTTACAGATATTTCTTGATCAATGGAATCCTCCGGATGGAATTCAATGGCAGAAATACAATGCCTGGAATTGTGATGCCAATGAAAATACAAAAATAATTTGCAACAAGATTTTTATAAATATGCAGAATCTCACCGGTTCGGTAAAGAAAACGATGGAAATGTTGGACAAGATTTCCAATCTGCCAAAGGATATTTTGCAATTTAAGGATATGCAGTCGAAGTATGCCACTCAGATAATTTGTTATCTGGACGCGATAATGAATACTACCGGAGGCTACATTAAGAGACAGCAAAAAATCATAGAATCGTGGATTAAGACAATTAAAGACGTGATGAAGACTTTCAAAGAATGGAAAATGATTCTCGATGTAGTCTCGGAATATCAACAATCATGCGATAAATGCAAGAGTGATCGTTTCGGCAAGTTGGGATTATTGATGCAGCTTTTTGTGGCTATTCCGGATATTCCAATTATCCCACTGCCAAAGTGGCCGGATGTTGTAGTGGATTTCTCTCAAATAAAGACAGGCATAAAAATTATTTGGCCGGATGTAGTTTTCAGACCTGAGCCGATAATTTTGCCAAATCTACCGGACATTACTTTGCCGGATATACTTCCTGATGGGATTGGTGGTGAAAGTGGTGGTGATGGAAGTGGAGGTGGAAGTTCAGGCACAGGTTTAAATGGAATATTGTCTCAATTGAATTTCAATTTGAATTTACCGGATATCTCGAAATTCTCTTTACCAACTTTGCCGGATTTACCTCAAATTCCTTTACCTCAACTACCGGATTTACCAAGGCCACCAAAGATTCCAGGCTTGCCGCCGGTAGTAAAAAAATTGACGACAAATTTGAAGTTTATTTTCAAAATTTTATGTCTAATAAAGAATGGGTTTGTTCCAATTCCGGAAACAACTTTGGACACGGAAATTGCCACGTTGACTCAGCCCAGCGTGAATGCCATTCTGCCAATTATCAAAAACTTGGGCATGCAGTTTCCTCCTATTCAGTATAGCTATGTCGATCAAATAAAAATTACCGGAAAGGTGAACTTTAACATTGATACTAATTTTATTTATACGGCGGTAGATAAAGGTGCTCAGGTCTGGAATGATACTGTTTCCGGATTTGTTAACGGACTGAATAGAATCATGGGTATGCCATATGGCCAAATTATAAATAAAGTAATTCAGGAGGCGATAGATAAGGCCGCTAAAGAGGGTCTTGAGGCCATAGATAGTGGCACTCAATCGGTGACTAATTCTGTGAAAGACGCGATGGACGAAGCCAGCGACGAGCTAAAGGATGACTCTTTGCCTCTGAGTTTTGATATGTCTGAAATGGAGCAATTCACAAAGGAAATGAATGACTATGTTGCCAGTGTTAAAAATGAAAATATAGGTCCGGACGTGCATCACCTGATAGTTACGGAACGCTTTATTGATTCGAAAGATCCAATCTTGAATAGAAGTTTGGCGGAAATCAAGAATGGGATGAAATTTGAAGATTTACCGGATAATCCAAATTTAAAAAAACTGGCTGAAATTAGAAATCAAATGATCGCTTCGGTAGATTCCTTGAATGATGAAACAGATGTTCTGGGCAATATAGATGATTACAATGAGTTCAATAGAATCCTTGTAGAAAATAATCAGCACATTGATTTGATTGCCGCGAATCCTACGGTAAATGACATTAGCGGAAGCAATATTAATAATGATGTTTCAGGCAAGACTTTGGCATTTAGCTTCCTGGGGAAAGATATAGAAAACGCTATTGAACAAGCTGCCAATAGCGCGGATCTTTCCGGCAAGAGGGACCTCATAGCCGCGGCTATTGATCTTTCTCCAGAGAATGCCGTGAGTAGCGCTAATTCACCTACTCCAACACCTGCCGGTTTCTTTGTGTCGGCCAACGGAGTGAATGAAAGTGTTTTGAATTACACGGAAGAATTGGGTGGAAATACAAAGATAATTTTTAGTGACGTGGATCATGACAAGGATACGGACATTGTATATTCGATGGGTGGAGATGTGTATTTGAAAAATAATTATAAAAACGTAGCGAATTTACCTAAAGGAGATTTGATTGTGGGACTCACTAATAATGCCGTAAGTGACTATGTGAATGCCGGTGGTAATGCAGTACAAGGAGTGCAAATTCCATATATTGGTACAGGCAAAATTGATATTAGCTGGGTGCCTACAGAAGATGCGGTGTCTTATGAAGTGGTTTTGAGAAAATCAATTTATGATAATTTCAAAAATGCGGCATATACATTCAAGATCAATGTGACCGAATTAAGCGACAAAAATTCTCCAAGAATTTCCGAAAAAGTTCCAAATGGAAATTATTACGTCAGTGTCTTTGCGATTAATGCCGCCGGAAAGAAATCTCTGGAATCCGATGTAACGATTGCGGCTCCACAATCTTGTGCCGATAATGATCCTCCAATGCCGGTCATCAATGCCACGGATTATACTTTGGCGATTTTCAAAAATTTGGAACTTGATGCGGTGGGATCTTTTGATCCGGATGGAGAAGTAACACAGTATTATCTTGAAACCGTAGCGTTTGAGACAGATAAAACCGATCCAATTACAAAAGAAAAACTCAGGACGACTTCATTCCAGAAAATTTTGTCGAGCGACTTGAGTGTGATGGTGGATGAAAATGGAGATGGAATTCCTTGGAATGATAAAACCAATTCGAAATTTAACATTGGCCCTTTTATAAACGAAGGAGATATTGGTGATCACAAGTTCTTATTACATGTAGTGGATGCTTCCGGTAAAGATGCCAGCATAGAGCTCACAGTGCATGTGGTAGCACCAAATGTAAGTCTTGATGAATCATTTGCAACAACTGCAATCGCTACAGGAACCACGTTGCCAAAAACCGCTCAATTCCCTTTCTGGTTTATGCGTAGCCGTTATATTGAGAGGGTAATTAAAGGCCAACTAAAACTGGTTCCAAGAATTGATAAGCTGCGAGAGTCCACTACGGGCGATGATGGTTCATACAATATTTCCGATTTCAATTTGGAGGACATGATTTTGGTAGAAAATGCCGATGGCAAAATTGTGGCTGAAATAAATCCAAAGACCGGTGATATAGGAAAACTGGATACCGGATATAAGACTATTGCCAATGAAGCAGTTCCTCCAACCACTCCAAGCAGCGTCAGTATTGTGGATAAAAATAATCAAGTTTTGGGTATGGTGTATCTTGTTTCAAACGCAAACTCTGATGTAAAAACTTATCAAAATTACGGATTTAAAGCTGAAAATATTGAATCCTTAGGTGGTACAAACGTGGATGATTTGGAGGAGAGTGATAATTTTGTTTTCGAAAATTTACCAGGCAATGATCCAGATAATCCTGGTGGGGTGATTTTGAAAAACACCGTGGAGAATAAAATAATGGCTTCAATCGATAGTGCCGGAAACGTGGTGCTGATTGATAAGCGTATTACACTCACTCAAAAGCAAAATGACCATACAAAGGAGCCATTAATTATTCAGATAAATTTCGAAGCCAAACCGGTCGGTGAAGTATATATTTCTTTGATACAACCGGCAGTGATTATAGGACCGGATGATGTGCCATTTATGACTCCGCGTAAACCTTCAGCGGGTATTCTGAATGGATCAAAAATCAATTCCGGTAAACTAAATATTGCCAATTTAATTTTTGATCCAGGATTTAAATTCACTCAACAAGATTTAGTGAGTAGAAAAGATTTTGTAAAAGTACTTTTGAAAATGATCTGCGTAATTCCAAGGTCCGAAGCCCATAAGCCATTTACTTCCGGTACCGGCTATGCGGACAATAATATTCTGGCTGCTTATCACCCGGATATCAAAGAAGCCACCCTGCTTGGGTTTGTATCAGGATACAAAGGTGAACCTGATGCTCAAGGATTATTTCCATTCAAACCGGAAAATAATATCACTCGTGCCGAGGCGGTAAAAATTATTTTAAATGCTTTGCAATATCGCAATATCATAGACATTAGCAATCTGAAAGAAGGAGATCCGTGGTTTGGCAATTACATGAAAGCAGCTCAGGATTTAACGCCATATTTGAAGAAGGGGAAGCCAATTCAAAACAACTTCGTAGTCACTCCGGAAGAAGCAAATGATCCTTATAAACTCATGACTTTTGGAGAGTTATTGATGATGGTGGAGCGCGTATTGGATATTTATAATTGTTTCGAAAAGGATAGCAACAACAATGGCCTGACAGATTATTGTGAAGAAAAATATAAAATTAGCGACCCAAAAGCGGATGAGGATAAAGATGGTCTCAGTAATGCTCTGGAATGTGCCGATAATTTAAATCCTCTGGATCCGGATACGGATGGTGGCGGTATCACGGACGGTAAGGAAAAAGTCGCTCATACAAATCCTCTGGATAAGACTGATGATGCCGCGGATGATGACAATGATGGACTCTCTAATAATGAAGAAGTGAACATTTATAAGACAGATCCCCAAAATCCGGATACGGATGGTGGTGGAAAAAGTGATGGTAAAGAGGTGGAAAATTGTGGCGATCCGCTGGATAAGACTGATGACATAGATCCTTCGGCTTGTAAAAATGAAAGTGAAGCGGGCCTGTATGTGGTTCCGGCGGAATGTAATACCTGTCCTTGTCTTTCAACCTTCCTCCATAAAGCGGATTTGATTCCTGGAGATATTTTCTTCTCTGTTGTTGCCACTTATTATTCGCAGTATTATCAAAATAAGCCAAACGATAAAACTTATATATTCACCAAAGGTAATGAGGTACAAATACAATCAATCAACAAATAAAATGAAAAAAAGTTTGATAATAGTTGGGATGATTTGCTCGCTGCTGATACAGTCTTTGACTGTTTTTGCTTCCGAGGAAGATGATCAAAACAAGGCGGCATTAATAAAGCAGCTTGATTCCGCGAATATGAGTGATTGTCTGAGTGTTTTGGCTCCAATATATGATATAGAATTAAAACAATTTTTGGAATTTCTGGAAGTAAATTTCCAAAATAAAAGCAGTAGCAGCTCATTAACAAATATTGCCATCGCCCGCTATCAAAATTTTAAAGAAAATTTGAATAATCTTTTTGCAAAAGTGAATGTAAATGATGCCGGCCAGGAATATCTGGCGATACAAGCCGCTTATGCCACCTGTGGAGAGATAAAAAATGAATATTTTGATAAAGCAAAGAAAGTGATGATTGATCATATCAAAAAAACTACAGCCATAAAGACAACTACCATTATGCTGGAAAAATATCAGTCAATTAACAGTAAATTGCGAGATATGAATACCAGTATTTCTCAAATGTATGGATATTTTATGTCCTTTAAATCGATGCTGCCCGGGTTCGTAGTAAAATGTCTAACCTCAGGATAAATGAAGTTTTTTAAACAAATCCTGGTAACTTTTTTTACAGCCATAGTGACTGTCGTTTTCGTTTATGGCGGATATACTATTTATGCCGCCGAAGAAGAGAAAATAAATTTCAGGACGGCGGATACTTTCTATACTATGTTTGATGGCTACCATGGAGAAATGAATGAGTATTTCAACAATAAAATAAATAAAATGGTTACACTGGTTGAGACTCCGGATTTTTATCAAAACGCGGAAAAAAAGAAACAATTTTTACCTCCCGCGAACCTGCAAGATAGCGATGATGTAGATACAATTATACAAAAGTGCGGAGACAATAATTTCAGCAGCTATTGCGTGGGAATCGGAGCGCTAAAAACTTATAAAGAATATTTGGATAAACTGAATTATCTAAAGAATAATATCAATTTAACCCAGTTTGAAGAAGGTACTTTCGCGACGGAGATACTGCGTTCCAAATACAGAGATGCGGATGAAATCAATAAGGAATCCCAGGAAGCCAAGGCTGTAATGGAGGCTACCGTAGCGGCATATAACGAATTCCGCCTGGCATATCCAATGCATATAAAATATCAAGAAATTTTAAAACAACTAACCAAGTATAAATTAATTCTGAAGGATGTTCGTTTAAATATAGCAAAATTTCCTGTGCGTTTTGTAGACGCCAGCACAAGTAAATGCGAATGAAAAAGCGCTTTGCGCTCAAGCGAGCTTTAAGAGCGAGCAACATGAGCGAAGCGAAAACCAATTAAAATGAAAAAATTATTTCCCATCATTATAGGCTTAATCATTGGAGTGGGTATATCCACCGGTTTGATTTACATGAAGAATGAGCAGGTGGCCCATGGTGATGCCAATGTTGGTTGGTGGAATAGCATAATTGCAGTATCGGATAATGATTTATTTGATTGGCGGACGATTTTTGCTCCTACGGATCCTGATGAAGAAGGTCAGAACTTATATAATTTGATTTATGTAAAAGTTACCAGAAATTCCAGTAAGGATGCTCTGAAAGAAGTGGCTAAAAACTATGGTATGACTCCGGAACAAGCTCGTGCCGCTATCAATGGCAGTTTGACTACTATTTTCAATAGCTCAAAGCATTCTCAAATCAGCCAGGCAGATGCGGCAAAAGCAATCAATAAAATTCAAAGCAATTTTGCCGATTTGGCTGAGCTTTTCCAGGTTCAAAACGAAATTGATACCCAGATTAAGCCGACGGAAATATTTGCCAATGGAGAGTTGAGTGATTCGGGTTTTGATTTGATATATGACCTTTCTTTAATTGAAGATGTGTTGTTTTTGAAAAAATCTCCCGTCACTGTGGGAGGCGTATATGAGGATGCCTATACTTCTCCGATTGATCCTACGAGTGACCTGAAGACCTCGCAAGTGGGATATATAGCTCCTGAAATGGCTGTGGCCACCTTGCCATTGATAGATCCCCCTAAGAAAAACCAAGGAAGTGGTGCTGCCGGCGGAGATAAAAAAGATACTGTTGATGGCGACAAAAATAGTGAGGTCAATAAATTCAGTGGTGGAGATAAAAAAGTTCAGCCGGAAGTTTTGAGTCAAGATGTGTGTGAAGAAGAAAACAGCCTGAATAATGCTCTGAATGCTTATAGTGGCGTTGCTGATGGTGGTGGGAAAATTGGTACTAATGACGGAGGAAATAATGGAGGCGGTGGCAGCGGTAGTGGTAATAGCGGTGCCGGAAAAAAGAAGGATGAAAAAAAGGATAACGAAAAAAATGGAAAAAATGATAGTGGAGATAAAAAAGCTGATGATACAACGGCGGTAAAAGAAATCGAGCCGGCACCGGCCGATAAGTGGTCTAAACAATGGTGTGCAGGAGTGGATGAACCGGGTACATTTGCAGGAATTGGGGCTTCCGGATTCGAGAGTTTGGGTGGCAGAGAAAATTTCATTGCCGGTGGTGGAGCGGGGGCAAATTATACAAGTAGTGCCCTTAATGTGAAAGCCAGCGTTTGTTTCGACATACAATTAATTCCAAAAGTTATATCAAGCTACATGCAGGGGCAAAGCTGCATTTTATGCGAAGTCCAGAAAATCAATGAATATCTTTCTCAAACCTTGAACCATACTTTGATTCCGAATAAAGCTACCGGTAATATGATGGAATCCGCAAAATGCAAAAAAGCCATGTCTTCTCCATTAATTAATATACAATTCGTTACTATCTGGAATCCTATTCCCACTCCTTCAAACGACAAGCTGATTTTTGGTAAAAATATTTTCGAAGAATGGAATAAATATGTTGAGAATTATAAGCCGGCACTTTTGGATAAATTGAAATTCAGCAGTTCGGATAGGCCGGATCTGACCGATGATTTTAATTTTAAATTGCAGGAAAAAATTGGTATTCAGAATCAAACTCAAGCCGAGCTGGGAAATAAAATTCGGGCGATTAAGGCTGCCGCCGCGGCTGATTCCAATATGAATGTGAATAGCGCCGACGTGGCAAATGATATCGCTAATACAATGGTTTATTCACGTAATGTTCTGCAAGAGATGAACCAAATGAATTTGTTATTGAAAAATTTTAGCGATACTTTTAAAAAAATAAATAAAGAGGCTCTGCAGGAAACTCTAAAAAAACCTGAAATCAATTAAATGAAAAAATATATATTTACAATTGGGATGGGGCTGATGTTGTCGCTAAACAGCATGGTCGCATATGCCGCTCCGGAGACTCAGGATAGCGAAGGAAACCTAAACCTTGTGCGTTGTATTCAAAAAGGAAATATAGATTTTGGGGCGTTCATCAGCAGCATGATTTATAATGATGATTTGACGGAGGGAATAATAGAGCCATGGAAAGATGTCTTGAGTAGAAATCAGTGCCAGAGTAGTGATATTTATATTTTGATAAAACAGGAAGACAAGATGCGGGCGATGATTCGAGATGCTTTTCTCACCTGCAATAATCAGTCCATACCGCAGCTAAAAAAGGCCTACCAGAAAATGATGGTGGAGGTTTATTATATCAGGCACATTGTGGATAGTGGATTACTGAATCGATTGCCGGTGCCCGCCCAAACGTCAGTGTTCCAAAATGCCGCTCTCGTGGATAGAGATAAATTATACAAAGATATGGCTGCCAAATATGTGAAAGAGAGTTTCATGTCGCAAGCGGATTTTGACCTTTTATTTTTGAAGTTGGATAGTAAATATACCGATAGAAAAATGACATACGTAAATTGTAGCGCCAGTGCCTGGGAACCGGTGGGCAATAAATGGAAAGAATTTGTTAAATTTTTTAAAGAGGACGCGGCTGGATTGAAAGATGCCGGAAAAACTATTGGGGCGGCTACGGTGGGTGGCAAGGATGGTAAAGGAAATTCGTTGGTCAAAGAATTCAAAACAATAAAATTCGTAGAATTATTCACCACGGATGAAAGCGTGCTGGAATATGTAAAATCCTTTGGCCAGCTAAATGTAAATAATTTAACGCCTACGGCTGCTCTGGATGAAGCAAAAGAATATATTGATACCAATTTGAATAACGGCGGTGGTCTGACTCAGGGGCAATATATTTCCACTTCAATCGGGGCGTCAAGTAAATATCAAATGGAAAAGGATATAATACAGATTAAAGCTGATTTCGACGCACGCTATAAATCGGCGTCCGATGGAAGTATGGAACAGTTTCTAAACACCTTGGATGGCCGTAATACCGGTGGGCAGGATGATGGCACACTGGAAATCATCAATAATAGTTTATCGCCTCTAAACGAAGTTTTAAGCCTATCAACCAAAATTAAGGATAGGCAATGTAAGCAGTAGGGTGGGAAATGTCTGCATCAAGGGCGTCGCTAATGCTCGGTGCTAATATACAAAAACTCCCTGGCATGACCGGGGAGTTTTTAGGGCTTTTCTAGGGTTTCCGGTTCGTGGGCACGAACTGGGGACTATTGGAGTTTTTTATAAGTAGGTTTATTATGTTGTGAGTGCTCTGGGGGGCAGAGCGATGCCGGATCCTGCGCCTGCCCCGGGGAGATGTGCTTGCCTTAGCGGCAGATGAGGGAGTGGGCGAGGTGTGCGAGATTACTGAGCTGGCTTGGGGGCCTGAAGGCTGAGAGCCTTGGGGCCGACGGTGAAATGGGGCTTTTCTAGGGCGCTATTTTATTTGTGTACTAATCCGAAGACCATGTTCCTCATTCGTTCTCTGAGGTTGGCCTTCTCTTCAATCCCATTGAATTCATAGGTCAGATCGCTCAATGCAGATGTGCAATATGGGCAGCAATGACCGTGACTCGAGATTGATTTTCCACAGGAGAGGCAGTGAATAATCATTATGTAAATTTTTTAGATGATGTAGTGAGGCAGTCCGTCCCCATCATTATCATCTTTCCGAAGAGTATAGAGTTTTTGATCGTTTAAAATTTCATCTTCTGCAGAGGACTCGTCGTCTGAGAAATGACTATCTCGTACGGCGGCTCCTTGAGTGGCGTGATGTAATTCCGGTTGTGCCCTTGGTGGCTGCGGCATCTCGTTTTGTTTAACTCCACAAGTCATACGAGACTCGAGGAATTCCTGAACATCACTTTCTTTGATGCGATATACCCTACCCAGTTTCACACCCCGGAGTTTACCAGCCTTGAGAAATTTCAAGATGGTGAAGGGATGGACCTGAAGAATATTTGCAACTTGCTCTGTGGTCAGAAATTTTTCAATCATAGTTTGATAGTTTATTCACAACATGTGCAAGTTCAGCACTCGTGGTGATACCTAGTCATCAACGATATTTCGTGATCCTTGGTGAAGTGATTTAAATTTAAGCAGTTTTAGTTGATTTAATCAATTTGATTAAACTTAATTAAATCTAATTTAATTTTATCACTTTTTGGAGCAGTTTTCAATATTCTTCTTGTTTTCAATGAGCTTTGTGACGAACTTTTTTTCGTGCGCCAAATCTACCACAAGTTACGCAATCTTGCAATAGTTTTGGCAAGTTAATTATACTTAATTAAACTTTAGCGAATTTAAGCTGAAATCATTGACTAGCTACCTATTTATCCCATGCTTTAGGTGAGTTTATTAAACTTTATTTAATTTAATTAAACTTTATCAAGATAGTTGCGCCAGCCCACCTGTTAATGTGGGAGAGCCTGGCTGAGGGAAACTAAAAAAAATTGGTGTATCAATATACTATTAGTGAATAACCCCGAGGTCAAAGTGCATAATGAGTAAATTCCATTAAAGCTTATTAAACTTAATTAAAGATTAGGCATTAGGCGGAGTCTGGGCTTCGCACTATTTAGCTATTAGTGGTGAGCTAGCGGTCCTAATAGTCACAGCGCGGGTGCACCATGATCCTTATCTGAATTTTGAGACTAATTGATCTATTTCATATCTAGGGTCGTCATAATCCGGATAGGTGCGAATTTTCCAGAATTGCGGCTCAAAATCCTCATTTTCTATCAATCCAAGATGGGCCAATCGTTCATGAGCTTCACAGAGTGGAAAAATCTTGTCCGGATCGTGGATGTGATACATGGCAAACCTATCCGTGTGATGAAGAATCTCATAGGGCTTATAGCAGCCAGGGAACGCACAGGTGCAATTGGTTTTGGCGAGGACATAATTTTCGATGGCTACAGAAATGGGGCGAGAGGCGTTCTCAACCACCTCCGGCTTTGTTTGTTCCAGCTTCTCTCTGCGCAGCTTGAGCAGCTCGTCGATGGTCTCATTCCAATCTGATTGGCCTTTGATTTTTTGAAGCTGATCTGCGACTTGTGGGTTGAGTTGCAGGATGAGGGTGATTTTTGGGGAAGTGGATGGGAGCGCGATGGCAGATTGCAGATTTGACGATGTTAAGGTCGAGCTAAGGCGTGATGTCGATTGGAGTAATTGACCTCCGTGACGCGCGGAGTGCGCGGTAGCTTGAGATATCGATGCCTCTTCCGGCTCGAAAGGAAGATTTTGCAAATTTACAGATTGGGAGGCCTCCCTAGGGAGGATTTCTCTCCTGTAATTTTGCACGTATACCTCCAAGGTATTTTTGCTCATTGATCTACCTTTTTCTGCCCAAAAATTCTGATCTTCTATGGTAGCGATGGCGGCGATCGGCCTGACTCTTTGCAATCCTTTTTCCTCTAGAAGTTTGAGCAAAGCTGGTTTATTAGATATACGGCGCAATACCCTGAGCGCTTCATCAACCTGTGGACGGCTCATCCCAGCCAATTTCGCGGCGTAGTCGTAGATGTTGTGGAAGCGCTTTTTGCGCCAGATTTGCTGTTTTTCGATTTCCGGTAGAAGGAGAATGCACTTGCGTGTCCACTCCTTGGCGTTGCGGCCGTAGGAGGCAAATTGCTGGTGGATGGTGAGCCAGGATTGATCTGAGGATTTTAATTTTGGCAGTTTTGTGAGGAGTGGAATGGATGAGGCATTGGCCATGATGACAGATTCGGCTGGGTGAGCGTATGAAGAAATTTTGACTGTGGGATGGGATATATTTTGCATATGTTTTCTGTTTAAAATTTAACTGAAAGCAACTTTTATCTTGGACTTTTTCCATAAAAATTTCCATCCTAAATACGTACTTCCGGCTGACAAAAGGGATAAAATGTTGGTGAGTATACGCTCACCTGCGTAATATTCTTCTTTCTCTCTCCCCTTTCTTGTTATACTATTAGCTTGTTCTAAACTTATTCAATCTAAACTTATGAAAAAACTCGTAACTGTGTTGATTTTCGCCTCAATTCTGCTTGTAGGATGCCAAAAATCACAAAATGAGCCAAAGCAATCTATTCCTCCATTAAACGAAAGTACTTCCTCTAAAAACACTCCTTTTACGAACAAGGTCATTATTGGAAATATGGTGAAATCCATCGACACAAACACAAAGCAGTATACAAATGAAGAGTCTGGCTTAAGTCTTCAATACCCAAGTACGTGGTCTTTGTGGGATGACATTGATGATATAAAAATCCCCCACCTATTCATCGATGATGAGGCTTATTATATCAAAGGTGTGAGCACTGAGTGTGGAGAGCTGGGCGGCTGCCAAGAGGACGTAAAAAAATTAAAACAAGATATTGAAGACGGAACTGCACCCGGAATTATTACTTTTCAAGGAGGAAAGGGTTCTTTGATAGCTACATGCGCAGGTAATCAAGGTTGGGACTTCATACCTTCGCCATTTTACGAATTTAAATTTTTCAAAGGTGATAGAATTTACAGCATAAGATTAAATGATCTAAGCCACAGGTTGAATAAAAAAGAGGGAGCATGTGCCCAAAATAGTTATATTAAAAAAATCCAACCCCCGGATGAACAAAAGCTGGCTGAGTATAAGCCATACGATGATTTCGTGGCATTGATTAAAAACACACTAGTTCTTAAATAATTAATGCATTGAGGAATAGATGCTGCAAAAAAGGCCAAGCCTAAAGAAAAATAAAGTTTAATAAAGAATTAAAAACTAAATACTAATTCTTCTCGACCCTTAGCAGGCGACGCACACCGCGAACATCAAGCTCAAGGTTCGGATAGTCAAGGTCGACGAAGGAATCCGTAAAGTTCGGATCGGAGCCTACACCACGAGGCCAAGACGGATTTTTACCAGATTCTAACCAAGATGAACGCCATTCTTTTTTACCTGGAGATTGTACCAAGTGATTTCCTGTATGATTTTCATACTGAGTTATTTCGTCGCTCTTGTTATAATCGCCATTATATCCGAACATTTCATAACCTGTAGGAATTGGTTGCTGATTTTCGTCGAAAATTTTCGTACCATTTTCGTCATTAGAGGTATGTTTATATTTCACTCTATCACGGGTCTTTTCGTAATTCATGCCTTTCATAATCGGCTCATCTCCACGGTCGGAAATCAATGGTCTGCCTTGTGCATCCACGCCAAACAATTGACCGCCCTGTTCCATAGCTTGAGCGAGAGCTAGATAATGGCCTTCGTTTGCCAATAAACGTGTCTGAATTTCCGCCCAAGAAATTTTAGATTGAAGGGCCGGATCGGCGTCAAAATCAGCTTTAAAAGTACTAAGTCGTGGGTCGACTTCTACTGATTCAGCTACTACCGGATTCACCGCTTCTTGTTTGGTAGTGGATTGATTGGGATTTTGAGGCTGGCGAGGCTCTTCACGATGAGTAGCCGCCTGACAAGCCTTTAGCTGGGCCCTAACCTCTGCGCATTCACCTGCTACTTGAGAATCAACTTGTGGATTTTCACGTTCGCAGCCAAGCTGAGCGGTCATTACCGCAGCGGCAAGGGCTATTCTTCCAAGAAATGGTGCTGATGGATGTGAAGGTGATTCTGGTGAACGCATAATAATTAATTAAAAAATTGGCTGTTTAACCTATCTTGAATGAAATTCAACCGCAGGAATGCTTCCTTTGTGCAACTGGGCTTGTACAGCCGTAAGTGCTGAGTGAGCTGCTTTATCTTTGGCTAATTCTCCTACGCAGACATCAAGTTTCTCACTTTTGGCGACAAAGGCTTTGTCGTGCTTTTCCTGCTCTTTTGCTTCAGCTTTTTCGTGAGTCCTACGTTGACGAGGAGATAAATCATCTAATCCGTCTTCACAGGTGTCTAAGAAAATCATAGCTCCTCTAACTTTATCACCCATACATACTGATACTTCTGTTGGACTAGGTGCTGTGGCACATTCTCTGGCATTATCATCAAAATACTCAGCGCCATTAGGATCATAGTCTGTTCTTGAGACAAATTGGTGGTTTCCCCTACCTCCGGTTTCCATATCAGAAGGACTAAATCTAGCGAGGAGGACATCCATAGCCTCTGTATTTTTTGGTAAGCCAATTTTCTCGCCGGGGTTCAAAGGTCTGCCTCTGTACATTTCATTTAAAAGAGCTTTAACCCAGTGGTCCATATTAAATTGCTTTTTAATACTTTCCAAAGTGTCTCCATCTTTTACGGTATAAATATCAAATAATTCCGGCTGCACTCTGACCGCTATGTCGTAACGCATAGCAATAGCTTGAGTTTCTAAATCGGCTCTTTGATTGACGCAGCTTTGTAATTTTGCTCTTTCCAGAGCTCCATTAACAAATGTCTTTAGTGCGCCAATAAACATTGATACTATATCGGGTTTATTTGTTCCTTCTACTGATTTTCCCGCTTTAGCCTGTGCTTCCGGCGCTCCGGACATGGCCATTGAAGCTGCTAAAACTGCCGGTAATGCTTTGTTTAGAATTTCCATTTTGTTGATTTAATACGTAAGAAGTGTTGTACTTTACGCCAAGTTCTATTTATCGTCAAGTAAAAGCCGGATTTTGCCTATCGGCCTATGTCAAAGAAACCTGGAAGATACGCGACTTCGTCGCATTACTACATAATCTTCTTCAACCACATACCGGTGTAAGATTCTTTGATCCTAATTATTTCCTCCGGGGTGCCTTTGGCGATCATTTCGCCGCCCTTGTCCCCGCCTTCCGGGCCCATATCAATTATATGGTCGACAGATTTGATTACGTCGAGGTTGTGCTCAATAACGAGTACGGTGTTACCTTTATCTACCAATTGCTGTAATACGCTAAGCAAACGTTTCACGTCCTCGAAATGTAGACCGGTGGTAGGTTCATCGAGAACGTAGAGAGTTTTACCGGTAGAACGCTTTGAAAGTTCCGTAGCCAGCTTGATACGCTGAGCCTCACCTCCTGACAAAGTAGTAGCGGATTGGCCGAGATGGATATAACCCAGACCTACCTCATTCAAAGTCTGAAGTTTGACCTTGATTGACGGAATGGAAACAAAGAATTCCAAAGCTTCTTCCACGGTCATTTCCAAAACTTCGTGAATATTCTTATTTCTGTAGCGGATTTCGAGCGCTTCATTATTGTATCTCTTACCTTTGCAAGATTCACAAGGCACGTAAATATCAGGCAAGAAGTGCATTTCGATCTTTTTGATACCGTCACCGGCACAAGCTTCACAACGACCACCTTTCACATTAAAGCTGAAACGACCGGATTTGTAGCCGCGGAGCTTGGATTCCGGAGTCGCGGAAAACATGTCGCGGATATCTGTAAATACGCCGGTATAAGTAGCGGGATTGGAGCGTGGCGTACGGCCAATCGGAGATTGATCGATATTAATAATCTTATCAATATTTTCAACACCTTTGAGGTCTTTATGTTTTCCGGGAGCGGTTTTTGAACCATATACCTCCTTGGACACACGTCTGACTAAAATATCATTGATCAAAGTGGACTTACCAGAGCCGGAAACACCGGTAACACCAATAAACATCCCCAAGGGAAATTCCACCGTCACATTCTTCAAATTATGTTCGGTGCAATCAATCAGAGTGAGCTTTTTGCCATTCCCCTCGCGACGACTGGTGGGAATACTCACTTTTGCTTCACCGGAAAGATATTTACCGGTAAGAGATTTAGGATTTTTAATAATTTCCGCAGGCGTACCGGCAGCTACGACATTTCCCCCATTTTTACCGGCACCCGGACCAATATCCAGGATGTAATCAGCGGCGAGCATGGTATCGATGTCATGTTCCACGACAATTACGGTATTGCCGAGATCACGCAGTGAAATAAGAGTCTTAATCAATTTATCATTATCATTTTGGTGTAGACCAATACTTGGCTCATCCAAGACGTAAATCACACCGGACAGACGAGAACCGATCTGAGTAGCGAGACGGATACGTTGAGCCTCACCTCCCGAAAGAGTGTTGGCTGTACGATCTAAAGTAAGGTAAGAAAGGCCAACGTTTTCCAAAAAGCGCAAACGATTGCAGACTTCATGACTGATTTGGCGAGCGATCTCCTTCTTCATCGGACTCAGCTCGAGAGATTCGAAGTAATGCAAAACTTTTACTACGGATAATTCAGTCACATCAATGATAGACTTATCGGCAATTTTAATCGCTAAAATTTCCGGTTTTAGACGCTTGCCATGGCAAGATGGGCAGATAAGAATGCGCATATATCCTTCGATTTTTTTGCGCACGTAGTCGGATTCAGTTTCCAAAAAGCGACGTTCAAGATTTGGGATAACTCCTTCAAAACTGGTTTCGTATTTACCGCTAAAATGCCCACCTGAAGTGGCCGGAGGCTCGTCCGTGTCGGGTTCAGAATTGCCAATTTCAATTGTATATTTTTTATCTTTATCTCCGTTGAGGACGATATTCAAAACTTCAGGAGAAAGTTTTTTGATCTGAGTATTCATGGAAAATTTATGCGCTTTGGCCACACTTTCCAAAATACGATTGTACCAGGCCAAATGTGATGTAGTCGTAGACCAGGGCATAATCGCTCCTTCGGCCAGGGTAAGATTTGGATTTGGAATCACTAATTCCGGATCGATTTCCAGCTTTGTACCGAGACCGTGACATTCCTGACACGCGCCGTGGGGACTATTGAAGGAAAAGTTTCTTGGGGCAATTTCAGGAATACTGATATGGCAGGTAGGACAGGCAAAATGCTCGGAATAGACCTTGTCCTTACCGGTATCGGTATTGCATATCATCAGGAGTCCTTCACCAAACTTAAGGGCTGTTTCGATGGAATCAGCCAAACGAGTACGATTCGGATTTGGCGTATCCAATTGTTCACCGGAAGAAAGTTTGTGAGATTTTTTCTCCAAATCCTTGATCACAATACGATCCACCACCACTTCTATATTATGCTTCTTGTTTTCATCCAATTCCGGAATTTCAAGAACAGAGACTACTTCCCCATCCACGCGCACACGCACGAAACCTTCCTTTTTAATTTTATCAATTACTTTGGTGTGTTGTCCTTTGCGATCTCTAATCACTGGCGCCATTACTAGGATTTTAGTCCCATCTTTCATGTTGCAAATATCTTCCAAAATCTGCTGAGCGGTCTGACGCTCGATCGGGCGTCCACATTCCGGACAGTGTGGCGTACCTATTTTGGCAAAAAGTAGACGAAGATAATCATAAATTTCAGTCACTGTTCCTACAGTAGAACGCGGATTTCTCGGAGCGGATTTCTGATCGATTGAAATGGCCGGAGAAAGACCCTCGATGTTGTCCACATCAGGTTTTTCCATTAATTGGAGAAAATTGCGAGCGTATGTGGAAAGACTTTCCACATAGCGGCGCTGCCCTTCGGCATAAATAGTATCAAATGCCAGAGTGGATTTACCGGAACCGGAAAGACCGGTAACAACGGTAAATTTATTTTTGGGGATTTCTACGTTGATATTCTTCAAATTGTGCAACCTTGCACCTTGAACAATAATTTTATCGTGGGACATAGTAACCGGGAGTCTAGCACGATAAAAAAGCTATTACAAGAGTTTTGTGAGGTGCTTTTAATTTGGCTTTATAGCATCGGCTAGAGGGTTGCGCTGGAAATATACGCCGGATTTATGGGGATGATTGCGGACGTAATTGAGCAATTTGCCGTAATTTTTGTGATTTTCCTTGAGATCAAGAAGATAAGTAAGGGTGACGTAGCCACCAACAAGAAAAGGAACGATCATAAAGGTGAGACCCATCTCGAGGAAGATATTAAATAAAGCATGAAGGCCTACCGCAAAAATCATACCTTCAAGCAATTTTTCTTGATAAAAAAAAGTTTCACGTTTGAAAAATAAAAGTTTTACCGGAATGCGGGCCCAAAAACTATTTTTTGCGCGCATTTCTTCCTGAAGGATAGTGGTGGCAAAATGGGCAATGCCGTAGTAATAGCCCAGCAGACCTGAGAAAAGCAAGTGGGCAAAAGTGGAAAAACAAGATCTGAAAAGAAAGGGCAGTAAGAGATTGGAAGGGCCTTCTACAATCCAAATGTTATAGAAATAAAGGATGTTTTCCGTAAAGGCAAATCCGAGGGCGGCAAGAATGAAAAATTCAATTGAATCATCAATATTTTTAATTTCATCGTCATCCACGATTTTCACGGAGCTGAATTTCATCGTTTCCTCAATTACACCGACAATCATGAAGGTGATAATAATGCTCAAAGGAAGGATAATCGCGTGAGAAAAACCAATTATGTCATTTCGATAATAATTCGCGAATTTGAAAGCATTCATCCAAGGAAAAAACTGCCAACTAAACTTGTAAATCAAGATTGGAAAAACCGCCAAAGCTCCCATAATAAAGGTCAGGAATGTGAAACTGCGTCTTTCCGGACTTTTATGAAAAAATATATTCCCCCAAATTATTGCCGGGATGGCCGCGAGGATTATTGATCCTATAATTTGGAATATTTGTGGCATGTTTATTTTTATAAGCTTGACTTCTCTCGGACTGGCAGAGCCAGATCCTCGTTCGGCTGCGCGCTCGCGCCGTGCGCTCGCAAGGGCTCGTATCGGCCGCTGACTCCCAGCGGCACGGAGCCTTAGCATCGCCCTTTTGAATATTATAGCATAAATAAATGATTTCGACAAGCACACCATTGACTATTTGACTAATATCTCTTATAATAAAGCATTAACCCAATGGAAAATGCCTTTAAATGAGGAGGGAAAATCGGAAGCTGAAGCCTTAGGTGATCTGAATGCTCTGGAGACACTGTTTGGAAGTCCAAATTCAGAAGATTTCGCGAAGGAAACGATTATTGAGGTGATGAAAAATGCCAATCATCTTTCTGACGACACTTTACGTAAAATCGGTGGTTTGGCTAGAAAATTCAACTTAGATCTGCGAGAAGTTATAGATCAGGTGCAAGGCCTGGACTGTTCAGAAGAAGATGATGATTTTGAAAAATTAAAAGAACGTGAGGAAAGGATGCTGAGTGCATTGCCGGAAGAAGAAACAGAAACTAAGCCAGAGCCAGCAAAGGAACCTGAGAGAGAGACTGCGCCGAAACCTGCGAAAGTTTTGCTTGATGATGTTTTAGTTCCACCTGATGCAGTGGATGTAAAAATGGGCGATGGCTCGGAAAAACGTGAAGTCAGTGTTTTTCCAAGGGAGGCACTGGTAATGGAGTCGCTTGAGCAGATTGGTGTGAACATAGCTACCTGTACAATCATTACAGGGGAAATTTCAAAAAACATGATGCGTAAACACAGCTATAACGCGGTAGTTGTACCTGAATTAGATCGTACTATTCTGGTCTGTGATGAGGCGGAAAATAAAACTTTTGTTATATTTACCGCTCAAAATGCGGAAAAATACTCCTTAATGAGGAAGAGTCAATTAGATCGAGATGGAAATGTAATCGGTTTAAACTGGTGCGATCCGAACGATTGGCAAAATCAATTAAAGTCATTGCTGCTTTCCAAGAGAGATTTCATAGAAGATCAACCTTTAAATGAAGGGAAACTTTCCAGAGAACAATGGCGAGAATATTACAATAATCCCGCTAATGTGCGCACTGATTTGGAAAATTATACCAAAGCTTTGGGTCCGGATAAAACTCCTATGGATTTGACTGTGGCTACCGATAATATGCAGGCTTTGGAAATCACTTTAACTAACGGTCAAAAGGTTAAGGGCTATACTTATATTCGTAGAGCGGCTGTCGCATATGGAATTGCGGAATCTCAAGCAAAGGATAAATCTGTGAAATGGGCTTCTGCAACTCTTACGAGACTTTTGAAAATCGCAGGCTATCCGGTGAGGGATAAGGATTATTATTCAAATCAGGCAATCGTGAGACATGATATAGATGAGTTTGCAAAACAATTAGCTCCCGGTCTTACTCCTATGGACATAAGCAGTTCAAATTTTGGTCCTATACAAATCAAATGCTTTTCCGGTGAAACGGTAAAAGGTATGGGGTGGTTGCAAAGAGCCGCGGTGGCCCTGGATATGAACACCGGAGTTAGGGAGAAAAGTGGTAATCCAATTTACATTTCTAAAGATGTAATAATAAAACTTCTCGAAATTGCCGGCTATGTCCCGAGAGATAAAAAATATTATCAAAATTCAGCCTATGTCTCTCAAGATTTACAAAGAGTCATTGATACTCTTCTGGCTGATGGCGTAAATAGACAAAATCTTTATGCTCAATTTATTGAAAATGGAAGCATGAGATGTTCAAATGGCGAAGAAGTGAGAGCAATGCGATATTTATCAAATGCAGCTGTCCTTTTGGGCATAGCGAAGGATAGTAGAGAAGCTTATGGCCAGGTTACACGTACAACTCTGGATAAGCTTATAGAAACTGCCGGGATTGAAATCAATTAGAATTTCGGGATATCCCGAAAAAACTATTTAGATTAAGTTTGCATAATTGTCAAAAATTTATTTTGATACCGTTTTTCGTCCTAGGATGATCTGTTAAATGTAGTGGGTGTGGGTGTGGGTGTGGGTGTGGGTGTGGGTGCGGGTGTGTGCAAATTGGTAGCACCATGCTATACATTTGCACACGGGAGCGTGGGCTGTTGAATTGCTGGTGGTTGAATATTTGCCACTTTGAATCTTTTATTTTATTTTAAGTTTTCGGGACATCCCGGAAAAGTTAAGCGAACCGTATTTGACTAATTGTCAAAAATTTATTTTGATACCGATTTTCGTCCTAGGACGATCTGTTAAATATAGAGGCGGTGGTGGGCGGCCGGCGCGGGCGGTGATGGCGGTGTCATAAAAGATGACTTTGTTTTCTGGTAAGTCCTCCAGGCCGGAGGTGTCGCAGGTGGTGATGATGGTCTGACAATTCTTGATGGCCTTGAGGAGGTGGACTTGGCGATCGTGATCGAGTTCTGAAAAAACGTCATCGAGGAGGAGAATGGGGTGCTTGCCGGTTTTCTCTTTAATGAATTCAATTTCGGCCAGTTTTAGAGCCAGCAAGAGGGTGCGGAATTCGCCACGGGAGGCAGAAGTGCAGATATTTCTACCGTTGATGAAGAAAACGAGGTCTTCGCGATGAGGGCCAATGGAAGTTTCGGCCTTAAAAGTATCGTGCTTTTTGCGGAAAGTGAGGGCGTCGGCGTAAAGCTGGGAAACCGCAGGAGGGAGAGGATGGTCTGAGTCCGTAGTGAAGGAGTTTGGGGTGACAATTTTGCTGATGTATTCAATAGAAATTCTTTCCTTTTCGCCGGAGATGGAAGAGTAAATTTTTTCGATGTTTTTGTTGAGAAAAGCGGTTAATTCCAATCTTTTAGTGATAATTGGCGTGCCATATTCCACAATTTCTTCGTCCCAAGCGACGAGATCTTCGAGGAGGGAGGACTCGGAGGAAGATCCGGGTGTTGAAGCTCGTGATCCATTAAAATGAGCTTCGCGGATTTGGCCGAGTAGAGCGTTGCGCTGTTTCAAAGCTTTTTTATATTTAGTGAGAGCAAGGAGGTAACTTTTATCAGTCTGAGAAAGCACTATGTCCATGTAGCGACGGCGGAGAGATGGGTTCAAATAAAGCATATTCAAATCTTCCGGATGGAAAAGAACCGTGAGTAAATTGCCGAGGTATTCGCTGTTGCGCATGCTGACCCCATTCTTTTTGAAATTTTTGCGGCGTACGGGAGCAGTGGAATAAAAAACTTCCAAATGACAATCTTCTTCATCAATAGTGGCATTCGCGGTACAGCGGAGATATTCGCTTTCCCATCCCACTAAATCATCATTATCCAAGGAGCGAAAAGATTTACCTAAAGAGAGAATATAAATGGCCTCGAGAAAATTAGTTTTGCCGGTGCCATTAGGTCCGATGATCACAATTAAATCTTTGTCGTCAGGAAAATCGTAATTAAATTTGGAATAATTACGGAAATTTTCGAGTTTGAGATTAGTCAGTTTCATTTGCAAATTTCTCTATAAGATTATATCTTTCGTGAGCGTTCTAATCTTAATTTTATCCTACATGTCAAAAGAGAAGCAACCAATAGATATTGATGCCATGAGACATTCATGCGCGCACGTGCTGGCACAAGCCGTTTTACAGATGTTTCCGGAAGCAAAATTAGGTATAGGTCCGACCATCGAAAATGGTTTTTATTATGATTTTGATTTACCAAGAACTTTGATTCCGGAGGATTTGCCTTTGCTGGAGAAAAAAATGAAGCAGATTGTGAAACAAAACCAGAAATTTATTTGCAAAGATGAGCCGGTGGAAAAAAGTTTGGAATTTTTCGAGCTTACGGGACAGAAATATAAATTGGAATTAGCAAAAGAATTCGCCGCGGAAGGTAAGCAACTTACTTTTTATGAAAATGTGATGCCGGGACCTGACGGTAAAGCAATGTTTGTGGACTTGTGTCGCGGTGGACACGTGGAGCACACCGGACAAATTGGTGCTTTCAAATTAATGAAAATTGCCGGTGCTTATTGGAGAGGAGATGAAAAAAATCCAATGTTACAAAGAATTTATGGTGCCGCTTTCGAGACTCAAATAGAATTAGACGAGCACTTGAAACAGCTTGAGGAAGCCAAAAGACGCGATCATAGAAAACTGGGCGTGCAATTGGGCTTATTCCAATTTCATGAAATTTCTCCCGGTTCGGTTTTCTTTTTGCCTAAGGGGACAATTGTGTTTAATGAGCTGCAAGCATTTTTGAGAAAAGAATACGTGAAACGTGGTTATAAAGAGGTTATCACTCCCCTGGTTTATGATAAAAGTTTGTGGGAAAAAAGCGGTCACTGGGAACATTACAAAGAAAATATGTTTCAGGTGCAGATGGATGAAAACGTGGCTTCGCTGAAGCCGATGAATTGTCCGTCACATATGCTGATTTTCAAAATGACAAATAGAAGCTATCGTGAATTACCTCTGCGTATAGCGGATTTTGCGATGTTGCATAGGAATGAGCTTCGCGGAGCTCTCGGCGGAATGACTCGTGTGAGAAAATTCTGTATGGATGATGCTCACCTTTTTATTACGGAAGAACAAATTCAGGAGGAGGTTATAAACTGTATCGATTTCGTGAAATATGTTTATACGGAAGTTTTTGATTTTACTTATGATGTAGTACTTTCCACCAGACCGGAAAAAGCGATGGGTACGCCGGAACAATGGAAAAACGCGGAAGACTCTCTGGAAAATGCTTTGAATAAAGCCGGAATGAAATTCGAGATTAATCCGGGTGATGGCGCTTTCTACGGACCAAAAATCGACTTTAGAATTAAAGATTCCTTGAAGCGTGAATGGCAATGCGCGACAATTCAGATCGATTTCCAAATGCCACAAAGATTTGAATTGGAATATGAAGGCGCGGATGGAAAACCCCATACACCGGTAGTTATACATAGGGCTATTTTTGGCTCAATGGAGCGCTTTATGGCTATACTAATAGAGCATTATGCGGGAGCATTTCCGGTATGGTTGGCGCCGGTGCAGGCAAAGATTTTACCGGTTTCCGATAGGTTTTTGGATTATGCCAAAGAAGTGGCCGAGAAATTATCAACAAAAAATCTCCGCTACGAAATTGATGATTCCAATGAAACTTTGGGCAAAAAAATCCGTAATGCCGAGCTGGAAAAAGTGCCATACATGATAGTGGTCGGGGAAAAAGAAGTAGCGGAAAAAACCATCGCGGTCAGAGATTACGCGACAAAAAAACAGGAAGTGATGACAGTGGAGAAACTGCTTGAGCTGATTTAGCTTTCAGGTGTATTTTCGGTTTCGCTAAATCTGGCAAGCAAATTATTACCCATCAAACGATTACGGACGGATTGGGTTTGTCTCTGTACATAATCAACATGAGACGCAGCGTTTTCATTAACAGCTCTTGATGCCTGATCGACGATTTGTATTTCCACCGGGAAATGTACCCTTTGCCCATTCTTAGCATCAAGTGGCCAATCAAAGGTGACCTGTATTGCTCGATATTTTCGTGAAGAATGTTTGTTTACTTCCAAGGCGGTATCCTCACCAACCGTTGTCAATTCGCTCTGATCATTGGTCTGTGTCGCAAGTTCATTTACCAGATCGCGGGCTTTTCGCTGATTCCGCAAAGCTTCAATTAATTTTGCTTCGTTGAAAAGCAGCTGTTTTGTTTCGCCTATACGAATTGTCATGCTTGGAAATATGGCAGTGCCGGGCTTAAAAAAGGCAAGGTATAAAAATTGTAAGGCTTCGAAAGCTGATTTGGTGGTGATACGCATACCAATATGATCCACGACTTCCTTGGTATTGTTTTGGGGTTTGTGCAGAAGTTTTGCAATCATTCTTTTCCTTTCTTTGGTTCTTAATTCGCATCTTACAATTTCCATCGGTACTTCCCCAGGAGTACCTGTTTTGAAAAAAGTTTTGCCTTTTGAAGGGGTTGAGAAATGCTTATCATGCAATTCTTGCAGTGCCTCTTCAGCATCAGGTAAAACTGAAAGCAGTGGATCTCTGTTTAAAAAGTCGATGGCGGCGGCAACTCTCAAAAGACCGCAAGCTTGTGGTACAAGCTGCCTTTGGTGTTTTCCGGCTGCGGTTTGAAAAATCTTGGCAATACCATCAATATTTTTAGTAATTTTAAGTGATGGATGAATTTTATCCTGAGGTTTGGCTGCAATTATTTCATCAAAAAAGGCTATGGCTTCCTGTAAAACTGTATGAACATATTTTAAATCTTTCGGTTCCTCGAGATCGGATCCATGCCTCTTTAAAAATCTTTTTATATCGGGAGTATCCGTTAGTCCCAGAGTGACAACATCCAACATGGAAATAGCCCCTTTTCTGTCATCCATAACGAAAGGTTGCAAAAATGCGCTTATGTCAGCCCCGAGGAGAGTACGAAAATCCACTTGAGGCCCGTCGGCTTGTTGTCCGGCTACCGCCCTTTGTACTTTTTCACACAATTGGTTAACCAGTAACTCTAAAACTGCGCTATTTGGTGGCTTTTCCTGAGAATTTCCATCTATACCAAGACCTCTAAGGGTGTGCCTGAACGGTGCCACTACCTCTTGAGCATCGACAAATCCATGAAATTGCTCCTGTTTACTTTGTTTAGCCATTGGATGAGAAGGTAAATGTAGAACTAGATTCTACCATTTATCCGCTGTTTGTCAATGAAAAGATGTTGGCCGGCCACCTGTAAAATTTATTCCAGAGATGTCTTGTCTGTAAATTGAGCTTTGCGTTTAAATTTTTCCTCATCACTCATACTGTTTGGCATACCTGTGAAATTGGATCCCTTAATGATTGTTTCCATTTTGTCACCATTGTCCGTCTTGACCACGCGGTCAAAAACATTATTAAAATGTTCAAAAGCCAAGTTCATATTTTTTTGTTGGTCTTTACCTTCATCGCTATAAATATTAGCAACTTCAGGTTGATAGATCTCTGCAACTATTGCATTTAATTCAGGATCATTATAGGCCTGAGCAATTGCCTGGACCGCGGGCGTGATCTGATTAATAAAAGCCTGTGGCGGAGTATCGCTAACGACGGTACGGCTATTTAAAGTTTGGCTGCTCATACGTTGATATGTATCCTTGCCATCCTCTGTTTTCTGGAAACGTCTGGTCATAATACCCTCAAAACGAACATAAGACTTGATCGCTTCGCGAAGTTTCACTTTACGACCCATACCGGCTACTGAGCGCATATATTGACTAAACCCAGGAAATACGTTTGCGTATCCCTCAATGGTTAAGAATTTTTTATTACCTCCGGTGGATTTACAGGCATCTCCCACTACCTGGTAATTGGCCGGTGGCAGGTAAGCAAACATATCATCATGATCCAGTTTTTCACCGTTACGGAGAGCCTTATTAATACGATTTTCCGTCTCGTCACTGGGAATGACATAATTCCACATGAACTCATCCACGGCTTTGCCGGGGGCAATTCTATGACTATCTCCATCATTAAACATGTGCACCCAGTTTTTATAATCATCCAGGGTGAAACGATAGGACTCTTTACCATCAGGTCCACGAGGAACTCGCGCCGTGATATATTCCAGGATCGGAAACTGGGAAAGCATTTCGGAATTGATATGCGCGATACGATCGAAGGACATAATGGTACGTCCACTATCATTGGCTGCAGCCACTCCTTGAATCATATAAAAAATTTTTGACTGCATGCTCGATTTACCGGCTGCGATAGCATGAAGAATAAGACCTTCATACTCATGTGGATTCACATAATGTCCCTGTTTATGTTGCTGTAAAAGAATGGCAAGCCTGCGTCCATGGCCTCCGTCCACACCTTCCAGCTGCTTACCTTCTTCTTCAAAACCCTTGGCATTACTGGAGTAGGCACTTTTGTTTTTGGAATAGAAACCATCGTAACTACCTTCACCCCAAATTGAATCAAGGGCCGGTTTCAAAAAATCAAAACCGGTACGCAAATCGGTGGAGCTTACCGTAGTACTGGTGTCGCCATTTGATGGAATACGGATAGATTTTTCCGGTGACACAAATCTGTTAATATTTTGCCAAAGTGGGATACTGTCCCAACGCAATTGTCCCTTATCGGAAAGAGTGATAAGCGTAGCCTTAAACTCATCTTTATTGCTGGTGTGTTCGAGACGATACTGGATTTCGTAAATACCTTTATGTTCAAAGGCTTCCTGATACTGATGTACTTCTTCATGCTCAGTGGCCTCCACAATACGACGCATTTCCGGAGAAAAATATGGTAATTCTTCACCTACTCTCGCGTATTTGTCTTTCTGTCTGCGCTCCCAACGACGAGAGTAATATTCCCACATGGAAGTACCCATTTTCCAACAATCATTCATGCTCAAAAAACGGGTGTTGGTCCATAAGGCCTTTAAATAATTTTTTTCGGTAATTTGCATGCCTCCGGATTTTCTCACCTGGTCAATCGGTAGAGCTTCTTCGTAGTATTGTTTTTTGCCTCCGTGAGCGTCGCCGTGCGCTCCATGGGCGTCTGCACCGTGGGCGCCGTGTTCTGCGCCGTGAGCATCATGGGCGGCGGCTCCGTGGGCGGCACCGTGTGCATCGTGAGCGGCTGCACCCTGTGCTTGGGCTGCGCCTTTTCCAGGCTTGCCTTTGGTCATGGCTTTCTTTCTGGCCTCCTCTTCTTCCTCTTCTTCCTCAATATCAAAAGCCAGTTTGTCCTGCATATCCATAGCGGCAACACGATTTGGTTGGTTAATTAGTTGCCATTTTCCATTAGAGGTCGGCCGAGTGGCCGGAGCATTCATAATAAATCCGTCCCTCACCATAGCGGCAAGTTCGAGAGGTTGAAGAATTTTTCTGCCGTCTGCGTCCCCTGCTTCCCAGGCGCTGCCGGATCTTTGGGTAAAAGCAAAATCGCTGGAGACTCCGGCTGCAAGTAAATTTTCGACGGTGGCGTTACCATTTTTGAAATGATTTTTTGATTCCTGGAGAACGTAATTATCACTGCCGTTGGCGGCTTTTTCTCTTTTTAGCTTACCCCAGCGAAGCGAATCGTTTTGGTCGCGGAAAAGCACTTCCTTTTCTTCTCCCGGGTTAGGAAGATCTACTTTTGGCATTCCGCCCTTGGTGAGGCGCGCGTAGCGTTCTTGAGATTTCGTACCGGACCCACTCATGAAATCTGCACTCTTTTTCTCTTCGCGAGCTCTGGCTTTATCACAAATCTCTGCTGTTTCATCAAGGTGAACATTCCTTTGGTAATTGTGCTGTTTGAGAAATTTGGCAAATTCGCCGAAACTAAATTCGCGTTGTTTGCGATCAAAATAGAGAGAGTTATCCACGGCAAATTGGATCGATCGGCGTGGAGTTTTCGTAACTGTTTGGTCGAGAGTGACACTCTTTTTACCTGCATCCAGGCCCTCGATTTTAAAACTATGTTTTTCTCTGATTTCCTTGCCTTCATCATCGAAACCAACGAGTACATCGGCCATAAATTCTTGACCGACCATGATGCTGGCATAGCCTAATTCTTCAGCGGATCTTTCGTTTAAATCATCGAGAGAATCAATCTCTTCATAGCCCTCAAAAGCGGTGAGTAATTGGAGGAAATTTTTGTAACCTTCCACTTTTGCGATGCCGTTTTCATCTTTATATTCGATAATCAATTCTCCCGCGGCATCCGGCTCTATACCGGTACGATCATCCGTCGCAAAGCTGAGACCAGTAATGGTTATATAGCTTTCCTTCTTTTTGGCAGCACCACTGATGGGATCTATTTCCATACCGCTCAATTTCAGAGAAGCTTTGCCGCCGGCTAAATCAAGACACCACATGCGAATTCTTTCGGCAGTTCGGACATCTACGCCGGCACGCTTGAAAAAAAATTCTAAGGCGCGATATCTGGCTAAATTTCTGGCGAGATAATTCTGATATTCCAGACGAGGCTTTTTCAATTCCCGCTGCATTTCCTCGAATTTATCATCGAGACGGTCGAGCTCATGATTGAGCCGTTCGAGCAGATTTTCGTCCGGTTTTGCCGCGGCTTTCGCCAGACGTAATTGTCTATCAACTTCATTGGATTTTTCGGCGAGTTCGGCTTGGGCTATTTCCAGTCTATCGAGTTCTTCGATGAGTTTTTCCGGAACGACTTCCGTTTTCCAATTGCTTGGGGTGGTCTCTGAAGCTTTATCCACCATACTTTTGATTCCGGCGGTTTCGGTGATGGTTTTCGCGGCGCCTGATGTTTCATTAATGGCTTGCTGCTCGAGATCCTCTTCGCGGAGATCGCTGAACTTTTTTAGGGCGTCTTTTTCTTTACGATCAGTGAGGGCGCCGGTACTTTCTTCGCTTAAATTTTTGAATAAATCCTGAGCGTACTCTTTTTCCTTTTCCGTACCTTCCAGGGCCTGAAGGAAACGCATTGCATACTTGGCTTTGTTTGGAAATTTTCCTTGGCCCAAAGCCTTCATGAAGTGTTGATATTCTTTCTTCTCCATCTTGTTCGGATCGCGCAAAGTATCGCGGATTTTTTTCAAAACTTCCGGCTCTATTTTGCCGTCACGGGCGAGCTTTGCGATTTTTTGGGCATGGGTAGTTGGCTCCATTTGCTCGAGTTCTTTGAGATAGGCGATGTACTCTGGTGAGTAACGATCCTGAGTGGGGGCCTTGATGTTTTTTCTTGGTGTTTTCATAAATTATTTCATCGTAGTACTATTGTCGTTTTTGCGCAAGTGGTTGAGGAAATTATGGGGTTCTGGTGGGTGGTGTGGCAGCGGGTGGCGTAGTGCCTGGCGCTGGGGCTGCGGGTGGAGGTGTAGGCGGTTTCAAAGCCTCATTAAATTTCGCCTCTCCTCCGCACTCTTTTACGACCGCGTCATATGCTTTTTGGCCACCAAATATTTCAATCAATTCTTTTTTAGTTGGAACCGACCCTCTGGCTTCAGTGAACTTTTGTCCAATGTTGGTGACTTGTTTTTTAATATCAGCAGTTTTTTTAGTTATTTCCGCGGTATCTGTCGGTGTCTTTCTCATTTCAACATCAATGGCGGTTTTGCTTTCATTGACTGCGTTAATTCTGAGCTGATTCGCCGTGTCGGAGTCTCCTTTCTTTTTCAAGGCCGTAGCTGCTGGGCTGCCCTCCTTAATTCCTGCCGGGCCTGATGGTGGCGGGGTTTTCGGAGGTGTGCCGGGTGGAGTGGTGCCAGGTAATTCGCCTGAGGATTTGTGGACCAAATCGTTTTTATTAATTTCTTCCGCTGCTCCTTTCCAAGCCTTCTCGTCTGGACCTGCCAATAACTTCATGTTTTTTAACAAGCTCTTTTGCTCCGTTGAACCACCCTCCAGCTTACTGATTGTTTGCCTATTACTACTATCCTTTAACCATTTTCCCATGGATTCACGATAACTTTTACTTGTCAGATCTTTGTTTCCATCTTTGGCATTCTTAAGCCAATTTGTAAGACCGGCCTGATCATGCATATCCCGAAGATTCTCATCAGTGGCGGTTTTTTTGTTTCCGGCATTTGTTGCCAATTTATTGTCATCTGATCTGCCAATGTTTTCAATATAGTGACCCAATTGGGAGAAGGTGTAGTGGTCGTGTGGATGATCCGGTAAGGCGATTGGAATGACCGGCATGTGCTTCAATGGTATGCTGCCAAGGAATTTTCCTGCTGTTTCGACGTGTCCTTTTATCCAATCCGTAGCACCCTCGGCGATAGTACCCTTTGCGGCGGAGAACACTCCAATCCAGACTACGGCGATTACACCAAGGGCCACCATAAAGTCCTGAAGAGTATCAAAACCGGCTATAGGCACACCGTTACTTGGATTCAGCTTGAAGGCTGTCTCAGAACCGATTTCCAATCCCTGCACGGCTTTCAACATGATCCAGCCTACGGTCAATGATAGGGATATGAGCAGAGGCGCGATGGCATTCTTGGTGAATTTGTCGGCAAGTTCGCCAAAACCACCCATCTTTTCCTTTACCTGAGATGAGGCCATCATGAGTAATAAAATTGGCGAGACGGCAATACACAGCCACATCACGACTAATCTTCCGAGCAATACTATGAAAAGGGCAATAAATGAAACGCAGTAAATCACATACAAAATCATGGAGAATAAAGCGTTGGTAAAAAGTTTTTCGAAGCCAGCATCAAGAGTCATGGATTTCGTATCGACTTCGTTGTAGAAGACGATTTTTCCCATGTTTAAGGCGAGAGCAAAAGCGGCATTGCGGGAATTGTAATGTTGGAGAAAGATTACGCCCTGGTCGTTGAGTTCTTTGCCGGTGCAGAGGTCTTGATTCTGTGCGTTGGCTAATTTTTTTTCAAAATTCGCTTTGTCCGCCTCATTAAGTATGGTTACTTTTTTCTTTATATCATCTATGGAATCAGTGTCTGTAATCGGTGAACCTTTTTCCAGAATTATGGCTGTGTTAAAACTTTTACCCACCATTCGATAAATCTCCAATTCCTTGGCCTTAATCATAACCACATCCACTTTCTCCTTAAATTGAGAAAAAGGAGTGCCTTCAAAGGCGGCACAAAGTCTGGCTTGCTGATCTTTAGGAATGCTGCTGTCGCTCAGTCCTTGACTCACCTGATCCGGCAGCGCAAAAACGGCGGTGGTCATGACGTTGATACCATCGAGTACCACCTTTATAGCTAAAAATGAGAAATTTACAGCGATAATACCGATGACAATTTTTGGCAACATGGCTTTAATTGAGGTGGTGTCTTCACTGAGACCGAGGACGTTGTAAAGGGCGAGACCTACGAGGACCACGACAAATAAAATATTCACCAAATTACGAATTGGAATCCAGATATCACGTAATTTCTCTTCCATGCCGTTGCCGAAAAGCAGGTCATTGCCCATCAAACTTCCGGTCATTACCAATACCGGCCAAATCAATCTATTCAAAGTCTTCTGTACGCCGGCGATAATAAAAATACCGTTGGTGATGGCTTTGTTGTCTATTTGAGTGGTAGATATTGCGTCTTGAGCACAATAGAGGACGCCCTCTTTAGGAGTAGCAGTTGCTGAGGCCACAACGCTGTTAGTTTTATCCACATGAAAACCGGTGGTGCATAGGGCCTTCTCCTTCTCTTCTCCTTTATATCCATTTATAAAACAACTGCCTCCGGTAGGAGCTGGTGTAAGACCTGCCGGACAGGTAATTCCCGGGCTTGCCTTAGGCTTTTCCGCTTCCGCGTAGGCCACACGAGCCGCACCGACGTTTGCAAGCAGAACCAATGGTAGTATGAGACCACAGATTATTCGGGAAACTATTTTTTGTTTTTGTTTGTTCATTTTATTTTAGAAACAGTTGAATGATGGTGGATGCGTGATAAATCGCAAAGGTGGCGGCTTCAGCTGAGTCGCCGGAAGCGGAAAAAAGCGCAAGAAATGTGCCTCCCCCTACTCCGACACCGGCCAATTTTGCCAATTTGCCGGCCAAAGAGCCTTTGTCTTGGCTTCCCCTGCGTTGACGAGAGGACTGCTCACTACGAGAGGATTGGTTGTTGCCTTGGGCCGGTTGGTCCGGTTGGGCTGTCTGGGTAGGCGTAGCTTGTCTATTTCTGGTCGATTGTTTTGGATCATTAATTCTTTGTATGGTTGAATTTTTGCTAGTAGGCTGACGTAAGATTTCTCCGTTTTTTCCGGAACGTCTTTGCACTCTTTTAGCGCTGCGTGGAGCGGTGGTCGATGCTGATGTAAGTCTAGTCTGTGGCAATGATATTCTACCCGAAGTTTCCCCAAGGGATGCTTCGGCTTCGCTATCACCGGTGAAACTTTGGGTGGAAGATGCGGGATGGGAACTTGCGTGAATTCGAGATGTATCCGGAATTCGAGAAATATTAGGTATCTGAATTTTTCCCGGAATTGTGATTGGGGCCGGAGCTGGCTCCGGAATTACCGAATTCAGCTTTTGAGTTTCTGATTGAGGTAGCTTATCTTTCGGTTCTTCGGCTGGGATTTCTACTGATTTCTCGGCAGATTTTTCGGTCGCTTCTCTAGAAATTTCCTTCTTAGTTTCTGTTTCAGACTTAGAGTCTATTTTTAAATTGGTGGCATCAGAAGCAAGTTTAGCTTCAGTTGAATTGGTTTCACGAGTTTCGCCATCAGTTTTCGGTTCAATTTTCTGAGTTGGTGCCGGGGTGGAATTGACGGGCGTGGATTTTGCCGGAGTCGGAGTCGGAGTTGCAATCGTAGCCGTGGTTGGAGTCGGAGTTGTAACAGTAGCAGTAGCAGCCTGAAGCGGCGCAAGTGAAAGCGCCCCCAACATTGCCTTGTCATAGTTCACGACAGTCAATCCTTCGTCGTCCATTATTATGTCCAATTTATTAATCTCATTGGCCAGCTTCAGTAAAATATTATTTTGAACTGTTTCCTTCTGTAAAATTGGTAGTCCTTTTACCATGGCAATCAGATCTTTGTTTCCTTCTTTATCTTCTCTTTCCAAAAAATTAATGAATTTGTCTTTGTTGATAGCATAGTAAGCAAGTTCCGCTCTGTTTTCATTGTTTTTGTTTTCACCATCAATCCAATCGGCAAAAAGCTTGAAGCCTCTGTGATCGCTTCCCGCTCCACCAAAAAGCCCTTCTTTACCAAAAAGCTCACCGTTGATATCGGTTTTTACTATTTCGTATAGTCCTCTATATTTTTCGAGATTTTCAGCCATTTTATTTTGGTTCCTTTAAATGTTTTTCATATTCATCCTTGGCGTTTTTGCCGCCAATGTTCAAAGTGTCAAAAATTTTAGCAAAACTCATAATCTCTTCCGGCTTTATTTTGTCGAAAGCCAGTTTGAGAGCTGCATAATCGACATTATCATCATCACCCTTTCCAATTTTTTTCCTTTCTATCATTCCTTCCAAATATTTTCCGAACTGCGAAGGAATGATATTGCCTGCGGCTTTGTCGATGTCACCACCACCTATTTTGCTTTTATTGATTGAAACAAAATCAAAAAACACTCTCGCGCCGGCAAAGTCCCCCGCTCTGAAAAAGCTATCCCACTTAGTCCATTTACCATTTCCTTTTTTCTCTTTTCTGAGCTTCACGGCAGCTTCTTCCTGATCCTTATTGCCATATAATAGTTGATCGAAAGTTTTTTTACTTTCAAAAACCGTTACGGCTGTCAATAGGCCGAGCGCGCCGAGAGATTGAGGATTGGTTACACGTTTTACCGCTTTGCCAAAACCTTGAAATTTGCCTCCCTGCCAAGCTCCGGTCATAAAATTACCGATGACGGTGGCACCGGCACCCAGTTTTACAAAAAGTAGGATGGCATTGCGTATAGTAATCATTTTGCCGGCGGCATTTTCCGTACCATATGGCGTGATACCCAATGCGGCAGCCTGTTTTTTGAAATCATTCTGAGCCGCCCAATTTATTTGCTGATCTTTGACGTCCTGTTCGGTGTATTTCTTCGTCGGATTCAATTCCTTCATTTCCTCTCCGCTGAATACACCCATGGCGTTACCACGCTGCAAAAATTCTTCCACTTTGGCGGCTGGTTTTCCTTTGAGGTAGGCCTTGGTAATAGCAATTTTCGGATCTTTTTCCATAAAGGAAAGAATACTCCAGACGAAAGGCATGAGGTCGCTATTTGGCTTATCAAAGTCTGATTTTAGATATTTCAAAATTGTTTTTTCAGCTTTTGGCTGAGCACCCGCAGTGAGGGAAGAACTTTCGCCAGTATGTCCCAGTGAAAACAACATCGCGTCCACGAGATCGTCATATTTTCCATCTTTATTTAAAATTAATAAATCGGCAGCACGACTGGCTTTGCGATTTTGATCACTGACCATTCTGGAGACTGCCTCGGCATTGAGACCACCTTCGGAGGCCATTTTTTTGATATAAAAGATTGCTGTATCTACAGCCGCTTTACGACGTTTTTCATGTTTAGTCATAATATCTTCACTCAGGAGTTTGTCCTTGGCATCCAGCATATCTTGCCAAATTTCTTCTCCCAATTTTTTCAATGGTAGGGTTAAAACACTCAGTAAATTTGCCGCCTGATAATCAGCCATCGGTGTACGAATTTTTCTTGCTTCTGTGTCATAAGCAGCTTCGATCTCCTTCATTGATTTTTCTGTACGATCCTGCTGATCTAAAATCTGAACTTTGGTATCAGCATATTTCGGGTCGTTAACCTTTTTAAGAGGGTCCGGTTTTTCCGCTGGATTACTCATATTTAAATCTTAAATAATTTTAAAAGTATATCGCTTAGTTTTTCTGTCTGACCTTCGAGTTCGGGAATTTTTGTCATCAAAAAGTCACGCACTTCCGCGGGAGACTGATTGCCAAGCTGAATTGTAATATCGTCAATTACCTTACCGTTTACACGAATATTCATGGTCTGCACGTATGGTGGATCGTATAAAATCCAAAAAGCCCTGATCTGGCTATAGGAATATTTGCGATAACCGACTCGAATTCCAATATCGGAAATTTTGATCTCCACCGCACGTGGATGCTCCAAATGGACCAGGCTATAAGTGACGGCCAAAGCCGCTACGGCAAGAGAAAAAGTCCAGGCGTCATAATAAATTCCGCCAACGATGGCTAAGAGAATTACTATTCCCATTACTACTTTCCAGATCGTTCCGCGCTGATGATAAACGGCTTCGTAAGCAATCCAGGAAATATGAGCTTCGTCATAAGCGGAAGGAGTATTCCTGATCTGCTCGAGCTGACGGGCTCTTTTCAATCTGTGCTCCTGATATTTTGTTTTTATTTTGTGAAGCATTGGGTGGGACTTATTTTATAAGCTTGCTGCGCTCAACAGTGGCAAAGCCACATGTTTCGCTTGCTGCGCGCTCGGACCGTGTCCTCGCTTTTTGTATCTAGTAACTATAGCATAAAAAGACCCTCTTTTGAAGGGTCTTGGTACAAATCGATGGACAAACTCTTGAAAGATTTTCTACTTCGTATGTGGGACTAGGGCCATGAAACGAGCGTTTTTGATAGCCTGAGCTATTCTTTTTTGGTGTTTCATGCAATTTCCGTTGTAGTATCTTGGAACAATTTTGAAGTACTGAGTGGTGTATTTGCGCAAAATTGTAAGATTTTTGTAATCAATTTCATTCATCTGATCAATACAGCATTGGCATTTTCTTCCTTTATAACTTGGCATAAATTTTCAATTATTAATTATTAATTATCAATGTACAATTAGAACATATTCTCACCTGTACTGGCCTCACCTTCATCCGGGTAGGAGTCGATACCTGCAGCATTCGGTTCGGATTGAGGAGTGGCTTCCGGTGTGTGGTCATCACCGCTACGTTTTTCCAGCATAATCATATCTTGTAGAACAATTTCTGTGCGGAATCGTTTTTCACCATTATCACCTTCCCAACTTCTGGTTTTCAAATAACCTTCCAGGTAAACCAATTTACCTTTTCTGAGATACTGATGGCAAATTTCGGCCAAACGAGCCCAAGCCACCACTTCATGAAATTCCGTAGACTTCTTTTTCTCCTGAGCGGTTGTCACCCACTCTCTGTTTGTGGCGATGCCAAATGTAGCAACAGCCTGACCACTTTGAGTTTGTTTCAATTCAGGATCGCGAGTCAAATTGCCGATAATAATTACTTTATTTACTGATCTCATAGTTTGGGAATTATAGGGTTATATCCGGATCGTCGATAATACTTTTCAATTTAGCATCAACTTCTTCGAGGTTGATCTTTGAAGGAGCCGCTTTCTCAACTTTTTTTATCTTTTTCTCAACCGCTTCTACTTTTGGGGCCTCTGCTTTAGCGCCTCGCGGCGTGCTCTGCTGAGCATCTACTTTTTTTGGAGCAGGCGCGGGAACTGGAGCAGGTGCAGGACTCTTTGCCTCAGGTTTTGCCATTCTTGGCTTAGGACCGGATTGAGTTTTCTTGGCTTCCTTTTCTTTCTTGGCTTCTTCTTTGGCAACTTTTGCTTTTTCTTCCTCGTCCTGATATTCAGCAAAAGTTCTGAAAAGATATTTTTCAGGTGTTTTCACAATAAGAGAACGAATCACAATAGGATTGAGAACCAAACTTCTCTGCATTTCCGCTATTTTGGCAGCATCAATTGAAAAGCTCAGGACATAATAAAATCCCTGATCCTGTTTTTTGATGCGGAAAGATAGATCTCGGATACCCCAAGTATCTTCCTGTATTACAGCTCCCCCACTGGAGGAAATGTGTTTTCTGAGCTCATCGAGCTCCTTATTAATGGAGGCCTCTCCAATGTCGTGGAGGAAAATCACCATTAATTCATAATTCTGTACCATAATTTTCTTTGGATTAAGATCTAAAAGTGGAGCGTAACGCTCCTGGATCTAAGCTCTGTTTAAAGCAACAGAGCAGAAATTGCAGACGGACATTAACAAAGAGGTCCTTTTTTTGCAATAGATAAAGACAATGTTTTGGTTAAAAGGTCAAGTTCTTATTTTTTTTGCATACTGATAGGCGTGGATTAACCAATGCTGATTTCTTGGCTTACAAAAGCTATCTTTCGTTATCACTCTTGACTTAAATACTTTATTTTGGCAATATGAATCACGATTTGTCAATGTATGGGGCTTGATAGAGCCACCTGTTTCGAGAGATACTTAAGAGAGTTAGTGGCTAAAAATAATCTTATGGAGACACTAGAACAGACATTACAGGTAAATGAATTTGCGCGTAAATGTAGACACTTAAAGAACTTCTCCAGAGGAGGTCTGGTAAGAATGAATATTGGTTATTTGTTTTCCAGTGCTTGGAATTCAACCAAGAGGCTCGTAAACAATCCTCTTTTTGCTGTTGCGGTAAAAACATTTGGAGTGGCAAAAGAGGCGTGCACAAGCGCTTTACCGGCTTCACCACAGAGGAGATTATTGGCTCAATCAATTTTTATTGCCGGTACAGCTTTAATTGTTACTTCTCTCAGTTCCGGCGCTACTTTCACACCTGCTGAGATGAGTTATTCCAGCGATTATCTTTCCGCTTACACTTTGCCGGGTGATGTATTGGTTAGTGACGACTCAGGTTACCTTGTAAAGGTGAATCCACCTACCGATGAATCAAACAGAATTGGCTTAACCGATTATGCCGTACACACGGTTCAGGGTGGAGAAACGATGTCGGCTATCGCGAAAAAATATAGTGTGAAGGTGGAAACAGTAATGTGGGAAAACAATATAGTTAATTCAAACACTTTGAGGACCGGCCAAAAACTTCTGATACCACCTGTTGATGGAGTGAGCTATAAAGTGGCCAATGGTGAAAATATTGAAAAAATTGCAAAAAAATATAGCATTTCAGCAGATTCAATCATCGCGCAGAATGGATTAGATAAAAATTTAGTATACAAGGGACAGGAGTTGTTCTTGCCTGGTGCTAAGCCTATTCAGACTCCAAACCTGGTAATCGGGCGTAATCCTGTGGCTAGCAGGAGTTACAGAAGTACTGTCAGCGCCACTTCTTCCACAGCTACTCCGGATATTGGTAAGATGTTTATTTTCCCTACTCTTGGTTCTACCACTCAAGGATTCCGTTCCGGACATTACGCTTTGGATATCGGTAATCGTGCGATGCCTCCTATTTGGGCTGCTTCGGGTGGTACAGTGGTTAAGGCTTCCTCAGGCACTTGGGGTGGTGGCTACGGTACTCACGTGATTGTTGACCATGGAAACGGCGTGAAGTCTCTTTATGCACATATGGATTCCCTGAATGTCTCTGAAGGTCAGTGGATAAACCAGGGTGACGTAATCGGCGTGATGGGTAACACAGGGCGTGTATACGGTGCTACTGGTATCCATTTGCACTGGGAAGTTATCGTCAACGGCGTGAAAGTAAATCCGAATAATTACTTCTAGAGTGATTAATTAAGCTCGTCTACTTCGTTGCCGGTAAACTCCGGTCGAAGTTTTACCGACGCCTCGTAGCTGGCATAAATGTGACACTCTACATTTATACTATCTACTTTGTTGACAATCTTGCCGAGCTCACTTAATCACTCTACTGCAAAGGTATACGCATGGAGTCCGGATTTGTAACAAGAAAATTTTGATCATGAAATCTCTTAAATATATAGCATCTTGCATCTGGCATTTACCGCGACGTGTAGCGGTTTTTTTTGTGACGGTATATCAGAAAACTTTGTCACCGGACCATGGCTGGCTGAAAAAGTTTTACCCATATGGATACTGTAAATTCACTCCTTCCTGTTCGGAATATGCGAAGTTGAGTATTAAAAAGTATGGGGTGCTGCGGGGTGGCCTGAAGTCCGTGTGGCGAATCTGCAGGTGCAATCCATGGAGTAATGGTGGCGAGGACGGGGTGTGATTGCCAATCGCTTGCGTCGTCACTCGAGGGCAGGCACGCTCTAGCGCCTAACCGGTACTTTCCTAGTAAATTCTTGGCTCAATCAAGCCGTAATCCCTCACCACGAACCACCGCGTGCGCGATCTCACGCCGCCATCACGCCCTCACCCACCGCTTTTTCACCTCATGACATCTCACATCCACCGCGTGCGCGATCTCATGATGCTCCTTGCAAAGTGGCGCTAGATAGTGCGGATCGTGGCTTCCGGACAGTGCAAATCTTTGCGTATGATGAATAGTCTCCGCCAGCTTTTGGCAATTTTTTATCGAACATTTCGTCCCGTGTTCGTCGTGAAGAATTTTTTTCACGGCGACGGGAATGTGAGGTCGTGGCTGCACCACCACACCGCCCTTCAATTCTCCTTTCGGCGAACTTTTCAAAATCTCCTCCTCGATTTGCGCTTTCTTCTGTGCCTTTTCCTCTTCCTTTTGCAAAACTTTTTCCGCGATTTTTTCTTTCCTTTGCGCAATTTCTTCCTCACGCTTCTTCAGAAATTCCAGCAGAATTTGATTGAGATCGAGGCCTTTTTGTTGAAGCTCCAGAAGTTTTTTGTGAACTTCGGGGGAAAGATTTACCGCCTGACTCATCCACCCATTCCACACAACCTTGTTTTTTTCGTCACTTGACGCAGCGGAAATAGATTGTGCAGACTTGTGCGCGCGCACAAATTTAGCGCCATTTTCTGGCTCAAGTAAGCCGTTTGAGTTTTTACCGCGCAGCCCGGAAAGGTCGCCAAAATTGCCAAATAAATCAGCGCTCGCACCCCCGACAATTCCACCACAATTTTCCCTCGCCCACTTTTCATCCCTCACCAAAGTTTCCACCGCGCCCTTCGACAAAATTTGCACCTGTTCCGCCAAAAATTCCTGATTTTCTGGATTAGCAATCGCCGCGACTCTCGCCAACTTATTCACACTCACTTCCCCATTCACCAAAAGAGTTTGCAACGCCGGCACATTCTCAAATCTTTTTTCCAAATTCAACACCAATCTCACCTGTTCTTCGCTCAACCCAGCCAATTTTTTTGCAAAAACAAAAACCGAATCAAAGCCTTTTTTCTCATACAATTTTCGCTTAAAAACCTCCGGCAAAAGTCCAGTAAATTTTCGTCGCCACTCGAGCGCACGCGCGCCGTATGTTCTACAAAGTTGATAGAGATTTTCATCGCTGAGGGATTGCGGATTGGAGGATGAATTTTGGCAAAGATTGAAATTTGGATTGTGATTGGAAACTGAATTAACAGACTGATTTTGATCACCATTCACTTGCGGATTATTCATATTTTAAAGTTTAAATTGTATGCTTTGATTGTAGGTGAGCATGCACTCACCTTCAAGGCTGAATTCTCTTTTCTACTAGCCAAAAGATCAGAAATGACTCGAAGTGAAACTCGTGTTTACCTCTATTTTAAGCCGTAATTGCAACATTGCCACAATCGTGAAATTTTATAAGATAACCCACAGCCAACAATTTAAAGTTCCGGGTAGGCGCTAGGGTGTGCCCGGGGAAGGTCGCCCAAAGCACCATGGTCAATTCATCCGCCGCGCTATTGACATTTCCTTTGATATAATTAGAATTCACAAGGGCCGGCCGAGAAGGAAGCACGTGCTGTAAAGCGCAAAGTGGTGCGGAAATCGACGAATATGGCCGCAGCAGAGCAAGATTCAATCTATTAATCCAATTCACTATGCCGATTCAACGCGCTTTGATCAGTGTGTCTGACAAAACCGGAATAGTTGATTTCGCGAAAAAGCTGGCCGAAAAAAACATCGAAATCCTCTCTACCGGTGGTACCGCCAAAGCGCTCAAAGACGCCGGTATAAAAGTCACCGACGTGTCTGAATACACAGGATTCCCCGAGATGATGGATGGCAGAGTGAAAACTTTGCATCCGAAAATTCACGGAGGGATTTTGGCTATTCGGGATAACCCAGAACATAGAAAACAGGCGGAAGATGCCGGAATAAAGATGATTGATCTGGTTGTGATTAATTTTTATCCTTTTTTGGAAAAACCGGGAATTGAGAATATAGATATAGGCGGGCCGAGTATGGTGAGAAGTGCGGCGAAAAACTTCGAACACGTAACGATAGTCACTAGTCCGGCCGATTATGATGAAGTGATGAACGAAATTGAGCAGAATGGAGAGAGTAGTTTGGAGACACGAAAAAAATTGGCGAGAAAAGCTTTTACGGCGACCAGTCATTATGACTCGGCAATTGAACAATACTTTAGAGAACTTTTGGATGAACCGGAACTTTTGGAATTACATTACGAAAAAGTTTCCAGCTTGAGATATGGTGAAAATCCGCATCAGAAAGCCGCTTTTTTCCGCAATCCGGAGAATACTGACGCCAATATTACCAATTCGAGGGTTCTCCATGGCAAGCAGCTGTCTTTCAATAATCTGGTGGATGGTGATAGCGCGCTGGAGCTTGTGAAGGAATTCAAAGAGCCTACGGCGGTTTTTGTGAAACATAATAATCCGTGTGGTGTGGCAAGTGCCGCGACAATAGAGGAGGCCTTCAAAAAGGCCTACGACGTCGATCCCCTTTCAGCTTTTGGTTGTGTGATTGCCCTGAATTGCGAGGTGAATGATGCGGTGGTGGATTACATGAAGGAAAAAAAGATGTTTGTGGAAATGATTATCGCGCCGAGTTATGAAGAAAATGCTTTGAAGCGCCTGATGACGAGAGAAAATTTGCGTATTTTGGAAACGGGACCGCTGAAATTGGATTTACTTAAAACCGATATCAAAAAAGTGGCCGGAGGTTTGTTGATTCAGACCAAAGATGCTTATGAATTAACGCGCGCGGATCTACAGGTGGTAAGCAAGAAACAGCCTACGGAAGAGGAAATCGACTCTATGCTCTTTGCCACGAAAGTCGTGAAGCATGTGATGTCGAACGCGATCGTGATGGCAAAAGGGACGATGGTGACAGGCGTTGGCGCAGGCCAGATGTCGCGTGTGGATAGCGTGTTCATTGCCGGACATAAAGGTGGTGAGAACGTCCGCGGTTCGATGATGTCATCGGATGCTTTCTTTCCTTTTCCGGACGCGGTGGAATTGGCTCACAAGTTTGGCGTGACAGGGGTGATTCATCCCGGTGGCTCAATAAATGACGCACAAGTCATAGAGGCGGCCGACAAGCTCGGCATGGTCATGGTGGTGACCGGTAGGAGGTATTTTAGGCATTGATTCGACAAACTAGTTAAAGTATTTGACCGAAACTGCACTTTTAAGTATACTTAAAACAAGCAAGGAAAAGTATTTAACTTTTAAGTATGATTAAAACATATATACCAAGGAATATTTATTTAAAGCGTATCAAGCCATTCATTGATAAAGATATTATAAAAGTATTGGTAGGTCAGCGCAGGGTAGGCAAGAGCTACTTATTATTTCAAATAATGGATTTGATAAGAGAGCAATATGAGAGCCCAAACATTATCTACATAAATAAGGAATTGAACGAATTTGCAAGTATAACAAATTCCAAAGAACTGTTGAATTATATTGAAGGTAAAGTGATGAAAAATAAGAAGACTTACGTTTTTATAGATGAAATTCAAGAGATAGATCAATTTGAAAAAGCACTCAGAAGCCTTCAGGCGGATGGTTCATATGACATTTATTGTACAGGAAGTAATGCAAATTTACTCTCCGGCGAACTCGCGACGTATTTAAGTGGACGGCACATCGAGATAAAAATTTACGGCCTTTCCTATGAAGAATTTTTGAGGTTCAAAAAGTTGGATAACAACAAAGATTCTTTATTGAAATTCATCAAATTCGGAGGGCTACCCTATTTAATACATCTCCCACTTGAGGATGAAGTAATTTATGACTATTTGAGTAATATCTATTCTACTATTCTCTTCAAGGATATAGTAAAAAGACACAGTATCAGAAATGCAGCCATACTCGAAAGGCTGATAGAGTTCTTGGCGGATAATGTTGGGAGTTTTGTTACAGCAAAACGCATAAGCGATTTTCTGAAGTCCCAAAGGATAAAAATATCACCAAGCGTAATTTTAAATTATCTTCAGTATCTTGCGGCATCATTTTTTATATTTAAGGTTCAGAGATCCGGTATTGGAGGTAAAAAAATATTTGAAATAAATGAAAAATATTATTTCGAGGATTTAGGATTGAAACACTCAATACATAGATATGAAAACAATGATATTAACAAGGTTTTGGAAAATTTAGTTTTTATGCACATGAAAATATGCGGATATTCCATCACGGTTGGACAGCTTGGATCGAAAGAAATTGATTTCGTTTGCAGTAGAGGTGATGAAAAACTCTATATTCAGGTTGCATACATCATCAATGATAATCGCACCAAAGAAAGAGAATTCGGGAATTTACTTTTAATAAAGGATAATTACAAGAAAATCGTCGTTTCAATGGACGAAATGGTAGAAGGCAACTTTGAGGGGATTAAGCAGATCAATATCCTTGATTTTTTAAGTACTTATTTGTAGATACCAACCAAAGTCGTTGCTAAGGAAAACAGCCGCTTCACCGCGAGTGATATTTTCATCAGGACGGCTCAATAAATGATGCACAGGTCATTGAGGCCGCCGATAAGCTCGGCATGGTCTTAGAAAAGCCTCATGTGTGATCTGTACCCTTACCGTTTTAATTGGAGATCCCGCGTTGATGTAGTGTCTTTTATTTCGGAAATGAGACTAAAAAATGTCCTATTTCCGGAATAGAATGCCGTCCTGGAAAATGAGTTAATTGGGCGGAGAATATTTAACGGCTTATCATGCTTGTATTTTACAACCTAGGCTTTAAAAATACAAGGTTTGATTAATGCGGCAAGATTTTTTTTCATAGAATTTACCGGCACTAAAAAAGCCCCTCCGTGAACTGATCTAGCGAGAGGCTTTTTTTGAATTTATCTGGTCATTACGTAAAGATAGTTGGAGAGGTAAGCGGCAGCGGCGCTCCTATCCAGAATTTCATCACCACGGAAGTAGTATTTACCCCCAACAAGCTGGCCCACCACGAGATCACTGCATGCGGCATTGTGGATTAAGGTGGCATTTTTGTCGTTTTTTGGAACATCCTCAAAGTTGCCTTTTGTACAATCTTTTGCAGCTGTTTTTATATTGGCAAATTTGGAAGTTATAATCAAAGCATCAATTCTTTTGACCTTTTCGTTAGGATAAAAATTGTCTCCCACCTCCGCGATAAACCCTTTGGCTACAGCTGAATTTATATATTTCGCAAACCATTCATCTTTCACATCATCAAAGAACCCTTTACCACTACTCTCCTTCAAACCTGCAAGCACAGAGATCATTTTAACAAATTCCCCCCTGGTAACCTCCTTGCTTCCCTTGAATAAAACACTGCCTTCTTCAATATAACCGCGAATTACCGGTTCTTTAAAATATTCACTGAGCCATTTATTCAAGTACAAGGCAGCGGGATCTGTGCTGTCATCAAAGCTTTTGACCGCATCTGGATTAAGTACCAACCCCGGGAATTTGGCTTTTATTTCTTTCTCGGTAGCGGCACCGGCTTTAATTTCCTGAGGTTTAGAAAAACGGGAAACCGGTGGGGTGGCCTTGTCAGTGGCAGCTTTGTCGGCAATGGCTTTGTCTGTGATAGCCTTATCCGCTGCTGCTTTGTCTGTCAGAGCTTTTGCGGCGGCGGCGGCTTTGTCCGCAGTGGCTTTATCGGCTGCTGCTTTGTCCGCCGCAGCCTTATCGGCAAGAATCTTTACAGCGGCAATTTGCTCAGGTGAGGACGGATTAGTAACGTAGGTGACGTAAGTGTTTCCACCACCGCTGGAGGCTGTTTTTTCGGTGGGGGCAACAATGTTAAAATCTACCGATTGAGGTATTGATTGAAAGCCTGGTGTACCATCAGGGTTAGTGCTGGTAGCAATCAGCTCAAGTGTAACATGATGACTACCGGCAGTTTGGTATCTATAAGTTATAGGAGAGATTTTTTTAGTTTTTTCATCGACCGTTGGCTCAATATTTGTCTTTTTCGGCTCATCAAACATCCATTGATTTGCGCTAAAGTCTCCTTTATTTACCTTCAGGTTTATTACAGAACAGGTTGCGTCCCAAGTATCTTTGATTTGCTTACACTCAATCTTAAAAGTCAACGGACTATCGGGCGACAGTCCGTTTTCATCTTTAGTTATTAACGGAGCTACTCTTGGCAGGTCAAAATCCCATCGACTACCATTGGCCAAGAAGTTCAGAGCATCTTTCACAACTGGTTTATTATTGTCGATAATAATCATAAATCCATCACCGTAGTTGATTGTTTCGTAGCCTGCGCTAGGTGTTCCTTCTTGTATAGCACTAAAAACATCGGCGGAGAGGAAGGCGGAGGCGGAGGCGGCTGGTACTACCACTTCTACGGTTTTTTCGAAAGTTACGCCTATGTACCCGTTCTTCTCGGCATGAAAAATTGCATATACACTATAAGTACCTGCATTATCATAGGTATTGTAACTAATATGAGGATTCGGAAGATTATCATAAGTTGGCATTGAATTAGCTCCAATATATTGCCAGGATGGATCATTTTCAGAAAATGTTACACCACTTTCCGCTTTTAAATTCTTTATTTCGCATTTTACCTTAATCAAAGCATCATCTTTAAATTGACTACAATTGATATCAAAACTTACTTCATCTTTTCCAATTTCTTCAGTTGGGGTAGACCCTACTACTCCGGTGATAACCACCTTCTTAACAGCACTCCCTAGTGGTGAATTATTTGCATCCAATGCTGAATAGGAAATATTAAAAGTACCATTTTTATCATACTTACAGATTTTAGACATTGCACTTTTTATTTCATCATTTGATACGGAAATAGTTCCTTTTCCATTATCACAGTCAATAATACCATGATATTCACCTTTCTGGTTTGATTTATCTTTTACATTAACGCTATTAGTACCATTGGGATCGCTTACCTCTATGTTTGGAACAAAGTCCACTGCTAGTTCGACTGCAATCACCGTTATTGCCTTCGTGGCGGTGAGGTAAAGTTGTTTGTCATCTTTATCTTTCATGCCGGCTACTGCTTCCTTTACGGCTACTGTGTAAGGACCATCTTTTGAGTAAGCGTGTTTAATGACCAGCTCGCCGTTATCTTCTATACTGTGGTCATCACTAGGTTCTGTTAAAGAAAGTGTTTTCACATCAGTTCCATCTCCAAAATCAAATATTGCGTCTCCACTGCTTGCACTTGGCTTATAGACAAAAATATAATTCTTTCCTTCTGAATTAGCAGAAACACTAATCGATGAATGAAAAATCTTTCCAACTGCATTATTTATGGAAACCTGGAGACCATTTGGACCACATTTATCCTTGATAAGTTTAAGTTCCACGGCAGTCTTTTTCTGGCTGTCCAGATCATAATTTTGACTGACATTAAAATCAATACATTTACCAAGTTCAGTTATATTGGCCTCAGTTAGTTTTGATGCATCATTAGTTGTCAGCTTTATTTGTCCTTTGAATGTTCCGCCGCCGGACATGAAGTAGCTGAAAATTCCTATGAGAAGAAGGCCTCCGCCGATGATGATGCTCATCTTCATGCTTTTGTCATGAGGAGCGGGAGGTACGGGCGCAGGTACGGGACTTTGATCATTCCCGGGAATTACAGGTACGTTTGGCGTTTCCATGATTTGAAAAGTTATGTTTTTGTTTTTGACTTTAGGCTTTTTGCCCATTTAACTAGTTATACTATACATCCTTTTGTCGGTTTTTGCAATGCTAAGTGTGAGGCAAAGTGCTACGCAGCTCCGCTAAAACTTACTAAGCCACTTTTCGATAAAAACCAAATATTTTTTGTAGTCCCTAAAACCAATTTTTAAAGCTTCTTTGAATTTTGACTCATCTACAGATTGATATTCGTGAACCAGTAAATTTCTTAAGGTGGTGGAAAGCGCAATGTTCTTGGCAAAGGCCAATGGTAAAATCTTGTATTTCGCCAATTCTGTAAACGAAGTGTGGTAATCCCTTGGCACTTCCCCTCCCAAATCCGAGATAATATGCATGTTCATGTCTATAGCTGCTCCAATCATTCTTTCCATCACGCGCTCAGCAAAATAAAAATTATTAGCTTTGCCAAAAAGCTCAGCGGACTTAAGTTCTTTCAAAGTTTTTAAGTGCTCAAGCTGCTTAAGAATTTCCGCAATCTTCCTGTTCAATAAATTTTTATCAGGCATGTTTCAGTTTATATCGATTAATTTTCTCCTGTAGTTTAAAATACGGTTCAAAGTCCAAATAAGATTTCATGGCGCTAATTCTAATGGAGTCGAAATCTCTCTTCTTGCCGAATAAAAGCTTTCCTTCTTTGGCAATTTGTCCCAGTAAAAGCGGTCCGGCATCCCGTAAGAAAACCAAATCAACTTCTCTCTTGAACAAATTTTGCAGCTGATATCTCAACTCAAGCTCTTTCCTTAGCGTAAGTTTCGAAGAAGATAAAATCGCCAAATCAATGTCGCTATCTTTTTTAGCTCTGTTGTTTGCAACAGATCCAAATACAATAACCACTTTGAGATCATACTTTTTGGCTAAATCGTCAAGGACGTTTTTCATGGTTCCATTGTATTACACTTCGCTAATAACGTCGAATCCTTTGAAACTTCCGGGAATGGTTGATGGTTGACTATCAACTATCAATCATCAACCATGATAAGATAAAACTGCAGTTGACTATCTCGTTAAACTTAGCTGTACTGTTTCTATAAATATACAATTTTGTTAATTTATTAAAATGACTTTTCTAGATGCTGCCATTCTGGGTGCTTTGCAGGGTGTTACTGAGTTTTTGCCTATTTCTTCGAGTGGACATCTGATTTTGGCGGAGAAATTTTTGAAATTGGATGTGGAGGGTTTGAAAACTTTTGATGTGATGCTTAACTTGGGGACACTTTTGGCGGTGCTGATTTATTTTTGGAAGGAAGTGTCGGGGATGCTGGTGGCGCTGTGGAAATTTGTGACGAGAAAATTGCCGGCGAATGATCCTTATGCAAAATTGATTGTATATCTGATTATTGGCACTATTCCGGCGGTGGTTCTCGGACTTTTTGGGGATACGATTGACGCACATTTTAGAAATGCAAAATCGGTGACGGTGATGATGTTGGTGGTGGCGGGTGTATTTATCTTGGCGGAATTGTTCTACAAAAAGGTCGAGGTGAAAAAACGGGAAGTGGGCTCATGGAGACAAGCTTTGATAATTGGCATGGCCCAATCTCTGGCACTGATTCCGGGAATTTCCAGATCGGGATCTACTATTGTGGCGGGGCTTTTCCAGGGAATTGAAAGGGAAAGTGTTGCTAAATTTTCTTTCTTATTGAGCATACCGGTGATTGGCGGAGCACTGACTTTGACCGGTTTAAAAATATTTAAAGATGGGGCGGTGAACGTGGAAATTGGTCAATTACTAATAGGCTTTCTGACTTCTTTTATTTTTGGAATTTTGAGCGTTGCTTTCTTAATGAAGTTTTTGAAAAAGCATTCGCTGGGTGTTTTCGCGGCGTACAGAATTATTTTTGCAATACTTCTTTTTAGTTATTTCCTCTAGACATAGGCGGCTTATGTTTTGTATGATGGCCAAAAGCACAACTTTTTCAATTTATGGGAAACATCAAAGATTACAAAATAGCGACTCTCGGCAGCCACACCGCTTTGCAAATTCTCAAAGGCGCGAAGGATGAAGGTTTTCAGACTATTTGCATTTGTGAAAAAGGTCGTGACAGACCATACATAAGTTACGGAGTGGCCGACGAAATCATGTATGTGGATTCGTTCAAAGACTTTTTCAAAATCGAAGAGGAGCTGATTAAAAAAAATGCGATTATTATTCCGCATGGATCTTTTGTGGCCTACATAGGCGCGGATAAAGTTCCAAGCATTAAAGCGATGCACTATGGCGCGAAAGGAATTCTCGAATGGGAATCAAACCGCAACAAGGAAAGAATATGGCTTGATGATGCGAAAATAAAGATGCCAGCATTACTAAAGAGTCCGGAAGAAATTGATAGGCCGGTGATTATCAAATTTCATGGAGCTTCAGGCGGAAAAGGCTATTTCCTGGCCAACAGTCCGGCGGAATTTTACGAACGTTTCAAAATTTACGAAGGCAAGGCGGATCACAATGATTACGTAATTCAGGAATATATTGTCGGAGTACCGGTTTATACGCACTATTTTTACAGCAAATTGACCGGCGAGCTGGAAGTAATGGGCTTTGATAAACGTTATGAATCAAATGCGGATTCCATTGGCCGTATCGCCGCAAAAGATCAGGTGGATGCAGATATTCGCACGACTTATACTATTACTGGAAACGTGCCTTTGGTGGTGCGCGAATCGATTTTACCTCAAATTTTCGAGATGGGAGACAGGGTGGTGGAATCTTCGAAAAAATTTACGGAGGGTGGGCTTTTTGGGCCGTTCTGTCTGGAAGGAATTATTGATCCGGAATTGAATTATTATATTTTTGAAATTTCTGCGAGAATTGTGGCGGGGACGAATCCTTACGTGAATGGTTCTCCATATACTTGGCTGAGATATAACGAACCGATGAGCACGGGACGCAGATTGGCGCGGGATATAAAAATGGCGATAGAGGGTGATAAACTCGATAAGGTGCTGGGGTAGTGGCTTTTAAAATCTATTGTAATATTGCTTAATTCAATGTAGATTCAGAGTAATCACGACGAGAGGAGGTTCATAAGGTTTTGTCCTTATGCAATTGCCTCTCATTTTTGTATTCCAATTTATTCTTTAAATTGTTCATGAAGTCAATTTTGCCGGCAGCCACTGATTTTAGCAGTGCAGAATATTTATGAACATTCGGAATTAGTAGTTTCAAAAATTTTTCTTTACTATTTAAATACTCAAGAAGGCAATAAAAATCACCATCCCCAGTTATGATTACAGCCTGATCAAAATTTGGATATTCAATCATGGTATGCAAAACTAATTCAGCATCTATATTCCCCTTAATTTTTCCAGTTCTACTTCTTAAAATTGGCTTGAAAATCAACTTGTAACCGATTTGACTTAAAAAATCATACATTGATTTGTTTTCCTTCAAGTAACCAAGGAATAAATACGCCTCAGTGATCTTATATTTATCTTTCAAATATATTCTGAATTTTTTAAAATCCAACTTCCATCCGGAGTCCAAAATGGCCAAATTTAAGTTTTGGCTGTCAATAAAGGCAAAATGATTACTTTTCTCCATATTATTTGTATTAAAAATAAACAATAAAGAACAAACTTAAAATTTTTCTAAATTAATTACGGATAGACTTGCGCGAATCTAGAAAATGTTTTGTTCACTTCTGCCCGGGCAGATCCCTCGTGACAACACGCCTTAATGAGGATTGCAGTTTCCCAGGAATGCGTTTTATTCTAGAATTAGGACGTTTTTTAGTCTCATTACTGAAATAAACTGCCGTTTCGTTATAAAATCATTTGTGAGATTTTTTATGATTGAGATGGTTACAGATGCTATACAGCCAGGGACTTTTTAGCTCCCCTATTGGCTTAAGCAAGCCGTTTCTATTTTAATTCATGCTCGACAAAGTTGTTGGAAAATTTCCGGCTTTGCTATATAATGGGCGCATTAAACTATTCCCATGAATCTAAAAGACGTTCTAAAAAAGTACGATAAGAAAAAAATCACCATCGGTGTGCTGGGTGGTCACAGCGCCTTAGATGTGTGTCATGGAGCCACTAAATATGGTTTTGATACGGTGGTAGTGTGTCAGAAAGGGCGCGAAAAAACTTATGAAAAATATTATCGTAGAAGAAGTGATGGGATGGGTGGGGAAAAAGGTAGCGTGGGAAATATCATTCTAGTAGATAAATTTTCAGATATCGTAAAGCCTAGCGTGCAGAATGAATTGCGCGCTTTAAACACAGTCTTTATTCACAACAGATATTTCTGGGTTTATTGCGATTTTGCGAAGATTGAAAAAGATTTCAAAGTACCTATTTTTGGCTTAAGAGAGGGTGTAAAACTGGAAGAACGCGATCATCCGAATAACCAGTATGTGCTTTTAAAGAAGGCCGGGATTCGCATTCCAAAGATTTTTAAGTCTGCAAAAGAAATTGATCGTTTGGTAATTATAAAAGTGAATGAGGCGGAACGGAGATACGAGAGAGCTTTCTTTTTTGCTAATAGCGAGAAAACATATAAAGAAGAGGGCGCAAAGAGAGTTAAATCCGGTTTGATTCGTGAAGCCGATTTAAAAAAAGCGGTGATCGAAGAATATATCGTGGGCGCTCATATTAATTTAAATTATTTCTATTCCGCTTTGACTGACGAAGTTGAATTGATGGGAACTGATACGCGTAGGCAGACGAACTTGGATGGATTTTTGAGGCTGACAGCAAAGGAACAACTCGAATTAATTGCCGGAGGATTCAGCCCAAAGATGATTGAGACAGGCCATTATGCCGTCACAATGAAAGAATCTTTGGTGGAAAAAGCTTTAGCCTTGGGCGAGAAATTCGTGAAGACGATGAAAAAGGAAGTGGCGCCAGGAATCATTGGACCATTTGCTTTGCAAGGAGCGGTGGTGGCGGAAGATGGCAAAGAAGATTTCATAATCTTTGATGTGAGCATGAGAATTCCCGGATCACCAGGGACAAAATTCACTCCATACTCAGGCTATTTATATGGCGAATCCATGAGCTATGGCGAAAGAATTGCGATGGAAATAGAAATGGCGATTGAAGAAAATAAATTAGGAGATATTTTGACTTAATTGTAGCCTGAAGTTATTAGCTTCACTTATTTGAGATTTCCATATAGATTGTATGTATGAAAGTGCTAATGCTGGCTGCCGGACGCAGTAAAAGGATGAAACCGATTGAGGATAAAAATTTCCTAAGTTTTCTGGGAAAGCCTTTGATTGTGCATCAATTAGAAATACTGAAAAAGGCCGGAATTAATGAAGTGATTTTAGTGGGCGGAAAACATAATTTGGAAAAGATATCTGCGATGGCCGGGAGTTTGAAAATGAAAATAGTGGTGCGCGAGCAAAAAAACCTGGAATTGGGAATGTGTGGAGCGATTTTGGCAGCGAAGGATTTGCTGAGTGGCGAGGCGGTGATGGTTCTAAGCAGTAATGATGTGGTGGAGGTAAAGGCGTTTAAAGCTGTGATGAAGGCGGCCGCGTCAAAGGTCGGGCAGGCGGAAAGTTTTATTCTTGGCAAAAAAGTTACTACTTATTTCCCCGGCGGCTATTTGGAAACCGATAAAACCGGTTATATTAAAAATATTGTGGAAAAACCAGAACCAGGCACCGAGCCAAGTGATCTCGTAAATCTGGTTGTGCATATTCATAAGGATGCCGACAAGCTCGTGAAATATCTAGAAAAAGCAGATAGCAAAAAAGACGATCTCTATGAGCAGGCTTTGAGCCGCATGATGAAAGATGGAGTGAAAATGCTGGCGGTGGAATACGATGGCTTCTGGCAGCCGCTGAAGTTTCCTTGGCATGTGCATAATGTTTTCAAATATCTATTTAGCCAGGCCGAGAAAAAGATTGCGAAGTCAGCACAAATTGCAAAAAGGGCTATCGTGAATGGAGAAGTGATTATTGGCGAGAACGTAAAAGTGTTTGATGGGGCTGTGATCAATGGACCATGTTATATCGGCGATGACAGCGTTGTTGCCACAAATGCGCTGGTACGCGACAGTAATGTGGGCAAGAATTGCGTCATTGGCTTTAGTACTGAAGTGGCGAGGAGCGTGCTGGGTGACGAAGTTTGGACTCATTCCAATTATATAGGCGATAGCGTGATTGGAAATAACGTGTCTTTTGGCGCCGGAACTGTGACTGGAAATTTGAGACTGGATGAAAAAAACGTGCAAGTTTATTACGACGGCAAAAAAATTGACGCACATACAAATAAATTTGGCGCGGTGATTGGTGATAACGTGAGAGTGGGCGTAAATACCAGCCTGATGCCGGGAGTCAGGATTGGTGGAGGTAGCTTTATCGGTGCGGGAATTGTGGTGCCGGAAGATGTGTCTGAAAATAGTTTTGTGCGTGGTGAATGGAAATTAAAAGTTTCGGAAAATCGTGAGAATATAGGTGGGATGGATAGAGGGGATTTCAAAAATAAATTATAAAAAAACATGAAACTTTCGATAACAATCGTCAATTATAATCAGAAATATTTCCCAAAACTTTGCGTAGAGGCTTTGAGAAAGAGCAAAACCGATTTTGAATTTGAAATTATAATTTGTGATAACAACTCTACCGACGAGAGCCTGGCATATCTAAAAATGGTGGCGGGAAAGGGAGAAATTAAATTAGTGGAACCAGGTAAAAATCTGGGCTATGGTAGCGGTCATAATTTCGCAGCACGAGAAGCTAAAGGGAAATATATTTTGATTTTAAATACCGACATCACGGTCGAACACGACACCTTGCAGAAATTGGTGGATTACCTTGAGCAGCATCATGATGTTGGCATGGTGGGGCCGAAATTGATGTATCACAATGGTACGGTGCAGCAATCTTGCAGGAGGAATGCCGGCCTTTTTGATCTTTTTATTAAACGCACTTTCCTGAAAAGAATTTGGCCCTTCAAGTCTCGTTATCAGCAATATATTATGGAGGATTTTAATCATGCCAGCACGCAGAATGTGGATCTAATTACCGGCGCATTTATGGTGATGCCAAAGAAATTATTCGATGATATTCGCGGTTTTGACGAGAGATATTTTCTCTTTATGGAGGACTTTGATTTATGTCGAAAAACTCACGAAGCGGGCTATAAAGTGGTTTATTATCCTGAAGCCGTGGCGACGCATTACCACAAAAGATTGAGCGAGGGTTCGTTCTTCAAGCTTTTGTTCAACAAAATCTCCTGGTGGCATTTGGCCAGCGCTATTAAGTATCACTGGAAGTGGAGGGGGAGATAGGCTTCCTGCCTACGGCAGGCAGGCCTAGGAAATTCTGTGATCTTGAGAGTTGCGAGCAATTTCCTTAATTACTTCAGGGTACCATTTTTTCTCAAGGGCCTGCACTTTTTCTTTGAGGGCTTCGGCTGTGTCCGCTGTGTCTACCGGACAAGTTTTTTGGAGAATTATTTTGCCGGTATCGACGCCTTCATCGACGTAATGAATGGTCATCCCAGTTTCTTTTTCGTGAGCGGCAATGACGGCTTCGTGGACGTTTGAGCCGAAGAATTGTGGGCCGCAGAATTTTGGAATGAGGGCTGGATGAACGTTGATGATTTTGTTGGGGAATTTTTTGATGAATGGCGAGCTGAGAATACGCATGTAGCCGACGAGGACTATGAGGTCGATATTCTCGGCGGCGAGGGCGGCGGCCATTTCTTGATCGAATTCTTCGCGGGATTTATTTTTTGGATTGATGAAAATTGTATTGTAGCCCTGTTCCTTGGCGCGTTGAAGGGCGTAGCAATTTTCTTTATTGCTTGCGACTAGAGCGAGCTCGATGCCTGGCATTTTTCCAGCCTTCATTTCATCAATTATGGCTTGAAGATCGGTACCGTTGGTGGAGGCTAAGACGGCGATTTTGAACATGTTTTTATTATATTGAAAATTTCGAAGAATTGCATCTTGACTTTTTGCCGTTAGTTACGTATTATTGTTACGTAAGTAATTAATACATATGGCTCGTATAAAACAGATTGATTTCAGAAGAGTTACTATTTCCCTTCCATCTGCTACCGTGGATAAGCTAAAAATTAATAAAAATAAAGGTGAAGTAAGCCAATATATTAATGATTTAATCGAAGAAGATATGGCCTCAACAAACGAAAAACAGGAAACTACGGAAGAATTTATTGAATCTTCAAGAAAATTTCGTGAAGAGAATGAAGCTTTTATTAAAGATAAGAGGAGTAGTTTGGAAATATTAAGAGAAATACGTTACCATGGAAAATATTAAATTATCAGCTCGAGCAAAAAAACTAATACACACTGTAATAATCGTGGACACATCAGTGTTAATTAAAAATTTCATTAAAGAAGAAGATAGCGATTTCGTTGACGAATTGATAAGCCTCCATCAAAGAAAGGAACTAACATTATTATCAACTCCACTTTTACAGTTTGAATTTTTCAACGTGCTATCTAATAAATTTAAAGATAAAGCAAGAGTACGACAGTCCCTAAAAAGGTTTTTAAGCTTCGGTATTGGAATAATTGATGCAAAATATGGCTATCTGGAAAAAGCCATTGAAAACGCTTGCGAGGCCCGGGTTTCTTACTACGACAGCTCCTATCATGCTCTGGCAAAGGATATGGATGGCGTTTTTCTAACTGCTGATAAAAAATATTTTGATATAACTGAAAATCAAGGAAATATCTTGCTACTATCAAACCCTTGATCTCTACAAATCCATCGGCGTAATTTTCATACCCAGTTTTCGCTTAATCATGTTGCCGGTTTTGGTGACGGCTAGGCCGCCTAGAGCTGTTTCACGGAGCTTTGGAGACATGATTTTGGCGATGTTTTTCATGGCCAGCACCACTTCATCAAATGGAATAAAACTTTTTACACCTGCAATAGACAGATCAGATGCGCCAATAGCAACCATGCAGCCCAAAGCATTGCGCTTGATGCACGGTACTTCTACGAGACCACCAAGCGGATCACAAGCGAGACCCAAATAGCTTTTCAGGGCCATGGCAGAAGAGTGAAAACACTGTTCAGGTGTACCACCACGCATTTCGGTAAGGCCGGCGGCAGCCATAGCTACTCCTGCACCGACTTCGGCCTGGCAACCACCTTTGGCGGCGGACAAAGTAGCCCCTTCAGCAATAATGAGACCAACGGCAGAAGCACAAAACATTCCATTCAAAAGTTTCCTTTTTCCGGCTTTGAAATGTTCAGCCGAACTGAACAAAACGCCCGGTACAACACCTGCTCCTCCAGCAGTGGGGAAAGCCACAATTCTGCCCATACAGGCATTCTGTTCACCCACAGCTACGGCGTAGGCCATAGCCCTGACCGTGACCTTGTTTCCCATCATATCGGCGGTATTTCCTAGGGCTTTGTAAATCTTGTAGGCGTCTCCCCCAACCATACCCATCTTGGACTTCTGGGTTGAATGAATCCCCTTTTTTACCGCTTCATACATAACGTCTCTGGTTTGCTTCATTTTATTGCGAACGGCGGGCATGCTTTTTCCGGATCTTTCGGCCTCATAACGCTTGGCAATTTCGCCAATCGAAAGCTTGTGCTTGCGGCAGAGGTGGATGATGTCTTCGGCGGTGTGAAATTCGTAGATATTCATGTGGTGTGGTGTTCCGCTTTGCGGAACGTTATTTTATATTAGAGCGCAAGCGCTCTGTCAGCTCTTCTGTAATTTAGAAAGTGACCGAATGAAATCTATGCCCGGAGTGTTCTTTTCCAGTTCCATTACTTCCTCAACAGTGATGCGACGCCCCTCCAGGCTCAAAACGCTGAGTCTTTCATCTCTAAAAGCACTTTCAACACTTTCGACAATTTTTATTCCAAGTTTATTTATTTTTCCTTCCAAATCCTTGAGCACTTTTGGATTTTTTTGATGACAAACTACGAGAGAGAGATGCTTACCTGCCGACCCCTGGAGGTACACCTCAAATTCGTCTATTTTCACAATTTCTATCATTCCCCCACCAACGGATGAACCAATGACTGACATTTTGTTTTTACCTTTTTCAAGCACAATTTTAACAGTATTCGGATGATATTTTTCGCCCAAGTCTGTAGTGATAAATTTAAATTCCAAATGATTTTCCCGGGCAATTTTGAAAGATTCTTTGATGCGCGGATCGCTTGTTTGAAATTTCATAACGCCGGCAAGCAGGGCTAAATCGGTGGCGTGACCTTTGTAGACCTCAGCAAAAGAACCGTGCAAATAAAAGGTCACCTTTTTTGGAGTGTGATGAAAAAGTGCTCGAGCGAATTGGCCGATCTTGCAGGCACCGGCAGTGTGTGAGCTGGAAGGCCCGACCATTATTGGTCCCGCGATGTCGAAAATTGAAAGATTCGTCACTTTTAGTTGCTTTAGGAAATTGCAAACCGGTAATTTACACCAGTTTACAGAAACCTTGAGATTTGTCCAGGGTTATTGGAATCGCTTCGCGATTGGTGTTGCTATGCCTGCTTTGGGCAGGCGCGGAAATTTGCCAGGCAAATTTTACTGAACCTGATCATAGCTTTTCTTTGTAGGCTCGCTTCGCTCAGCGGTGGCAAAGCCACACGCTTCGCTTCACTGCGCGCTCGCGCCGTGCGCTCGCCTTTACTGAACCTGATCATACTGTTGCTCCGCCAGAGGTTTTAATTCTTGCCCGTCGTCTAGATCGATGGCGATGGCGCCGGGGGCGGTAGCGATGGTGGGCTCCGGTTTATCGGAAATTTTTATGCTGCTGAATTCATTTTCAAATTCTTTGCCTTCGACTTTCTTATCAATTTTATCACCATGAGTAATATCCTTATCGTAGATGACTTGGCTAATTGGGAATGAACAATCCACACCGAATTCATCGAAGGATTCCTTGATATTCATAAATAAGCGACTCTGTATTTTTTTAAAACCGGCACGGGATTCCACCCATACTCTTATAGAAATTCCCACAGCACTGTCACCAAATTCAGTAACCAAAACCGCAGGCTTTGGCTCTAAAAGAACTCCCTTGGTTTTTTTGGCCGCAAGAAGACAAACTTTGAGAGCATTTTTTAAATCGGAACGGTAATCTACGCTGGTTGCCACCTCTATTCTACGGAAGGGGTTGCTGGTATAACTCGTAACCTGCTTATTAAAAAGCTGAGCATTTGGTACCACAACTTTTGTACCATCTACGGCCTGCAAAACGGTTACGCGAGATTGAATTTCAATAATTCTTCCCATAGTTCCTTCCACAACAATAAAATCTCCAATGCTAAAATTTTTGCTTAACAAAATCATAATACCAGCAAGAAAATTCGTAATTATATCCTTGAGCGCGAAACCAATACCAAAGGCCACAGCGGCAATAATCGTAGTCAAATCTATACCGGCAATTTTTAAACCGGTCGTAAAACCTATAGTAAGAATCACCACATAACTGATACGGCCACCAAGAATTTGAATTTCCTTATGTTCATCTTCTATTCCCTTCTCAGCCATCTTGTTTTCCACAATGCTGCGAACTATCTTCGCCGCTAAAAAGGAGAGGATTATCACGACAAAAGCCGCTATCCAAAATGGAACCTTTTCAATTATAGCGGTAACCAATCCGGCCAACTGCCCCGAAGTCTGGCTTGCTGCTTTATCTGCTGTATTTGTAGCGGCTGCTGCGTAAGCTGTAGGCATGGGAAATATTATTATCTGTATATAGTAACATTTTTCAGCCTTTTTCTCAAGTACTAAATATGGGATTTTTCGCTTCCTCTTGATACTGTCTTACCTAGTATTTTTAATTCTCAAATTTATGGAAGATTTAATCTCTTTACTGATACCTGGAGGCATTGCTTTGTTTATATTGATAATTAGCAGTGTTCGCGAAGTAAAACAGTATGAACGCGGAGTAAAATTCACTATGGGTAAATTCACATGCCTTTCTGAACCGGGATGGAGATTGGTTGTACCTGTTTTTCAGAAAATGGCGAAGGTGGATATACGCGTAAAAGCAGTGGATGTTCCTGATCAGGAAGCCATAACCGCGGACAATATTTCCGTAACACTTAATGCTGTTATTTATTACAAAGTTGATGACGCCTCCAAAGCTATTTTGAGCGTAGAAAATTTCTATTATGCTGTCAGTCAGCTGGCTCAGACTACTATGCGTAATGCGGTGGGCGAAGTGAATCTGGATGATCTTTTAAAAAATCGTGAAAAAATTGCGGCCGGTATTAAAGAGGTTGTAGATGCGGCTAGTCAGCCATGGGGCATAGATGTTTCTTCCGTAGAATTGAAAGATATCGTCATCTCCCCAGATCTAAAGAGAACAATGGCGAAAGTAGCTGAAGCGGAAAGAGAAAAACGTGCGGTTATTATTAATTCCGAAGGTGAAGTGGCAGCCTCAGAAAATTTGGCAAAAGCTGCGGCGACTCTTTCCAAATCTCCGGGAGCAATGCATTTGAGAACTTTGTCTTCGATTAACGATATTTCCTCCGATCAATCAAATACCACCGTCTGGATGGTCCCAATAGAGGTATTGCGTGCGGTGGAAGCGATTGGTGATAAACTGAAAAAATAGCATGAAAAGATACGGAATTTTAGCTAATCCGGCAAAGCATTCTTTGTCGCCTGCAATACATAATGCGGCTTTCAAAAAGCTGCATATGCAGGCGCAATATGAGATTTTCGAAATACCGGAAAATGAACTGGCTAAATTTATTAAATCCGTAAGGAATCAGACTATAGAAGGATTGTCTGTTTCTTTGCCTTATAAAGAAAGTGTGATGCAATATCTGGATAAAGTCGATAAGGATGCAATGAAAATCGGGGCGGTAAATACAATCATAAACAAGGAGGGTTTTCTGCACGGCTTTAATACCGATTATGTGGCTTCTAATAAAGCTCTCTTCCTCGATCAGAAAGTGATAGATATTGAAAAAAAATCTTTGGCGATAGTAATTGGTGGTGGTGGGGCGGCCAGAGCTGTTTGCTACGGATTATTAAAACTGGGAATGAATGTCGTGGTGGCCAATAGAACCAAGGAAAAGGCCGATGCGATTGCCATGGAATTTGCAGAAATTTTTCATAAAAGTGAAATCCATAGTAGCAGCCTTTATCAGCTGAGAACCGGAGATATTTTGATTAACACAAGCTCTATTTGGACAAAGGCACCGGAATTCGGAGCGGGTATTTTACCTGATTTTTGCAAACCGGAATACGTGAGAGATTTTCAATTAGTAATGGATATTTCTTATAAACCTTTGGAAACACCTTTGATAAAAACTGCGAAAAGAATGGGCAAAGCTTTTATTACCGGTGACAAAATGCTTTTGTATCAGGCCATAGATCAATTTGAATTTTGGACTGGTAAAAAGGCTCCGGAGGATGTGATGAGAGAGGCTTTGGAGGCTGAGTTGAATAAATAAATAAATAAATAAAACAATGCACACTCGCTTTGCTCGTGTCTGCTAATTATGTCTCAAAAAGTTTGCGCCTTCTTCGTCTTTTACTTTTGGAGTTTCCGGTTCTTCTTGGACTTCCACTTCTTTGCCATAATCGCTACCGTAAACGGTTTGAGTGGAAAGGAAGTCTTTATCATAGGTACGGGCGATCCAGCCGTAAATCATTGTAAAAATGCTTTGTACGAAGGCGATAGAGCCCCAAACGATAGGCAGAGCCACGAAGAGTAAAACCTGAGGGCTGCTGACAATTCCCGCAAGACCGAACATAATTCCGGCACTTACTAAAATTGAAAAAGTAATACCGTAAACTCCCACCAAAGCGTAGCGATAGTTTGAAACAATTTCGAGGATTAAAGCACTAACCTGTGCGGAAATAATGATATGCAAAGCAACAGCGTAAGCGGTAATGGTAATATTTGTTGCGGAAGTAATAAAATAGACCGGGACCATTAACACGAAAATGATCATGCTGATAATAAACACCTGAGAAATAGCCGAAGCTACTCTGGTGTACTTACCTCTTTCTGTCAGAGCGATAAGCCAGGTACTGATAATATTTCCTACAGTAGAAGAGAGGAAAATCATCATCATTAGAATAAATGTGAAAATTGGACTCACTTGAATTGCTTCTCCTTCCTGTGCACCTGTTAGTGGGCTAAGAACGGAAGAAGCGAGGACGAAAATCACCACTAAAATAAGGCTGCCTCCGATACCACCGGCTCCACCGGCCAGTATTTTTAAAAGGAAGGTACCAAAGGAAACTCTTCCGGGGCCAAGTTCTTGTACTTTTACTTCTTCAGCCATTTAATTATTTGTTAGTTCCCTTTAGTTTACCATAAAATACAATCATTAACAAGATCCCGCAACTAATATAAGTATCAGCGAGGTTGAAATTCGGCCAGCGCCAAATGCCAATGAAATCTATTACAAAGCCTCTGGTAATCCTATCAATGACATTTCCAACGGCTCCACTTATAATCAAAATTAAAGCTGCTTTTCCTATAGGCTGCTCCATATCAAACTCCTTATTTATAATCCAAATAATTAAGCCCATTAGCAAAATATTACTGATAATCAAGAGCGTGTATGGAACCGGAATTCCGAAAGCCATGCCGGTGTTTTGACTATATTCAAGGCGGAAAAATTTCCCAAATAACTCCGTAGTTCCCGGAAAATAGTTATGGATGAAATACTTGGTCAACTGATCCAAAATAATCAGAAAGAGGCACCACATCCCAAATTTTAAAAATTTATTTCTCATTGCCAATAATAGACCATAAAAAGCTTGAAAAAACAATGCGATAGGTAGAATATCACACTACTAAAAAGATTTATGCGAAAACCTTTTAAATTTGATACGATTTTGGCCTTAACAGTACTGTTTTTGCTAATTTTCGGTTTAATAATGATCACCAGCATCGGTGTGCCAAAATCCATACAGCTCTCGGCACCCGGAGTGCAGTACCCGAACTGCAGTGACGCGAACGTGGATTGTTATCTGCTTTTCAAAAAGCATTTGGTAAGATTGGGATTGGGAATTGTGATGTTCTTTTTAGCCTGGAAGTTGCCAATGAAATTCTGGAAAAAAATAGCACCACTGTTTTTTGGCCTAATTGTCATACTGCTATTTATGGTAATTACTATGGGAAACGACTTTGGAACCATTGCTACAAACTGGATTCTGGTTTTCAATACTTCTCTGCAACCTTCGGAATTTGCGAGATTAGCTTTGATTCTCTATCTTTCTTATTGGTTCAGCAAGCGGCGCGATTCGGTGGGGAGTTTTCACGATGGCTTCCTGCCATTCTGTTTTATCTGTGGAATGGTTCTTCTTCCTGTAGTATTGGGAAATGACTATGGCTCTATAGCTGTAATGAGTTTAGTCGCGGTAAGTATTTATTTTATCGCAGGGGCGCGTTTGAGGCACCTCGGTTTAGGGTTTATGATAGCATTGGGCGCGGCCATTATCGTAGTGTCGTTTGTGCCTCATGTAAGAGAAAGATTTCAGGGTTTTATGAGCGTTGATCAGGATTGTTTGGAAGATTATTGTTGGCAATCTCAGCAAGCAAATATTGCCGTGGGAAGTGGTGGCTTGATGGGGAAGGGCCTCACTCAAGGTGTACAAAAATCTTATTGGCTTCCTCAGGCTTCTGATGACTTTATTTTTGCGGCATCTTCGGAGGAGTTAGGGTTTTTGAGAATTATTTTTGTGGTTTTGGCTTATCTTATAATTGCTTTAAGAGGTTACAATATAGCAAATAAGGCCAATGGTAGCTTTGAAATGTTTGTGGCGGTGGGAATTACAACTTGGATTACGGTGCAGGCTTTTGTGAACATCGCGGTGAATACGGCGCTTTTCCCTGTGACTGGAATTACTTTACCTTTCGTAAGCTATGGAGGATCTTCTTTGGTAGCTGATTTAATGGCTATTGCCATTCTTTTAAATATATCCGAAAATACAACTACTTATGCGACTAGTCTTAACAGGTGGGGGGACAGGCGGTCACGTCATCCCGAACTTCGCCGTTATCGAAGAGCTTAACAGGCCTAGAGGCCTAACAAATAAGAAAACGGAAATTCTCTACATTGGCTCAGCTAATGGCGTGGAGAAAAGTATGGTGGAAAAGATTGGCATTCCCTATAAGTCCGTGGCATGTGGAAAATTACGAAGATATTTTTCGGTGGAGAATTTGATAGATATTTTCAAAGTTCCTGTCGGAATTTTTCAGGCGTGGAGAATTTTGAGAAAATTCAGACCGGATGTGACGTTTAGCAAAGGTGGATTCGTCAGCGTGCCGGTGGTGATCGCGGCAAGCTGGCTGAAGGTGCCGGTGATTATTCATGAGTCGGATGTAAGACCGGGATTGGCGAATAGAATTTGCGCGAGATACGCGGATAAAATTTGTGTGAGTTTCGAAGAGACGAGAAAATATTTTGCAAAATATTCACGGAAAATTATTTATACCGGCAATCCGGTGAGAAAAAGTGTTTTGGATGGGAATGTGGCGGATGGTTACAAATTCACAGGATTGGATAAACACAGACCTATTATTTTAGTAATGGGAGGAAGTCAGGGAGCTCAGCAGATCAATGAATTAGTGCGTGGTGGAATGGAGGAACTTTTGAAAAGATTTCAAATTGTGCATATATGTGGACGTGGAAATCTGGATATTAGTTTGCATAAAAAGGGCTATGTTCAATATGAATTCTTGAATGAGCAAATGAAGGACGTGTATGCTGTTTCGGAGTTGGTGATTTCGCGTGGTGGGGCGAATAGTTTGGCGGAGCTTGCGGCTTTGAAAAAGAAGACTTTGGTGATTCCTTTGGGTACGGCGGCGAGTCGTGGTGATCAGATAGAAAATGCGCAGATCTTTGCGAGAAAATTGGGCTGGGGCGTGATGGTGGGAGACGTACAAGTGGTGGATTTCGTGAAATCGGTGGAAATGGTTTATAAAAATAAATTGAATACGAATGAGAAGTTTAAGAATGGGGTTTATGATATTGTGAAGATGATTTTGAAGTATAAATAGGGTAAATTTGGGCAGGTGTTGAACGTGGTTCGTCAACACTTTTTTGGTGGTGGTGGGTCTTGATTTTTTAGGCGGTTTCTTGGTATAGTGTAAACGAAAGCGTAGGCGCTGTAAGTTACAGTTCTCTCGGGTGTTACATTGGATCCTTCGACAAAGAAGGATCTTTTTGTATGATTAAAATGCCTGGTGGAGTTATGGGGCTGTAGCTTAACGGTAAAGCGCTCGCGCTTAACACCCGAGAGATGCGGGTTCGATCCCCGTCAGCTCCACCATGGCGCAAAATATGGTGTACATGCAGTGTAGTCTGGAAGAATTGGTTACTACAATTGATGAAGCTTTTAAAAGAGATTGTTTAAATGATCTCCAAGGAGGCGGATAATGAAGCAGAATAATTCTCGGTGCATTGAAGAAGTCGCTCAAGGCTGGTAAACTTGGCTCATGAAAATCGGAGTAAATGCCAGACTGCTTACGAAGCCTTTTACGGGGATTGGGCAGTATACCCGTAATCTTTTGGCGGAGTTGGCGAGGGATGATGCGGAGACGCAGTATATTTTGGTGGTGCCGGAAGAAATTCCTCATAAATTGGTCGGAGAATTCCCAAAAAATGTGGAGATAAAAATTTTAAGGGAGAAGAAGTTTCCCAGTGGCGGGATGCGAAAAACCTGGTGGGAACAAATTCAGGTTCCGGAGTTTTTCATGAGGGAAAAAGTGGATGTGGCGTTCTTTACTTATCCTTCAAATCCGTGGACTAGTGACTGGTATAGGCAAGGGCCAAAAACCGCGGTTACAGTGCATGATTGCATTCCGTGGATGAATAAAAGTTATCGCAAAGGAATTTTGTCGAAGCTTTATCATTCACAGACAAGAAAGGCTGTAGCAAAAGCGGATTTAGTGCTGACGGTTTCTGGAAGTTCGAAAAAGGATATTGAAAAAGTTTGTAAAGTGGACGCAGCGAAAATCGAAGTTGTTTACAATGATGTCTCCCCTGTTTACAAAGAGGACCCTCATCAGGCTTTCGTGACAGAAGTTTTGGGTAGATATAGTCTGAAAAGTGAAAAATATTTTTTGTATGTTGGCGGCTATGATGAGCGCAAAAATGTGAATCATCTGGTGGAAGAATATTTGAAATTTGCGGAAAACCACAAGGGCACGCCATTAGTTTTAGCCGGTGGAAAATTGTTCAACGGGAAACTTTATAAGAGTTTTGATAAATTGAATAACCTGGGAAATATCGTAAAAACAGGTTTTTTGGGTGAAGAGGAATTGGCTTGTTTATATAGAAATTCATTGGCCTTCGTAAATCTATCACAGCATGAAGGATTCAATTTAACTATTCTGGAAGCGGCAAATTCAGGTGCGGCAATGATTTTGTCTAATATTCCGGTGCACAGGGAGGTGGCGGAGGATAGTGCGATGTTTGTTGGCTTTGGGGGTGGTGAAGTGGTAAAGGCAATGGAGCAGATGCTTAATGAAAAAAAGCGCAGTGAATGGCAAAGAAAGGCTGAGGAACTTTCAAAAAAGTATTCCTGGAAAAAATATGCACATATAGTCAAAGATATGCTACATTCTCTTTAGAATAAATTTTCACTATGTTAAGTTTTGGTACTGAAGTAAATATTTCGATTATCGTTGGAGCAGTGTTTTTTTTGTGTGTGCTTTGGGCTGTCGTGGCGGTGCGCCATTTGAAAGTTTTGAAAAAACAAGTGGATGAACAGTGGGAATTAATTGATGAAGAATTGCGCAAGAGACATAATATTTTGCCGAATTTAATTGAGACGGTGAGGGTTTACTTTAAAGACAAAGAAGATCTGGTTAAAAAGATGATTTTGGTGCGTATGGCAGCGGCAAAAGAGTATTTCCCGGGGATAAAAAAGATCGAACACGAACATGATCTGAGCATAGTGATTAATGAAATATTTGCTTTGGGAAAAGAAAATTCCGGGCTGGGGAAAGATACAAATTTTTTGGAATTAAAAACGGAAATTGATGAAATCGGCAATGATTTGGAGGAGAAAGTAAAGCAATATAACGAGATGGTAAGGTATCACAATAAACACCGAAATTTCGCACTTCTAAGGCCTATTGCGAGTGTGTATAAATTTGGCATGTTGAATATTTTCGAAGTGGAGAGATAGAGATGCTTTTACGTTTGGCGGGGTTTTATCAAACACGTCAAGCGTATTCAGCTTGACGGTGAGCGCGTACTCACCTACTATAGTGAGCGTACGCTTACCTATTAAAAATAATTCTATGTCTGACGCCTTAACAGAAAAACAAGAAGCCGTGCTGAAATTCATTGGTGAATATCAAATGGCTTATGGTAAATCTCCTACTTTACGTGAAATGCGTGAGCACTTTGGAGTGAGCTCCGACAATAGTATTTTGAAGCATTTGAAGGCTTTGCAGGAAAAAGGAGTGATAAGCAAAGATGATACACCTAGAGGGATTGCTTTACTAAATAGTGTGAAAGAAAAACTGGAGAGTACTGGTGTGAAGCTGCCGGTTTTGGGATTTATTCCTGCCGGTGGGCCTGTTTTGACTGACGAATATGTTGAAAGCTGGATGGGTGTGGGTGAAGAGTTGGCTAAAAATGCAAATGACTATTTTATCCTTAGAGTTACCGGTAACAGTATGATTGATGCTGGAATTTTCGAAGGAGACCTTGTTGTGATTAACGCTAAAAAGGAGCCTCGTCATGAGGACATCGTCGTGGCGTTGGTCGACAATCACAACACTTTGAAGCGATTCATAAAAAAAGATGGTAAGGTCTACTTGAAGGCTGAAAATAAAGCCTACAAGGATATCTATCCTGAAAATGAATTACAGACTCAAGGCGTGGTCACGGCGTTGATCAGGCAATATTAAAGGGAAGAGCAGAGTTTGAATTTCAAGAAACAGTTTTTGCCGGGTGTTTTAATCGATGCCGTAGTTTGCTGAGAATTCACCTATCAAAAGTTTATTTATCTCCCTAACCCCAACCAACATGTTCATCACATTCACAATCGACACACACAAGAAGAAAAATAGAATCATTAGATTTAATACAAAAAGATTCAATCCTGCAAATGGCTGGCAGAAAGCGCTTAATGCTAAGAAAAGAAGTTTTTGGCAGAAGGCAGTGGCGTGGAGACGCTCAATGAGAGAGAGCGCATACAAGTTGGGAGGCCAAATTGCAATGTTTTAAAACAATAGCAAAACGATTATCTGCTTCGTTGAAAAATAGATAAATATAGTGTACAATTAAAGTATCATCTAATTATACATCTATGTTTCATATTAATGACAAAATAACTTTAATTAGCATGGCGGAATTGCGAAAAGAAGCTCCCGAGATAGCAAAGGATCTTAAATATAGAACTGTAATTGTAACTAAAAGAGGTAAGCCTGTTGCCGTACTTGAGGATTATCAAACTTATCAGGAAAAAGAAAAATTGGTGGAAGAATTTGAGGATATTATTCTTGGCAATATTGCTAAGGAAAGGGCAAAAAATAGTAAGCCTGAGGATTTTATTCCGATGGAGGTTGTGGCTAAAAAACTGGGTATTAAATTAGAATAAACATTTCATTATGTATAAGATTGTTTTGCATAAAATTGTTGTTGAAAACGACTTGCCTAACATGAATAAGACGGATCAGGACAAGGTTTTCAATGCAATGTATAAAAAATTAACAGTAGCTCCTGAGAAGTTAGGAAAGCCTTTACACGGTAAACTGAAGGGCTACTTTAAACTTAGGGTTGATGAATACAGAGTAGTGTATCAAATAAAAAAAGATGAAGTAGTGATTTTTGTTTTCAAAATAGGTCAGAGGAAGGATTCTATTGTTTACGAAGAAGCAATTAAGAGGCTTGGACGAATTGATTTCTAACCATGTTTAACTTACCACTCAATCAGAAAAGGCGTCACATATTACACATAGACGCAGATGCTTTTTTCGCCTCGGTGGAGCAGATTTTGAATCCGAAATTGAAAGGTAAAGCGGTTTTAGTGGGTGGTCCGAGTGGGACCAGAGGGATAGTTTCGGCGGCGAGTTATGAGGCTAGAAAGTTTGGGGTACATGCCGGGATGGCGATGTATATGGCTAGGAGAAAATGTCCGCATGGCATTGTGGTGGCGGGGAATTTCGAGGAATATAGAAAATTCTCCAATGGAATGTACTCAGTTTTTACCAAGTATACACCGGACGTGGAGATGGCCTCGATTGATGAGGCTTATCTGGATATCACCGGTTGTACGAGCCTGCATAAATTGGATTATCCTGAAATTGCCAGAAATATTTTAATGGAAGTTTATAAAAAACTTGGTTTATCGGTTTCGTGTGGCATGGCCAGTAGCAAGGTGGTTTCAAAAGTGGCCTCAAGCCAGAATAAACCGCATAAACTAACCATTGTTCCCTATGGGAGTGAAGCTAGATTTTTGGCACCTTTACCTCTAAGAGCTATGCCGGGGATTGGTCCAAAAACTTTTGAGGTTTTAGAAAGATGTGGATTACAGACTTTGGGAGAATTGGCGGCTTTGAGTCTGAATGAAGTGATGGAAAAATTTGGTGTCCATGGCATTCCACTCTGGAAACGTGCACAAGGAATTGATGATAGTGAAGTAGTAGCGGCGCATGCGTTGCCGAAATCAATTTCCAAGGAAAATACCTTTTATGAAAATGCCGTGGGCAAAGATGTTGCTTTAAAAGAGCTGCAAGGATTGGCTGGAACGGTTTTTGAAAAACTGAGGGCATCCGGACTAAGGGCGCGTACAATTTGCATTAAAATAAGATATAAAAATAATGATCCAGTGAATGATGGCATGTCGGCTGGTGATCGCCATCGAGCCATTTTCAAGGACTTTGCTTTTCAACAAAATTTGGACTTCCCTACTTCGTTAGACACAAAACTTTGGCTACCGATAAAAAAGCTTTTCCTTAAAAATCTGGATAGAAATGAGCAACTAAGATTGATCGGCGTTGGCGTGACGAATTTGATTCAAAATTACAATCTAAATCTTTTTGATAATGACGAGGGGCAGGAAAAATTGTTCACACAGATAGATGCGATGAAGAAAATGTATGGCGAGGATAGTGTGAGACATGGAATTTAGTGCTATTATGGGCAACGGTATAAGTCCAGAAAAATGCCGATGTAGCTCAGCTGGTAGAGCAATACTTTCGTAAAGTAGAGATCATGGGTTCGAATCCCATCATCGGCTCCATATGCATTACATTACCAGATTTAAAAAACAATTCGGGGGTAAACAAATAGACCTTGTCGGAGCGTATGACTACGTGATCCAAAAAGGTCTATATGAGGAATTTATCAAGAAGCACGAATCTTAGTAAGATTTATTGCATTTGGACTCCACCGCATTTTTTAAATGCTTCCATTACGAGAAGCTCAGGATTAACAGTATCTTTGTATTTGGCTTCCAGAGCATCCATAGATTTCTGATCGGTTTTGAATCCATATTTTTTCAAAGCCTCTTTTACAATTTTTTCTCCTTTTGCCGGATCAGTGAGTTCATTAACATTTCCCTTGGCAAGGGTACAACCAATTTCTTTGATTGCACTAAGTACTCGCTGTTTCTCCGAAGCGTTTCCTTTTGATGAAACCGGTACTTCCATACCATCTACCAGAACCTTAGAGTATTTGGAAGACTTATTGGAAGATTTAGAATTTACTACTACGGAGTTTTTACCATTTTCAGAAGTGTAGACCTTCGTATCTTTGTAAGATTTTGGTGGAATATAACCCATATCTCCACCGCAAGCTGAAGCTGTCGCAGATGAGAATATTGAAGCAATTAAGCTTATTGTTGTCCCTAAAAGATAAGAAATTTTCTTTTTCATGAGATTTAAAATTTAAAAAATTATTTTTTGCAAGAAGTCAGAACGTGCACCAAATCATACATAAAACCTTCTTCATTAAAATATTTCGTCATTAAGGCCTCCATTATCGTATTATCATCCGCTTGAAAACCATATTTTTTGAAAACTTTTATAGCCATTTTTTCAAATACTTTAAATTCTTTAGATTCCTCATATTTTGAAAGATTAGGCAAAGATGTCGAATTAAAATCCAGGGTTTTAAGGTACTTTTTAAAATCACAACTTACGTCTTTATAGGCACTAAGAAGGCGTTCTTTCTCTGATTTTTCGCTATTTTTGGAAGATTTTGTCGGATTTTGCTGATTCCCGCATGAGGTTAAAGCATTTGCTAATTCGAAAACAAAACCAATATCACCATCATATTTTTCACCTAAAACTTTCATTGATTTTTCATCTATTTTAAAGCCGTATTTTTTAAAAACTGTTTCAGCCTCTACTTTTATTTTTTCCAAAGCTTTAATATCAAGTTTAGAAGGATCCCCAAAATACTCCTTAGCAGTACAGCTCATTGCTTTTACAGCACTGAGAATACGCTGTCTTTCAGTTTGCTTTGATTGCTTTGGAGCTTCCTTACCATCTATAAAAATTTTGCTTTCTTTAACACCGGCAATGGCTACGGAGGTATTAAATACTGAAAAAACCAGCATAGTTGCGACTAGAAACAGAGAAGTAATTTTCTTTTGCATGGGGTGAATTTATAAATAAGTTTTAATTATGACCATAATTTCTATTTTGTCAAATTTCGATTGACTATTTAATTAAATGATCTATAGTTCTACTTCACTTCTTGAAATTTATTTATGGCTTTTGAAAAAATGGAAGTTCTGGAAAATCAAGAAATTACTCCTGAAGTGATTGTTGCAAAAATAAGGGGGATGATAGACGAGGCGGCAAGAGTGGTTCTTGATAAGCGCGTGAAAAAACTTGTGACTTGGGTTAAGGAAAGAATCTCCAATTTAGAGGCAGAGGATAATCCAAAAATAGATCGCGTAGAGTTGGGACTTAATGCTTACAATAGAACTGACGGATTAGGCATCCAAAGTGTTGCCGTGGGTTTTAGAAGTGGTAGGGAGGTTCGATTATCTCGAGGTGATAAAAAGGATCCAACTATTGGAGTGGTGGCAAAAGGTTTGGTTGAGGAAGATGCTCCATGGGCAACAGTAAAATTTCCTGTCGCAGAAGGAGAGATTGAGATGATTTATCCGGATGACAGATTAAGATTTGATGATAATGATAAGTATGGAAAAATACCTCAGAGGGGAGCGCCAGTAGTGTTCGTAAATGGACCAAAAAAAACTAGAACGATTGCGCAGGTTAGCGGTGATGTCACACCCGAGTCAGTGGTAGGGATCCAAAATGAAGGTGTTTACGTTTGTGAGTACGCTTGAGAGTGTAGTAATATTTGGTGGTGGAATATAAATTTGTAAAAATTGCAGTCTTTGTACCGGTTACGCATGCGGCTAAAGTGCGTGTGGCTTTGACTGAGGCGGGAGCCGGGCATATTGGTAATTATGATTGTTGTAGTTTTAGCGTGAAAGGAATTGGTAGGTTTCGAGGACTGGATGGGAGCAAGCCTTTTATTGGTGAGGTTGGGAAAATAGAAGAAGTGGAGGAGGAAAGAATTGAGATAATTTGTCCAAGTGAAAAATTGCAGGAAACTTTGGCGGCCGTGAAGGCGGTGCATCCTTATGAGGAGCCGGCGATAGATGTGTATCCGTTGTTGAATGAATGACGATTCCAATTTTATTAAAAAATTCAGGGAACTTTTCTTAAAATCACCGCAGTGTGGATCGTGGACTCGTGCCAGTGAGAATTGTGATTTTTGATTAGTGGTTTACTGTTTGAGGTGTTGGCATGAAAATTTAGTTTAAAAAGTTGCAGTGAAAAATGTCCTATTTCTAGAATAAATTACCGTCCTGGGAATGAAAGCCTGTTGTAAAATTTATAGATTAAAACTGGAACACAAAAACGAGAGGCAATTGGATTCTCGTTTGCTACCATCTTAGCCTTGGTTTAGAATGTGGGCCTTGATTAAGCAAGTATGACAAAGCTAACGCCGATGATGGCGCAGTATAGAGAGATAAAAGAGAAATATCAGGATTGTATTCTGATGTATAGGCTTGGGGATTTTTACGAGATGTTTTTTGAGGATGCTTTGGAAGCTTCGAAGATTTTGCAGATTACGCTGACGGCGAGAAATAAAAATGGGGAGAATAGCGCGCCTATGTGTGGAATCCCTTTTCATGCTTTGGAAGGGTATTTGTGTAAGCTGACGAGAGCGGGTAGGAAAGTGGCTTTGTGCGATCAAATGACTCAGCCGGATGGCAAAGGAATTGTGCAGAGAGAAGTGGTGCGAGTGGTTACTCCCGGTACGACTTTTGATGAAAATATTATTGATCAAAAGGCCAATAACTATGTGGCGGCGATAGTGACAGATAAAAGCCGATTTGCTCTAGCTTATGCCGATGTTACTACCGGTGAATTTCGGGTAAGCGAGATGGAAAATTATAAAAAACTGGAAGAGGAGCTGATGAGAATTGGGCCGGCGGAATGTATTTTGAACGCGGAACTTTTGGAAGTGATTAATCCCCTTTTGCAGGGCAAGAATATTTATTTATTTCCCTTTAATTATTTCAAAGAGGCTGAAAGTGAATTGAAAAATCATTTTGGTGTGAAGTCATTGCAGGGATTTGGATTGGAAGGAAAAAAATTGGCGATTGGGGCGGCAGGCATGCTTTTTGAATATCTTCGTGAGACGCAAAAAACTGAGCTGACGCATATTGGAAAAATAAGTTATTACGAGGTGTCGGAATTTATGGCGATGGATGGAGCTTTGATTAGAAATCTGGAACTTTTTTATACCAGCCAGGGGAAAAAAGAAGGCAGTTTGATAAGTATTCTAGATCAAACGGTGAGCCCAATGGGCGGACGGATGTTGAGAAATTGGCTGCTGCATCCGCTGCTAGAGAAGACTGCGGTTGAAAAGCGTTTAGGTAATGTGGAAAAAATTGCGAAGAATTCCAGTCTACTACGCGAGCTGAGAGATAGTCTCGGTAGAATTTATGACATAGAAAGATTGCTGAGTCGTTTGAGTCTTGGCAGTGGAAATGCGAGAGATCTAATTGCGATGAAGGAATCGCTGAAAATCATTCCGGGTTTGAAGAATTTAATTCGTGATAATTTTTCGGAATATTTTGGGGAATTGGATGAGCTGAATGAGTTAGTAGAGCTGATCGAGAAGGCAATTTCAGAGGAGCCGCCGCATACAGTGCGTGAAGGAGGCATGATCAAAAAAGGTTATAATGCTGAGCTGGATGAGCTATTGGGAATTAGCACGGAGGGTAAAGGTTTCATCGCGGATTTGCAGCAAAAAGAAATAGAAAGAACCGGAATTAATTCTTTGAAAATAAGATTCAATAGTGTGTTTGGGTATTATATTGAGATCAGTAATACGAATCTGAGTGCGGTGCCGGCTGATTATATTCGCAAACAAACTTTGGTAAATGCGGAGCGTTTTATTACGCCGGAGCTGAAAGAATTTGAGGATAAAGTTTTGAACGCGGAGACGAGAATTAAAGAATTGGAATATGAACTTTTCTATGGAGTGAGAATGGAAGTGGTGAAGGAAATTTTGAAAATTCAGACGAACGCGAGAGTTATTGCGGAATTGGATGTGTTGGCTAATTTGGCTTATATATCTGTTAAAAACAATTATTGTAAGCCGGAAATCACTGAGGACGTGATGGAAATAAAAAATAGTCGGCATCCGGTAATCGAGCAGTTAAGTTTCGCAAAAAACTTTGTGCCGAATGATTGTGTTTTCAATGATAGTAGAAAATTTGGTTTAATCACGGGCCCAAATATGGGTGGTAAATCCACTTATCTCAGACAAGTGGCTTTGATTGTTTTGTTGGCGCAAATTGGAAGTTATGTGCCGGCGGAAAATGCAAAAATTTCGCTTGTGGATAGGATTTTCACGAGAGTTGGGGCAAGCGATAATCTCACACGTGGTGAGAGTACTTTTATGGTGGAAATGAATGAAACTGCTTTTATTTTGAATCATGCTACGGCAAAAAGTTTAATTATTTTGGATGAAATCGGACGAGGTACTTCTACTTACGATGGCGTAAGCATTGCTTGGGCAATTATGGAATTCGTGCACGATAAAATTGGCGCGAAGACACTGTTTGCGACTCATTATCATGAATTAATAGAATTAGCGGAGAGGCTAGAGAAAGCTGTAAACCTGAGTGTGCTCGTAAGGGAAAACGAGAGAGAAGGCGTAGTATTTTTATACAAAATTGTGGAGGGCGGAGTGGATAAAAGTTATGGAATTGAAGTGGCAAAATTGGCGGGACTGCCGGTGGATTTAGTTTCCAGAGCGCGAGGCGTTTTGTCAGAATTGGAAAATAGGCATATTAAAAAGGGCCGCGTGAGTCCGGATCAAATAGAGCTTTTCGAAGATGCGGCTGAGCGTGAACACAGAAAGGTGGAGAGTATGGACAGTAAAATTATGGAAGAATTAAAACAAATTGACTTGAATAGTATGACCCCAATTCAGGCGATGCAGAAGTTGTATGATATGAAAAAGAAGTCTGATCTGTGATAACTTCCCCAAGATTTGGGACCATCGCTGTTTTTGTTATAGACAAACCGTTATTTAAGACACGATGTATTTTTGTTGTCAATTTTATTGATTTTGAGCCACTAAGATGCTAGTGTTTTGGTTAATATAACCCTCGTTTTTTATGAAGAAACTTTTAAGTATCTCTGTGATTGCCAGTGCGTTGTTTTTGTTTGTAGCATGCAATAAATCCGCAGATACTACGGTTACAGTTCAGCCGGACATGAAAACTGCCGAGTTACAAAAGCAGGTGGATGATATGAAAAAGGAGCTTGAGGCGGTTAAGGCTAAGGAGGGTACTACAACGACTGTAAAAACCGACGAGGTGAAAACTGTCCCCGTAGAGGATAAAGCCGCGATTGAGGCGAAAAAAGTGGCTGATGAAAAAGCGGCAGCTGAAGCAAAAAAGGTAGCACAACAAAAAGCCGATGACGATGTTGTAAAAAAGGTTAATGCCTATACCGGTGCAAATTATATTACTTTAAATACTCCAAAAAATGAGGATAGCTTCCATGAAGATCCTATTGTTTTTACCGGGGTTGTTTCTCCGAATACGAAAAAAATAGTTGTGACGGCGAGCATTGGTCAGAAAAATTGTGACTTAGCTCCAGAAATGTGCATTTCCTATGTGGAAGATGTTTATCAATTGAGTGATTTTAATTTGGGTGATTCGAAATTCACCTATAGAGCTGCGGGAAAATGGGGAAATTTATGGAATACCGGTGGTGCTCATACTTTTAATTTCACGGCTACTTTTTGGGATGGAAAAACCAGTTCAACTTCTGTGAAAATATTTTATTCACAAGGTGGAGCTGAAATGGGCAAGCCGGTCATTTATCTCTATCCGATAGAAACTACTCAAGTATCAGTAAATGTGGTTCCTACAAATGGTATTTCAATTTCAGAACCGGAGATTGGTCGTGGATGGAATGTGATCGCAAATGCGGCCGGACAGATTTACAATTTAGCTGACAATAAAACTTATCCATATCTTTTCTGGGAAGGTTTTGCGGCTAATTTCCGTACTCCTAGTGAAGGGTTTGTAGTGGCAAAAGCTGATGTAAAAAAATTGTTTGAAGAAAAGTTGGCAATACTTGGTTTGAATGCTAGAGAGGTTGCTGATTTCGAAGAATATTGGTTGCCAAGGTTGAGTGAAAAACCATATTACTTCATCACTTTTGTTCCACAAGCGGAGTTTGATAAATACGCTCCTCTGACTGTAAATCCAAAGCCTGATTCGGTAATTCGTGTCTTCTTTGATTATAAAGGATTGGATAAAAAGACCACTGTAGTTGAACAAAAATTGACTCGTGTGGTAAGAAGCGGTTTTGCCGTAGTGGAATGGGGCGGAAGGTTATATAGATAAAAAGATTTAAATCATGAAACTACTACGATTAATTGGCCTTTCACTGGCGGTTGTCGTGGTAGTTTTTGGTTGTGGGAGAATCGGTGGCGAAGAAGAAAAACTGAAAATTACTTATACCTATCCGGGTGACGTGGAAATGTGGGATCATATTTTCAAAGTAAAGGATCCTTATAAATTTGAGAGCGTGCCGCTGGGTGTAATTTTGCCACACCATTTAATTGTGGCTGAAGAGCTGACTGAATTTTATTCGGGGCTTAGCGTTGTGACTAAACCAAAGCTGGTGGTTGTGATCAGTCCAAATCATTATCAAGATGGTGCTGCCGATATTCAAACCTGCCGGAATTGCGAATTCCAAACAACAAATGGATCGGTGGAGCTGGAGGATGGTTTTGGCAGAAGTTTAGTAGATGCTGGAATTGCCGATTTTGAAGATGAAACTTTTATTAAAGAGCATGGAGTTTATAATCATGCGCCATATATTAAGAAGTTTTTTCCGAAAGCTGAAATTGTACCCATTGTTTTAAAATGGAAAATGCCAAAAGAAAAGGTGGAGTCCCTGGCTGAATGGTTAAATGAAAATTTGCCGGTAGATTCGTTAGTCGTGGCAAGCGTGGATTTTTCTCATTACATTCCCGTGGAAGCGGCGGATTTCCATGACCATTCGTCGTATGCGACAATTAAAAATTTTGATTATGACAACGTGCATGATCTGGAAGTTGACTCCCCTTCTTCAATTTATGCCGTGCTAAAGTTTATGGAAAAGCGTGGCTATAAAAACGCGGAAAGATTTGCGCATACAAATTTGCAGGACTATGTGTCTCATCGTGAGTCTACTACCAGTCATCAATTTTTTAGTTTTACTAAAGGCGAGGTGGCTGGGGTGAAAAGTGTGACTATAGGGAGCTTTGGAAATATGCCCGAAGACAACGAGTTAGGACTAAATAAAGGCTGGTTTTGGGATATTAATAAAAAAGATTTAGGAGGTGAAGGAATTCTTAAATTTCTGAGAGATTTGAGAGGTGAAGAAGATAGATTTTTAGCTGGAAGTGATTTTCTGGTTTTTGATTTGGAAGACGAGAAATGCAGAGTGGAGGAACAAAATTATTTAAAAATTGCTTTCTGTGAATTCAGTGAAGTAGAGAGTGAGAAAAATTTAGCAGAGCAGTTGAAAAAAATTAAAAAGGAAAAAAATATGGCCGATGCGGTCTATGTACTATATCAATTTAAAGATGGAGATAGGCCAAGTTTAACTCAACAGGCTTTGGCTGAAAAATTCACCGAGGCGGGTGTGGATATTTTTATTGGAAGAGGTTTGGAAGAAATTTCTCCAATTAAAATTTATAAAAAATCCTTGATTTTTTATTCCCTGGGAGATTTATTGAATAATGCCGCTGTCAAAACCAGTAATGGTCTGAGTACTGGAATTGTTGTTACGCCGAACAGTTTTTTTGTTTATTTATTTCCGCTAATAATTACAGACGGATATCCAAAATTATTGGATTTTGAGCAGCGAGCGGATTTTCTGAAAAACTTTGTTAAAAATGTTTCTGCGGATTTGATTAAAGTGGATGAGAAAAAAATGCTGGTGGAAATTAAAAGATAAAAAGAAAATCAATGCCCCCTCGTTTGCACTCGGGGCTGAAATCTGCTAGATTTCCGTGGGCTTAACAATTTTAAAATGAAGAAACTTTTAAATACTATTTTAATTATTTGTGCACTTTTTTCTTTAGCTGCCTGTAGCAATTCAGATAAGGCAGCTGAGGATGCTGAAAAACAGGCTGAGATTCAAAAACAGGTAGATGAGTTGAAGGAACAAGTAAGTAAATTAAGGGATGAACAAGCTGGAGTGATTCACACACCACTGGCTGAGAAATTAGTAAAGAAGACAGAAAAAATTGAGGAAAAAACTGTCGTGAAAGATACCAATTTAATAACAATTGATACACCGAAAGATAAAGCTGATGTTTCCGGAAATTTGGTGAATTTCGAAGGGACTGTTACGGCGGGAGCTACCAAAATCGTGGCTAAATCAAGCGCTGATAATGATCCTTATACATTACAAAGTTTCAAGGCCGGTGCTACAAAATTTAATTACAAGGCGAGTCTGAATTTCAAAAACTTAAAGTTGGGTCAGAATACTTTTGAGTTCACAGCCTACTTTAAAGATGGTTCTACAAAAATGGCAAATGTAGCGATCAATTTCTCTAAATAAAACTCATGTCGATTATAAAAGTTTTACCGGAGAGTCTGATCAATCAAATTGCGGCTGGAGAGGTTGTTGAAAGACCGGCCAGTGTAGTGAAGGAATTGGTGGAAAATAGCATTGATGCGGGCGCGAAAAATATTGTGGTAGAGCTGAAAGATGCTGGTAAAAGTTTCATAAAAATTATTGATGATGGTTTTGGTATGACACCGGAAGACCTGGAGTTGGCTTTGCAAAGACATGCGACCAGTAAAATTCGTGACGAGTCTGATTTATGGAAAATTCGTACAATGGGCTTTCGTGGCGAAGCCCTGGCGAGTATTTCCTCAGTGTCAAAAATGGTTATTCGCAGCAAAACGGCTGATGACCTATCCGGCATGGAGATTCAAATAGTGGGCGGTGAAATAAAGGTAAAACAGGAAGTGGGAATGGCCTCCGGAACTCAAATAGAGGTCTATGATTTATTTTTTAATACTCCGGCGCGTCAGAAGTATTTGAAGCAAGAAAGCACTGAACTAAGCCATATTACGAGTACAGTGAACACCATTGCCCTGGCTCATCCGGAACTTTCTTTCAAGCTGGTGCATAATGAAAAGGTAATTTTTGATTTGGTGAGAAGCAGTGACTTGATTTCAAGAGTGGCGGATATATTCGGCAAAGCTACGTCCGAGGCGATGCTACCGGTGTTTTATGGTGGTAGTGCCTTCCAAATTGAGGGATTTATCGGCAAACCTTTGCTGAGTCGCAGCACCACTCAGCACCAATATTTTTTCGTGAATGGCAGACCTATTCAGCATTTTCTTTTGGCGAATACTATTAAGACCGCTTTTCATTCAATGTTGATGGAGAATAAGAAGCCGGTTTTTATTTTGAGTATTAAAATTGATCCCGCTTTGATTGACGTGAATGTGCATCCGAGAAAAACTGAAATTCGTTTTGAGGATCAACAAACTTTGATAAAGGTGGTTTATGGTTGCGTTAAAACCGCTTTGGAAAAAAATATTTTAATTCCAAAAGGGTTTACGGAATCGCAGAGATATATGTCGGATAGTTTTCCGAAGGACGCAGGGAATGGGCGGAATTTTGGAATTAGTGGAGAACAAAACGAGCCACTTTTTGATAGTAGAAGTCTGCCTGGACAGACTTTTCAAAGTCAGGACATGGGACAAGTTTTATGGGATAAAAGAGAACCCGGAGGAGTGAAGGAGAATCAGCCGGAGCAAAGATTCAACATGAAACCTATAGTACAAATATTTAATTCCTACATCGTTGCAGAAAATGAAAATGGACTGGTTTTGATTGATCAGCACGCGGCACATGAGCGTGTGCGATATGAAGAATTGATTGCGCAATTTGAGAATCAGGAAAAATCCGTGCAGCCTTTATTGATGGCTCTACAGATGGAATTGAGCAATGAAGAAGTGGCTTTGATTAAAGAAAATATGGATATTTTCAATGGACTGGGTTTTGAAATTGAGCCGTTTGGTGGAAATACTTTTGTGTTGCATGCCGTACCCGTGTTTTTGGCGAAAGAGAATATGGAAGAAGTGATAAAAGGTGTGCTTGATGACATTCTAAATCAAAAAAGTACTTCAAAGATGCATGGGCGCAGAGAAGAAATGCTGACTTATATGTCCTGCAGAAGTGCTATAAAATTTGGCCAGAAGATAAGCCTCCTGGAAATGCAGGCACTACTTATGCAGATGGAAAAACTGGAAAGGCCATACACTTGCCCGCACGGTAGGCCGACAATGGTTTCCCTGACTCTAGACGAACTCGGAAAAATGTTTGGCAGAAAATAGAGAGTGCCGGATTAGCACCATCTACTTCGTTGAAAGAAAAATTTTGATCCTCATTTACCTGCAGTAAACTCCGGTCAAAATTTTCCTTCCGCCTCGTATCTGGTACTAATCCGGCACTCTCTTCTGATTGCGGATTAATTTATTTCTTCCAAATTCCTGAGAAGTAGCGATCGTAGACGAGATTTGTAGGATAGATAATCTCGGTAGCGGAATTGATTCTGGCTTCTTTTGGATAGACTGAAAGATTTTCAATTTCAGGATCGGTATGAACGGTTTTAGTGAAGATGCTGCCGCGACTGCCCGGCTGCTTGTCGGCGATTAATTTGTAATTGGCAGCGGCGTTGTTTAAATCTAAGAGAAAAGGTAGACGATACTTTAAACGCAAATAGGCAGTCTTGCCGGCTGTTACTTCCATAGTTGTAAAAAAGTAGCTTTTCTTCACATCCTTATCGTATTCCAGCGAAAGATTTGGATCGGTGGAATTCAGCAAAATACTTCCCTCGGGGACATAAATTTTTATTAAATTTTTATTCCTTCCCCTACCTAAAATATCTATCAAATAATCAGGCATTTCACTAAAACCATAGCTCTGCAAAATCTTTTTCCATTGGCTGTAAACGGCATCAGTCCATTGATGCTTACGTTTGATAGTTACTTCATCCGTAAGGTTTCCACTCTTATCTATGTAGGTATCATGAAGAATATTTTCTTCCATAAAAAGATCCGACTTAGTGCCTCCGGCGGAAAAATTGATTACACTCAGATAGTCCTCATCCGGCTTGTTTTGGTACATGCGACCACTCACGCCCAAAGAGTCAAAAAATCCTTCTATCTCAGCGTCCGCGGAATACATCATGACGTGCTTTTGCTGAATAGCTTTATAAAGATTTGAACCAACCTTGCTAATATTTTCCTCTTTCATTATTTCCTTTTGAAAAGCCGGAATAAAAACTTTTAAAATGTGTTTGGGATCTACAGGTCCCCAGATTTTTCCTTCGATCACATAGCTCAAAAGGAGGTTATAATTTTCAGAATTTAATTTGCCAAAATTACCAACTTGGATAGGCCCAGTAATGTCCAACATACCCTGTAATAAGCCCTGATTGATAGCAATGACGGTATCTACCGTGGGACCTCCTTCCTTGGACAAAAACCACTTAGCCTTGGCAGCCGTAGTGGGAAAATCGGCGGAATAATTACTGTCGCGAAAACGCCAATTTCCTGTGAATTTTTTCATATAATCCGGTGGTTCAATAACCTGTTTATATGAGCCATCAATATCGTACACATCATGAATGCTTGTTGTTTTGATAATTCCCTTATCAACATCTATAATCGCATAACTGCCAATGAACCCCCCCGAAGGCCTTATCTCATTATTATTCTGCAAAAGGATGAGGTAGCGATGTGGGGATTGATCGCCGAGAAGCTTTAGCAAAGCAGGGAAATGACTAGCTGTCGCGTTCAAAGTATCGGCAACGGATTGCACCTGACTTTTCACAGCTGAGACGCGTGGAGCTATTTCGCCGGGGAGATTGCTTTCTTTCACCGTAGCCAATTCCTGAGAGGCCAAATTTATTTCCTCAATGGCAAAATTTGTTTTATTCAAGCCATCTCTGAGTGTATCCGTGAGAGAGGGGCCGGTGCCGGTGGGATTATTGTTTTTGGAAACAAAATAAAGTGGAATTTTATTAAATTCTTCCAGAGCTTCTAAAAAATAGCTACCCGCCAATGTAAAATGTTCGCCGCCAACTATTAGGGCTTTTACGCTGGAGCCGATGTTGTTTTGAGTGCTGTAGTAGGATTTATCCGTACTTAGAAACCAGAGTTCGGTTTTGACTTCATCAAAGTTTTTGATAGCTTTTTTAAAGGCCTCCGAAGCATTATCGAACTGAGTTTTACTCGCGCTTTTACCGGCATCCATTAGCAAAGAATATCCTTGATAAGCTTCGCTGGAAATATTTTTTTCTATCCTTTTGGTTGTGTAATAAACGTTTACAGTATTTACTAATAAGATTATCAGAAAGCCAAAAAAACCAATTTTTAAAAGATTTCCAAGGTGTTTTGGTGGATGAAAATTTTCTCCTCTGACGTAAATAAAATGTTTTTCGCTGCTTGATTTTAGATCGCGGACTTCATTGATCGGAGTGTGTTTTTTGTAGAGTTTATGCTGTTTTTCTTTCAAAATCTCACCTTCCAAGTGACTCTTTTTATGAGCTTTCAAATTAATATCGTTGATTTGATTTTCCGACTTTATGTCCTGAAGTTTTTTGGACATGCATCACTTGATATGCAAATAATTTATCGTCACTATTCCGTCGTTAAAATAATTTTTACCTGAGCTGAAAGAAGATATTATTCCAAGAGCCTTTGGCAAGCTGTCCTTTTTAAATACGAGAGGCAAAATTCCATCAAGATCGAAGAAGCTAACTTCATCCGAACCTTTAATTACAGGCTGTATATCGTTGATAAATCTTTCGGTTGAACTCAAACTTTCTCCCTGACCTTTCATTAAATCAATGGTTGATTTGATAGAATCCAAGTCATTACAAACAACCGCCAAGTTATCTACAATGGAGTAGTAAATACTTCTGTTTTGTTTGCCCATTTTTAATTCGTAAACAATGGTATTTTTGTAAGTACTTTCTGTTTTCGTAATTTCTTCCGGAGCGGCTACAATCTCTTTTCCCACGGTACCATCAGGTAAAGTGTGCTCAACAACTTTTGGCTCAAAAACTCCGCCATATCTGGCAAAATTGGTGGCAAGCTGTTGGATTTTAATGGCATCTGTTTGGGTAGGTTCTAAGCCAAAAACCAGCTTATAAATACTTTTATCGTTTGGTTTTTCAATAGAGAGGGCAAGTTCATTTTTGAAAAGAGGCAGAATGTCGTCTTTAAAATCAGTGTCCTTGCCAAAATATTTTTGAGTGGAACTTTGTAAAAGCTGATCCACGAGTATACGGCCGGAATCATCTACCCCGGTAAAAGTGGAAAGTATTTTTTGCAATTCGGTTTCGAGATTTTGGCCACCCCAGAATGCCAAGGTGTTCTTTGGTAAATAAGCCGCGAGACCGGCATTATATTTTTTCTCAAAAGAAAGGTAAGAGGCATTATTGGAATTATCCCCATCAAGCGTGAGAAAAGTCTGGATGGCAAAATTCTTATCCAGCGCGATCAAGGCTGCCCCCTCGGAATCAAAGGCTTTGAGTAGTGGCTTAACCATGGCGATAGAAACGCCGGATTGATTCAAAAATGGCAACTTGTGCAAGAAATTGTCGCTGAGCTGATCAAAATTAACATATAAAAAAGCTGTGCGATTTAAAGGAAGATTATTGTCAACTTTGCGATATTGAGGAGTGGAGTAAAGTTTTTGATTAGCGCTGCTTTGCACGTCAATAAGCTGAAAAATCGCCTGCTCGCTCGGACTGGCAATAAGATAATTATTGAGGAAAGTTATGTATTTATCGCCTCCTGGAAGTTTGACGTTATAGGTTTTGTGACCGGTGTAAATGTTTTCGATAGGATTATATCTTTGCAGAAATTTTTCAACATTGGTTTGACTCAAAACTTCGGCAAAATATAATTCATAAACAATATTTGTCTCTTTTGAGGAATTCATATAAGCAATACCAGCCTCTCTACCAAGCCAAGGTTTCGCATCCGTCTCATAAACCAAACTGAAAAAAGTTTCAGCGAATTTAATCAGACTCTCCTTGCTATAGTCGGGATGATTTTTCAAAAGTTCGAAAGTTTTATTGAGCTGGGTGTGATCAAAATTAGTATTGATTTCAATCAAAGCAACTGTGGAATCGGCTGGTAATAATTTGGCTATAGGCTCAGCACGAAAGGCTCTCTCGAAAATCAAATAACCTGCGGCACTCAAAATCGCCAACATAATAAAAGCCAAAACGCCGCCAAAAAGTTTCCTTTTATTTATTTTGAAACGAGGAGTTTGAGGCTTTTTATTACCTGTTTTAAGCTCTTTTTCCGACTCACCGGCTTCCACCTGCTGGCGAATTATTTTTTTGGCTTTTGATTTTCTTCCCATGGTTCGATTATTGCATATTTAATGGTGGGAGGCAAAGCTAAGGCGTGTGCCGAGTGGAGTGCGAGGCAAAAGCTTGTATCCTGAAGTTTTTTCTCGTAGAATAAGCCAGCTTAGTAAATTTAATATGATTTCGCTTCGCTCACTTAGCTCGCCCTTAGGCTCGCTTGAGCGCAAAGCGCTCTGCTGAAAATATGAAAATTACAGCTAATGAACTCCGCCATTTATTTATAGAATTTTTCGTAAAAAAGAATGGACATAAAGAAATTCGTGGTTCTTCCTTAATTCCGGAAAATGATCCTACGGTTTTATTTACAACCGCTGGTATGCATCCCTTGGTGCCATTTTTAATGGGGGAAAAACATCCTTCAGGCACTCGTTTAACTGATGTACAAAAATGTATTCGCACAGATGACATTGAGGAGGTGGGAGACAAGAGTCATTTGAGTTTTTTCGAAATGTTGGGAAATTGGTCCCTGGGAGATTATTTCAAAGAGGGGGCGATAAAAATGAGTTTTGATTTTCTGACCAGCGCTAGAGAAGATGGCGGACTTGGCTTACCCTTAAGTAAATTGGCTTTTACCTGTTTTGCCGGAGATGCGGATGCTCCACGTGATGAAGAGTCTTTTAATATTTGGCGTGGGCTGGGAGTGAGTGCAGATCGAATCGCGTTTTTACCAAAAAAAGATAACTGGTGGGGACCCGCAGGAAAAACCGGCCCATGCGGTCCGGATACAGAAATGTTTTATTGGACAGGAAGTGAGCCGGCACCGGAAAAACATGATCCATCAGACAAGAGATGGGTGGAGATTTGGAATGATGTGTTCATGCAATACAATAAGCAGGAAGATGGAAGCTTTGTACCTTTAAAACAGCAAAACGTAGATACCGGAATGGGACTGGAAAGAGTTTTGGGAATTATGAATGGTCTGAATTCACCTTTTGAGACTGAATTATTTGTAGATGTGATTGCGGAAATTAGAACATTGGCAGGATATGGTGAAGCAGATGAATCCAAAATGGTTTCTGAAAAAATTATTGCGGATCATTTGCGCGCGGCTACTTTTATTTTGGGTGATCCAAGTACCGTAACTCCTTCAAATACAGATCAGGGATATATTCTCCGCAGGCTGATTCGTAGAGCGATTAGGAATGCTAAAAAATTGGGAATCGCAGGTGAGTTTGCGAGAAAAATTGCCGGAATTGTTGTGAAAAATCATAGCGATTACTACAAAGAATTAGAAATGAACGCGGAAAGAATTTATGAAGAAATGAGCAAAGAGGAAATTCAATTTGGTCATACTTTGGATAAGGGCTTGGCGATGATTCATAGGGAGTTGGGAAGAAAGGCTGATCAAAAGGAAAAAGGGGCAAGCGGCCTGGGTGAGGATTTTTGCTTCGAGATGTTTGCCACTTATGGATTCCCAATTGAAATGACGATTGAGGAATTACAGGAAGCAGGTTGGATTCGTGATGCTGCCGAGAAGGCGATGTTGATCAAGAATTTCGAAGACAATTTCAAAAAACATCAGGAATTATCGCGAGCCGGTGCGGAAAAAAAGTTTGCCGGAGGGCTTTCCGATCACAGCGAGGAAGTGACAAGATTGCATACGGCTACTCATTTATTGCACAAGGCTTTACGTAATGTTTTGGGTACGCATGTGGAACAAAGAGGTTCAAATATTACGGCGGAAAGATTGCGCTTCGACTTCTCTCATGGTGAAAAAATGACTGATGCACAAAAAGCTGAAGTTGAAAGAATTGTGAACGATCAAATCCGCGCAGCTTTACCGGTAAGTTTTGCGGAAATGAGTGTGGCCGAAGCAAAGGCAAAGGGTGCGATTGGCTTGTTTGAATCAAAATACGGTGATGTGGTGAAAGTATATACGATGGGTGAGCCGGACAAAAGTACCGTCTTTAGCATGGAAATTTGCGGTGGCCCACATGTGAAAAATACATCCGAACTTGGCAGCTTCAAACTCTTGAAAGAAGAAGCTTGTTCAAGCGGAATCAGAAGGATAAAGGCGGTGGTGGGGGCGAACCTGCCTGCCTAAAGAAACTAAAGTAAAACAATCATGCTTGTTTGCAAGTTCTGTTTTTACGAATTTAGAATTAATTTAGGAAAATTTTAACTTTGGTTGCTATGGTCTAAGCAATCGCTGATTTTTGTCATACAATTGTTGTACTTTTAACAGATTTATGTTAAACTTAAGATAATCTTAAGATTAACATTAAACTCTATGACCAAAACCATATCTGTAAAAGAATTGCGCATGAATTTTCCAAAAATAAAGAAAGAATTAGATAGTGGAGTTAGTTTTGTAATTATTTATAGATCAAAACCTCTGGCAAATCTTACTCCTCTTAAATTTTATTCAAAACCATTTGGTGAGGATAAGATAAGTGATAAAAAATATAATTTCCCAAAAACTATGCAAGAATGGCTGAAAGATTGGGATAAGCATGCTTTTCAAATTCCAGGCATTAAAACCACTGACGATATAGTTAAATTAATTCGTAAAGAACGCGGCTATGATGATTGAACATTTAACATTAGATTCTAGTTTTTTAGTTTCATTCTTTGCAAAGAATGAATTTGGACTTGAAAATGCAAAAAAACTGATTGATTTCGCCAACAAAAACAAAATAATTTTTCTGGTGCCAATGATTGTATTGATTGAAGTTTTTCATACGTTGAGAAGAACTGGAATTTTTGATAATGATCATGAATATGAAAAGTTTCAGGATTTCTTGAACTCCAATGAAATAAAGTATTTTGATTTGGATATGGACTTTTTCAACATGTTCAGGGAATTTCCGTTTTTCAATAAACTAAAAACTTCCGATGCCATAATTGCCGCTTCGGCTTTTATTAATAAATCAATTTTGATCAGTTGGGATAAACGCTTACTGGAAAATTCTTGGCAGGGTTATACACCCGATGAATTTTTGAAAAAGTTTGGATGAAGTGGGTGGTGCCAAGATTTGGGGCGCCCCGAGAAATTCGTTAGGCCAGCTCCCCTTCCAGAATCCACTCCATTGCTTTGGTGATCCGAACCGGAACTATTTCGCCGAGAAGATTGCTGCCGGATGCTGCCGCAAATTGTACCGTTTTGTAATGTTCGCTGCGGCCGAGGCATTTTTTTCCTTCCTGATTTTCCACTAATACGTGGACGATTTTTCCTAAAAATCTTTCGTGAGCCTTTTTGGATTTCGCGCGTAAAAGTCCGTCGTTCAATTTATTCCAACGCTCCTGTTTCGTCTGATCAGTGATATCGTCCTTGATGAATTTAGCGGCAGTCGTGCCGCTGCGTTCGGAATATTGGGAAATGTAGCCGTGCTCGAAATCCATTTCATTAAAAAAATTATAAGTGTTTTCAAATTCCTCCTCAGTTTCACCGCAAAAACCAACAATAATATCAGTGGAAATGGAAATTCCCGGAATTGCTGAGCGAAGTTTTGCCATAATTTTGCGATAATGCTCTACGGTATAAGTACGATTCATGCGCTTCAGGGTGCGATTATCGCCGGCTTGTACCGGGAGATGCAAATAAGGCATATGTGTCTTGAGAGTCGCCATCGCGTGAATGAGCTGATCGGACATATCTTTCGGATGTGGCGAAGTGAAGCGGGTGCGCACAAGCCCTTTCTCATGCAGTTTATCTACTTCTTCCAATAAATAAATGAAAGGCTCTTTTTCGCCCAGAAATTCAAAAGTTTTTTCTTCTTTGTCATATTGGCTGAGGCCGTAAGAATTTACAGTTTGTCCGATGAGAGTGATTTCTTTGCAGCCGTTTTCTACAAGTTTTTCGCATTCCTTGAGAATATCCTGAACGTCACGACTTTTCTCGCGACCACGACTATAGGGCACGATGCAATAAGTGCAAAATTTGTCGCAACCATTGGAGATAGCCACGAAAGCCTGGGCTTTCGACTGATGGGAACTATGAGTGGGATCAATTTTAAAATAATCTTCCAGAGACTCTTCTTTGATTTCTGGAATCTTACTTTCCGGATCAATTTCACGAGCGAGAGTAGCGAGTTTTGGTAATTCTTCCGTGCGGAGAGCAATGTCTAATTCGCGCATAGTGCCAAAAAGTTTGTCGCGTTGTGAAGAATAACGAGAGCTGGATTTGCGCACCATGCAGCCGGTAACGACTACGGTAATTTTTCTATGTTTGCGGCGCATTTGCTCGATAGTGCGCATGTGGCCGTAGACACGATCTTCGGCGGACTGGCGAATGCTGCAAGTATTAAACATTATCAAATCAGCTTCATCGAAGGTCGCGGATTTATCATAACCCAGCGCCTGGAGATAAGCCTCCATGCGTTCCGTGTCAGAATAATTCATCTGACAGCCGTAGGTTTGGATGTGGTAGGTGGACATGTGTTTTTATACTGGTGCTCTCGGCAGGAATTGAACCTGCATCTAAGGTTTAGGAAACCCCTATTCTATCCATTGAAATACGAGAGCTTGTAGCACTAATCGGCCTTACTCAGAACTATGCACCTGGTCTTATCTTCCGGTAAATCAGCCTTGGACTTAATTACAAGTTTATCCATGATTTCCACTTTGTCAGACCAGACGCCCTTGAGCGCGCTTTCAAGATCTTCGTCTCCCATTGGGATAATAATTCTTGGTTCGATTCCTTCGATAATCTCACTGGCCTTTTTGGCTTCGAGATTGCTACTTTTACCAACTTTAATCATCAAAACATCCACATCTCCAATCTCTTTCAGCATTTCGCTGGTGAGCGTGTGACCGAGTTCTCCGAGATGACAGATTTTAATGCCATCTACTTGGAAACGGAATATAATAGTAGATTCACCTGCGTCGCCAGCTTCTTCCTTGGCTTTAGACTTTGTCCAAGCCTGAAAACCAATAATTGGTACGTCTTTGATCTCATATTCACCCGGCCAATCGAAAATTCTTGTGGCTCCTTCCACTTCGCTCAATTTCTCATTTTCACCAAGACTGGAAAGTACGAAATCTCCTTTGAGTTTGCCGCATTTGGAATCCGGATTGATCACCAAAGTGGCTCCTTTATCCTTAATTGTGAAACAAGTGTTATTGTGCCAGGTAATTTCCATATTATTTAGTTAAATTGCTCTGGCAGCCTATCAAAAAATGATGGTTGAAGCAAGCTAAGGGCGTGGACTTGTCATATCCCCAGCTTGTTGCTAGCATGTGTGCGGTTTTTAACGAATAGTCAAAATGTCCAAAATTACAAAAATTTTAGCGCGAGAGGTTCTGGATTCGAGAGGAAATCCTACTGTTGAGGTGGAAGTTTTTACGGAAAAATCCAGTGGTCGAGCGATAGTGCCGAGCGGGGCTTCTACCGGTATACATGAGGCTTTGGAATTAAGAGATGGGGACAAAACAAGATATGCCGGCAAAGGTGTGCTCAAAGCTGTGGGAAATGTGAGAGAGTTAATTGCTCCGGAGGTAATTGGAATGAACAGTGAAGATCAGGAAGCCATTGATAAAAAAATGCTGGAACTGGATGGTACGGAAAACAAAGCAAAGTTTGGCGCGAACGCAATTTTGGGTGTTTCGATGGCGGCCGCGCGAGCTACGGCTAATGAGCGTGGTGAATTTTTGTACGAATATTTGAGTGGGGCGAATGGCGCTGCCGGAAAGACTTTACCATTGCCGATGATGAATATTATTAATGGTGGTCAGCATGCCGATAGTGGTTTGGACATTCAGGAATTTATGGTTTTACCGGTTGGGGGCAAAAATTTTGCCGATGCTCTCCGAATGGGTGCGGAAATTTTTCATACTTTGAAAGGAATTTTGAAAGATGCCGGCCATGCGACTTCCGTGGGTGACGAAGGTGGCTTCGCTCCACATTTACCGAAGAATGAAGCGGCGCTGGATTACATTGTGCAAGCGATAGAAAAGGCCGGCTATAAGCCGTGGAAAGAAGTTATGATTGCGCTGGATGTGGCGGCGAGTGAGTTCTATGACGAGACAAAAAAGGTTTATAAAATTAAAGTCGCCGGCAAAGAGGAAGAGCTGAATAATACGGACCTGGTGGCTTATTACGATGTTTTGCTACGTAAATATCCTATCGTTTCCATTGAAGATGGACATGCTCAGGATGATTGGGAAGGCTGGAATAAAATGATGGCCGATATTGGCAAAACCATTCAAATTGTGGGCGATGATTTTCTGGTGACTAACGTAAAAAGACTGGCAAAAGCAATTGAATTAAAAGCGGCAAATTCCATTTTGGTTAAGCTAAATCAAATTGGTTCCATCAGTGAAACTTTAGCGGCGATAAAAATGGCAAAGACAGCCGGTTGGACTGCTGTAATTTCTCATCGCAGCGGGGAGACGGAAGATACGACAATTGCCGATCTTGCAGTAGCGATGGATACCGGTTTGATCAAGACCGGCTCTCTCTCTCGTACGGATCGTATTTGTAAATATAATCAGCTTCTGCGAATTGAGGAAAGGCTTGGAGCTAAAGCCAATTTTATCGGAGGCGGAGCGTTTTATCAATTGGCGGAAGGTTATAAAAATCGTCTATGATGCGAGATATTAAAAAATCAGAGGTCAGAGATTTATTTCCCAAGCGTGATGCCAAGTCACATAAGGGGCAGAATGGTCGCGTGGTGATTATTGGCGGCAGTGTTGATTATTCCGGCGCGCCGATTTTGGCCGGACTGGGAGCCCTGTATAGCGGGGCCGATTTGGTTTATCTTTATGTGCCGGAATGCAATTTTGAATGTTCGCGCAGTATGTATCCGGATTTTATTGTAAAAAAATATCCGGGAGAATTTCTCACTCCGCGTCACGCTCCGGATATAGTGGAATTTGCAAAAAAAAAGGCTGACAGTATGCTGATCGGACCGGGTCTTGGGGAAAGAGAGCAGACTCAAGAAGCGGTTCTGGAAATCGTAAATAATCTCCATATTCCGATGGTGCTGGATGCCGAGGCGATGATGGTTTTGAAAAAAATAGATAAATTCCCACTGCAACAACAAATAGTCATCACTCCCCATCAAAATGAATTTAAACATTTGGTGGATAGAGATATTTTGGTGAGTGAAAATGATCCGAAATCTTCCGTACTTTTGAGGTCGGTGGCGATGGATTTGCATATCAATGTGCTTTTGAAGGGGCAGGTGGATTATGTTTCTTCCGAGGAGGGAGTGGTGGAGACGAATCGCACGGGAAATGCCGGAATGACCGTGGGTGGAAGTGGTGATGTATTGGCCGGAGTCGTGGCTACTTTATTGGCTCAGGGACTGGATGGTTTTGACGCGGCAAGGTGCGCGGCGTATTACGTTGGCGTGGCCGGAGATATGCTCAAAAAAAATAAGGGCTATAACTTTTCAGCCAGTGACATTGCCATGATGCTTCCGTATGCACTTCCGAACAGTTGAAAAACACAGCTATCTCTTCAGATATTTTGACTGTTTCTTGAACCATTTGCGCATTTCCTTGGCGGAGATTTTGCGCTTTTTCATGATGAGGCGGCGTTTTTTTAGGGCGCGAGGAAGCTGTTTCAAATAATCAAAATATGAGCCCCATAAATATGGTTCTCTGAAAGTAATGTAAGTAAACATCGCTAATTTCTTGAACATAATCGGAAAGAAATCGGCAAAATAATTTAGCCAGAGTTCGTTTTTTCTCTCCATCAAATGTTGATTCTTAAAAGAATATTTCTTTTGAAATTTGCTCAGACTCTTGCGATTGGCCACAATTTCCTTATTGAAAAATCTGCGTTGCACGCCGGTGCCGCGGCCGTGATAAGCCAGCGCTTCCGGATAATACAAATTCTTCCAACCACAAAGTAAAAATCTCCAAGAAAGATCCACGTCTTCCTTGTACATAAAAAAATCTTCGTCTAAATATTCACCGAGAATTTTCACATCTTCCAGAGCTTTGGTGCGATACAAAGGACAAGCCCCGGATACGCCAAAAACTTCACATTCTTCATCGAATTGACCTTCATCAATCAGACCTTGTCCATCGTCAATAATGCGACGGTTTTTGTAGGCAAAAAGCCCAACGGTATCAACAATATTCGTAGGCTGTAAGCGGTCAAAATCATATTTGTAAACTTTACCTGTGAGGGCGGCGATTTTCACATCCTGCTCTATGCGGGAGATGGCTTTTTCAAAATAAGTCGGAGTGTAAACAATGTCGGGATTGGTGATGACCACGTAATCGGCTTTTTCAAAATTTGAATGGCTGGGCGCAGGACTTTCAGAAAGATCCGCAACCAGGGCCTCTTCTTGATCTTTGCCCTCAATCGCCATTCTGATTCCCTGATTCGCCGCACGGGCGTAGCCGAGATTTTCGCTATTTGGCACGATAATCAAATCTTCCCTGTGTCCAAAAGCTTTTTTCACATATTCGAGACCGCTTTTGTCGGGAGAATTATTATCAATAAAAATCACTTCAATATTTTTGTAAGTCTGCGCGAAAATCGCCGTCAGACAAGACTCCAGATAGTGCGGAGTATTGAAATGAATAATTACCAGTGAGATTTTTGGCTGCGGATCAATCATAATTTTGCATTAGTATAGTGAAAAATGTGACATTTGCAAATGTGACAGCTAGCACTCACCGTGCGAATGTATAGCGTGGTGCTATACATTCGCACGGTGGTTTCAAAATTGATTTGAATGCCTGTTATTTGATTTGCCTGCAAAATCATATGCTAGTATAGTGGCACCATGTCTACACATCACCTTTTTACATCTGAATCGGTAACAGAAGGGCATCCGGATAAAATGGCCGACCAAATTTCCGATGCGATTCTGGATGATTTACTGCGTCAAGATCCTCAAAGTCGCGTAGCCTGTGAGACGATGGTGACTACCGGACTGGTGTTTGTGGCGGGAGAAATTAAGACGAAAGCCTATACAGATATTCCCCGCGTAGTGCGTGAAACAATAAAAAATATTGGTTACAGTGATTCCGCTTATGGCTTTGATTATAAGGCCTGTAGCGTGATAACGGCGATTGATGAACAGAGTCCGGATATTGCGCTGGGGGTGGATACCGGAGGAGCCGGAGACCAAGGAATGATGTTTGGATTTGCCTGTAATGAGACTGAAGAGTTGATGCCAATGCCGATTATGCTCGCGCATAAAATGGCTCGCAAGTTGTCTGAATTGCGCAAAAAAGGTGTGCTAAAATATCTTCGTCCGGATGGGAAAACTCAAGTGACTGTAGAATACGACGGCTTCAAACCGGTGCGTGTGCATACCGTGGTGGTGTCTACTCAGCATGGTCCGGAAGTGACTCAAGCGAAGATTAAAAAAGATATGATAGAAAAAGTGATTAAGCCGATTTGTGGAGATTTGGTGGACAAGCTGACGGTTTTTCATGTGAACCCGACCGGGCGCTTTATTATTGGCGGACCTCCGGGTGATTGTGGCCTGACCGGACGCAAGATTATTGTGGATACTTACGGTGGAATGGGGCATCACGGTGGTGGCTGTTTTTCCGGTAAGGATGCTACAAAAGTCGATAGAAGTGGAGCTTACATGGCGCGTTATGTGGCGAAGAATGTGGTAGCTGCCGGCTTGGCGGAAAGGTGCGAAGTACAGGTGGCTTATGCTATTGGCGTGAAGGATCCGGTTTCGATTTATGTGAATACTTTTGGCACGGCGAGTTTGAGCGACGTCGCCCTGGTGGCACTGATTAAAAAGAATTTTGACTTTTCTCCGCGTGGAATCATCGAGCATCTGGGCTTGAGACGTCCTATATTTAGTTCTACGGCCGCTTACGGACATTTTGGACGTGATGGCGAGGAATTCAGCTGGGAGAAGACGGATATGGCGGAGAAGCTTAAAAAGGGCTAAGGAACGCTACGAAAAGTAATTAAAGAATTATGTATAAAATTAAAGATATTGGCTTAGCACCACAAGGACTCAAAAATATCGAACTTGCCGAGAGAGATATGGGCGCACTTTTGGAGGTGCGGGAAAAATTCAAAAAGAGTCAGGTTTTCAAAGGTCTCCGCATCGGCATGGCTTTGCATGTGACGAAAGAGACGGCGGTGCTGGTGCGCACTTTGCGGGCCGGTGGCGCGGAAGTGTGGCTGGCATCCTGCAATCCCCTTTCAACTCAAGATGATGTGGCCGCGGCGTTGGCGCAGGAAGGCGTGCATGTGTATGGACATAAAGGTGAGAGTGATGAGGATTATTATAAATTTCTCAAGTGTGTAATTGAGGCGAAACCAAATTTGACGATTGATGATGGTTGCGATTTGGTTGCGGAAATTCACAAAAACTATCCGGAACTTTTGGCGGGAATTATTGGTGGTTGCGAGGAAACGACTACCGGGATTATTCGCTTGAAATCAATGGAAAAGGC
>CALRGV010000005.1 GCA_943358175.1 Candidatus Peribacteria bacterium
CTTTCATTGACCAAAATTTCTCTAAATTTAACAATCTGCTCCTCGCTCATAATCGGCATAATTTGCAGCCAATATTCACGTTCCTCCTCATTCATTGATTCAGTTTCATAAATCAATTTCACGAGATCCGGAAATTTTTCCCTGACAATTGTAGGAACAATATATTTGGCTTCAGCATCGGTAATGTACTGCTCTTGTGATTTATTTTTATCCACCACTACACCATCACTACCTGCCGTACCTTGCTTCGTGCCTTTCTGGCCAAGCATCGTACCGCCGACTGCCGCTCCTTGATTTGCTGTTGTTGTATCCGCCATCCTTTTTATTTTATGCTATTTGAGTTTAAAAACAATTGCTTATTTTAATTTTTGCGCTTCAGTGTTATTTTTTTCCGCCTGATCCCTTAATAATTTTAATTTAGCCAAATTTTCTTTGAATTTATTTGCCTCTTCAATTTTTTTATATAAATTTTTATCTTCATCAGTGGCATCAGTGGCTTTAGCTTTAGTTTTGGCTGCAGCCTCGTCTTTCGTCAACTTTTCTACATTCAGATTATCATCAGATTTTGATTTAGCATCCATCTCCTGATACAGCTTGTCAGCTTCAGCAAAATTACTTGCTGCCGCGGTTTGCAATATAGCCAGATTATCTGGATTTTTATTTTTCGGATATTCTTGAATCATTCTTGCTCCCTCCGCATTATCTTTTTCAATTTTCTCCAGTGCCTTTTTTGTTTTATCTTCTATACCCTCAGCTGCCACCTCTTCCTTTGCATTTTTATAGCCTTCCACATTCTCCGCCAATATCATCAATACTTTTACATCAGGCTTTTTAATTGGAGAATTAGGCGCACTTAGTTTAAAGGTCTGCACGGGATTACCCGGACTTTCAATGTCATAATATTTGAATTCATCCGCCACCCCTGTAGAATAAGCCATTACCTTTTCACCACTCTTCCAATTTGGCACGAAAACGATCAGGGTCCCTTTTCCCTTAGGTGATTTCGCATCTAATTGCTGCTGAGCTATTTCGTTATACAAATTTTCTCCGCCCTTGCTCGTATGCAGCAAATGCGCGGCTAAAGTAGCCGTGTCATTGAATTCATCATTATTCCACAATACATTGGTCACGAATTTAGTAGACGCTCTTTCCGCTCCCAATTTATTGCCACCCTCTTTGTCTCCTTCCGCTTTCAGAGCCTCTAACTCTTTTTTAGTCTGCTCCTCGGTTTTACCTTTATCATTCAAATGAGCCTCAACCAATTTATCGGCTTGTTCTTTGCTAAGAGCTTTATCTTTTAAAGCATCCGAGTTGTTTACCCTATTCGCAAATGCTCTGGGGAACATGTCGGTATATTTGGCATATTTAGCCGCCAGTTTTAGAGCAGCCAAAGCAAAACCCATCATCGGACCCTGCATGTTTATGTCATTCTTCATCTGCTCCTTTAACTCATAATATTGGCGAGACCACTCATTATCCGGTAAATTTTCCGGATTATCGAAGGGAGCTTCAGCAGGAGTTTCCTCCGGCTTTGCTTCCACAGATTTTGGATCTGCCACTGGAGCGGCCACTGCTCCGTTTTCTGTCTTTAATTTTTGCTTTGAAGCATCAATTACCTCAGCTGCCTTTGGCGCAGCAGCCGGAGCCGCTTGCGGAGCTTCTGGTTTCTCTACAGTTTTTCCTTTTCCTACTTCACTCATAATCATTTGAATTAATCTCCCAATTATAGCAGAATAAGGAGTAGAAATCAACCTGTCAGACCACCACGATGGATCAAAGTGAAGCCAAAATCCGTATCGAGAAATTAAAAGATAAAATAAAGGATTTAAACTACAAATACTTTGTTCTTGATCAGTCCGAAGTCAATGAGTCCGTCCGTGATTCTCTCAAGCGCGAATTGATTGATCTCGAGACGGAATTCCCACAGTTTATTAGCCCGGATTCGCCGACCAGACGTGTTGGCAGCGCCCTTTCCAGCAAATTCAAGGAAATAGCCCACACCACTCCAAAAATGAGTCTTGCTGATGTGTTTTCCGCTGATGAAATTAGAGAATGGTTTGAAAGAATTCAGAAATTAAGCTCAGGTCCAATCGAATTTGTTTGCGAACTAAAAATTGATGGTTTGAATATCACAATTCAATATAAAAAAGGCTTATTTGCGCGTGCCTTAACTCGTGGCGATGGCAAAAAAGGGGAAGACGTGACTCACACGGTAAAAACCATCGAGTCCATACCCCTCAAATTAAATGAAGCAATTGATCTCGAAGTTTCCGGGGAAGTTTATTTGCCAAAGAAAAGTTTTGAAGAATTGAATTTTGCTCAAGCAGCTAATGATTTGCCACCCTTTGCCAATCCTCGAAATGCCGCTGCCGGCTCAGTGCGCCAGCTGGATCCTCAGATTTCCGCCAGCCGTAAACTGGATATGTTTTGTTATCACATTGATAGAAATACTTTAAATGAGAATATTAAAACCCAAGAAGATCTTTTGGAATATTTGAAACATCAAGGCCTAAGAATTTGTGATCACTACAAGAAATTTTCAGCAATTGATGAGGTAATAAATTTTTGTGATAAATGGCACAAGAAACGTGAAAGTTTACCTTTTGAAATCGATGGTATTGTGATCAAAGTTAATAATCTCGCGCAACAAAACGGCATGGGTTTCACCGCTAAGGCCCCACGTTTCGCCATTGCCTATAAGTTTCCAGCCGCTCAAGTGAGTAGTAAAATTTTGGATATTATTTTACAAATAGGACGCACGGGCGCGGTGACCCCTGTTGCTGTAATGACGCCAACTTTGGTAGCGGGCAGTACCGTGTCTCGTGCCACACTGCACAACGAAGACGAAATCCGCAAAAAAGATATCAGAATTGGTGACACTGTAATTATTCAAAAAGCCGGAGATGTGATTCCGGAAGTGGTTGAGGTGATAAAAGATTTACGCACCGGCAAAGAAAAGATTTTTAATTTTCCAAAAGAATGTCCAATTTGCTCCTCTCCGATTGAGAGAAAGGAGGAAGAGTCGGCTTATTACTGCACCAATATTCATTGCCCCGCACGTGAACAAGAGGGGATTATTCACTTTGTTTCCAAGAAAGCCTTTGATATTGAGGGGTTTGGCGAGAAGATCGTAATTCAGTTTATGGAGGCCGGACTAATCCACGACGCGGCGGATATTTTTCTTCTAAAACCGGAAGACGTCATGGGACTGGATCTCTTCAAAGAAAAGCGTACAAATAATTTGTTCACAAGCATCGAAAAATCAAAGACGATAGCCCTGGAACGCTTCTTGTTTGCGCTTGGTATTCGTTATCTTGGAGAACAAAGTAGCTATGATTTTGGCAAACAGATCGCCGCTAAGCGATCAGAGGATAGAGAGGCATATACTAACATGACTATCTCAGATCTGATAGAAATAATAAAAACTTTTGATTGTGAATCACTAAAAAACATCGATGGCATCGGCGAAAAAATCGGTGAAACTTTATACGAGTGGTTTCAGGATGAGAAAAATCTCCAATATTTGAGAAAACTCAATCAAGTAGGCCTCATCCTTACGACGCACTCCTTGGAATCTACCGGTAGCTTAGCTGGAAAAAGCTTTGTACTTACCGGTACGCTCATCGAATTCACTCGCGACCAGGTCAAAAATCTCATTAAACAAAAAGGCGGTAAAATTCATTCCTCAATCAGTAAAGACACAAATTATTTAGTGGTAGGGGAATCTGCCGGCTCCAAACTAAAAAAAGCCCAAGAGCTTGGAATTGAAACCCTCACAGAAACAGAATTCAAGAATCTTCTCACTTCCGAGAGTGTTTAATTACTGTCAGCTACGAGGCAGAGAAAAATTTTGACCGGAGTGTACGGCATCGTACATGAGGATCAAAATTTTTCGATAACGAAGTAGATGACAGTAAGTAAACACTCTCTACTTACTCTACTACTTTCCCTCCAAACATTTCTAAGGCATCCTCCACAGAGCTACTATCTGCAATAACCGGCTGTACCTCGACCTCATCCTCCACCACTGATTTTATTTCCACAGTCTTCACTAATGCCGTCACTTTTACCGCATGTTTAAATATTTCTTGAATCACTCCTTCCAGCTCCACCCTGTGCCCGGATTCAAAAACTTTATCCTTATGGAAATTTGTGGCAAATTGCAGAGTCAATTCGGCACCATCAAGACTTACCGGTTTTCCATTTTTCAGAGAATTTCTTAATGATGGTGTTTTAATTCTCTCCACTACTCTTGGCCAATTTTGAAGAATGTTTGCCATAGTTAGATCGATTGGGACATTTGGCACATTTTCTACGGTGGTAGTTTTTACAATTGCTTGATGAGGTCTTTCTTGTGGCACTGTTACTGCTACAGCTACTACCTTTTCCACTTCCGCAACTTTCTGCTCCACCTTCACCGGTTGAAATTCCTCCAAATTATTTGTCAGTTCTATCACCGCTATCTCCAATGCAAGCTGCGGAATATCCGCATCCAGACGCTGCTGCGCCTTTTGCAGCACTTCTATCATTTTAATTAATCTCGCTAGTGATCTCCTGTCTTCCGCGACTACGGCTTCCAGCATCTTATTTCTCAATAAATCCACGAATTCATGGGAGAATTGTCTGAAGTCACTGCCTTGTATATGCAGCTCATTGATAATAGACAAAGCTCCTTTAGTTTGGTTTTTCATCAGCGCTTCATACATATTTTCCAGTAAACTCAGTCCACTAATTCCCAATAATTCCTGTACTCTTTCCAAATCCAATTTATTATCCAGAGTCAATTGCTCCAGTAATCCAATTGCATCCCTCAGCCCACCATTTACATATTTACTAATTGCCTCAAGAGCCCTATCGTCAGCCGTAATACCCTCCAATTGAGAAATATAGCTCAGTCTCGTCATCAGGGCTTTCGTGGTAATTCTTTTGAAATCAAACCTCTGACAGCGCGAAATAATAGTTTCCGGAATTTTATGTGCCTCAGTCGTAGCCAAAATAAAATAGGCATGGGCTGGAGGTTCTTCCAATGTCTTCAATAAGGCATTAAAAGCTTCCTTCGTCATCATGTGTACCTCGTCGATAATATAGACTTTCACCTTGGATCTTGTTGGAGCAAAATTTATTTTTTCCTTCAAATCACGTACTTCATCGATACCACGATTGGAGGCAGCATCAATTTCAATCAAATCAATCAATCTACCTTCTCCAATTTCTTTGCAAAATTCGCATTCCCCACATGGCTCAAAACTATCCTTAAGATTCTGACAATTCAGAGCTTTAGCCAAAAGTCTGGCCGTGGAAGTTTTCCCCGTACCACGTGGGCCTGTAAATAAATAAGCATGAGAAACATGCCCTGATTTAAAGGCATTCATCAAAGTGATTTTCACATGATCTTGTCCAACCAGATTGTCAAAATTGTGCGGTCTATATTTGCGATACAAAGAAATTTCCTCCATAAAAATATTTAATAGAACCGCATCTTAACACAACTTGCGGATTTTTTGCATCAACTTTTTTTCAAAAACTTCCCGTGAAAACTCCAAGGCATGTCGACGAATGGTTTGAGGTTTATAAAATTTTTCATTGTACATTAGCCTAGCCAGGCCATCTTCCATAGATTCCACATTTTGTTCGAAGAAGAATTCACCTGTTTTACCGGAAATTACACTCTCGGTTACTCCACCCTTCCCATATGCCAGAACAGGTTTGCCACAAGCCATTGCTTCCACTGGAGCAATGCCAAAATCTTCTTCTCCCGGAAAAATAAACGCACGACAATTTTCCATATATTCCTTCACCGTTCTATCATCCTTGAATCCCAAAAAATCTATATTATCACCGGCAATATTTTGCAAATATTTCTTCTGCGGACCTTCACCGATAATTATGAGTTTACGGCCTATCTTATTGAAAAGTTGCACGGCGAGATCAATTTTTTTGTACGGAGTTAAAGTGGAAACAATCAGAAAGTAATTTTCTCTATGATCTTTCGCGCGAAATCTTTCCACGTCCACCGGCGGATATATGATATCGCTTTCCTCCTGATAATACTTTTTCAAACGCTGTTGAACATTCATTGAATTCGCGATATACATATCCGGTCTGTCTGCCGCTATACGATCCCATTCTCTCAAATATTTCATCAATGGCGCATATAACAATCCCCTGAGACCATGCAGATTATTCTCTTCCCTATATTCACTACTGTGGTCCCAGGCGTAGCGCATAGGGGAGTGACAATAACAAAGGTGTTTTGTTTTCAAACTGGTAATTAATCCATGTGAAAAAGCAGTACTGGAGCTGATTACCAAATCGTAATCATCCAGATCCATTTCCTCAATTGCCCGTGGCATTTTTGGCACCAGAAATCTGTAACGCTTTCTTAAAAACTTAGGGTAATTTTGTAGAAATGATGTTCTCACTCTTTCTTTTGGAAAAGTACCTCCAACAGCACTTTCATCATATAGAATAGTATAAATTGGAGCCTTTGGAAACATATCCGCCAAAACCTTTACCACCCGTTCGGCGCCTCCCAGTTTGAGCAGGAAATCATGTACGATTGCAATCTTCATGGGGATGAGAAATAAAAAGGACGACACTCTCATGTCGTCCTTTAATTTACTGAAGTTTCAGATCTTAAACAAGCTCACTACTATTTTTTAGGAGTCATAGCTTCATCAGCTTTTGGTGCATCAGTCTTCACGTCAGCTTTAGCATCAGCCGGAGCCTTATTTATCCCTTCTAATTTTTTAGTGAGGTCTCCACCGCATTCTTTTACAGCAGCTTCTACAGCAGTTTTTACATCAGCATCATCTTTATATTTTTTAGCAAGCTCCTCCATTTTCTTCTCATCATCAGGACTAAAACCATAGTTTTTGAAAATATCTTTAGATTTTCCTTCCAAAGCTGGATCAAACAAATCAGTGGCTTTGAGAACCATACATGTAATCTCCTTTGTAGCTGTGATAAAACGTTCTTTTTCTGGCTTTTGACCTGTGCATCCTATCAATGCAACCGGGATGAGAACCAAACCAGTCAATAATTTTTTCATGTGAAAATATTAGGAATTAAGTAACAACACTATAATGATCTAAAACCAGGTGTCAAACTCCGCGAAGCTTCTTGTATTCAACACATCCGCTTTTGTGAGCCAGCCACGGCGAGCAATTCCCACTCCAAACTTCATGAATTCAGGATGGTTTACGCTATGAGCATCAGTATCAATTGTGAATTTGGCACCTTTTGCCTTGGCAATACGTACATATTTGTCTGTTAAATCCAGACGATTTGGATTTGAATTTATTTCCAAGGCGACTTTATTTTGCACACAGGCCTCAATAACTTTTTCCATATCAAATTCCATTTCGGCGCGCTTATTGATTAGCCTTCCGGTCGGATGAGCCAAAATCATTGGATATGGATTTTCAATTGCGGTAAGCAGGCGCTTAGTTTGTTCCTCATATGATAATCTATTGAACATATGAGCGCTGATAATCACTACGTCCAATTCTTTTAAAATTTCATCGCTGAAATCCAATTCTCCATTTTTCAGAATATCCACTTCGCAGCCTTTCAGAATGCGAATTTTCCCCTTCAATTTTTTATTCAATTCTTCAATTTCTTTCCACTGCTGCTTAATTTCTTTTGTTCCCATTCCACCAGTCACTGCCATAATTGATGAATGATCCGTCACAGCAAAATATTCATAACCACGAGCCATAAAAACTTCAGCCATTTCCTCTAAAGTGTTTTTGCCGTCACTGTAATTGGAATGACTATGTAAATCCGCCTTTATATCCTTCAACTCAATGAATTCCGGAAAGGATTTGTGCTCTATTCCATACTCGATTTCCCCATCATTTTTTCGTAATTCCGGGATTACATAGGGGAGACCAACCGCTTCGAAAATTTCCAATTCTGTTTTGCCGCCAATCATTTTTTCGCCCTTGAAAACTCCATACTCATTTACTTTCAAACCCTTCTTCTTGGCTAAATCACGAATTTTTACATTATGATTTTTATCTCCTGTGAAATAATGCAAAGCCGCGCCAAAACTTTCTTCCGCCACTACTCGTAAATCCACATTGATACCACTTTTAAGGATTACCGCCGCCCTGGTATCTCCCTCAGCCACTACCTTCAAAACCTCGCTATAAGTAGTGAAATATTCCATCACTTTTTTCACGCTTTTGCCCGGATCTTTCACTGTAGTCAAAATATCAATATCCCCAATAGTTTCCTGCCATCTTCTGAGACTTCCCGCATACTGAATTTGCTTCACTTCTCCACATTGTTTCAAATACTCCACATACTGCTCCGCCTCCTGTAAAGCTACATCAATAATATGCCTGGTGCTGGAAAAACTACCATATTCTTCAATCGCTTTCAGGATTTCGTTTTCACTTTTTTCACCCATTTTTTCCAGGTCACGCAGTAATTGTTTTTCTGCGGCATCTTTGAGTTGAGCTATCGTTGTGATTTTCAATTCGGAGAAAAACAATTTAATTTTTTTCGGTCCAACTCCACGCAAATTCAGCATCTCCAAAAGTCCCGGTGGAAAATCTTTTTTCATTTCTTCATGCTCTGCGCACTTGTCTGTTTGCACGAGCTCAATAATTTTTTCTTTCAGCGCTCTGCCAATACCGGGAATAGCATCTAATTCCCTAGGGTCTCTTTCTACCATTTGTCTCAAATCATTCGCTAAATTTTCTATAGTCAAAGCCGCTTTTCTGTAAGCATTTACGCGAAAAAAATCTACGCCGTTTATATCCAGCATATTAGCTATTTCCGCAAATATCGCAGCTATTCCCTTATTGTCCATAAAGTTTTTTTAACGGCTTCTTTCCAGCTAAATATTCTTAATCTTTCCTGACCTTTTTTCACCAAATCCTCCGCGTATTCAATATCATTTGCCAACTTTTCAAGCCCCTCGGAAATTTCTTCCACATTTTCAGGATTTACGTAGTGCGCCGCATTTCCACCCACTTCCGGCAAGGAAGAATTATTGGAACAAAGCACGGCCTTACCGTAATAAAAGGCTTCCAGTAAAGGTAAACCAAATCCTTCATAGAGCGAAGGGAATACGAAAAAACTACAATTCTGATAAAAAACGGCCTTCTCCTCTTCCGTTATATAGCCCGGCATAATAACTTTATCAGCCAACTTTAATTTATTCACAGCCTTAATTATTTTATCAAAACCCAAACCTCTTTTTCCGGCTAAAATTAATTGATAATCCGGATTTTTCTCCACGAATTTTGCGAACGCTTCCACCAGCTTCACCAGATTTTTTTTGCTCTCCAGTCTACCTACGAATAGTATATATTTGGTAGCTTTTGTAATGCCAAAATATTTAAAAACAATTGAATTGCTCATGACTTCATCTGCATCTACATCCTTTGGTTTTTCAAAGCCGTGAGGAATCACCACTACTTTTTCCGGCTTACAATTAAAGAACTTCACCAAATCATTTTTTGTAGCCTCGCTCGGCACAATTATTCTTGTGCCGTGTTTTACAGCCATTTTAGTGCTCCAATTCAAATGATGATATTCAGAAAAAGAATAAACATTTTTTAGATGTCTAAAAGCCACATCATGAATAGTGATGACACTCTTTTTTGGCACATTTAGAGGCAAAGTATGTGATGGTACAAACAAAACATCGGGAGGGTGCATCCACATCTCCTTTGAAAGGCACCTTAAAGTCCACAACCTTTTAGCCGGGAGGACTCTGTTCGTGACATTTTTACGAGCAATCTTTAGCGGACCTTTTGAATATAAAACCAATTCATCATCCTTTGAGTCGGCCATTTCCTCGATCAAACCATTGATAATATGCCAGCTATACCATTCCACACCGGTTGCTTCTGCATGTTTATAACGTGATGCATCTATTCCTATTTTCATACTCGCATCCTATCATTTTCCCCTGGCCAAGACTAGTCCACACACATGGCTTGCACCAGCAAGTTTCAAAACACGCGCGCATTCATTTAGAGTCGTGCCGGTTGTGGCGATATCATCAATCACGATCACACTTTTTCCTGCCAGAAATTTCTCCTGTCCCTTATTCATGAAAATTTTATTTTCCAAATTTTTCAATCTCGCATTGCGCGCTTTTCCGGCTTGTTGCTCACTTCCGTCTTCACGTTGCATACAATCAGACACTTGCATTCCATTGAAATTTTTCACGAGATATTTAGCCAAAAGTAAAGACTGATTAAACCCACGAAATCTCATTCGCCCTGCGCTAAGAGGCACGGGAATTAGTAAAATATTTCCTTCCTCACTTCTAAAATTATGGGAAAATACTGCCAGTTGATGTTTCATTATTTTCCCTAAAATTTCTACCAGATCCTCACTGAATCTATATTTGAATTGCACGACCATTTTACTAATCAAATTTGATTTTGAATATTCCAGGCAAACGATTAATTGATCGAAATTGAAATTTTCAGCGCACCTCTGATTACAAAACCTCCCTTCCGACTGATGCTTTCTGCAATTCGGACAACACTGCGTTTTTAATAGCTGAATTTTCTCTCTGCAAAAACTACACAAATATCCCTCCTCTCGGCCGCAGCCAAGACATTTTCTCGGAAAAATATAGTCTAAAACATCGCTTAATTTCATGGTTGTTTTTTTATTAACAACCACAGGCTAGCACTCAAATCTAAAATTTTCTTAAATTTTTTCTAAAATTTTCCTAAAATCTGCGCTTTGGTGAATGAATCTGATAAATAAGCCACACTTGCCGGCATTGCCGCCACAGCAATCAACATAAGTACCGCAATTACCAAGAAAGTTTTGAATCTCCAGAGCTTACTTTTAGACATTTTTGTTTTTGTTTTACTCTTGGTATTATACAACAAAAACACAAAAACATCAACGCGTAAGCAATGGCCAAGCTCCACTATTACTCTGTGAAATCCTTGTCTTTTTCGCGGCTAATATCTACGTGCATAAATTAATTTTAGTAAATCTCCGCGGGATAGTACAGTTTATTTAAGATAAACTTCTCTTCTATGTCTAATATTCAAAATCATCAGAATCTGAATATTTCCTGATTTATCTACCGTGAAAATAGCTCGATAATCTCCAATACGAAATCTACTTTTGTTATTTCCAAAACCATTCAACTGCTTTGAGAATTTACTTATATCTTTCTGCTGCGCAAAAAAAACCAGCTTTTTAATGATTCTTTGAGCTATAGACTTATCGATTTTTTTTAAATCTATTATGGAGTTTTCAGAGTACACCAATTTGTACATAAAATCAGATTAAACCAAATTCCTTCATTGCCTCCTCTTGTGTGTAAAATTTACCATCTTTGATCTGTTTTTCGGATTCTTCCAGTTCCCTTGAAAGTTTCGTGTAGGCATATTCTTTCTCATCTATTGGTGTTATTTCAAGAACAGGAATATTCTTTCTGAGAATAATAAACTTAATTTTTTTCTTATTCGCCTGAGATGTGTATTGAGACATGTTCTGGCGAAAATCCTTCATTCCTAGAAATTTTGTAGTCATAAGATTTACTTTTAAGTTTACCTTAAGTGTACACTAAGAAAGTAGTTATAGCAACTTTTTTTTCTGGTGGGCGATAGTGGGTTCGAACCACTGGCCTTCCGCAAGTCAAGCGGACGCTCTACCAACTGAGCTAATCGCCCCTATTGAATGATTTCGGCCGCCCCATTCTATAAATAATCTTGCCAATTGTCTAATTTATTAAATGCCCCTTGAAGAATTTCTGAAATGTGGCTAAAATACAGTACATATCGACTATAAAAATTTATGGATCAAAAAAACACCAACCCGGCCGCAAATCAGGGCCAACAAAAGCCACCACAACCACCAAAACCTGCGGCTCAGCAGCCTACACCGCCACCGGCTCAAACAGGAGCTGCCCAGGGACAACAAATACCACCGGCTTACTATCCTCCACAGGGGCAAATGCCTCCTCAAGGGTATCCGCAGGGAATGCCGCCTCAACCGGGCGCTTATGCCCAGCAGGGCATGCCGGGAGGCACACCTCCAATGTACGGTGATCCATATGCTCAGCAAGGCATGCAGGGAGGTTATTATCCTCCACAGGGCTACTATCCTCCACAGGGACAAATGCCCGGATATCCACCAATGCCGCCTCAGGGTTATTCACCACAAGGCTATCCTCAGCCGGGAGCATATCCACAACCGGGAATGCCGGGAGGTTTTCCACCACAAGATCAGGGAATGATGCCGCAAGGCGCTATGCCTGGACAAATGCCTGGATATCCACCAATGCCACCAGCCGAAGATACTACTCCGGCAAATTTTCAATTGGGTACCAAATTTCCGGCAAAATTAAATGTGACTGCACCAAAAAGCGATCTGAAATACGATGACGAATATTTTATTCGCGTATTGGCCGGTTCAATTTCTCTTTCCAAGGATGAAAAGAAAAAGATTATCGAATCGATTCCAAAGCTGAAACAAGCCCAGATCGACGAGCTAATTCGTATTTTCGAGGAAGAAAAGCAGAAATTCGCCGCTCTTTCCAAGAAGCATCTACCACAGCTCGAAAAATTGGCTCAACAACATTATGATGAGTGGATGGAACTCGAACACGAATGGGACCAATCTCAAAAGAAAACTGAGGACACCAGCAAAGCCGACGCAATCAGGAAGTCTCTGGGGCTGTAGTAAAAAATTATTGATAAAAATATTCGCATAGTATATAATATCACTAGAATTGCTCTTAGCTCGAACTGTGGCGTTGATCGTCGCGTTCCCTATAACTGGGGATAGAGCTAAGAGATTTTTTTATAATGTTGGCCAGATTTGAACCAAAATCTCCCTATGTGCAATCATAGTTCTATATTCTAAAGCATTATTTTTTCGATTTTGAATAGACCTATTTACAATGCCAGCAATGTAATCAGCAAGTTGTAAAAGGTTGGTTGACCCGGACTTTTGCATTTTTACATGTTTTATTCTTCTGTTAAGATCAGTATTCATTTTTATCTTTAAATATTTATTGAGTTGTTTTTTGAAGTCTAAACTTCCAGTTTCATCAATCGTGACGCTGGCCTGATAAAGTTTCTCTTTTGCACTTTCAAAAACTAGACTACATGCATATTTGTAAAACGACTTTTTATCCTTGAATCTTTCTCCGTAAAGTTTAGCCTTATCTAACACAATAGAATAATAAAAAAAGTTGTATGCCATTACAGCATTTATAAAAGCTCGACGAACATTGTGAGAATTTTTTTTAAAGTGAAATTCATCTTTTTGTTTCCATCCAAGTTCTCGTTTCAAAAGTCCTATTTTACGATCACAGGCTTCAGCTTCTTCATTATCCTCAAAAACAACCAAAGCTACCACGAATAGTGGACTTGATCCACTATCTAATTTTAATCCACAATCACCAGATTCATCAATGAAAACAAGCATATTCAGATGTGTGTTTAACTTATTATTTCTACAACCTATCATTCAAAGTTAAAATTTTCTTAAATTAATTCTAAATTCGCGTTATCTTGCAAAAAGTGAAATTTTGTAATAGGTTTAATTCAACCCATTCCTAATTTTAACCTATGAAAAAAACTCTTACCTGTTTACTTTTGACCGGCGTATTTTTGACAGCTTGTGGAGCTAAAAACACCATTTCTACCACCACCAAACCATCCGACCAAGCTTTGGATAACAATATTTTTTCAGAAGCCACCGGCAGCGGCAATCTCGCTCGTTGCAAGGATATTATGGACACCACGCTGAAAACTTCCTGCGAGCAGGTAATTAATGATAAAAAGGCCACCTCCGCCGCCATCACAGAGCTAGACAAGAGCAAATGCAGCAAAGTCTCCGACTCAAGATACAAAAAAGAATGCGAAACCCAAGTCGCAGCTAAATTGGAAGCTAAAAATGCTGATACAAAAAGACTTTCCATCGAACAAAGCGCGGTGGATAAAGGAGATGCGAGCTTATGCGACGGAATTGCCGACAAAAATCAGCAAGGCGCCTGCAAGTACAATATTCTGAGCAATCAGGCGATGCTGAAAAAAGACCCATCCCTTTGCGAGGGTATAGGTCTTAAGAATTTAATTTTGCAATGCAAGGATTTCTTAAAAAAGTAGGCTATTACAGAGCTGGATCGAGACATAATGCAAATGCGTACAAATTTTTAGCAGCATCCTCTGTGTTTTTAGCATAAGCTGTACAGGTTGAGTTTGTGTAGTCAGGAACCAGTGAGTTCAAATATCCCCATCCGCTAAGATCCGCACCGCAGCTAAGCAGTTTTTCTGAACCGTTACAGCTCGCTACTGTCGAGCCAGTTCCTCCGGCTGCTAAAGAAGCGACTGCCGACTGTCGTCTATTTGTAGTTCCAAATCCTCCTTTTGCCTTTATTTTACCTGAAGCTTGGATATTTCCTGCTTCTATTGTTACATCTCCTATACCCTCATTAAAAACATCGAGGTGCTTGAAATAAGCTGCACCATCACTCCAAAGAGCTCCTGTACTTTGAAAATCTTTTGTTTTTAACCATACCCCCGCGGTGACATCACCCTCAACCGATAAGCTGTCAGCTATCTTTACAGGCAAAGGATCCCCGTTGTTATCTGTATTGCTATTCACAATACCATACCAGGCATCCAGTGGGCTTTGAATCCTGAGTTTGCCACTTGGAGATGTAGACTCAATACCAGAATCGTCGGTTAAAGCCAGAGCAGCTCCTGTGATACCACCTGTTGTCTTCAAAAAGTTTCCAGTAACACCACCAGTTGCCACCAGTTCTAGAGCGTTTACGGCTCCTGTAGGAACATCAACCGCGCCTGTTACTTTAACATTATCATCCAAAACAACGTCTCCACCATTCGCATTAGTTGAATTTTTAATTGCTTCAGTAACATCCATTTTTCCCTTAATTTGCAGAGTGCCAGCTAGCGGAGTTATAGAACCTTCATCTCCATTAATTTTAATAGGCTTATTAGCCGCGGCATTTTTGCCATAAACTCCAAAATTATCACGAATTGCCACAATACCTGTACCGTCAAGGTCACGACTTTTAATTCCCCAGCCTGAATCTATCAACAAACCTGAAATTGCCGTTATTGGTCCCTGAGCCTGCAAAGAATCATCAATAAAAACTGCTCCACCAGCTATTGCTGCCGGATCACTATTTTTGATTTTACCTTGAATATCCACGCCCTCAAACACAGGCGAATACAACGCCGCTTCAGTCGGATTTTGCGTCGGCGTAGCCACACCAAAAGCCACGTTGGCTCCCAGAGTCACAACACCGGCAAAAACTGCCACACCGGCAGCTACAAGAGAATTCTTTAAAGAAGAGTTTTTCATATTTTTATTTTTATTTTTTTGTTGCCCTAATTATAGCAAAAATAAGCCAAAATTTCAAGCCTCTGTGTTAATTATTTTTATTGCGCCTCCACGGCGTCGCTAATCTCGAAATTAATATTATCCGTCAGGCTCGGAATAGTAGGGGACCAGGCCGGCCAACTATTTATTTCCACCTTATTTATCTCCGGTAAATTCTGGATGTAAATTTTTGCCTCCTCTATATCCAATCCGGCAACATGTTCGCGGATTTTTTCCAGCAATTGAGCTCCATTTTCCTTCTCGGGATCAATCTGGAATTGCTCTACTCCTTTTATATTAGCCGTAATCTTGATTTTGCCGGCGGCTTCATCTCTCTGAAAAATCCTATAAGTTGTCGATCCCTCATTGATTCTCAAAAGCTCTTTCTGAGGGCTCTTTTTCAACAAAAGCTCATCTTTTAAAATCTCCAACATCGCATCATGATCATAATATAATCCGCTTACATCCATATCTCCTGTAATTTGAAATTCGGCAATTTGCTTATTTATCAAAGTTTCATCTACCCTGATATTCACGTCACCTGTCGTAATGGCTTGGCTATCACCCTGCAATAAATCGTAGCTGGCCACTTGTCCGGCAAGTGTGGCCTTGTCTTTAATTGCTTTTCTTAATTCATCAATTGCCGTCTTCGTTAATTCATCCCTAATTCTGGTTTTTGCCGCATCAATATCCTGCTGCGTCACAAAAGTCATATAATCGGTGACTCCTCCTTTCATTTCCACAGTGCTGTCAGCGTACACTTTGTTTTGATTATCGCCCTTTAAGCCGGGAAGGAAAAATCTAGTTGGCCCTATATTGCCGCGAGCTCCCACTATCGATCCACTCGCATCCACCTGATCTGCTATCACGTAAGCTTCGATTTTGCCGGGACCCGTACTGTCAGCACCCGGAACAGTGATGTCGTCCATAATTCTGAACACAATGCCATCTTTTGTCTGAAAACGCGTCTGAGTAACAAGTGGGCGCTCGGTATTCAGTGTGTTAATGATGGTAAGATTACCGCTCGCGTTAGCCCCTTTGTCAGAGAATTTTTTGCCAGTGGCGTATTGAGTGATAGTCTTCGATACTCTTGTGGAAATCGGATAGCTGGCAATCTGGTGTGATGGCTTAGTCTCCAGTTCCGCACGATTTTTCTGGGCATCAGCCAAAGTAATATTCACGGATTTTTCCAATACGCTGGCCGTAGGCGTGAGGTAAATTGTGACACCCGGAAGCGCTACGTAAATAATGACCAGTAAAATTATCAAAGTAATAGATACCATTGCGATCAGGGCATGTCTGTTCGGTGCTATTATTACAAATTTTGACTTTGGTTTTTGAGGTTCCTGTTTTTTTTCTGCAGTTTTGATTTTGGAAATATCTATTGCCGTTTTCCCTTTTGCTCTGCGCAAAATTTCACCTATTGAAAGTTTTTTTTCGGTCAAACGCGTAGGAGCTTCTTCTTCCAACGCATTAATGCTCGCTTTCAGCGGAGTTATTTTCAACTTTTCGTCTTCTCCCTCTGAGGTAAAGAGAGCGGATTTTCCTTCCGGATTAGCCTTGTCGTAGACCTCAATGCCAATCTTTTGAGCTAAATGAATACCATTTTTATCATTGGTAATGAGAAAAATTTCTTTTCCGTCATCCTCCGCTTTTCTCTTTAGAATTTGTAAATTAACTAAACTTTGAAACAGAATCGCCCGTTTTGGTACGACAATATAAATATTTTTGGTATTAGTTTGTTTGATCTTATCAAAGAGAGTCGTGACCTCATCATCAATCTCCGCGTAGACCACTTTCTTTGGTGAAACCACCTTTTCCTCCTCCTTTTCGTTTTGTTTCTTTTTAGCTGCCATTTGTTTGCTTTATATTTGCATCAAGCGCACTACTTTTTTCAAAAGTTTCGAAAGTGGCTGCTCCTCGCCCATAAAGCCAAGCGCAAGATTAGCCAAAGCCATCGGCATAATATCTTGCTGATCTTTTAAAAGTTTTGTTTCATCGGAAACATTTGCGATCATTTTAGGGTTGAGGAAGCTGATTTGAGGTTTTCTTGTGAATGGGAGCAGCTTAACCCATTCCATAGATTCTAAAGTCTCCTTTATTTCAGGCAAATGTGCGCCACCACCGGAAAGATAAATTTTTGAAGGTAATACGTCTACGTGTTGGAAGGATTCCAGGGTCAAAATGACTCCTGAAAGCCAAACATCGCAGTCGCTTTTCATCGCTTCGCGCACGATTTTATGTGATTGTCTCTCAAGCTTATCTTCACTGTAGAGCATTTTTATTTCTTCAGCTTCTTTGAAGGAAATATTTAGAGCCTGAGAAAGTCTCTTTGTAAAAGTACGTCCACCCAGGGTAAACATTTTTGTTCCTTCCACTGTTCCATCTCTTACTACAGCCACATTTGTCGTGCCTCCACCAATATCCAGGAATATAGCTCCAAATTGGCCTTCTTCTTCCAGGCATCTGGTTAGGGCGTATGGCTCAGCGGCAATAGCTAAAAGTTCCTTATCAATTTCACAGGCAATAGTTTGCAGTGCTCCATAATGAACCAAAGGCGCGAAAGCATTGAAAATTCCCAAAGTCACTTCTTTGCCCTGAAAGCCGGTTGGATTTACTACTTTATATCCATCAATTCTCACGTCAACAATTGCGGCGTTTACTAACTTTACATCTATTTCACTGTATCCGGTCTCGTCCGAAAGCTGGCTTCTAACCTGATCAAAAGCTCTCCACTGCACTTTATGGACAATATTTTTCAATTCCGCTAAATCAATTTTGCTATTTGCATCACTGCGTACGTAGCTGGTGGTAATAGTAGCGCCTTTTACCAATTCTCCGGAAATTCCGATAATCATTTTCCCCGCTGTCACTCCGGCCATGTTTTCCGCATCACGAATAGCACTGTGGCAATTGGCTATTACGGAAGCAATATCCGTAACCACGCCACTATTCATATCTCCAAGTTTTTGCTGTCGGCGTCCAACTCCTAGAACCTTAGCTTTTTTTGTACCTTCAGCTTCGCATATTAAAGCCTTCACATAGTCTGTGCCTATATCTAAAGCCAAAAAATGGGCTTCGCTAGATCTTTTTTTTATTCCCCTAAAAAGTCTCATAAGTGTGTGAAATATACGGAAAATGGGAGGGAAAATCAATAGTATGGTTATTTCTATCCCAGCCGGACAGACCTCGGTATCCGGCAGAGTAAGCCACTCCCACTCATTTCGTTAGCTATTCCCAAAAGTCTCCCTGGGGAGAGTTTTTTATTTCACCTCTCTCGCTCATCATGCGCCTCTCATTCTTTGACTTGACGGTTTCCGGTGGGCGAGATTTTAGTTGAGAATTTTGCGGAATTTTCATGTTTTCAAAGTTTTCAGAACAATTTTCGTTTTCGCAATTCTAGAGAGTCCTGTAGGCAGATTTTTAGCTAAATTTCAGTGAAAATTTCGATCACGTTACCTCGACCATTTTTCGTATTGCACGATAGCACTTCAACCCTTGTGGAAGCCGAAAATAAGAATATAATTTTTATTACAAATTGCAAACTAACAGCAAAATTATATGGTAATAAAAGATAATTTTACCGACAAAGATCTCCACCGAACTTTCGTAAAACTCGGCAATAATCGTCGACTTTTAACCAACGAACTTTTGGCCATTCTACCGGAAATTTTCGAAAGAAAAATCTGGTGCAAATACGCGCGAACCATCGAGGAGTATGCCGGAAAATTTGGCGGGCTGAGTGAACCGGTGGTCAAGAAGAGATTGAGACTGGAAAAATATTTGAAGGATAAGCCGAATTTGAGAGAGGCCATCGCTACCGAAGGTATACACAAAGTGGCTCTGGTAGCCAGTTTAGCGACGGTGGAAAACGAAGCCGCTTGGGCGGACAAAGTAAAAAACATGAGCAAACCGGCAATTCAGGAATTGAGTAAAGAGGTGAGGTGGAAGGCGGGAAAAGGTGAAATAAATTTTGGGGAAAGTGCTAATGAAAATTCAAATTGCAAAACAGCTTTATGTAGTGCCTCTCCGCAATCAATCAAAATCAACCTCGAGGGCGAATTGTTCTTCATGTTTTTGAAATTAAAGAAAAAATACGCAAAAAATCTGCCTGCCGGCGGGCAAAGTCTATCCAATCAGGAGGTGATGCAGAAGATTTTTGAGGAGAATTTGGGCGGAAATTTACGAAGCGAATTTAAAAACGTGAAGAGAGTGGTGGCAAAAATAAATGAGCAGAATGAGAAAGTAGAAAATCATGAAATTAAAAAGAGTGACCGAAACAAAATGGTCCAGCCCCAATCTGCAAAAAGTGTCCCCGGGGATAGCGGAGTCGATGCTAAGGCTCCGTGTCGCGCGGGTCCTCTCGGACACTCGCTGCTGCTTGAGTGCGCGATCGAAGCATCGCTGCCGCACGGGCAACCGAAAAAATCTAAATCCCGCTACACCTCCGTCCATCTCCGCCGAAATTGTTTACAGAAAACGGCTGGTAAGTGCTCATATCCGGGCTGCAACCGACCGTCTCAAGTCTTCCATCATAAGGATCGTTTTGCAAACAGCCGATGCCACGAATCCCTAACGCCGCTCTGCAAAATACATCATGAATTTACCCACAACGGGCTCATTCAAAATGAAAAGTGCGAGGTAAAAGATTGGCAACTGCAACTCCAAACCGGCGAGCCGGATATGATTGATCAGCTCTACCGGAAATACAGAAAAGTTGCCAGATGAAATTGGCACCACGACGCGCATGCCAGCGTTCGGCATCTCTCATGCGATTTGGTTGCGTAGACCTATTTCTCAATGACTCCAAAAAAAATCACGAAAAATAATCTGTTAAATTGGGTTAGCGGTAGAAGTAGAAATAAAATGGCTTACGCTAGAGCAAAATAAGCCGTCAATTTTTAGCAAAAAACTATTGAAATCGTACTCGCTTTTGTTGTAATATCATTGCATATGTCAGATGAAAATAAATTTAAAATCGCGGTTTTGTGTGGTGGTCCATCGCTTGAAAGAGGCATTTCCTTGAATTCCGCTCGCTCGGTTTGTGATAATCTCTACTCGGACGACATCGATGTTGTGCCGGTTTATTTTGATCATTTTAAGCGACCATATGCCATTTCTCGCGACCAGCTCTATTCCAATACCCCTTCGGATTTTGATTTCAAACTAAATCAGACTTCCAAGCCTCTCAGCCAAGCCTCACTCATCAAATTGCTAAAATCCACCGATATAGTTTTTCCTGTTATTCACGGAGCATTTGGTGAAGATGGAGAAATTCAAACTTTCTTGGAGAAGCATAAAATCCCTTACATTGGTTCGGACCGCCCGGCGTGTCGCAATTGTTTTGATAAATATCGTTCCAATGAATTTATTAGAGAACAAGGATTCTACACTTTGCCGTCGACAGTTTTGAAAATTCACGAACCTAAAACTTTTAAAAAAAATATTCAGGATTTTTTCCTCGAACACAAAATTACTCGCGCTATAGTAAAGCCTGCGACAGGTGGCTCTAGCATCGGAGTATATTCTGTCACCACGGTAGAAGAAGCTATCGAAGCCACAAAATCAATTTTCAAGAAACGTATTGATACCAGAGTTGTCGTGGAGCCTTTCTGCACGGGCACCGAATTTACAGTCATCATTTTGCAAAATCGTTTCGGTCTTCCGGTAGCTCTTTTCCCCACAGAAATCGAAACCGATTATTCCAAAAATCAGATTTTTGATTTCCGCAAAAAATATCTCGCCACTAGGCAAGTGACTTATCATTGTCCTCCACGTTTTTCCTCGGAAATTGTTGAGAAAATTCAGATTCAGGCCGAGCAACTTTTCAAAACTCTTGGCATGAAAGATTTTGCCCGTTTTGATGGCTGGCTAATGAAAGATGGCAACTTGTGGTTCTCTGATTTTAATCCGATTAGCGGCATGGAGCAGAATAGTTTTCTGTTTTTGCAGTCCGCTCAGGTTGGCTTTAGTCATAGTGACCTTCTGCATTTTATTGCAAGAAACGCCTGCCAACGTTATGGCATAAAGTTTCCGGAAATTCATAAAGTTCCACACACAGAAAAAAAACCTATCAATGTGATTTTTGGTGGTAGTACATCCGAGCGGCAAGTCTCTGTCATGAGTGGTACGAACGCTTGGCTTAAACTTCGTAAATCAAAAAAATATCAGCCGCATCCTTATTTACTCGACTTAGATGATAGGACGGTTTGGCGCTTACCTTACTCGAAAACTCTTAACCACACGGTGGAAGAAATTTCCGCTGCGTGTATCTCCGCCCAGGATGGAGAAAATACTCTCCGCCCTTTACGTCGTCGCGTTTTGGAAAAGCTGGGAGCTTTGCCGGGACACTTGAATGAAGAACTTTTCGTGCCGGAAAAAATGACGCTTAACGAGTTTATTAAAAAATCTCAGTATGTCTTTATTGGCTTGCATGGAGGAATAGGGGAGAATGGTGAATTACAATCTATGCTTGAAAAGTCACATATTCCATTTAATGGCTCCGGCGCTGCCGCTTCACGTCTTTGTATGGATAAATTTGCAACTGGAGAAATTCTAAAAAACTTGGAAAAAGATGGAATTCACATTCCAAAAAAAGAATTGGTCAGCACGGATAAACTTCTGAAATTTAAAAACTCCGAACTTGTGAAATTTTGGAAACACCTTAAGCATCAGCTGGGAAATAAAGCCATCATAGTGAAACCTCCGGAAGATGGATGTTCTACCGGTATTGTGAAACTCACCAAAGCTCAGGACCTCGTAATTTACATGGACCTTATTCACAAGGGTATTACCAGCGTCCCAAAATTTACTTTCGGCGCTCACCAGCATGACATGCTTGAAATGCCTATCCATAAGCCAAAAAACTTGATGTTCGAACAATTTATCCACACCGATAAAGTTGCAGTCATCAAGAATAAATTAAAATGGCAAAGAATCTCCGGTTGGATTGAGATCACTATGGGAGTTTATGGCAAAGGGGAGAAAATAAAAGCAATGAATCCCAGCCTTACTGTTGCCCGAGGCACTGTCCTTACTTTGGAAGAAAAATTCCAAGGAGGAACCGGCGTAAATATCACGCCACCACCTCAGCCTTATGTGAAAATTAAAGCCATAGAAAATGCTCGTCGCCGCATGGAAATTGTCGCAAAAAAACTTGGCATTTCAGGCTACGCGCGTATCGACGCTTTCATGGATGTAAACACCGGCGAGCTCATGATTATAGAAGCCAATAGCACTCCGGCCCTCACTCCTTCCACAGTGATTTTTCATCAAGCACTGGACGAAACTCCAAAAATGTATCCGGTAAATTTTCTGGAAAAAATTATTGAAAACAGCTAAACCCTTTCGATGGACCTAACTTGGATTGAAATTTCAAAAAGTGCTCTCACTAACAACATTCAACAGTTTAGAAAAATCGTTGGTCCGGAAGTGCTTTTGTGCGCTTGTATCAAGGCAAATGCTTACGGCCACGGCCTCCTGGAATGTGCTCAGGTTTTTATTGCAGCCGGCGCAAATTGGCTGGCAGTAAATTCCCTATACGAAGCAAAAGCGCTAAGGGACGCAAAAATCGAGGCGCCGATTTATATTTTGGGTTATGTGGCACTTGAAGATTTAGCTGAAGCGGTCGAATTGAAATGCCGCATGGTGGCTTATAATAGAGAAATGATTGAAAAGCTCGGCACTATTAATAAACCCGTTAAAATTCACATAAAAATAGAGACCGGCAATAATCGCCAAGGCATTTTACTAGAGGATTTAATTGAATTCACAAAATATATTAATAGCCATGAAAATATTGAAATAGAAGGCTTAACCACTCATTTTGCAAATATTGAGGACACGACTGAGCATTCTTACGCGGAATTACAATTGGCTCGATTTCACGAAGCGGTGAAAAAGCTGGAGAGCATCGGTGTCAATGTGCCAATCAAGCATTGCGCGAATTCAGCCGCGGCAATTTTATTTCCAAAAACTCATTTTCAGATGGTGCGAATAGGTATAGCCAGTTACGGATTGTGGCCATCAAAAGAGACTAGTGAAGGCATTCACTTGCAGCCGGCTCTCACCTGGAAAGCCAGAATCGCCCAAATTAAAACTATTCCAGCCGGCGAATTAGTAGGTTATGGTTGCACTTATAAGACCGTCCATGAGACAAAGTTGGCGATTATTCCAATCGGTTATTACGACGGCTATGATCGCGGCGTGAAGGACGGCTATGTGCTTATACACGGGAAAGCAGCACCAATTAGAGGTAGAATTTGTATGAATATGCTCATGGTGGAAGTGACAAACATCCCAGAAGCGCAATTGGAGAATGAAGTGGTTTTGATTGGGAAAAGCGGCCCGTATGGCTCTGAACAAATCACCGCCGAACAATTTGCGGATTGGGCCGGCACAATCAACTACGAAGTAACAACAAGAATAAACGAGCGTATCCCACGACTTTTGGTTTAACAGATCAGGCTTACCTTCGCGTTTCATTGCAATTTCCCAAAAATATACTATAATCAAAAAGCCCTTAACAAAATCTCATATGTTCGAAAATAACAGTCATCTTTATTCCGCTAAAACAGGCATTGAAACAACATTTTTTGGCAAAGTAATGGCGTTTTTTGCTTTGGCTATTTTGTGTTCCGCCGCCGGAGTTTATATCACCAGCACTTATTGGATGGAGTATTTCTATCAACAACCGGCACTTATTTATGTTGCCATGGTTGTTGAACTGGCAATTGTTTTGACATCTCGTTTATGGAGTACGAAAGTTCCTTTGAATCGCTTTCTGTTTGTCCTTTTTACTTTTATCAGTGGCATGACCGCCGCACCGCTGATTGGAATTTTGGCTAACACACCTGAAGGAGTGGGTATTTTGACTAAAGCACTTCTGGCTACAGGTCTCATGTTTACAGCTACTGCCGCCTTCGGTTGGACGACAAAAATGAATCTCACCGGCATGCGTGGATTTCTGATGATAGGCCTCATTGGCATGATCGTAACCGGCCTGATTGGTGTTTTCATTCCATGGAGTAATACTATGGAAATGGTCTATTCCGGAGTTGGTGTGCTACTCTTTACCGGATTCATTGCCTACGATTTTCAAAAAATTAAAAGCTATCCCGAAGATCGTTATATTGATGCGGCTTTAGTATTATACTTGGACATTTTTAATTTATTCATGTATATCTTGCGCCTGATTTTGTCTATGAACAGACGTTAATCAAGAAGTAATCCAAACTAAATGTCCAATTCAAACTTAATTTTCAAAGTCTCTTCTCTTATGGAGGCATCCACCGGAGCTCGCGAAGAGTATTCCTTTGAGGTTCCACTGGAATACGATGGGCTCAACCTGATTTCCAATGCCATAGGAAAGCTCGAAATCATGAAAATAGAAGAAGGTTTTAATGTCAAAGTAAGTGATTTGAAGGTGAAAGTGGAAGTTCCTTGCGATAAATGTTTAAAAAAAATTGAGGAGGAAATATTGGTGGATTTTGCAGAAAGGCAATATCTGATGACCGAACCGGACCAAACATTAGAATCCAAAGTAGATTCTAATGACATCTATCTCGTGAACAAGAAAGAGCAAACGATCGACCTGGGTGAATTTTTGCGCCAAGAAATAATCTTGCATTTCCCTTCGATTCCAGTATGCTCTAAAAGTTGTAAAGGGCTATGTCCTATCTGTGGCCATGACAGAAACGTAAAAGATTGTCACTGTGAAACTGAAGAAAAAGTGGAATATAAGCCTCTAGCTGCTCTAAAAGATCTACTAAAATAACATCCCAAAGGGGATATCTAACTAACAAGTATGTCAAAACATCCTACACCCAAGAAGAAAACGTCGAAAGCCCGCACAAAACGTCGTTACGCCAGTTTTAAAACTAAAACACAGAGAAAGCTTGTGAATATGGCCACTTTAGTGACTTGTCCAAGTTGTGGTTCTAAATGTCGTGCTCATTCTGCCTGTCCTGACTGCGGTAAATATCGTGGTCGTCAGGTAATTGACAAAAAGAAGAAGATCGAAAAGATCACCAAAATTAAAGCTTAAGTATGGCTAGTTATAGGCATCTTGCTCGTACATGCGTCATGCAGACAATTTTCGAGATGGAGTTTCGTACAGGACCTTTCAGTAGTGAAAGCGAGGCGCCGGAAGTCGCCCCTCAGGACATTTTGTCCGCTATTCTGAATGAGTTCGCGCCAAAGCTTACCGAAAAGGAATTTGCCAAGACCACCCTCGAAGGAGTCGTTGCTTTTCATGAAGAGATTCTAGAAATTATTGCCAAATTTGCACCGGAGTGGCCAATAGATAAAATTGCTCGCATTGATCGGGCAATTTTGGAAATTGGTGTCTACGAAATAGCTTTTTCTGAGGATGTCCCACCGGTGGTAGCCATTAATGAAGCTGTTGAAATTGCCAAGCATTTCGGGGATAATAACAGTCAGAAATTCATTAATGGAGTTTTAAGCAGCGTGATGAAAAAGCACCATGAAAAATTATAAAGAACTGGAAGACGCAATTGATATAAAGTTTGAAAATCTCGAACTCCTTGATAATGCTTTTGTGCATAGATCTTATGTTAATGAACATCGTGGCGAAGGAATAAAGGATAATGAGCGTATGGAATTTCTTGGTGACGCGGTGCTGGAATTGGCTGCCACGAGACATCTTTTTGAACGATGTAGCGATAAGAATGAAGGGGAAATGACTGCTTTTCGCTCAGCTTTAGTCAAGGGTAAGCATCTCGCTGAAATTTCCGAATCCTTAAATCTTGGTAAATATCTTTATCTTAGCAATGGCGAAGAAAGATCCGGAGGGCGCGAGAAAAAATATATTTTAGCTAATGTTTTGGAAGCTCTTATCGGCGCGATTTATCTCGAACAGGGCTATGATACGGCTGAGAAATTTATCAATAAATTTATTCTTACAAGGTTAGATGAAATCATTGCCGGAGGCGGACACATCGACGCAAAATCTCAATTCCAGGAGATTTGTCAGGAGAAGGAGGACTTTACCCCTTACTATGAAGTTTTGGAGGAACATGGGCCTGATCACGATAAAAACTTCATTATGGGAGCCTACATTAACGGTCTACTTATCGCTAAAGGTAATGGTAGTAGTAAACAAAAGGCTGAAGAGGAAGCGGCAAAAAGTGCTTTAAAAATAAAGGAATGGTAATAAAATTTGATGAAAAATCTTGCGGCATTGTTCTTTTTCGCGAAAAGGACGGAATTAATTTATATTTAATTTTGAATTATCCCAGTGGTCACTGGGATTTGGCAAAGGGTCATGTGGAAGCCGGAGAAACCGAACACCAGACTGCGGCTCGCGAACTTTTGGAAGAAACGGGAATTGCCGATATTCAATTCATTGATGGTTTTCGTGAAGAAATTTCTTATCAGTATCGAAGAAATAAAAAAATCTCCAATAAACAAGTGGTATTTTTTCTCGCAAAAACCAATTTGGAAGAAGTGAAATTGTCACATGAACATAAAGGCTTTAAATGGCTTCCATATGGGGCTGCATTTAACACCCTTACTTTTGATAATGCCCAAAATCTGGTAAAGAAAGCTCACCTTATTTTGGCGAAAAACTGAGCGCACGGCGCGAAGGCGTAGACGAAACGAGGATCTGGCTTTGCCAGTCCGAGTGAGCCGGAGCTTACAAAGAAAAGTCGCGCACGGAGCTTATCAAAAAAAATTTTTGCAGACAGCCAGTGCTCTGCTATAATGCAGATCATGAAGGTTCAATTTAATAAGAAAATCGGCTTAAACAAGGGTATTTTAGTTGTTCCTGTTTTTCAGGAAAATTTGGGGAAACAATCTACTAAACTCCCAACAGTTGTTCAAGAATTTATCACTAAAGCAGTAAATAATGAAGATTTCAAAGCTATTTTTGGCGAAACTTTTTTTACTTACCTTGCAGATAATAATTTGCCGGAGAAGCTTTTGATTATCGGTGCCGGCCTGCAAAAAAACTTTGATGCTAGCAAGTCTAGAATTTTTGGAGCAAAAATTGCCAAATTTTTAAAAAAATCAAAAAACGAAAGCCTCTCGCTTTTTCTTTCTCCTCAACTGGAAAAATATATTGAAGAATTAGCTGAAGGATTTTCATTGGCACAATACGACATTGGTAAACTAAAAAGCAAAAGCAAAAAAGAGACTCTCGCCCTCAAAGCGGCAGAGCTCATTACTGATGCTAATGCTCAAGAAATAGAAGCCAAAATAGGGAAGGCTCGCAGTATTGTGGAAGCCGTTTCATTCGTAAAGGATTTGGTCAACAGTCCCTCAAATATTGCGACTATTGATTACATGGTGAAAGCCGCCGAGAAGGTTGCTCAAGATAATAAATATAAAATTACCATTCTGGGACTAAAGGAATTTACCAAAATGCATTGGGGTGGTGTTTTAGCGGTGAATCAAGCTTCCGATGTAGAACCGAGATGCGTAATTATGGAATACTACGGCGCGAGCAACCCTAAAGAAAAGCCAATTGTGCTCGTTGGAAAGGGTGTGGTTTTTGATACTGGTGGTTATAATATCAAGCTCAGCGGTAGTATCGAAACCATGCATCAAGATATGGCTGGTGCCGCTGCTGTGTATGGCGTTATGAGTCTTCTGAAAAAACTTGGAATTAAACGGAATGTTATTGGTATTACACCTATCGTCGAGAATCTTATCAGTGCCAAAGCCTTCAGGCCTTCAGACATTATTACGATGCTATCCGGGCATACCGTGGAAATCACCAATACCGATGGTGAAGGTCGCCTGATTCTTGCTGACGCCATTACTTACGGCCAGCGCTTCGATCCAAAGTATATGCTTAGTATTGCAACTCTTACCGGTGCCGTTTCTGTTGCTCTTGGCGATCGTTACGCGGGTATACTTGGCAATACACCGGAATTACAAGACATGCTCTCAGCCGCAGGAGAACAGGTGGATGAACTGGTGTGGCCATTACCAATTCACCCGGATTTTAAGAAAAAATTAAATAGCACAGTTGCTGATTTGAAAAATCGAGATCCGGCCACTTTCCGTCTCGCCGGAACTGCCAAGGGGGCAGCTTTCTTGAGCAATTTCTATGGCAAAAATAAATGGTGCCACATCGATATCGGCGGCACCGCCTTTACCAGCGATCCCCAAGAATTTCAGACTATGGGAGCGACGGCGCATGGATTGCGTTTATTGCTAAGGTTCTTGGAAAATTTAGCCTAAATAAAGGCGGGTGGCACGGGGGAACAAATTTTCTTTCGAGCGAATTGAGCCACTGCTTGGCAGGGCGATTTCTTGAGCGAAGAAAGAAAATTTGTTCTTCCGTGACAGGACCCGCCCATTAAAAACTCGGTCCAGTGGTACAAATATGAAACGCATAGTAAGAGGCTATGACGGCTTCAGCGGATCCGGTTATTGCTTGTTTGAATTCTGAATCACAGCAATCTCCTGCCGCAAATACTCCGCGTACATTTGTCTCGCTTTTGCGATTAATAATAATTTCACTTTTCGCGTTTAAATCCACGCCGAGACTTTTAGCCAATCCCGTCTGTGGATACTGACCTATCGCCATAAAAATTCCCTGCATTTCTATTTCTTTGCCGGACAATTTTCCTTTTCCTTCCTTCAATTTCACCCTCTCCATACTCTTAGCACCGGAAATTGATTCCACCTCCGTATTAAAAAGCACTTCAATTTTCTGATTTTGACCTACCCTCTGTGCATTAATTGGCTCTGCTCTCAAAATATCTTTACGCACAATTATATAAACTTTACTGGCATGTTCACTGAGGAATAACGCTTCTTTTGCCGCACTGTCTCCACCTCCCACCACACCAACTACTTTGTTTTTGAAGAATGCTCCATCACAAAGCGCGCAATAAGAAACTCCTTTGCTTTCGAATTCCGCTTCGCCCGGTGCTCCTAATTTCCTATGATGAGAACCGGTAGCGATTAAAATGGTTTTGCTAATATATTCGCCGGTAGAAGTAATTGTTTTGAATTGAGGAAACCCATTTACATCCGGCAATTTTTCAATTTTCGAAACGATTTCATTTTTAATTTCCGCACCACTGGCTTCGGCATGATTATACAAGGCCATCGCCAAATCCGGACCCGTGGTAGTGATAATGCCCGGCCAGTTTTCCACTAAATGAGTAGTAGTAATGAGTCCACCTGGCAATTCCGCGAAAACCAGAGTCTTAAGCCCTAAACGAGTCGCATACATTCCAGCGGAAAGTCCGCTGCACCCACCTCCAATGACAATAAAATCGTACATGAATAAAATTTAATAATTTGTTGCTCATTTTATACCACCAAGAGCAGTTTTTCTCCTAGTTACAATTTCCATCACGCGAGTTATACAGGTATTACAGCCGGTACCGGCACCTGTCACCGCCCCCAAAGATTCCAAAGTATTATTACCTTTTTCTATGGCTTCCTGAATATCCAAGTCCGTCACATGACGACAATGACAAATTACAGTTTCCGTAGCCTTGCGTAAGCGCTCTATTTGTCCAGTTTTCTCGAAATAATTCACAATCGCTTTTTTCATTGCCCGCAGCGCCGGAATAGGGAATACGTCCGCACAAATGTCTTTTTCTTTTAACTTCAAAGCATCTTCAATAAACATTCCGCCGTTTTCATTTAGCATCTCCGCCAATTTTTCCGTATACTTGCGCGAAGTATCCTCACCCTCAAAGCACCAATTGAATTTTTCAATAGCATCAAACTCCGGAATTTCTCTGTCTCGGCGAACCTTTACCCAGGTTTTGATCAAAGTTTTAGCGTCGGTGGTTTTACTTTTCCCAAAACCATCGGACGTGTGAGTTTCAGCTTGTTGTAATGTTAATTCGTAAGTCATGGTAAATACATTATAGCAAGTTGAAAAAAAATTGTGTAATATTTATAATTAATAGTAGTATTAACTTACGAAAATCATTTATTTTTTTAACCCAACTTCTTATGATTTCAAAACGCATTGCCTCCGCTGTCTTAGCTCTAGGTTTTATGGCCACAAGCGTAGCCCCGGCTTTTGCTGAGGAAGCTGTAACTACAGGCACTCCGGAGACTCCAACAACAACTACTACAACGACCGGCACTCCTCCTGCCGAAACTACAAAGGCCACCAAGGAGGAGGCCAAGGCTGACAAAAAAGCCACCAAGGAAAAAGCCAAGGCCGACAAAAAGGCCACTCACGAAAAAGAAAAAGCTGATAAAAAAGCAGCGAAGGAAAAAGAAAAAGCCGATAAGAAAGCTGCGAAAGAAGTAGAGAATCAGGCGGATTTGGCTTGTATGCAGACAGCAGTTACAGCTCGTGAGACAGCTGTAATTACTGCCTTTGAAGCGTATTACAGCAATGTAAAAGCGGCTCTCAGCACAAGGATGAGCGCGTTGACCGCGGCTTGGGCTTTGACAGACAAGGTTGCTCGCGCCGAAGCTGTAAAAAAGGCTTGGTCTGATTTTCAGGGTACTTGGAAGACACAACGCGAAGCTTTGAATCAAGCTAAAAAAGCAGCACAGGAAAAATTCAATGCTGACAGAAAAACTTGCCACGCCACCAACGACGCCAAAGACGGCGGCGATGACGCAAATTTGTAAGCATCTCTCTCTCCATATAAAATAGCGTAAAGGCCTCGTTCAAAAAAACGGGGCCTTTTTGTTTGACTAATTGTTGTATTTTGTTATTATGTAGCCATAATTATTGTACTATTTATTTTAAAATAAATGGCATTTGATGGGATACAAAAAGGTGCAGGAGATGATAATTTTCCTATGGGAGAATGTCAGGAACACAGAGATGCTCAAGCCTTTTTTACTGAACAGACTCAAAAATTAAATCAAGTCGCCACAGAAGATCGCCGCATTTCACTTGATACTGGAGACTTGCTCACTGCAGGTCTCGTTTCAGTTACCGGTCGAGCTGCAATTGAAAACCTGGCCAATAATACTCCTCTGGGTCGCCGAAAGTTTCTATACACGACTTTAGCCGCATTGGGAGTAGCTACCGGAATTACCATGAGACCGAGCGATGCTTTTGCAGTCGATCCGGAAGCAGGAACTGATGTGCTGGAAGTGGAAATTTATCGGTCCGGTGGTCCCGACTGGCGTTGGCTTTTCAATTGGCAACAGGCGACAACCGCTGATCACACTAACGGCCCACTGAAATCTCCTCCATTGAATCAGCCGGCCGCTCCGGTCGGATATGGTATGGTACCTGATCCAAAGGGCGGCCCAAATCCGGTGCACTTTTTGCAAGCTTGGGGCGATCAAATGCAGGTGATACTTACCGATCAAGGAACGACCAGTCACTCCGACGGTACTCAACGTGGTTTCAACGGTAGCGTCGATATGACTATTCCATCTATAGCAGCCATGCGCGCCTCAGCCTTTGGCAAGGGTGCTCCACTCGCATTTATGAGCGGCAGCAACACTAATTTTACCGGGGGACTTGTTGCGGCTAATTCTGTGAATAGTCTGAATAATCTTGTGAGCCTTGCTAATCCAAATCTCGTCGGTAAAAATGGGGGTAAGATTTTGGCGGACTCCATCGCTCAACATGTTGTTCAAAAGCGCGCGGAAAATGTTGGCAGTTATGCCAATGGTCTCAGTCCTCGCGGGCGCAGAGTTTCGCCGGGCCTGCAAAGCATTGGAGCCAAACGTCAAACTGCTCAAAGCGCCGCGCAGGAAGTTCAAAAAGTTCTCGCAACCTTAAACAGTATTCAGCAAAATCAAAACAATCCGCTCCTAACCTCCGCTTTACTTGGAGTTGAATTATTCAAACAGAAACAATTGGTGGGGCTGACTTTACAGCATGGTGGATATGATACCCATGGTGAAGCAAATGGAGCTCAACAAATGGCCAGAAACCAAACTATGATTATGGCTATGCACGGATTTCTCATGGCTTGTAAGCAGGCTGGAATTAAAGGCCGAATAGCTCTTCACGGGGACTTTGGCCGTCATGCGGCAGGTACGGGTGATCCTTCCGCTCATCACCATATTGGATCGGTAGTTTTGATCGGAGAAGGAGTAAAGGGACCGAGAGTAATTGGGCAAGTGAATCCGGTGACTTCTCAACATACTGGAGAAAAAAATACTTATGCCGATGCCATGGCCTATAGGAGATGGCTCAATGGTCTGGATAAGGTAAACTTTCCCGTAAATACCACTCTCACCGACGTGACTGGGACAGACGTCATCAATAATTTTCTCCAAAAACAAACCGGTCAATTAATACGCGATCCATCAAAACAGTTTCAGCGCGAACTGATGTTTGATCCGGTCAGAGATGCAATTAAAAAAATGTTAGGCTAAAAACTATGAATATTGAAAACCAACAACCGGATTCCCGCAACGAACAGGTAACGACTCAACCCTCGTTTTTCGATAAAGCTGTAACCACTTTGCGCCAAAGCGTTTCCGGGCGAGCTTTGTACTATGTTCTAGCTGCTCTGCAAGTACAAGCAGCCGCCTGTAATAACGACAACACGGAAACAAAACCGGCTGATACCTATACTCAAAGTTCTGATGTGATAATTGACGGTAAGGATTCTGCTGTTGCAACCGGGGAAGACCCCACCACCACTTCTGCCCCGTGTCCTCAAGACCAATTATATTATCAATTTAAGGAATTGGATGTCACTTTGGATCAATGTAAAAGTTGTCATCGTCCGGGAGGAGTGGGATATAAACCGGAAATTAATTCCGGCTGGCAATGGGACGCCAGTGGCAATCCGATTGCTTCAGGAAAATCTTTCGATAGCCTTTTTAAGAAAGCGGCCCGTTTTACGGAAATTAAGGAACCATATTGGGTAGCCTACGCCAAGGGTGTTACCAAAAACACGGACGGTAGCGGTAAAACTCACGGAGGAGGAGAGCAGTCCCTCGATAATGGGCAGGTTGCTCAAATGAGTGAGTTTACCAAATCAGTGCGCGCTTATGTGCAATCTCTGGGTAATGACCCTGATGCAAAGACCCTTCCGGATGCTCCAAAGGTAAATGTGGATTGCAAAAACACTCAATACTCGGAAGAAAAGTTATTCGAAGGAATGGAAATGCTGAGTTTGCCTGAAGTGTATGTGAAATTTTTACGTAATGTGACCGGGGCAAAAATTCCAACTTCACCATTGAAAATCACCACCAAAGATCAATTGAGACAGATGATGATGTTGGCTACGGAGGATCTAGGTTTTTACGAATGGCTCAAAACAAATTATAATGATGAAACTTTGACTCAAGCCCTAGCAAAGGACGATAAGGCCATTAAGGCTTTGGGTACAAGCTATGGCATAGATTGGACTAAAAGAGACAATGCTGAATTGGCCGATGGTCCCGGAAATCTCTTGGTCTATATAGTCAAACATAATCGCTCAATCAAAGAACTTGGTACCGCTACATATATTGTTGATCCCGGTATTAAACCGATTAATGGAGGTTTTGATGACTGGGTTGGTCGTCAAAAGGCTCAAAATATTACCACTGATACTGCTCCATTGGCAGGCGTTCCATCGGATAGAATTTGGTTAACAAGATGGCCTTCAACCGAGACCAATATCAATCGTAATAGATCTAGGCTTACTCATGAAGGATTTTATGATATGGATATTTTGAAATTTGGTTCGCGCAATGTTCAACAAAACGATCCGAATGCGACATATCCCACTTTAACCGATAAAAACTGTATAACATGCCACCGCGGTACTCCACTGGATCTGGGTTCCAGAGCTTTTACCAAATTTGATTTGGTAACCGGAAAATATAACCCAAATGCAAAAGAGCCTGCGCCGATTTCCCTGCTCAATATGGGTCTTTACGGTCAGGAAATAAAGCATAATGCTCCGAATGCTTTGCAGCAGTTGATGTATTTGATGACTTTGGATCCGGATTTGTCTCCGAGTGATCCGGGCTATGATCCAGATCGCAGACGTCCGTTCGCCAAAGCTATGGCAAAGATGTCTTACAAATTCTTGATGCAAAGAGATCCTTCCGAGAAACCAAACGATGGAGAAATGGATTTCGAAGCCAAGATGAATCGTTACATGTCTGAAAATAAATTTTTGAATGAAATGGCTACTTTCCTTCACGACAATGGGTATAATTTCCGTAAACTTGTAGCCGAAATGGCAATGAGTAAATGGTTTTCAGCCAGCGGCGAGATGACTACCGGTGATGAATTAACTTCTAAGAGAACAATTGAGTTGGCCAATGTCGGTCCGGTACTTGCCACGCCGGAACAATTGGCAATGCGTCTCAAAGGATTACTTGGTCCGGATGTGGAAAAGTTTGGTTTAACTCAGCTCATTAAGGGTGCAGCAAATGTAGAACTTGGTGGCATCGATTCCATTGGAGTAGTGACGAGACAGAAAGATCCGACTTCAATCTATGAGCTTCGAATCGATGCGATAGCTTTGGATAATGTCGGAAAAATCGTGGTTGCAGATTTGGCAAAGAAACCGAATGAAAGGCATTTGTTCAAGGCTCTCAGCGATTGGGATAATTTAAAGCTGGAATCTCCTGTCCAGCCCGGTACTAACGAAGTAAATAAGTCGGTTGAATTGAAATATAAACAGACAATGGCTGTGATATTGCTCCATAAACACGGAAAATATTTTGATGTAAACAGTAAGGAAGTACAGGACCTATTTAATGAATGGGTTAAAATTTGGAATAAATATTTCGACACCAAGGACAACGATAATATCGTTTCAACACATCAAGTTCCGGGAGTTGATCCGTCTGACAAATTCAGAATTATCCGAACTTGGGTTACTTTCATGGCTGAAATTATTCAGAGTATCGAATTCACTACCAGCCAAAATGATGCTGAGGATCCGAGTGGAATTGAATCAGAAAAAATAGCTGCTTAATTTCCAGGCACGTCAAAAAACAGTGCAGCATTGCGAGGACACGGTCCGAGCGCGCAGCAAGCGAAGAATGTGGCTTTGCCACTTCTGAGCGAAGCGAGCTTTAAAAAAAAGCGAGGACACGGTCCGAGCGCGAAGGTGAAATGAGGATCTGGCTCTGCCAGTCCGAATGAAGCCGGAGCTTATAAAAAAGAGCCTCGCAAGGTATGTGACTTTTTTTCTTGTGCTTGTCAGCTTTGGTACCCAATATTAGCGGGTCCTGAGCTGAACGACTGAAAAAAGTTATTTGAATTTTTAGAATGTTGAAAGGAACAGACAGGGGACCGGTCGCGAGCTTAAGGCACGCGACCAGTCCTCGTCTCTTGGCAGAGTGCTGGCTATTGTGAGATGAGTCACCAGCACTCTACCGCGCAGCGCCCCTAGAAATGGGCGCTACTTATCACTTGGACGGCGGCCAAGCGATCATGAAGGCATCTCCTTGCGGCTTGGAGAAGCTCTTCGTTTTGAGACCCTGACCGGACGCCGGAAGGGGCCAGAAGACCTCGAACGCCCAAGATGCTGGCGCCGATGCGACCTTTTCGTCCGGCGTATTGCCGAGTGGGCCCTGCACCCACGCTTGCAGCGTGCCGCCATAGATGGACGGCGTGCTCAGCGTTGCGGTGAAGGGAACTTCCTCGCAGTACACCTGATATCCCTTGCCGCCAGGAGGTGCCGGCAGGGACTGAACGACATTGGGCTTGTCAGCCGTGACAAATCCAACGGTGGCCTTGTCGTACTGCGCAGAAACGAACAGGACAAAAGCTTTCGACTTCGGTCCACACTCGCTGTCGTCGCAGTCGATTTTACCCTCTTTGTCGTCGTCGATGCCGTTTCCACAGATCTCCCCGATGCCGCATCCGGGGATTGCCACTGAGCCGCACTTGCCCGTGGTCTTGTCGCAGGAGTCCGTCGTACACAGATCTCCATCGTCGCACTTCGAGGCGGTCCCACCACAGGTACCGCTCGCGCAGACGTCACTCACCGTGCAGACGTTGCCGTCATCGCACGTCACGGCATTTGCCATGAACACGCAGCCCGTCGCCGGGGCGCACGTGTCGTCAGTGCAGAGCTTGCTGTCGTCGCACTTGACTTGAGCGTGAGTACAGGCCGGGAAGTTTCCCCCGTCGACCGTGCACGCATTGCTATCATCGCATGCCGCGCTAGAGCCCTTGCAGATACCAGCCGAGCAGGCATCATTGACCGTTCCCGGGTTTTTGTCGTCGCACCCGGTTCCAGTCAGTCCGATTTTCTTGCAGCCGCTGGCCGGGTCGCATGCGTCTGTCGTGCACACGTTCCCGTCGTCGCAGCTGGGCGCGGGTCCGCCTGTGCAGATCCCGCCCGCTGAACACTGGTCATTGGTCGTGCACGAATCGCTATCGTTGCACGCCACGCCGGTCAGCGGCGTAAACACGCAGCCCGCTTTCGGGTCACACGTGTCGCTCGTGCAGGGATTGCTGTCGTTGCATGCGGGAGCGACCCCACCTGCGCAAACCCCGTTTGAGCACTTTTCTCCCACCGAGCAGGCGTCGCCGTCGTCGCACTGCGCGCTGTTGTTCACAGACACGCAGCCCTTCTTCGTATCGACGCACTTGTCGGTGGTGCACGCTTTGCCGTCGTCACAGTTGATCGCCACGTTGGTGCATTGCACCCCGTTTGCAGGATCTCCCGTATCGACGGTGCAGGCGTTCTTGTCGTCGCAGGAGGGCGCACCCCCTACGCAGACACCTGCCGCGCACTGATCTCCCACCGTATTGCCGTTGCCGTCGTCGCACGCCTGTCCCGTGAGGGGAGCGTGGAGGCAGCCTTGGGCCGGTGAGCAGCTGTCATTCGTGCAGACATTCTTGTCATCGCACGTAGGTGCAGTGCCGCCTTTGCAGCTACCGCCCTTGCACATGTCGCTGCTCGTGCACTGGTCACCATCTTCGCACGCCGCCCCGTCGAATTTGGGCTTGTTGGCGCAGCCGGTCTTGGTGTCGCAGCTATCCATCGTGCAGTCATTCTTGTCGTCGCAGTTGACGTTGCCGTTCTTGCAACCTCCCATCTTGCCTTCGCAAGTATCGGTGGTACAGACGTTTTTGTCGTCGCAATCCAACGCCGCGCCAGGTACACAACCGCCACCCTTGCACATGTCGCCAGAGGTGCAGGAGTTGCCGTCGTCACAGGTGTTGTCGTTGTTGCCGTGGACGCATTTGCCGTCCTTGGGGTTGCAGTTGTCGGTGGTGCAGGGGTTGTTGTCGTTGCAGCCCCCACTGTCAATACCTTGAACGCACTGTCCGGCCTGGCAGGTCTCGAGCGACGTGCACTTGTTGCCGTCGTCGCAGGTGGTCGCGTCCGGGACGGGGGTGTTCACACACTTGCCCGAGACCGGATCGACCGAGTCGATGGTGCACAGATTTTGGTCGTCGCAGCCGGTCTTGCCGTCTGCGCCGCCGTCGTTGTTGTGGCCGTCTGCACTGTCCGCCGCTACCAGCGTAGGGCCGTTCACAGGCTCATCGGCGCAACCTGCGCCGACGATGAGGATCACCGCACATGCGATGATCGATTTATTGCTCAGTTTGAGCATGGTGTCCTCCGGACATGAACCCCGCCATTTGGCTTAGCAGGGAATGGAATGGCCTCGCCACAGCGTTCAGAAGCACATGCCCCCGAAACTACGCTGTCGCTAGCCGGACGCCTCCAAGTAGAACACTTGAGTTCAGGGTTGAGCTCTTACCCTCAACCCAGGTGTACTACCCGGAAACTTACTGATCTGGTTTCTGCCTTGCATGACATCTACCAGGACCGTCGACATAAAGGTAATATAAGAGTGTTTACTTAATGCCATATACTTCGTTGACAAGAAAATTTTGCTCCTCATGTACTTCACGTACACTGCGGTCAAAATTTTCTTGTCGCCTCGTATCTGACATCAATTAAACACTCTTTGACAAGCCTCGGAATCTTTAAAAAGTGCCCACTTTTAGAATTGATTCTGTAAACTTATACATTACCTTCATGATCGACAGCCCTGATTGTGTCTACTCAAACAAATATGAAGCCTGAGCTTATAAAAAAAAATTCAAATATTTACCTTGCGAGTTGTTAAGGAACATCTAACCTGTACTACTCGGTCATTCCTCGACCCATCTTAAAGATTTTTATAAAGACAGGGAGAATTGACCTTGTCAGAGGTCCACGAACGATCGCATTAAGTGGGCGCCCAATGGACAGCATAGATTAGAGAATGACATTACGCACAAAGTGCTAATTTGTCAAGATGTAATACGCAAATTTTATCATTAAGTTACAAGAAAAATACGCACCAATAGTGTAGCCCGCGAAGCGGGCGAGAGGGGGAGGCTCCAAATCCGGCTCCGCCGGTTTGGAGGGGGCGACGCGAGCCCCTAAAAAGGAAAGAAAAAACCCGCCTTGCGGCGGGTTTTTTCCCCTCATTCCTATGAAAAATGTCATTCGTACTAATATTGAATCTTAGATTAATAGCCTTTCATTGAATATTCTGGGCCGTAACCTAAAAGGTAGTTGTTGTACATCTTGTACAAAATTAGAGCCACCTCACCTCTTGTGATAGATTGTTCTGGATATAGATTTACTTTCGCACCTGTTCCGTTGTAGTTATATCCGAAGAATCCCATATCATACGCAACTCCTGCGAAATCTTTGTACCAAGCGCTATTTGCATCTACGTCAGCGTAGTAAGAGAAAGCATAGCTTGGAACCTGGTAACCTGTGAAAGCGGAACTACCCTTAAGAGCGAATTTCAAGAACTCTGCTCTTGTTACATGTTTGTTCACGCCTACGCTACCGTCTTTGTAACCCTGAAGCATGTTGTAGAACTTAGCTGTTCTTACGAACGGCATATACCATTCTGATGTATCAACATCCCAGAATCCCTGGTTTGAACCATCGCTAGGTAAAACAGTTACGCTAGGGAAAGCTTTCAGCACAACTTTCAACACTTCAGTTCTCTTGATAGGAGTATTTAGTCCAAATGAACCATCTCCATAACCCTGGAATATACCTTGTTCGCTTACCCAGCTAATAGCCTGACACATTTCGTAATTTTGATTGACTACAAACTTAGTGTCTGAATATCCACCACAATTTTCTACAACAGGTGGTTCTACAACGTAGTTATACTCATCGTTATCCTCCGAGCTATCGCAACCTGCGTCCATTAAATCTGTATAACCATCAGCATCATTATCGATACCATCTTCACATGCTGCGTATGTTTCTGGAGGTTCAGGAGGAAACGGAGGCTGAGTAATATAATCACCGGAATTACCAATTACAAAAGTACCTGTTTCAGTTTCCTTGTAGTTACTGCCTACTTTAGCAATAATCTTGTAAGTGTATACACCGTCTGCCAAGGTCTTGCCGTTTGTATCACGACCATCCCAAGATACATTGTGATCACCTGCGTATTGAGCAACGTAGTCTAAAAGAGTTGCTTTAGCTTTACCGCCTGTAGAGTTACCTTCGTAAACAGCGATGAAAACTTGTGCGTCTTGATCCAAAGAATAATTGATGTCGATATATTCACTTTGTTGATCATCATATACCGCTGGACTTGTAGTATCGTTGGTTACATTGGATTTTTTTTCATTTACAGTATCAGCTGCAACCTGGAATGATACAGCTTTATTACCTAATAGATCTTCAGCTGTTGGATTCTTTGCAGAGATCTTGAATTTCCAATCTCCGGCATTGTCTACCTGCGCGCCGTCCATATCGCGGCCATCCCAAGCAACAGAATACCAGTTGTTCTTCTGTACCATCAATTCATCAACAAGCTTGTTTTCTTTTTGTGTGCCCTGGAAAACCTCTACCGTTACAACTGCTTTAGCATCGATTTTGAAAACTAAATTTTGCATTTCGTTTTTTGAAGGATCAAATGAATCCTTGCTTACAAATGCTTCTACTACTGCAGGTTGAGTATATTTAGCAGTAACATTTTTAGTAGCAGTTACTCCGTCAGCAATAATGCTGATTGTCCATGTGCCTGCATCAATATAATTTCCAATATCGTCCGTACCATCCCAAATTTCAGTGTAGTAACCGCTGTCTACATTCTTGTCGTCAAGAATTTTTACAACTTTGTTACCACTCTTAGCCTGAATATGAAGAGATTTAACTTTTTCAGTCAATTGATAGTCAACATCAATTCCTCCCTTGATAGGGTTCCATACAGTATCCGGATTGATTTTGAAATTCTTTACTGAACCTACGGCAACATTGACGCTTGTCAACGCCTTCACCGCGAAAGTAGACTTATTGAAATCAACACCGTTGTTTACTGAAGCTGTTACCTTTACAGTATAAGTATTGGTACCAACATTATCAGCTACAATATTACCAAGGTCGTTCTTACCATCCCAATTGATAGCAAATGAACCTGCATCGTAATAAAAATTAGTGTATTCCGTGAAAGTACGTACAACATTTGCTCCCTGAAGAATCTGAACAGTTATAAAACCATCTTTGCTGGTAGTGAAGTAAATATCAGCAGTCTCACCTGTAGATGGAGAGAAAGTAGCTGGTTCAACTTTAAAAGATGAGATTTTAGGAGCTGTTTGATTTACAGTAGAAAGATAAACAGTCTGGCTGGAAGAATCACTTACTGTTACAACACCGGCGTTATCCTTCGAAGAGGAGAAAGTCTTTACAGTATATGTGCCATCAGGCAAAACGGCAGTATTTGCACCATTATTTTGTCTACCTGTCCATGTCAGAGATATTGCTCCGGCAACTGTTTTTGCGTGTGTAGCTGCAGTACCTACCAATTCAGCCATTACATCACCAGTTGAGGAAAGCACGTAAGAATAAAGATCTGCATCTTTAGTCAGAGTGAATGTTACCTTCAATGTTTCTACTGGAGTTGCGATAGGGTTGAAAGAAGCCGCGCTTAAAGCGTGGTTTGCAACAACGATACCGGTCGATGGAGCATTTACTCCACCAGGCAATGGATCAATCGCGAAAGCTGTACTTGTTGAAAGTATAGCTACAAGGCTCAACGCTGCTAAGAATTTCTTGAACATATTTTTTGAGTTATTTATAAGCATTTATATGTGAAGGGCAATTAAGGAAATGAATAATACTCGAATTAGAAAGTTTGTCAAGTATTTATTGAATAATTACAGCAAATTGCTCAAATGTAATCTGTAAAGTACCTCGGCAATTTCACCTCTTGTTGAGAGAGTAGAGACTCCAAAGACCTTACTTTCGATGTCGTATAGACCCAAATTATCGGCTTCGCACACGTATTTTTCATACCATGCAGCGGCAGGTACATCGGGATAAGTATTGTTACATTTACCATCAATTTTGCTTAATCTTCCGGTAGCTTTCATTGCCTCAAAAATCATTTTCAAAGCTTCCACTCTCTGACTTGAGCCATATGGGCGTACAGTGCCTTTACCGCCATCACCATTTATAATACCCAAATTCTTTCCCGCCTGCAGGTATTCCATATACCAGAGACCCGGAACCACATCCGTAAAACCCAAATTGCCATTCTCCGGCTTGCTTGTTTCAATATCCAAGGACTCCATAATTACTTTCAGTAATTCCACTCTTGCTATCGGGCTATTCACTCCGAAAGTACCGTTAGCGTACCCGGTAAATATTCCCTCTTCCTTGGCCCATTGAATCGCCGCGCAATATTTATTATCCGGGCTTACATCGCTAAATCCACCGCAATCCTCCATGGGATTTTTCAAACCATAGCCTGTATCATTTACAGGATCTTTTGTTGGCACAGTGTCCGTTTTCTTTCCGCCATCTACTATCACTCCTGATCCAACTTTTCCACCTTTTGATGAGCTTGAAGATCCGGAAGAACTCGAACTTCCTCCACCTTCCACGTCACCCACGCTACCAACCACAAACAATCCTGTTTCCGTGTCGCTTGTAGAAGTTGTTGAAATTATTTTATAAGTATATAGACCCTTAGAAAGGGTCTTGCCATCATCATCCTTGCCATCCCAAATCACTTCATGGTCACCATTATCCTGATCACTTACGTCGAGTAATTCGGCTACTACGGTGCCGGTACTGGTGTTTCCACGATGAATTGTCACCTTTACGTCGGCATTTTCAGAGAGGTTGTAGAACAATTGCATTTCTTGATCTCCATCGGTAGCCACAGGATTAATATAGTCTTGAGTGATGTTTGATTTTGAACTTGAAACTATATCTTCAGCTAAATCCACACTCACTTTCTTGCTATTGAAAACATTATGATTCACCGAATTCTGCGCTAAAACTTTTATATCCAAACTATCCTCATAGCTAAACCCGCCACCATCCCAGCTTACTGCATACCACTTGTTTCCATCCACGGCCATATCCTCCACGATATTCTCCTGCTCGCTGTTATTCATCAATATTTGGATGGTTACATCGGAATCAGAATCCATGCGGAAAAAAATATAAGTGAACTCATTTTTTTCATTATCAAACTTGGTTTTTGAAAGATAGACATCACTGATTTTTGGTTTATTGTAAGTTACACTGATTGATTTAGCCGCAATCAAACTTTGAGAACCAACTTTTGATTCAAATTGAATTTTCCATGAGCCCTCATCTACATACTCACCAATACTATCCGTTCCATCCCAATCCAATTCCACATTATTCTCAGTCTCCAGGCTGGTTTCGCTTTGCAATTCAATCTTATCTGCACCTCTCATCGCATAGATTTTCAATGAATCAAGCTTCTGCTTGATATCATATTTAATCTTTAATTGATCATTTTTAGCCGGATCGAAAGTCGAAGAAGGACTGAAAGAAATTCCGGAGATATGCGCATTTTCTGTTGAAATTGAAGAAGCGGTAGAGCTGCTTACTCCAACATTTTGTTCGGCAACAACAACTCCAAAATCGTTTCTCAATGTTATAACCACTTTATAAGTACCTGTGGCCACACTACTACCGTTTGTATCTCTTCCGTCCCAGGGTATTGTATTGATCGTGTTTGAACCATAATTATCATCTTGAAATCCGACAAAAGTACGCATCAGAGAATCATCGCTCGTCCTAAAAATTTCCGCCGTGATATTGGTATTAACTGTATTTGTAAATTTAATAACTACGTCTCCATCAGCCGCACTGAATATGGAAGGCGCCACTGTAAAGGCGCTGATCGCCCCCTTACCTGTATTATTGTAAGCAACTGTAAATGTTTTTGAGCTTGTAACCGTTGTTGTTCCTGATTTTGTAGCTGTGATTTTCGCTGTGTAAATTCCAGGCGCAACTGTTTTTAAGGCAAAAATACCATCCCATATGAATGGACTTGTTGTGTTATTGCTGGTGTTTGTTTGAGAGAAAGTTTTCAGTAGCAAATTTTTTGGACTCAGAATCTCGACAGAAACAGTATCCACCGACTGATTTAATGTGTAATCAATATTTAAATTCTGCTTATCACCGTTTTTTGAAGGATCAAAAGTACCACCTGTAACAGTTGGAGTTGGGGCTAAATTGAAAGAATTCACAACAATTGAAGTTGGAGCGGTGACGATTGTAAAAGTTTTAGTAAGCTTCTCGGTAACGCTTGCATTGTCTATTTCCACTTCAATTTGATAATCGCCTGTAGGGCATAGTACTGCTGCCGGCGCCGTACCACACAATGTCACACCGCTATCAACTGATTTACCATCCCATGCAACAGGTGAAACAGGTGATGTTGCTTGTGTATTCCATGTCGCCAAAGTCTTTATTACCGTTGATCCCTGTATTACTTTCACATAACCATTTGAAGCAGCCGTCTTAGTCGCGTCATAGGTTGGGGTAGCTTGTAGTTTCTGACCTACGCTCGGATTAAAGGTTTGAGGTGTGGAACCGTTATCCACCGCCAAAGTAAGATCAATAATAATAACATTCGCCGCAAATGCCGGTAAAGTAATTACGGAGCCAAGTATTGCCGATAGGCAAAGCGCAGATAATAATTTTTTCAACATATTTTTTAGGTTAAATTAAAAGTTAGGAGGCTCATACTAAACAATAAGCACACGTAAAGTCAATAGCTGATGCTTAGGTTTACGTCTATTCTAAAAGAAAATTACAAGATTTAAATTTTTCATATCGGCCTACTACATCTATTTTTGTAGGTGCGCTCTCCAGACTAGTGCAATCCCAGATCAAAAAAGTGTCACCGGTGAAACTTTTCGCCACGATCGGCAGCGGGAGTTTTTTGCTCATCTTCATTCCTCGAAAAGTGTCCCCGGGGATAGTTTTTGCTCATCTTTATTCCTCAAAAGTCTCCCCGGTGAGAGTTTCCACCACGATCGGCAGTGAGAATTTTTGCTCATCGCCGCCTCAACTTCAAGACCATTTTCGCACGAAATATGAACCGAGTTTCCATCTACTTTTCATCCTGTTTTTACTTCGACTTGACGCCCATTTTCGCACGAAATGCGAACCTTTTCTTTGGCTTCCGGCAGGGCAAAAATCGGTGTGATAATTTTTGCGACCGAAATGTGTTGGAGTAGCATTTGCTAGCCATTTCAGGCTTGCCTGACGATCCAATTTTTGAGAAAATTAAGGTCTAAAATATTTAACGAAAAACTATATGAATATTTCTGTACAACAACAAATGATACAAATTTCCCCAATCACTTCGCGCGTAACTCAAACAGCCAATTCGGCTCAACAGCTCCACCGCGAATTTGTCCGGCTTGGCGGCATGCGATTCAAATTAAAAAACAAAATGCTGGCAATGCTGCCGGAAATTTTCACCAGCGGAATTTGGAAAAAATATGCCGGAACGATCGAGGAGTATGCTGGAAAATTTGGTGATATCGCAGGAACCACAGTCGAAAAACGGCTGAGACTCGAAGAAAACTTGAGCGATAAGCCATTCTTGAAGGCCGCAATTGCGACGATCGGCGTGCACAAAGTCGCGATGGTGGCAAAAATCACCACACCGGAAATGGACGAAGCGATGGCGGAAAAGCTCTGCAACATGAGCAAAATGGCCGTACAGAGTTTATCGAAGGAGCTGAGGAACGGGCAGCGTGCAGATATGGTGGGAGAGGGACGCAATGGCTCGCAGCTGAGCTTTGTTGATGAACGAAATTCATGGATAGTCGGTGAGCGAGATTGCAAAGCCGATGCGCTTATGAAAAAAATAGAACTGGATGAAAACTCCACCTTTCTTTTCATGAAATTAAAGAAAAAACTTGGTAAAACCCTCAGTGACAAAGAGTTTTTAAAACAAATTCTTGAAGAACGAGAAAAGCAAGAGTTTCCCATGCCTACCGGCAGGCAGGCGCAGAAGAAAGGGGAAAGAGCTGGTAGTATCACCGACGATGGTGGTAATGCGAAAGCAGTTCACGATACAACAGATCAAAAAAGTTTCACCGGGGAGACTTTCGAAATTTCGCAAGGTGATGGTCAAGCTGCAAAAAGTCTCACCGGTGACACTTTCGAAATTCAGACGGCTACGCTAGAAGAGCCCCGCTACGTAAAAGCAAAAAGACGACATCAAGCACTCGCGCCAACAAACGGCAAATGTGCCTACCCAAATTGCAACTCCCCATACACAGTCCTTCACCACCGCGACCGCTACAGTGAGAGCAAAAACCACGATTCCATCATTCCTCTTTGCAAAGTTCATCATGAATTCATGCATAACAATTTGATACAAAATGAAAAATTCAGCGCGAATCAATGGAAATTGGAGGTTGGGGAGATGGTGGATGTGAAAGTTTCGCGGGCTGATGATCTCTATAGAAAGTACCGAAGGGCGGCGGTAAATTAAGTCAGTGCAAATGAGGATGGCGAAGGTTGGAAAGATGGATTGAGTGGCGGCAGTAACCAAAATCACCTAGAAAAGAAATTATGCGAAAATTTTCCGAATGGCGGAAGCATGGAGGTGAATTGATGGTGGGCCTTTACGGCAGTCAATCAAGGTTCAGCGCCGGCACGGGGATAGTTGTATCGCAAAAATTTCAAAGTAATGCGTGCGACTCATGCACTACAACAACCCGCTAATCAACTTCAAGGTTCCCCCGGCATGCAAAATTCTCTCACCATTTTCATTTTTAACAGATTGAATTAGAGGATTATTAGGCAAAATTTCTCCCACAGAATATGGCGTGCCAAAACGCCCACTCAAAAAATAAAAATCATTGCCACCGACTTGTGCGCTATCTCCGACAGTCAAAATTTCGCTATACCTTGAGTCAAATTCCATGCCTCTGTTCTTTGTCAAAAACTGCCCGAATTTTTCAACCGCCGCGTCCTTGTCACCATTCGCCGGACTGACTATCACGCCAATTCCGGAATTTCCCACGTGCACGTATTTCCCGTAATCAGGATTTATTTTCGCCAAAACCTCCAAAGTAATTTCATAAATCTTTCCTGCCAGTTCATACACCTTATCGATTGCCGGCTTATCTTCGTAATAAAATTTCGTACCCATCACCACTACTATCTCATGAGCATTATACAAAATCTCACCATGCTCCTTCACGGCTTCATTCAAAATCGTCCGCAGTTTTTCCCGCTCAATAAATTCCTTCGGCCACTCTATGCGATAAATTTCTTCAAAGTCACCAGCCACTGCATTAAAGTCGTAACCTATCGCTCCATTTTCCGCGAACAGATACAGATTTTCCATAAAACGCGGCTTTTCCGCCTCGTTAACCTCCGCCAGCAAATGAGCCAAGGCTCGACGCTCAAAAGACTCCAATTGTCTACCGGTACAAAAACCAATAGGCATTTTCTGCGATAGCTTTACCAGAGCATCGGCGATTTCCCGTGAAGGAGTATTGTGTCCCTTTTCAGTCAAAGTACCATCAAAATCAAACATCGCCGCCTTAAAATCTCCAACCTTAAAATCCATAAATATAATTTAAAAAGTTTTCTGAGCTCTCAATTCTTCCATTTTCCGCAGCATCTTGATCTTTTTAGTCTGCAGATCATTGATTTTTGCCAAATCATTTTGATCAAAAAGTGGGGGATTGGACAGACTCTTCTCGGCCAATAAATCAATCAATTCAGCAGCAGTCTCAACATTGATTGTATAAGCCGTAAAATGCACGTTCATTTCCACATAATCCGCGTATGTATCCAATAGCTTCAGAGTTTGCTTCAAGTATTTTGAAAAATCCACCACTTCCACTTTTCCATTAAATATCTGTTTGAAGTATTCCAAGTAATATTTGAAGTCATTCATGGGATTGAGCTTCAAGGCCTGCAACGCATCTTTTGCGCAGTCATCGGCATTATTGAGAATATATTCCTCGCCACAATCAATCTGAGCTTTGAGATACCAGGCCTCCGCGTCCAGGGGATTTAGAGTTAAGAAATAATCCAGATTGGCTTGCGCGTCCTGGAAGTTTTTCGCTACCAATTTATCTTTGGCCACGGCCAGAAAATGATCACGTGGGTACAAAGAATGATCTAAGGCCTTTTGATTATTATTGAAATGGCTCAAAAATAAAAAGTAAACCTCCCATATGGAAATAAGAGCAACAATTAGAGCGAAAATCACCGTGGAATAGTTACGGCATTCTTCAGTCTCTTTTACTACGGTAGAACGAATAAAAATCAAATAGATAAAGATTAACAGGAGATTCGCAAAGAAATTGAAATTATAATCGATCATACTGTGCGTGATTCCTCCTACCACCGCCAATCCCAAAATAAACACAAAATCTTTTGATTTCTGATCCAGATTCTTAAATCTCCTCAAAACCGTCACTGCAATCATTAGCAAAAATGCCAGAAAACAAACCATCGCCGGAATACCATTTTCCACAGCAATTTTTAAGAAAATATTATGCGGATGATCGGCATTTGCCAGGAAGGTTTTTTGAATTGGATTGTAAGCATAACGGAAACTAAAAGGACCCCATCCTAGCAGCGGTTTTTCCAATGATAATTCTATTGCCGCCTTCCAGAAATCTATCCTTTCCTGCTTTGAAGTCACACTGTCATCATTACCAAAAGTAACGCGCTCTTGAACATTTATCACCTTATGTTCAAAACTTCTCAAATAATTAGTCGCAAAAAATATTCCCACAGCTGCTACCACTACGACACCGGCCACAAAAAACTGCTTAACATTTATTCTACGGAAGTAATAAATCAACAGCAGCACGGCTTGCCCACCAAATACCAGGGCCGCTCCTCTTGAAAAAGTCAGCAGCAAGCTCGCAATGGTGAAAATAATAATCACAGTCCTCCAGAAATTTGCTTTTGGATAATCGCTACGTAGCAAAAGTATCGGCCAGGTCATTAGCAAGAATAGCGCAAAGGCGTTTGGCCAGACATTTCCATTTCTCAAAATATTGAAGAAAGGTCCAAACATTCTGACCTCTGCCATCATGAAATAGATTACGAAACCCATGATTACCGCCAGCACAGTCGACATTTTTACTATTCTCAGGAATTTTTCTTTCCAAATCAGCTCCTGATTTGCATAGATAAGATAGAGCACGATGACCGATAAAAAGGCTAACACCTCACTGAATCCAAGATTTTTTGTCTGAGAAAAAGAGAAAGAAAAAATTATAAGTAGGCCGAACAGTAGGAGGAATATTTTTTCCCAGGAAATCTGCTCGCGAGCCTTTCTGAATTCAACCACCGCCAATGCCATCAAAAGCACGCCAAAAGCCAGCAGTATCGGATACTCTGCGCCGTAATCATATTTTTTAAATACCGGATTAAAAAGATCCACCACAAAGAATATACCCAGCGCCCAAAGCGAAAAATTTTCCTTAAAGATTTTTAGCACATTTTTCATATGGCGACACAATACCAAAAAAGGCCCCGTAATTTCCAGAGCCTTTTATGATTTACCTTAATTCGGCACTTTATTATTTCTTGCAACTACCACAGCAGCCACCGCTACCACATGGGCAGAAACCGCTAACAGCATAGAGTAGTACGCCAGCCGGCCACCATTTCATTACCCAGTCACCAAAACTTCCGAGGTCTACACCTAGGTTTACTAAAAGTAGTGCTAGGGCGGTCACAGCTAAAATAGCAGGAGCTACCCAACGACACGCTGGACATTTGGATTCTTTCATATTTTTGAGGTTAGAAATTAATTAACAAATAGCACATCTGTAAAATTTCTGCAACCAGCGCGGAGCGTAGAGAGGCGGCATTGTTTCTTTTTTTTAAATTTTTCTGTTAAACTTCATCCATGAAAATGATCACAGTCAAGCAGAAGATGCGCGCAATTCTTGTGGATGTGATTGATAGTCGCACGCCAAAAAATGATGCCGAAAAGCGTCTGATAGAAATGGAAAGCCTGGTGAATACTTATGGGGGAATTGTCGTGATGAAAGCTATTCAAAAACGTGGCATTCCAGACTACGACACTTATATTGGCAAAGGAAAACTGGAGGAAATCGTAAAGATGGGTGAAGAAATGGAAGCGGATATTCTCATCATTAATAATATCCTCAAACCGAAACAGATTTTCAACCTTGATGAAACCCTGGGCAAAGTGGGAATGAAATCCTGGGATAGAGTGGATCTGATTCTGAAAATTTTTGATAAACATGCCAAAACCACGGAAGCAAAATTGCAAATTGAATTGGCCGCCATAAAGCACATGGGTCCGCGTATTTACAATATGGGTATAGATCTTTCCCAGCAGGCCGGAGCCAGGGGTACACTTGGTGGTCAAGGAGAAACCAATATCGAGCTTATGAAGCGCCATCTCCAGGGCCACGAACTCACTCTTCTCAAAAAGCTGGAACATTACGAGTTAATAAATAAGGGTCATCGCGATCGTCGCAAGCGTCAGAATTTTCAAAGCGTGGCGATTGTGGGATATACCAACGCCGGGAAAAGCTGTCTGCTAAACGCTCTTACCGGTAAAGACCTATATATTGCCGATGAACTTTTTGCGACACTCGACACCAGAGTTGCAAAAATTTACATCCCCCCGGCCGTCAGTACTGCCGAAGACGGTAAATACGTGTCAGGCCGGGAAATAATGCTCTCTGATACCATTGGTTTTATCCAGGATTTACCCCCGGGTCTGATTCAAGCCTTCAAATCCACTCTGGCTGAAGCTATAGCTGCCGATCTGATTCTGCATGTCATTGATATGAGCGATCCGGATTTGCACGAAAAGATTGAAGTGGTGGAGGATATTTTGAAGCAGCTCGGACTACAGGAACGTAAAAAAATCTATGTTTTCAATAAAGTCGATTTGCTTGCCAACCGCATTGTTTTTGAAGATCCCGAACAAGTCCCTGAATTAAAACGCCAGGGAGGACTGATAAAAGCGGGGGAATATGCCTCCCATTTGCTCGGTTGGCATGACAACAAACAGCATGAAGCCGCCACTAAACTCATATGCCTCCTCAAGGAGAAGCATGGAGAATTTCAGCCTGTTTTTGTCTCCGCTCACCAGAAGGTGAATCTTGAAAAATTGATAAAAACCATTGATGAAAATGTTTGAGGTATTGAGATTGTTGGCTTTCCACCTTGCTTTATAAAGTTTTGTAGTATAAACTGCAGCCCATTAATTAAATAAAAAATTACAATGGCGTATAACCCAGGAGGTAGTCACAGAGGAGGCGGAGATCCAAGATTTGGAGGAGGAAGAAGTGGCGGAGGCGGAGGTAGAAGCTTTGGCGGCGGATACGGCGGTGGCCGTGGCGGCGACAGAGGCAGCAGAGGACCTGCGGAAATGCACCAAGCTACCTGCAGTGAATGCAGCAAATCTTGCGAAGTTCCGTTTAGACCAAGTGGTTCAAAACCTGTTTTTTGCAGTAATTGTTTCAAAGGTAAAGATAAAGAGAGAGGCGGTGGAGATTTCGAAAGACGTGATTCAAGCGGCGGACGCAGAAGTTACGGCGACAGAGATTTCTCTGACAGACCACCAATGCAAATGCATCAAGCAGTTTGCAGCGAATGCGGCAATGACTGCGAAGTGCCTTTCAAGCCATCTGGTGATAAGCCGGTTTATTGCAACAACTGTTTCGACAAAGTAGCAAAACCTGAAAGAAATGACAGAAAATCTGAAGGAAAAGGTGGTGCTGATTTTAACGCTAAATTCGAAATGTTGAACATCAAGCTCGACAGAATTTTGAAAGCTTTAGACGCTAATGCTTCTCATAAATCAGGCAAGGAATCAAAAGAAGCTGTAAAAGAATTGAAAGAAATGACTTTCGAAGCTCCAAAAGCCGCTAAAAAAGCCATCCCAACTGAGACAAAATCAGTTATCAAAAAAGCTAAGTCAAAGGTAAAGAAGGCGAAGATGTAAATTTCAATTTCAATCTACAATAAAATAAATCCCTTCAGCGATGAGGGGATTTTTAGTTAAGATCAAATTCTTCGTATTGATGGGTCTCAATATCTTGAATAAGTCTGTCCATATTTTTGTTTATCTGGATCGCTATAGCTGGATTATTCATTGCCATATTCATACCAAATATTTTATCCTTCTTGAGTCGAATCAGCACAGGAACAACTTTATTATTTTCGGTCACTAAAAATACTATCATTCTTGCTCTATTCTTTCTGCCAATTCTTACTTTGAAAAATCTAAACCCAATTAAGCCACTTGGGGACTTCGTTTCAATTGCCAAGCCCTTTAGAACTTTTTTTGCACCATCAATTATATCTCTTAGGTTGATAAATCGAGACAAAGGTTTAAATTCATGTTTAGCAATATATTGAGTTAGAACGAGCATTAATCTATTTTAATAATTTGGTTAATTTAGCAGCTTTTTCATTAATTAATTTGTCCTCAAATACAAATTCTTCAACATCTCGTTCTTTATTGATAATTGTGAGACCTAAGGATATTTCACCCTCCACAAAACTTTTCATAGCATAAGTAAGCAAGGCTTTCAGCGTAATGCCCTCGTTTTTTGCCTTTTGGAGAGCCTTGTTTTTCAACTCTGAATCAGTTACGAAGGAAACTTGAGTGGTCATTTGAGTGTATTTATTAGCTATATTTAAACTACTTATAGTATACATTGAAACTATGTTAAGGTAAAGCATGAAAAAAGCATATTTGAACTTTAACACCCAAACATTAAATTTTCTTAAATTTTTCCTAAATTAATATGGTGGGTCTGCCTGGACTTGAACCAGGGACCAATCGGTTATGAGCCGACTGCTCTAACCAGCTGAGCTACAGACCCACGTTTTCAAGTAACACTGCCAAGCAAACAATTTCCAGATTCAGCCAGACATCGCAGTGAGTTTAATATAAAAACCAATCTAAAGCAAAACTACTTCCCCAAAATTCGGGACCATCATCATTTTCGGCTTAGATAAGGTAATATCTAGATTTTACAAATAATTTTTGGGGAAGTTATTAAAAATACTTTTCTCTAATTTTGGCAAATCAAAGTGCGAAAAGTTTAAAAATTTTAGAATTAATTTAGGCCTGCTCCGGGTTAGACTCCCGGCATCTCAACCAGATTGATGCGAAAAAGACCGGCACATAAGGCCGATCTTTCTACTACGGGCTCCACCAGCGCACATTACATTTTTCAACTCTTAGACTTTTCCCCTACTTAGTTTTAATATCATCACATGCCCTTCTTCGTCTACATCCTCAAATGCAATGATGACACACTTTACGTTGGATCCACCAATGACCTTCATCGTCGTCTCCATCAGCACAACAATCTCAAATCCGGGGCCCATTACACGAAAATCCGCCGCCCGGTGGAACTGGTCTACTTTGAAAAACTGAAAACCCTAAGAGAATCAAAGCAGAGAGAACACGCCCTCAAAAAACTCTCCAGAAAGGAAAAGTTGGCAATGATCTGGCACTAATCCGTTAATTATGCTATAATTTCCAGATTTAACATGCCATTTTAGAACCTATTTTATGGACGCTCAAAACACCCAAAATCCGCAAAAAATCCTTACAAACGCCGAACTCAAGGCCAAACTTGATGAAGCCACCAAGGACCTCAATCAATTTGACGAATTGGCAAATAAAGTTGAGGAACAACAGGAAATAGTAGCTATGGAACAACAAATGAATGATATAAATTTATGATACTTTTTTGTCGTAAAAATCAGCCAAATCGCCGTTTCGTTTTCTTCGGAGAAAATGGTCCGGATAGTCATGCATCCACGCAGGCTGAAATGGCCGATAAACCCAAAGAAAAAATTGAACCTAAACTCCAAAATTCAGAAGACATCACCAAGGAAAGAGATGGGCTTTTGGCTCGCCACAATCAAGTTAATCAACGTATAGGTAATGCAAATAACAGATATGACAGGTGCAAAGAGATTGCAGAGAATAAACTTCCGGCAGGATCTGAGGCTCAGAAGATAGCACTGGACGCTTGCGTTAAAGCAAAAGGTAAGTTGGATAAAATTGACAGAGAGTTTCCAGTGGCAGACGAGCTGAGCCAAGATGTAATAAAGCATGAAGAAGTAATCAATAGAGCAGATAGCATTACTAGAAAAGTGGTAAGAGACTTAACCGATACTGAAAAACAGGAATTGGAGGCGAAAAAAACAGTAGATTCTTTGAGTGGATTTGGATTGAAGACTGAAGCAATACAATCTATTTTTCAAGATAATGCCTCAAACATTTCTGACATATCTTTCATTATTAAGGATTTACAAGGTTTGAAAAGTGATGGAACAGATGGTGACTTCAGAAAAATAGTAGATGATATAAATAAAATTGGTAATTTAGAAAAGTTTAACTCTAATCTTCGAGAATTAGGAAATCTCAAAATCCTATCTACTCAACAAAAAATAGGTGTTATGGCTATGGATAAGGTTTTGGATGGTTCACTAAAAGTTGAAACAGTGATCAAGTATTTAACTGATGCTACCACTGATAAGAAATTCGACGTGGGTTTTGCGCTTAGTGTTATAGATACAATTAAAATGGATGAAGATATTGGTAGTCAACTCGAGGAATTAAAGTTTTATAATGACACTACTGGAAGTCTAAAGGAACAAGGACTTGATGCTAAAATTGATGTAGCTTTGATGAGTAGTTTTGTGGATTTTGTTCGCAAAACACAGGATCTTGCAATACCACTGGATTACAAAGTAGAGCTTTTTAAAATTGAAAATAACCCAACAGAAGCAATTGCTATATATCACTTGGCAGAAACTTCCGCGGTTTATAATGGGCAATCTGTAATAGATTCAGTGAAGACAATTAAAGGATTTGACGCAAATATTAGCAAGGATGATGTTATTAAGGGCATAATGACGCTAGAAAAAGGATGTCGTCCAAAATTTGAGGAAGGGCTGCTTGGTTCTAAAAAGGTAGAAAGCAAAAACAGTGAACAAATTTCTGATGAAATGGATGAATATGCAAAAAAAATTGATGGTTATAGTGATTTTAAAAATGATTTTAAAAAAATTGCTCTTTTAATGAAGCTATATCCAAATGCAAAAGATGCATCTAATGGATTAGGAGGAAATGTTGAAATTTTAATTAAAGGTAAATCTGAAAGTATAAAAATTAGCGAAGCGTCGTTGTTTAAAGGTAATATGGGGGAGGCTTTATTGTTTATCTCCGAATTGAAAGGAAAAATAACGCCATCAGAAATAGTCCAAAGATGGGAAGAGGGTAAAAGAAATCCTGCGGAGATATTGGAACTCAGTAGATACACAGAGGATTACAAATCAATGAATTATCCAGATCTGCCAATGAGTTTAGAATTAGGTCGTGCTTTAGGGAAAGTTCCTGGGCTTTATCCATTTGCGGCCATAGTCACAGGTAGAACGGTAGTTGATAAATTTGGAAATGATGAATTTATGGCTTTTCTGGGGGATCCGGGATTAATGAATGCTATCAAAATCAATGAGATTTTTAATGGAAAAATAAAAGGTGAGCTTACGCCTGACGATGTAAAGTCTGCAGAGAAGTATCTAAATGCCGGGAGAGCACTTGATTTAGCTGGAGTAAAACCTGAGGAACTCAAGATAAACGACGACAAAACTATTAGCATGCTGAATTCAAAGTTCGATGAGCTGGAGAATCATGCAAAAGCACATGAAAATGAGGAGTTATATTATTATGTGGAAAATGGAGTGAGAAAACCACGAGATGTTATTTTCCTTGCCTCTAATGAAAGTGATCATGGAGATAAGCAATTTTATAGCAAAGATTTAATAGCAAGTTTTTTGAAACAAGGGATTGATTTTACGGATACTACTAAGCCAAAAGCTCTCTTTGCCACAAAAGATTCATCACCTACCCCGGAGGAAGCAGATGAGACAAAGAAAGATTTAATAGCACGTCTGACAAGTGCTACTCCACCACTGACATTTACCTTCAATGGGCACTCGGGTAGTGATGGGAAAGTATCCGGAATATATTATGATAAAAATGCTTGCTTGTCAGAGGAAGAGCTTGCTGGAATTATAAAAACACGATCGAAGAATGCCAAATTTAGCAGAGAACTTCTTGCAAAAGACACTTATCTTCTTTCTGGTTGTGATACACGTCGAGTTGTCACTAATGTATATAAACTGGTTCTACAGAATAAGGACATTGTAATTCCAAGGATGGGAGGCGCATCAGATTATGGATTCAAAGTAGGAATAGATGGTAATCACGCTAAGGACACACTACAAGTTAATGATAGTGATGCAGCAAAAATTGGAGGATTAGGTAACCTAAACAAGACAAACCACGGACGATCCACGTTTATGTTCGCAAGAAACAAGGACAACATCCCACAACAAGTTGTCGGACCCTAGGTATTATAGCTAAACTTAAGCCTTCTTAACCCCACCCTTCTGAGCCTTGTCTAAAGCTAAAGCCAAACGTGATTTCTTGTTTGCGGCGTTGTTTCTATGTAGAAGATTTCTTTTTAGACACATATCGATCACGGAAAAAGCAGTTGGCATAAATTTCACAGCCTCATCAAGTTTTCCTTCTTCGATAAACTTTAATTGTTTTTTGAAAACTGTTTTTACTTCACTTCTGTGAGGAGCATTGCGTTCACGACGTTTCAAAGCCTGACGCATCTGTTTCTTTGCTGACTTGATAACTGGCATTTTCTTGTAATTAATATAATATAAGCCACGTGATTCTAGGATAATGACCACTTTTAGTCAATTAAAAATGAATACAAGACAAATAGTCCTGGCCTCCCAGAGCCCCCGCCGTCGCGAATTACTCGAAGGAATCGGCCTGGATTTCATTACCCATCCTAGTAAATTCGAAGAAAAGGAAACTCACATTACTCCTGAAGAATTAGCCCTTCACAATGCCATGGGCAAAGCCCAGGAGGTCAGCCGCCATTATAAGGATGCTCTGATTATTGGCGTAGATACCGTGGTAGCCTTCAACGAACATTTTCTCGGCAAACCAAAAGATAAAGAGGATCACAAACGCATACTCCGCATCCTCAGCAATACCACTCACAAAGTAATTTCCGCCATTTGTATTATCGATACTAAAAGCAAAAAAAACATCACCGCATTCGAAACCACCCTCATCACCATCGATCGCCTGGACGAAGATGATATTGAGGCTTACGTGAACTCCGGAGAGGGCGAGGATAAAGCCGGCGGCTACGCTATACAAGGAATCGGCTGCCTTTTTTGCAGTAAAATAGAAGGGGATTATTTCAACGTAGTGGGCCTGCCAATGTATAGATTACGCAAACTCCTGAAAGAGTTTGGAATTAAAAAACTTATTTAATGACCCATACCCCACTCCAAAACTCCTTTCCGGAAGACTATCTCAATCGCAGTTTTCTCAAAGTGAAGAGAATGTTTCGCAATACGGACGTGAAATTTTTTCTGAATTTTTCGCGCATCGTTCGAAAATCTCCAGATCCTACTATTACCGTTCTCGATCTCGGCTGCGGCACCGGCACCACCATCGAGGATTTTTGGCAGAAACTGAGCAATCCAAACTGGCGCTATCGACGCCGACTTCACGGCAAAAAACTCATAACTATTGGCATAGATGCGAATCCACTTCCGAAACTAATCCCGAAAAGAATTTTCAAAACCACCACTACCCCTCAAACGAAATTCATCAAGTCGGATGCTCACCAGCTTCCACTTCCGGACAATTCCGTCGATTTTGCTTATTCTGTGGGGCTTCTTCGCTACCTGAGAGATCCATTGCGCGCCATTGAAGAAGGTTATCGAGTGCTCAAGCCTGGCGGCATTTTCATGTGGCTGCTGAGCGGTTTTACTGACATAAGTACAAAGCCAACCCTCGAAAAAATTCTCGCCGAAACTCCAGGTACCACTGACGTTTTCCAGCTCTCCTTTGGCTACAGCCGCATGAGGGGCACACTTATTTGCACCAAAAAGCCCAATTCCAAATTCAAAAAATTCCCCTTCAAACTCTCCAATTCTTTCCCTCGTACTCTGAAAACTCAACCAACAGACGAGTTTCTGGAACATAAAATCTACGAAAGGCTTATCTAAAGCTGAATTTAGCTATTGACAGAACTTACTATCAATGCTATAGTCGCATGCTTATTTCACATATAACCCCCCCTTAAAAGTATGTGTACAACTATAAAAAAATGGATATTGGGTGCTACTCTAATGTCTATCGCTATTTCCGGCCAGACCGCTCAGGCCTTTACTTTGATTGACACCAGTCAGTCTGCGCTCTCCATCACTGGTTCTTCCGTTTCTCCGAACGGTTTCGACCCTAATTTGAACGAAACTACGACCATTAATTACTGCCTTACGGCTCCTGCCACTGTAAACCTGGGTATATTCCAGGCCAGCGGCTCCAGCTCACAGAAGGTGGCTACTTTGACCTCAAATAAGCCACAAAACGCCAGCTGCTACAGTGTTGTTTGGAATGGTGAAAATGATGCTACTACCGAGATCGGCACCTCCGGTGAAATCGTCGATAATGGTCAATATTTCTACTATCTTGAGGCCAAAAATGGATCTTCCGCATCTACGGCCAGTGATTGGGTTTCCATAGGTGATACTCCTGGTCACGGTACTCTCAAATTCATCGATGTTCAGGTTAATAACCCTGTTTTTGACCCTTGGGACAGCCAGAAAACTTCTGTAAACTTCAGCCTTGGGAAAAGCGGCTACGTGACCCTGCAGATCAACGATAGTGATAACCTCAAAATCACTAAAGTAATTGATAGTAAATGGTACGATAAAGGTGAATATACCGCTTATTGGAATGGTGAAGACGATATGGGTGAAAAAGTGGCCCAAGGTGAATACGCTTATTCCATCAAGATTGTAAATGGCGAAGATGTAGCCAAAAAGACCGGTAACTTGGTGGTGAAAAAAGGCTACAATGATCAGACAGCCCAAACTGAAGATCCACGTATTGAGAATTTCTACGCTACAAAGGAAGAATTCGACCCGGGTCGTAAGGAAAAAGAATATATTGTTTTCAACCTTACCGCTAAAGCCGATTTACAGGTAGCCATCTATGATAAGGATGACAATTTGGTTAAAAAACTGTTCTCTAAACCGGATCAGGAAGCTAAAACCTATCAGATCCAATGGGATGGTAATGAAGCAATCGGTCAGGAGGCCACTTATACCTATAGAATTTACGCTAAAAATGCCAGTGGTGAAGACTTTCAAAAAGGTAAAATTATGGTAGAAGAAGATCGTAGTGATACCAGCAGAGCCAACGTTTTCAAGGATTACGTAGATTCTCTTATTTATACCACAAAAGATGGTGATCAGGGTATCAACTTTACCCTCGAAAAAGACGCTTCTGTAACTGTAGAAATCCGTGATGAGAGACATCTGGTTGCTACAATCGCAAAAGGCACAGGTTTTACTGAAGGTAACCAGACTATCTATTGGAACGGCAAGGATAAATATGGCCAGGCAGCCGATGATGGTCAGTACATGTATCGTATTACCGCTAAAAATAATGCCGGTAAAGAAGTTGAAGAAGGTAACTTTACGGTAAAAAAATCTGACGCCGGAAATCCTACAAACGATGATTGCAACCAATTCAAAGATGTAGATAGCTATAACAAATATTGCAAAGCTATTCAGTGGGCTGCATCCGAGGGAATATTCCAAGGATACAATGATGGCTTATTTAAACCAAATCAGACCATTACTCGTGCGGAAGCCCTAAAGGTAATAATTAAAACTTTGAAAATCCAGCTAATTTCTCCCGGCAGCTCCAGTCTCGGATTCAAGGATACTGATGCTCGTCTATGGTATGGCACTTATGTCAAAACCGGTGTAGCTCTTGGAATAATTCACGGATACCAGGACGGCACCTTCCGTCCCGATCAAACTGTAATTCATTCCGAAGGTCAAATCATGCTATTCCGTGCAGCAAATTCAAAGGGAGTATACTATCCGGAAAGTAATCAATCCAATCCTTCAGCTCCAATGAGCAGAGCGGAAATGGCCAATATGTTATATAGTTACTATCAAAATTCAAGAGGGTAGAAAAGAGCCGCCGCAAGGTGGCTTTTTCTTTTCTCAATAAACTTTTCCGCTTCCGTTTTAAAAATAATATTGTTACTATTAAATCCACATATAACCCTCATTCAATATGTTTAAAACTCTAAAAGGTCTATTGGCGGGAATTATTGCCGGAACGGCTGTTGGCGTACTTTTTTCTCCTAAAAAAGGAAGCGATATTCGCAAGGAATTCAAAAAGGAAATCAAAGGTGGCGGCGTAGGTTTCAATACTGCAAAAGAGACTTTAACAGATATGGGTAAGGACATTGGTGATACCTGCAAAGATGGTTACGACAGTATTCCGGCAGATAAAAAAAGAGAGGCAAAAAAGGTATTCAACAACCTAAAGAGTAAAATTGCCGGTAAGAAAAAATAACACTCCGATAATTGGTATTATAGGCGGGCAAGGACAGATGGGCCGCTTATTTGCTGATTTTTTTCGTCAGGGGCTAAATGGCATAAGCCCGAAAGTCCTTATTGCAGATATTGTTACGAAGCTGACTAATAGACAGTTGGCTGAAAAAAGCGACATTGTTATTATCTCCGTTCCAATTAGCGAAACTGAAAAAGTTATTAAAGAAGTTCTTCCTCATATCCGCAAAGAGTCGTCAATTATGGATCTTACTTCCATTAAGGAAGTTCCTGTCGCAGCCATGTTGAAAGGAAATTGTGAAGTCCTCGGCATGCACCCAATGTTTGGTAGCAGTAATCCGGTACCGGGCCAGACGGTGATTTTATGTTCGACAAAAAAGTCCGGAAAGTGGTCCAAGTGGATGGCAGATTTTCTGCAAGAAAATCATGTAAAAATTGAAAAACTCTCACCAAAAGAACACGACCAAACTATGAACATCGCTCAAGGTCTCATTCATTTTGCGGAGATTACTTTTGCTGATTCTATCCGTCGTTGCCAGTTGCCGATCAGGCAACTATTGCGATACACCGGCAAAGCCTCGGAGTTGAAAATTCTGCTCGCCGCTCGGCTTATCGCTCAGGATTCCGGTCTCTACGGTAACATTCAAATTTCGAATCCATACGCCCTCAAATCACTAAAGGAATTTCAGAAATCCGTTACGGAATTAATTAAAATTGTCGAAAAAAAAGATTTAAAAAGTTTTAATAAATATTTCGAAAAAAACAAGAAATTTTACGGCAAATATTTGCAGGAAGCTTATGGAGATAGTTCCTATTTGATTGATAAATTGATGGAATTAAAGACAGGGCGTCAGCAGAAAGAAGCCCCACCGAAACCGGATAAAAACGATTTGGCAATTCTGGGACCTGCGAACACCTTTTCCCATATTGCTGCAGATAAATACAGCGCCTCACCAAAATATTTTGCTCACGACATTGATGAAGTTTTCGATCTTGTGGAACAGGGAATTGTCGCCGAAGGTTTGGTTCCCATTGAAAACAAATTAAATGGCACTGTTCGTGAAACTCTCGATGCTTTGTTTCATCGCAATGTTCATATTTGCAAAGAGATTACCATTCCAATTAATCACTGTCTTGTCTGTTTGGCTCATGCTAAAAAAAAGGATATCAAAATTATTACTTCCCACCTCCAGGCACTCAGTCAGTGCAAAAAATACCTACATAAAAATTTTCCAAAAAGTGAAAAAGAAGCTATCAGTTCTACCGGCTCAGCTATTCAGAAACTGCTTAGCGGTAACGATAAATCAATTGCTGTAATTGCTCCAGCCATTGCCGCACAAAACCCAAAATTAAAAATTCTGGCCACCAATATTGCTGATGAAGAAGACAATGTCACTACTTTTGTGGCGATCAAAACGGGAAGGATTTTAGCCTCGCAGTTCATTCCAAAACCCGACTCAATTTCTCATAAAACCTACATTGCTTTCTACTTCAGCGCCAATGCTCCGGGCACACTCTTTACCGTCTTTCAGGACTTTGCCACTGCCAAAATCAATCTCACCAAAATAGAATCCCGCCCAACCCAAAAATCCTTTGGCGAATATATTTTCTATCTCGATTTCACCGGCCACATATCTGAGCCCCACATTCAAAAAGCTCTAACAGCCGTCAGTTCCAAAGTCGCCGAACTGAAAATCCTCGGCAGCTATTAAAAAGAATTGTATTGCTCATTCCACCCTTAGAGATATAATGATCCCCAATCATAATTGTATTTATACATGGAACAAGCCATATCCAGACCAAAAAGACAAAGGCTAGATCTCGCAGCAACATTGCAAAAATTGAATTTCGATGAACAGCTTACCAGAATGGGTGAATTGAACCCTGCTTACACCGGTGCCCTCACCGACGCTAAAATTTCCAAAGCGCTTCGAAAAGAATTACAGGAGGTTTTTATTGGCAAAGGAAAAGATGAAAATGGACGATTCCTACCTTTATCCCGTCGCGCAATTATGGCTCGTTTAGCAGCAATTACAACTTCTATCTCTTCTAGAGTTGAGCAAATAGAAGCTTTGCAGCCTCAAAATGGAACTCAGCCGGAATTCTCCCGTGATGAAGCGGAAACTGCTGTACGTACTTTTTTAAAAACCGTTCAGGAAGTTCTTAGTCATCCCGATGATCGTCGCGCTTTCGACCGCGGAGAAGATGATGTTGATAATATTATCATCGATCCGCTTCTAATCACTGACACCTTACTCACTAATCTTGGCCTTGCTCAATATATCCCGGAAAAGGGGACTAAAGAGCCGGAAAAAGTCAGTCAACGTGCTAAGGCTATTCCGGATATTAAAGAGATGCTCAAGCATTTAGAGCCGATGAGGCTTCCGGGTCAGCAAGACCATGAGCTCAAATACTTCCGCCTTATGCGCATGTCCGGAGGAGAAAATGAAGGAATGATTCTCGGAACACAAGTAATTAATGGACAGAAGGTTATTTTTAAAACTGATCTTTATGGTTCTGGCCGCCGTTTGGCTCATATTGAGGCAAGATATTTAGAGGAAATAGATCTTTTGCAAAAAATTGCCGGTGTTATCAAAAATGCATTGGCTCATCTCTCTGATTGGGCCTCAATCTCCGAAGATGATTTAGCGGAAATTCGTGACGGCATTTTGGAATGTGTGGATAGTCTCGAGAATGTAGAGAACAAAGACAAAGTAGCTTTACATGAGCAACTGGAAAAATCCCTTACCCTCCGTGACAGTCTTGGTCGCTACAATCCCGGCGCGACAACATCACGCCTGATCAAAGCCCAAACCCATCTCACCTCCAGGATAATGGAAATAGAGGCTATTTCCAGGTATTTGACCGTCGACAAACTCAAGATGCGCGGACTGGTGGCCGAACAGGTAAACCCTATTGAAAAGTTCTTAGCCACCGTCGCCACCACTCACCATTCTTTCCGCTTGTTAAAGCCGGAAAGTGAAATGAGTCCCGCTAAAAAAGCCGAAATTTTACGCAATCTCAAAGGCTTGAAAGCTATTAGTGACCAACAAAAATACGAACCATTCCTTTCCTTTGGACGTAAGTTTAGTGCTCAGCTGGAAAAGGCTCACGCCGCTCTTCAAAATGATGATCGCCGGACTGCCGCTCACGAATTCACCAAGGTTTATCTCGTAGCCAAAATGGAACGCGCTTACAAAGAAATACAATCCGCCTATTCAAAAATATCGCTTCAGGGCGATACCACGGATCCAGTTACTCTATACGCAGAGATAAAAAGTATTCATTCTCGCCTGCAAGATCACAACGTCGCTCCAGATATTAAAACCACTGAATATGACCAGGCCTTCATTGAATTATACCATTTGTTAAATAGTCTGAAAAAGCGCCTCCGCGAAATTGCCCCTGCTCAGCAAGATTTTGATTTTGATGACAGAGCCGAGCCGGTTGCCGCTCCGACAGCACGAGAAGCCAAAAAAAGTCGCATCGACGAGGTTCTAGAGAGAGTGGAGAAAATCCCCGCCGTAGGTAAGGTAATTGCAGAAATCCGCGGCATTCTCGGCAAAGTATGGAACAGATTTAAAGCATCTGGAGGCTCATCAGCTCCTATCGCTCCCCAGTACTCGCCAGTCATCAAAACAGCTTCTCCGGCTCCGGCTGCACCTATCTCTGAGTCAGTCCCCACCCCGGAAAAATACCTCACCAGGGAAGAAGCCTTCAAGGCCATGAAAAAACGCATCAAAAGATTCAATTTCCGCGAATTGGCTAAAAATCTACCATAAAGAGCTGACTTTAATCTCTAAAAATGCTATAATTTAGGGATTGATTTTTCCATATGTCTGAACAAATACCTTCGAGAGAAATATCGGCAAAAAAGCCTAGAGAATCCTCTGAGCTAATCAGAGAGGCTAAGAACGGGCTCAATAAACTAGCCGACAATCTGGCTAGAGATATAGTGAGACCACTTGGAAACATGAACCCCAAGGCTGCTCTACTTGAAAAACTGAGTCAATTCAACAAAGCCTCTATGGGAGCTCTTCTAAAGGAGAATATTGGAGAAACGGATTTTAATGAAAAAGAATTGGATGATCTGGTGAAAATTTTTAACGAAGGAGGCATTCCTAAGGACTATTTTCTCACTCTGGTAAAAACCTTCAAAGAGAACAAAAACCTTAAAAAGTATCGGCCGGAATTTGGCGAAATAGCTATTTTAATGGGAGGCGAAGATAAAATTCCGGGAAAAAATACTCTCCTTAGTACAACGCTATTTATTTTTGACGAAAAAAATAATCATCTTGGAGATGGTGTTACCCTGAATTTAGTAAGGAAATATATGGGCGATGGAATAAAATTAGCCAAAATATTAAATGATCAAAATGAGGAGAGTAAAAAATTCTTTTTGAACTACCTTAAAGATCATGACATTAAAGAAATCTTGAAAATTCGTGATACTTTTCTCCATTTACCAACGCCCAAGGAAATGGAAGATAAGGGTTCCACCTTGCTGAAAATGACCGAGCAATGCGTATCAATAAATCTTTATACGGCAGAGGGCAACCCCAGAATTCCAACCGAACGTGATTTCGAAATTTTCGATAATTTCGGCTGGGCCTCCAATGAGTTTTTCAATCTGCCAAAGGAAGAGCAGGATAAATTCATTCTGGCGGCTCAAACACCGGAGGGAAAAAAAGCTCAAGTAAACCTTGGCAAGATGTATGAAAATATTCGATCATCTTACAGTAAGTCTCTTGGGGAACAAGCCAACATGAATGAATTGAAAAAATATTTTAAACTATACTTGTCCGGATCAGCCGGCGGCGCGTCAAAGGACGAAATGGAAATAATTAATAGGCTAAGAAATATCGTGAATAATTACGACAAATATCCAAAGATTATAGATAGTATCTCTTTATCTCTGCCAATGCTGAATGAGGAGTACGGGAATACCGATAAAAAATCCCAACCTCTTGAAAATTTCAATGAGAAACTTGGCTTCATTAGCGATATTTTGACAAAATCTTCGCCACAATTGGCGAAGATTGTCGATTCACAGAAAACCACGGATGTTTTACAATTTCTAATTGATAAAGCCTTCACTAATTTAAAAGATGAATCCTCAGGCAAAGCCAGAAATTTTGATACTAAACAGTATGAAAAATTTTTGTCAGGCATTCTCTCCTCTCCGGAAAAAGTGGAGGCTATCTATAACAACCAAAAATTTCTCGATGGATTTTTTACTGCCTACAAAATCAATGTCGTCAGTTTCCTAGAAAATTTTCCTCTAAATCTGTTAAATGATTGCCAGCCACAGCTTCTTGAATTGGCAAAAAAATATCCTTTTCCTCTATTGAGAGAATTATTGAATTTTCGAATAAAAAGCAGGGAAGACCTGGACTGTCTTATTCGCAACGATATATCCGTCTTTTTCGTGGCACAATTACGTGACGGAGACACTCCGGATCTTAGATGGCTTCCAGCCAATATTTTCTTGGAAAATGATCTTGCCAAGATTCTCAAATACTCAATACCAAATCCGGGTTTTCATGCTGTCCCAAGTCACGAATTCATACAACAATACGGTGATTATTTTTTTCCAATACTTGATAATTGCGCAGATCCTTACAGTCCCAAAGTACTGCTTAAGGAGATGCATGAAAGTGAAAAATATTTCACGGAAAATTTTGAAAAAATCAAAGCTGTTTTGTCAGCCAATATAAACAGTGGTTCTGATGCCAAAATATTGATCAACATAGCTCAAAAAAGACCATCCGAAGAGAAATTTAAAAAAATATTTGAGGTTTTAAAAATTTTTGGTAACGGAAAGGTGGAACTCTGGCCAATTTTGAGAAGGCTGAATGACTCCGTAGAAGAAGACCTTGGGACAACAAAGAAGATCATAGAGCTGCTCTATAAATCTAATCAACTATCCTCTAAAAATGATTTTTTTATAGAGATTTTAGATAGAGCCACTGGTAGGTGTGACACAGCGGATAAGAAAATAACCGAGCCCTACCGATCTAAATTTTTAGATTTGATCGAATCCAATTCACAAGATATTCCCGGACTCATTGCTATATTTAATTCTAAGAGTGGAACAGATAACAAGCAAAACCTCCTCAGTGCTACAAGCCACTATAATTGGATGAAGAAAAAGTGCCCGGAAGTATTAAAATACGAGGAGGCCACACGGTTTTTCCTTAATATGGCCAGCAAAGGTGTAGACCATTACACCAGCTCATTGATTGACAGACTGAATGAATTCTGTAAAACCGACGGGAATATTGTCAGATTCCTCGAAGATAATCTCTTCATCGACTCCCATAGTAAAGCAGATCTGCAGAATTTTGATATATCTAAACCGGGAGAATATAAACGCGTTTTCTCAATTGTGGATGCTGCGGGCTATAAAGGATTTTCACTTATGAAAAAATTTTTAGAAAACCACGATAATTTCAATAAATTCAAACAGGATATTGCGAAAATGGATATTATTGAGGTGGAACTTGCGATTGATAATTTTTGCAAAATTGCCGGGGGATATTACCACGCTAGTCTCATTGTAATCGCCATGGAGGAAACCAGAAACGGATTAGGTTCTCTATTTGCTGAGGGGAAGACTGATAAAATAGAAGTAACAGAAGCCAGTATTGGAAAAATAAGCGCCTTATTCAGAATTTATAGTGAATTTCCAGGGACCATCTCCACCAAGGATTCGAAAATAGTCGATAGCATAAGAATAGTATTTCCAGAATTCCAATCTACCGGAAACCCCAAGGATGATCTTCACTGGCTGATATCAAAAATAGACCTAGCAAAGATAATTCCGAAAGGCTTTGATAACAATATCAACAAAATTTCAGAATTAGCTCGGCTAATGTATAATTTGTCCGAAATTGGAGATCATGTTTCAGCTGAGTGCCTGGAAAAGCAAATTAAGCAAATTGATATCTCAAAAATTACCTTTGAAAGTACAGGCTATTCAATTTTGGAACTCAATAAAGTTGAAGAAATAAGAAAAACTCTCAATATTGGAGATAGAGTGTCGGGAGATAAAATGATTGAAAAAATCGGTTCCGACTATTTGGAAAGGAATAGATGTTCCTACAAAAATATCAAAGAGCTCCTCAGGTTTGCCGATACCTGGAACTCGACAAGTTTTGACCGTGATGTTAACGGTATTTATCAGAGCTATGCCAGTTATGCATACGCCGAAATAGGCACTTTTCTTAAAAGAGAAATAGAAACTGCAAGAAAGAATGGCAATGAAGATGAAATTATTGAAAAGCTCCGACAAAGCGGCGTTGATTATTCCAAAACAGCTAAAAACCTTGAGCAAATAGGCGTCTTCAATATTACCGAAAGTAACCTGAAAAAACTTTGGAACAATATCAAAGAAGGAAAATTTCGCTATATTTTCAGAAAGGCAGAAGGAAAGGTTTTTGGCGACAAAGAGTTGACGATTGATATAGGGAATATCAGAATTGAAAGGAATGATTGGGCAGAGAGAAAAGGGGTTGAAGTTTTAAGCATAAAAGAAGGTAATGAAGAACTGGCCAAAGTAATCAAATGCGATCCTGCAGCTATGAATGTGAAAATATTAATTGAACCGGACGGCAAGGTTGACATGCAAAAGGAGGCGGCGGCACAGGGACGTAAACTTGTTTTTTCCGCACCGCTGACTTTCTCCACGGGCGATAGAAAAATGACCGAATTGGCCTTTAGGGATGGTCAACAAATGAATTATCTCCTCTCCGCCAACAGCAAAGACGGATTCCTGCTTGTTGACCAGAACGGTAGGCAAAAAATGTTAAATAAAAAGGATATGAAAATCTCAGACCTTTTGGATAACAATGATCTGAGTAAACCGGAAATTGCCGCATTGCTAAATGGATTGACCCTTGATCAGAAAATAGAACCTACCAGCAAAATCGGAGATAAAAATCTTTTTTTCAAAATTCTCAAGGCTAAAAAACACAGCCTTCTTGGTGGAATGTTGCTGCTTGATACGAAGATGGGAATATCCGCTAAAATTGAGGATGGCTCGGATTCCAGACGTCTCTATTTGGAATTCAAAGACGGCAAATTTGGAATAATAAATTCAACAAATGGAATGACCACAGCCAAAGCGGTGGCATTAGCAAAGCATATGGGCGCCGTAAAAGCGATGTACATGGATACCGGCATGTACGATAAAGCCAGTTACCGCGATGGAAATGGAGGTGACCACGAACTTGGCCACAAAGACACGGACGAATCGACCAATAGAGTGGTTATATACGAAAAGTAGCAGGTAACTTTTCTTGGATTTCGTGAACCAAATCTTTCCATGAAACGACAATCTGCATATTTCCTCCTCCACCACTTTCGAATCATCAGGCAAAACATAACTCCGTTTTGCATACTCTTTCGGATCCGCCTCTCTCCAGCGATAACCACGGCTCACCCCCAGAGCTTTTTCTTTGCTCAAAGGAAAACGATAATTAGCCGCTATCTCATTTGCTTGATTATTGAACCTTTTCATTGAGGCTCCTGTCAGTATTTGAGATGCACCGTAAGTTCTACATCACACAATGGACACGGCATTTGCGCAACCGCAAGAAGGTGAGTGCGTACTCACTCAATGTTTTTGTCTAGTCTCTCTGCTTGATTCGATTTTCCATAGGTATAAAATGAAGGCACAATCAATAAATAATACCTCGAAATGGACATAAATGAGATTCACGAAAAATTTTCTGAATATGGCCGCAACGCCAAAGAGTGGCAACGAAAATGCCTTCTACTTTTACCGGAAATTGCGAAGCGCGAAGTTTGGAAGGCGAAGGGCTTTTCATGCATTTATGAATATGCCGGGAAACTGGCGGGGATGAGCAAAGGCCAAGTGAATGATGCCCTCTATATTTTGAAAAAAATTGAAGATAAACCTGCTTTAATGGCAGTTGTAGAGGTAAAAGGAATAAATGCGGTGCGCCCCGTAGTGAGTATCGCAACAAGCGAGGATGAAAAATTTTGGGCGGAAAAAGCGCGAGAGATGAGTAGGCATACTTTAGAAACTTATGTGAGAGACTTAAGAAATGAGGCAGCTCAACAGGTTCGGACCGGTCCGAAAAATGAAAACGAAATAAAAGTAATCCCAATGCAACTTTCTGCAAAACTCGCTGCACGGCTGGAAAAATTAAAAGGCGATAAAAACTGGGAAGAAATAATTGAAGAACTTGTTAGTTCGAAGGAAGCAAATAACCAACACGAGATTTCAAAACCAGACCCCGTGCGAACAAATTCTAAACATATTCCAGCCAAGATCAGCTCCTATGTATGGCAGAGATCTCACGAGCAATGCGAATTCCCAAATTGCCATAAAAAAGCTGAGCACCTACATCATACCAACAGATTTTCATCAGACAAAATACATGACCCGGATCAAATTGTGGCTTTATGTAAAGAGCATCATGATTTGGCTCATAGGGGGCTCATAGAGAACGAGGACAATATCACCACGACATGGAAAATCAGAAAAGAGCCCGATTACACTAGTCTCAACTGGTTTGTGGACCGACAAGTACAGCTCTACCGGCGAAACTAAAAACTTGCTTTAATTGGTGAAGCGCTAAGTTTCCGGCAGTGCCCAAGATGCAGCCATTGCGAAAATCTATAAACATGATACAATAACCATCTTGTAATTTTTCTCATGCTGGAAATCCAAATCCCAGAAGGTTTCGAACACGACTGCAATAATTGTCAGGGACTCTGCTGCGTGGCACTCGCGATTGATAAAAAATCAGGTTTCCCAATTAACAAAGAGGCTGGAATACCATGCGATCAGTTGAATACGGACGCTAAGGACACAGCAGCGCTTTGCAAATGTAAAATTTTCGCAACCCTCAGCGACAAAACTCACAGTCTTTGCATAGATTTTACTTGCCTGGGTGCAGGAAATACCGTTTCTAAATATTTCAAAGATCTTGGAATGCACTGGACCACAAGACCGGAAAATATTGATGATGCTAAATGGGAATTGATGAAAAACAACATTTTTAATGCCTACTTGATTTTTCACAAGGTTTTTCTTTATCTGTATAGAATCAGAAATCAAAGACATCCCAATAATAAGATTAGGTATGATGCGGCTAGAAAATCTGTGGAAAAAGTTTCCAAGGAATTGGCCGGTGTTCTGGAAGCGGGAACCGAAGAAGTGGATTACGAATTCTGGTATGAAAATAAATTTAAACCGGAAATGCAAATATCTATGCATGATGCTGACACTGCTCGTCTTCTAGATAAACTTGGAGCTAATAAATGGTGGTAGTATAACTAGATTACTATGTCCGAAATCCAAATCCCAGATAGCCTCACTCATGACTGCGACAATTGTCAGGGGCTCTGCTGCGTGGCAAACAAGCACGTTCCGGAAGACGGGTTTCCACTCAGTGAAGCTAAGCCGGTAGGAATTCCGTGTCGCAATTTGGAAACGAGTACTACTGCCATAAAAGGGATGTACAAATGCCGTATTCACGCAACCCTTGCAAATAGAGGTTGGACAGGATGCGAAAATTTTACCTGTCACGGTGCCGGTCAAACACTAACTAAATTTTTTGAAGAAATGGGCATTAAATGGAACAAAAAACCTGAATCAATCGATGACGATGAATGGATTACGATCTTGGGTAATTTCTATTACGGATATATGGTAATGGCTCAGGTATTTAGATTTTTAAGCCATATAAAAAAACATTACGGCGAAGAGGCTTATGCAGCCGGCAAGAAAGCCACTCTAAATCTCATGCCTGAATTTAGCAGAGCACTTGAAAAAAGAGATGAAGAAATTGACTTCGTAGACTGGCTAATGAAAAAATTCGATTTAGCAATCAAAGGTGCTATTACTCCATTTACTAAGAGACCAATCAGAACCAGCCTTGAAGGTCGTTCTAATTTCTCAAGCCCTTCAACATCGCTATCTTCTGCTGTATCAACCCCGCCGTCCCAACGTCCTTCCTGTAAAACACCGGCCCCGTGACAGCCGCTGCGCCGGCTTCTGCGAGTTTTTCCGCCGCCGCGATAGTCGAACCCATTCCGACCATTGCCACCGCTCGCGACCCCGCTAAATACAATCCATCCTCGCGCGCATCCACCGACGAAAAATATGCCCGCACCCCTTCCGGCAGCGCCCCAATTTCTATTTTCACACCCTTCACCGCATTATCCGGATAACCCTCCGGCACCACATACTTGCAAACAGTCGCTTTATTTTCAAATTCCACTTTCATTCCGGCTAGTTCCCCACGAATAATTGCTTCACACACATCCACAAAATTAGTTTTCAAAATCGACAAGACATTCATTGCCTCAGGATCACCAAAGCGTGCATTATACTCAATCAGCCTCACGCCATCGCGCACCGCGATAAATCCTCCATACATCACGCCTTTGAATTCGCATCCGGTTTCTTTCAATAAAGCCGCCGCTACTTTTCTGGTAATGTCCGCTGCTTCCGCCACATCGCTCGCCCTCAAAAATGGCAAACTATGATTCGCATCGGAATAAGTTCCCATGCCGCCAGTATTTGGGCCTTTGTCTCCTTCATAAGCTCTTTTGTGATCCTGCACACATGGCATTTCCACCGTATGCCTGCCATCGCAAAAACTCATCAAACTAAATTCCTGACCCACAAATTTTTCTTCAATTACTACTCGTCCGGAATCCGCCAAACACTCTTTAGCATAAGCCAAACCTTCCTCACGCCCATGTAAATGTTCGCCACTTACTTTCACACCCTTACCACCCTTTAGCCCATCCGCTTTTACTACATATTCGCCCCCAAGCACATCAAAAAAATCACTCAGCCCATTTTCATCATGAAAAACTTTAAATTTTGGATTTCCAGGAATGCCATATTTCGCCACTAAATCCCGAGTAAAAGCCTTCGAAGATTCCAATCTACCAACGGTCTGTAGGGGAGAAGCAGTCTTCACTCCCACCTCCGCTAGCATATCAACCATTCCAGCAGCAATCGGCGCTTCCGGCCCCACTACTGCGAAATCCGGCCGGATTCTCGCGGCAAATTCCCGCACGGCCTCCACATCACACACATCCTTCAACAAATACTCGCCACCACCAAGCAGCCCAAAAATTCCGGGATTCTTTGTTTTTCCAACCGCGAAAATCTCCACGCCGCCCGCTCTCTGCAGCGCCTCCGCAATCGCATGCTCTCTCGCACCATTCCCAATTAATAAAATTTTTTTCATAACTACAATAAATTCAATTGTGTCCTCGATTGTCCACCTTCTCCATCCATCTCAATATCACGTTCCACTTCACCACCTCTCTCAGCATTGCGAGATTCCGCTTGTGATCGCAATATTTCCTCCGTCACGTCTCCAGTGATATAGCGCCCATCAAAACAAGACATGTCCAAATCCTTTACCTTGGGATTTCCTTCCACACAAGAGTCAAAAACATCTTTCAAGTTGCCATAGAAAAGCGCATCCGCACCAATCATTTTGCAAATCTCCTCATCCGTATGGTTCACAGCTATCAGCTCATCTTTCGAAGCAATATCAATTCCGTATAAATTTGGGCTGACTATTTGCGGTGAATAAGAAGCAAAGTACACCTTTTTAGCTCCCGCCCCTCTCACCATATCAATAATTTGTTTGGAAGTATTTCCACGCACAATACTGTCATCAATCAAAAGTACATTTTTGCCACTGATTTCCAGAGGCATGGGATTCAATTTATAACGAATGGATTTTTTGCGAATCTTTTGTCCCGGCATAATAAAAGTTCGGCCGATATATCTGTTTTTCACCAAGCCTTCACGGTAGGGAAGTCCCAGCTCATCCGCTACGGCAAAAGCCGCCGTTCTTGATGAATCCGGCACCGGCATTACGGCATCGATTTTCAGCTTGGCTTTTTTGATTGTCTTAGCCAATTTCTTGCCCATTCTCATACGAGATTTATATACCGAAATTCCATTAATAATAGAGTCCGGTCTCGCGAAATATACATATTCAAACAAGCATGGAGAGAACTTTTTAGCTCCCACACTTTTTCGAGAAATTTTCCTGGTGCTTTCGTCGATAAATATCGCTTCGCCCGGTCCCACTTCATCCAAATATTCATAACCCAAAATATCCAAAGTCACTGACTCTGAAGCGAAAATATAACTCGGCTTTAATCCATCCTTTTTTATACCAAAAACCAGCGGCCTGATTCCATGCGGATCACGAAAAGCAAACATACCCTGTTTGGCAATATAACCAACTGCCGCATAAGCACCCTTGCATCTTTTGTGTACACTTTCCACCGCTTTCCACACATGCTCCGCCACAATTTTATCTGCATTTTGATTCGACAAAGATTTCGTAAAAATATTCAACATCACTTCGCCATCACTATCGGAATTCACCATACGATGATCTTTTTCAAAAATCTCTTTTTTTAACTCATGCGCATTGAAAACATTTCCATTGAAAACCAAGGTCACTCCAAAAGCTGAAGGACTGATAAACGGCATGACCTCATCTACGGAGCCACTTCCCATCGTCGCATAGCGATTAAATCCAAGCCCGACATAACCGGTAAGCTCACTCATATGCCTGGTATGAAATACGTCCCTCACTAAACCTATGGCTTTCCTGGTATGAAATTTTCCATCATAAGTCACAATTCCAGCCGCATCCTGCCCACGATGTTGCAATGTCACGAGCGCATCATATACATCCTGCGCCACATAATCCTGTCCATAAATGCCTGTAATTCCACACATAAATCAATTGTTAAATGTTCAATTATCAATTTACAATTATCGAAGTTTTAAAACAAATTTTTCCGCAATTGTACATTAATAATTGATCATTGAAAATTTAATCTTTTAGCCGCTTTAATTGTATTTTCCATCAGGCAAGCCACCGTCATCGGCCCCATTCCTCCTGGTACCGGAGTCACATACGCCGCCTTCTTACCGACTGCCTCAAAATCAATATCGCCAACCAATTTTCCTTCGTTAGTTTTATTGATTCCAATATCAATAACCACCGCACCTTCCTTCACCATCTCTGCCGAGATAAGTCCCGGTTTACCCACAGCAACACACAGAATATCCGCACGTCTCGTATGACTCGCCAAATCTTTTGTATACACATGACAAGTCGTGACTGTCGCATTTCTATTTAAAAGCATCACGGATAATGGCTTACCCACAATATTACTATGTCCCACCACTACCACTTCCTTACCCTCAATCGCAATTTTATAATGTTCTAAAATCCGCACTACCCCGAGAGGAGTACACGGTGCCAAATATTCAAATTCCGTACTCAAAAACATTTTCCCCAGATTATAAGCCGTAAATCCATCCACATCTTTTTTCGGCTCAATCGCGCGAATCACATCCGGCACATACACCTGCTTTGGTAATGGCAATTGTACGAGAATTCCATGCACTGTTTCATCAGCGTTCAGATCTTTAATTTTTTCAATCAAGATCTCCGTCGTAACGTCCGTCTCATAATCAAACTGCTCCCATTGAATACCGGTCGTGAGACAAGCTTTTTGTTTCTGTGAAATATAAGAAACAGAAGAAGCATCCTTGCCAACCAGAATTACTGTCAGTTTCGGATGAATATGTTTTTTTTCGAGCGCAGCAACTTCCTTTTGCAATGAGTGTAAAATTTCCTTCGAGACCTTGCGCCCATCTAGTAGTTGCATATTCTAAATGAAAAAAATTAAAACCCCTCAGTTTTTAACTGAAAAGTAACTCAATAATATAGATAGATCCGCCAGGCGTCAACGCGGGTCTCAGTTTTTCAAGAATTTTTCCACCACCTCCCAAATCGCCCCCGCAGTTTTCTCTTTTACATCCTTGCGCTCCACCACCTTCCAGCCGTATTTCCCCGCCATCCTTTTCAAAACCGCCGCGCACTTCACCATCAGCTCCGGATTTTGCTCATGCAAATGAATTTTTTCAATCACACCAGGGTCCCTTTCGCCATCTATCATAATTGCCAAATCTTCTTTCAATAAAAATTTATTCGCCTCCTCGAGCCAGTCCTGTGAAAGCCCTTTTGCCGTTCCCCAAGCTATTCCCGTGCCCACATAATCCTCCGCTACTACAATATATCCATCTTCCAAAAACTTCTTCAATTCCGGTTCAAACTGATATCTATTCAAAATAAACCACAATTGCAATTCATCCTCGGAAATTTTTTGTGCCCCCTCTCCTCTCAAAACGCCATTCAAAAACGGCCCCGTCGGCGCCAAATCGTAAATTGGATATTTGAAATATTTCACTTTATGCCCGGCCTTTTCCAGCTTTTCCACCAACAACTTCGACTGAGTGGATTTACCCACATTATTGATGCCGTAAATTGTAATTAATTTTCCTTTCATCGTATTTTATTCAAAGACTATAGTTCTATTCTTATAAATAATCAGTTTATTTTCAATGTGCTTTTTAATGGCAAAGGAAAAAACCTGCTTTTCTATTTCACGTCCGAGTAACTTTAGCTTGGAAATTTCGTGACTGTGTTTAATTCTTTTTACATCCTGATCAATTATTGGACCCTGATCCAATTCCGGCGTCACATAATGTGAACTCGCTCCTATCAGTTTTACTCCTCGTTCGTAAGCTTCCTCATACGGCTTTGCACCTACAAAGGATGGCAAAAAAGAATGATGAACATTAATGATTTTTTGTTGAACTTGCTCAACAAAATTCGCACTCAAAACTTTCATATATCTGGCTAATCCGATAAAGTCGCTCGGATGATTCTCCAAAATCTTCAACATTTCCTCCTCATGAGCTAATGAATTTTTCGAACTTTCCACGCAATAAAACGGTATTCCAAATTTATTTACCAATTCCGCCGCCTCTTTCGAATTACTTATCACACAAGGAATTTCCACCTCTAATTCTTGAATAGCATGTCTGCCTAAAATATCCACCAAGCAATGTAATTCCTTCGAGCAAAACAGCACGAGCCGCTTCTTTCGCTCATTAAAATCCACTTTTACAGTCATGCCGAAATCCTGCCGCAATTTTTTGAAAGCCTCCATGAAACTTTCTTCATCTTTGAAGTTATTACCTTTTTCCCATTCCACTCTCATAAAAAAATGTCCATCCTCCACATGTTCTTCCAAAAGTGAAATATTCGCACCGTGCTCATAAAGAAAAGTCGTCACGGTTTTCACAATACCGGGCTGATCCGGACAAGAAATTACTATATTAGCCAATTGAAAATTGTCCATTGATAATTAATAATTGATCATCACCCCATCCCTCCAGTACTCCCAAAACCTCCACGACTCTCGCTACTCATTTCTTCCACCTCTTCCCACTCAAATTTATCAATTTTCACAAACACTCCTTGCGCGATTTTTTCACCTCTCTCTACTTTTACCGCCACTCCACTAAAATTATAAACCAACACGCGAATTTCATCGGCCGGTCCACAATAATCATGATCAATAATTCCAAAACCATGCGGTGGCAAAAGGCCTTTTTTCAAAGGTGTGCTGCTGCGCGAAGCCACAACTAGCATATAACCCACCGGCACTTCCACGATTACATTCGCCGGCACCATGGCAATTTTTCCCGGCTCCACTTCCACATTTTCCCGCGCTATCATATCGAAACCAACTGAACCACCGGTCTCATAGACCGGTAGTGGCAAACTCGCATCTATCCTTTTGATTTTCACCTTCATAAATGTATTGATTTATTGCATGTGGCATGTTACTATTCATACATCACCAATGGAAAAGTAGCCCTAGCAGGTCCCGTCCTTCTAGGGCCTTTTCTTTGCGTGAATTTTATCGGCTAGCTTCTTTTTCAGATCATTCATGTATCTCAAATATGGCCGAGTGTGGTCAAATTTAAGCAGTGCTGAGAATTTAAATCCATTTGGAATAAGCACGGCTTCCAGTTTCTTTTTTTCGATAAAATAATTAACCAGACAGTAAAAATCCCCATCACCGGTGACGATTACCGCTTTATTATAATTTGGATATTCAATCATTGCCTGTAAAATCAGCTCGGCATCGCAATTTCCCTTTGTCGTTCCATCTTTATATTTCAAGGTTGGTTTAAAAATACAGATAAAGCCAGCTTCCTGAAGATATTTATATAACTCATTGTTGCCTTCAATGTAACCGATAAACAAAAATGCTGTACCTACATCATATTTATCTTTCAGATACGTTCTAAAGCGCTTGAAATCCAGCTTCCAACCAAGCGCTCTAATACTAAGATTAAGATTCTGACTGTCAATAAACGCAAAGTTTTTCATAAATTATCTTTATTTCTCAGTCAATATAAATTATAATTCCCCAGCTAACAACCCCTCATTATGAACATATTTAAAAAGGTCAATTTTCTGGTGATGAATTGGGCCATCGAGGCCTTGAATAAAACACACGATGAAGCCCCTACTAATAGCGAGCAAATGCGAGCGAGAGGGGGAGGCTCAGCATCCGGCTCTGCCGGTGGTGAGGGGGCGACGCGAGCCCCTACTATCTTGGACTTTGCTGTCGGTGGACAGGCAGTTATTGAAGGTGTGATGATGCGTTCGCCAAATAATCTCACCATCGCCGTACGCAAAGCTGACGGTACAATTAAAGTAAAAAAGAAAAAATTTCGCACTTTCACCCAACGCTACAAATGGCTGAACGTCCCAATCATTAGGGGAGTAATAAACTTGGTTGAAATGATGTACGTCGGTAGTGATGCTATTAATTATTCTGCTGCTGAATCTATGGATGAAGAACTGGCTAAGGATGTCAAAAAATCTGACAAGCCATCTCTTCTCGCAAAAATTGGCTTCGTTGCGATGTACGCATTTTCTTTTATTTTGGCCATTGGCATGAGCTTAAGCCTTTTCAAGCTCATCCCTCTTTGGGTTACCACCTGGCTCGCTTCTCACAGTAGTTATATAGACAGTCATTATATTGTTTTCAATCTTATTGACGGCGTCATCAAGATGGCCATTTTTCTTTCATATATTTTCATCCTTTCTCGCTTCGAAAGTTTTCATAGAATTTTTGAATACCACGGCGCGGAACACAAATCCATTTTTAATTACGAATCTCACGAGCCGCTCAATGTGGCCAACGCCAAGAAACAAATTCGTTTTCACCCACGCTGCGGTACCAGTTTTATTCTCGTAGTTTTTATTATCAGCATTTTATTTTACACTTTCGTACCAAAGCAGCCGGATTTTTGGAGTAATTTCTCCTTACGTCTTGCCCTCCTACCTCTAATTGCCGGCATTTCTTATGAATATCTCAAGCTCAGCGCCAAACACGCCAACAACCCGATCGTAAAGGCCCTCATCGCTCCAGGCCTTTGGTTCCAGAGACTGACCACTCAAGAACCTGACGAAAAACAATTGGCGGTAGGACTACAGTCACTTCAGGCCGCACTGGAAATGGAGAAAGCGGGATCAAGATAAAGAATGATAACATGCGAAAATCAAATAATTACGCTGCATATGAATCCTACCAAAGAAACGCCGGTGAAAAAACCACTACTTCCCGGCCCAACGCGTGTCGCAGCAACAGTTTTCCTTGTAGTTGGTTTGTTTAGTTTTGTCGATTCGATGGGCGCACTACAAAAGCTTCCACCGAATGAAACAGAACTAAGAACGATCTGTATTTTGTTAATAATTTGGGGCGTTGCGAGCCTCATTACTTGGGATTCTTTGCAAAAAGGAAGGAAATGGGCTTATATTTCCGGATTCATTTTATTGATCCTCGGCCGCAGAGATTTTGCGAACAAGTAAAGACCGTGTGCAATTTGCTAGCACCATGCTATACATTTGCACACGACACATCGCACATTGTACTTTCAACCAGTCATCCGTATCAAATTTGACGTCTTTTTGACGTAATTTTTGACACGAGACTCGAGCAAGAATTTATCCACAGGCCGCCCCGGGGCGGGACAGCCGATGGATTACGGCTCAAATAAGCCAATCTTGCAATTTTAGTGAATCGTTTCATGGTCGGAATTCACCGGCGCCGGTGAATTTTCCATACTACTTCCACAAAAAAAAGGCCCCGATCTCTCGAGGCCTCCCTAATTTTTGAACTAATCCGCGCGCACCATCTCGGCCTCTGCACGTTCGCACACGCTTACCTACTCTCCGCCACCGCTTTGCTCACGTCCACCTTGATTCCAGGGCCCATTGAGCTGGTGATAGTCAGGCTGTTCATGTAGTTACCCTTGGAACTTCCAGGTTTTACATCGAGTACAGTCTTTACAATAGTCTTCAGATTTCCTTTTAAATTTTCTTCACTGAAAGAAACTTTTCCGAAAATATTGTGAAGATTACCTTCTTTATCTACACGAAGCTCTACTTTACCTTTCTTCAAGTCAGCAATAATTTTCGCAAAGTCAGGACCGACAGTACCGGCCTTAGGACTTGGCATAAGTCTCTTTTGTCCAAGAATCTTAGCCACTTTACCCAATGCCTTCATTTGATCCGGAGTAGAAACTGCTACGTCAAAGTCTGTCCAACCCTTTTCAATTTTCTGAATAAGAGTTTCTGTACCGGCTTCTGTCGCACCTGCTGCTTTAGCTTCTTTGGCAAATTCCTCAGAAACGAAAGCTACCACACGCACATCCTTACCTGTACCATGAGGCAAACTCACAGTTGTACGAATGTTTTGGTCAGCTTGTTTTGTGTCCAAACCTAGATTGAAATGAACCTCGCAACTTGCGTCGAACTTGCAAGGAGAAGTCTTCTTGATCAAAGCAACCGCTTCATCGAGAGTATAAGCTCTACCTGCCTCGATTTGCTTCGCCAGCTCTACATACTTTTTTCCGCGTTTTTTCATAAATAAGTTGTTAGTGGTACGAGCGCTTTGCGCTCTATTTCGGCTCCGCAGAGCAGTGCCTCCCACGAAATAAATTAATTTGTAATTTTATTAAGAAATTAGGCAGATGCGAGACGAAATGAAAATTTTGTGACGATCTTACTGCCTGTAAGTGAGGAACAAAATTTTCATTTCAACGAAGCAGATGGCATTAATTAAACACTCGACTAGCCCTCCACTTTTACGCCCATACTCCTTGCAGTCCCGGCGATAATCTTCACCGCTGCATCAATATCATTAGCGTTCAGATCTTCCATCTTAGTCTTAGCAATCTCTTCGAGCTGAGCTCTGGTGATTGTTCCAACTTTTTCTTTATGAGGAATCTTTGAACCGCTTTCGATTCCAACAGCTTTTTTAATCAAAAACGCCGCTGGGGGACTCTTCATAATGAACTTAAAACTACGATCATCGTAAACCGTAATTTCGCAAGGAATGATCATATCACCCTTTTCTTTAGTTTTGGTATTAAATTCAAGACAAAATGCCTGAATATTTACACCATGGGGTCCTAGGGCCGTACCAACCGGAGGGGCTGGATTGGCTTTGCCTGCAGCGATCTGTAGCTTGATCACTGTCTTAATTTCTTTTGCCATATTAGTTGTTAATTAAAAATTCAATGCGAGCGCACAGCGCAAGCGCGTAACGTAGCGAAGCATGTAGCTTTGCTACTGCTGAGCGAAGTGAGCTTACAAAGTAAACTAGTGCGTAACACGAGGTATTCTAGAGATTCTCTACAAAAAGTCAATCCGTTTCACCCCAACTCCCACGCAATCAGCTGAATCAAGTTTTTGATCTGAGAATGATAGTTTTTTGGATAAGAGAAGCTATATACCAGCCCTGCAATTCTCACAGTCAAAAACGCGGTGTCTGATCTCACGGGGTCATTCATAAAGAAAGAAGCCGATCCGAATTCATTAGTCTCGTTTAGCGTTATGTTTAAACCCTGAGAAGCTTTTAGCTTCAAAGTCTGATAAACCTCACTTGCACTATTTGCAATCCCGACCTTGAACACATACACCTTGGCCAAAATTTCAAGCTCAGACCTAATGTTCGTTTTTGTTGCCTCAACATCTATTAAATCACTGATATCAATTGTTTTGAATAATCGACCATCCAGGGGCTCGCTTTCCAGATATCCACCGGTAAATCCGGCACTTTTTATCTGTTCATCCCTCAAATAAACATTGGCAGAAGTACTAAAAGTGGCTAAAGGAGCTTCGTCCTCAAAATCTTTTAATCCGGACGTATCAGTGACTTGAGTATCAGTCTTTTTACTAGCTGTTGGCGATTGAGTAGTCGGATCTTCGAAACTATCCGGATCTAAAAAAGCAGGACCTGCAGTCGTATCAATTGCAATAGGACCCATATTTTCTTCATCATCAGTAGGCAAAACCGTATTGTCCGCACCCAGTTTATTGGTCAAATCACCTCCATCAGCCCCCAAAATATTTGTGGCAATACTTTTGTTAATATCCAGACTACTCGGAAGAGTCAGCTTCATATCACCATTGCTTCCTTGGTCCGTCGCCACACTGCTACCGGTACTAAAACCTGGAATATAGTCTTTTGCCATCAGCTCAGCCAAAACTACGACTACAACAATAGTTAGTATAATCGTAAAAATTGTGAATTTTTTCATGGAAAAATTGGGAATGGGATCCGAATTATTTTTTCTTCACCTGCGTGAACTCGAGTTCCACCGGAGTCTCACGTCCGAATATGGTAATAAGAACTTTCACACGACCCTTATCTTCATCGATTGTGCTGATAATACCATCGTAATTAAGGAATGGCCCATCGAGCACCATAACATTATCTCCAACAGTGAAATCAATTTTAAATTTAGGCTCAGATTGACCCATATGTCTCTTTATCACTTTCCATTCTTCAGGAGATACGGGAACCGGAATAGTACCTGAACCCACGAATCCTGTGACATTTGGAGTATTTCTTACTACATACCAGCTATCATCAGTTACAGTCATGTCCACCAATACATAACCTGGGAAAATACGCTTTTCCTCAGTTACCGGTTGACCTTTTTTAATCACAATCTGAGTTTCCTTTGGCACCACTACATCAAAAATCAAATCCTGCATGCCCAAAGATTCAATACGTTGCTGTAAAGCTTCACGCACCGCATCCTCATAACCTGAATAAGTATGAATTACATACCAATGACGACCTGTATTTTCTGCTTGTCTTGCCATATTTAAACTCGGCTAATAATTAAAGTATATAGTGAGCTGAAGCCAAAATCTATTGCCGCCAACAATACCGCCATCACTGCACAGAAGACTAAAACGATTATAGTCAATCTGATAGCCTGATTTTTTGTAGGCCACACGACCTTGGTCAATTCTTCGAAACTTGATCTTACGTAGTTGGTAATTGCGTTCATTTTGAGTAAATTAATGTAAACCTAAAAAAGCCTTTGCGCTTCTTTGAAGAATATAGCACTCACCCCCCAGGCAATGCAAGCTATTTTCTTGAGAAAAATCCAAAAATATGCTAAGATAATGAGATTAATATCATCAAATGCCAAAAATAACAAAAATCATCTTTGAATTTCTTGTAGTGATGGGACTCATCAGTATTTCACTACACCTGAGCGCCTTTGCGTCGAGCCACTCCTTCCTACCCATGGACAAGGAAATTTTAAAGACCTATACCGATGGTCAGATACCTGTTCCGGCATCCGGCGACGACGGCTTTGCCATCGCAAAAAAAGCCGTTTTGGGTGGTCTCCAATACGTCAAGATTATTACCGTAGTGGTGGGAATCCTTTTCCTGACAATTATGGGCTACACACTCGTCACGAATGGCGGTAGTGAAGAAGATGTCACCAAGGCCAAAAAGGGTATTATCTTTACGATAGTAGCTTTTGTAATGATCAGTATGTCCCAAAATATTGCCAAGATTTTTGATATGACTGACGGCTCGATTCTCGGCAGTCCCCAGGAGATTCTCAATCGCGTACATATTTTCGATAAACAGACGGAAATTTTTGTTACCTTTGTGAAATACATTATTGGTGCCTTTGCCGTGACTCAAATCGTCCGCCATGGCTTCAAAATGATCACTTCGGGCGCCAACGAAGAAGAAACCGGTAAACGCAAAAAGGGTATTATGTTTAGTATCGCCGGTCTTTTCCTTGTGAATTTTGGGGATATCGCCATCAACAAAGTTTTCTACAAAGTGGATAAAACGGTATATTCCGGAATCAACGGTGTGCATCCCAGTATGGACGCCAAGGCTGGAGTGGATCAACTGGTAGGCATTACCAACTTAGTTATTACTTTTGTCGGACCGGTGGGGGTTCTGATGCTTATAGTCGGAGCTATTATGTATGCCACATCCGGAGGTCAAGATGAGCAAATGCAAAAAGCCAAAAGAGTTTTGCTTACCGCCGGAGTAGGTTTGGTCATTATTTTTGGCGCTTTCGCTTTGGTAAGTACGATATTAGCCGGCAAGCTTCAGGATATAGGAGCCGTAACTCAATAGTATGAAAAATTTTCTCAAAAAACTGGTTTTGTCCCTCATGCTTGTGAATCTCGGGCTGACGATAAACATGGCCGTGGTAAGCGCGCTCACCCCTGCACAGGACCCCAACGTTCCTTCACCGATGGAGTATCTTCAGAAAATCGGCAAGGATACAAAGCTCCCAAATTACGTTGACACCGGTATCCACCCGGACGCAGCAATCGAGGTGAAACCAGGCGTGGCCACCGTCACCAGTCCGATACTTTTTGGAATCGATCTGTTCCGCTACCTCATTAGCGGAATAGCATTCATCTATATCATTATATACGCGATCCGACTTGTTTCGACCTCTACCGAGGAAGAGGCTACAAAAGTAAAAGAAGGCTTGATCATGGCAATAATAGGTTTTTTGGTAATTCAGCTCGCCGATATTGCCGTAAAGAAAGTTTTTTTTGGCGAACAGGGCGAAGCTTTTCAGGACGTTGCCACCACCAAGCTCTATGCTCAAGAGGGGGTTAATCAAATTCGTGGAGTCGTAGGATTTTTTGAAGTTTTCATCGGCGCGGTTGCCGTGCTTGTCCTCATTATCCGCGGCTTCATGCTTATCACCAGCGCGGGCAATGAAGAAGACTTGGGCAAGGCAAAAAAGCAGGTTATCTTCGCCATAGTGGGCTTAGTAATAGTTGGATTATCCGAAGTGGTAGTGCGTGGATTTATTTTCCCGGAAAATGGCAAAATGGTGAATACCCAAGTGGGTCTACACATCATCGTCACCCTCACTAATTTTTTGGTTGGTTTTATTTCCATTGCTTCCTTCCTCATGCTTTTCTACGGCGGCTACAGCTACGTAGTCTCTGGTGGAAATGAGGAAGTGAAAGATAAAGTTAAGAAAATTATTTTCGCTGCAATCATGGCTCTGATCCTTTCTATGGGTGCCTATGCCGCAGTAAATACTTTTGTTAAATTTGATAACCCGGAAAACGCTTCCAGCAGCACTGCACCGGTCACAGTCCCTGTGAATAACCCTTAAAAGATTTTAATGCATTGCCAGAAAGTAGCATAACCCATATAATCACCACGAAATATGTCGTTCGTACTTTTGAAAAAATCCCTCAAAAAGTTCATCCTCGCGTCTTTTTTTACCATCTTTCTGGTAAGTTTTTTATTGCCCGCAGCTCATGCTTTCGAATTCGACAATGCAGGGGATTGGGGCAAGCTTTTCAGCTCAGGCGATAAAGACGCTCTTTCCTTTACTCAATACAGCGGGCAATTGGCTCAGCTGGATCACAAGGGCTATGATACAGCTTTGACGAGATCCACCGACCTCAAAGAGTACGTCATTAAAGTTGTAAATTTCGCCCTCGGCTTCCTGGGACTGATTGCGGTACTGGTTGTTATATATGGTGGTGTACTTTATGTAACGGCGGCCGGTGAAGACGAAAAAGTAGGTAAAGCCAAAAAATCTATCGGCTACGCGGCCATCGGTTTGCTCATAGTCATGGGCTCTTTTGCTTTTGTGAACACTATCGTAAAAGGAGGAACCGGCGGAGCTGATTTGGGAGCGAGTGGTAGTGGTGCCACCGCCTTCACATCTTCTACCGGCTTCAATGCTTCAGCCGAACAAATTCGTGCGCTCGCTGCGGAGATTTACAGTGGATACTCCTTCCTCGCGCAGGCCACCAATGAATTAAAAAATATTCAAAATGATATAGGAAAGGATTCTCTCAATCCAAAGAATTTCCCAAGCAAAAATGAAATTCTTACCTTCCTCGGCAGCGTGGGTGCCAAGCTGAATAGCATGAAATCCAAACTACCAAGTTTTTCCGTAGCGGAGGAAAGCGTCAATGAGGCTCTGAGGAACTTGGCCAAAGATATAGATAAAGTAAATAATGTTGGTGGAGAGGTTTATATAGATCCACTTAGGGCGTTTACTGATGATACTGCCTATTGTGACGTAGATGAATCCAGGACTTTCTCGAAAGGAGCTCAGGGTTCCTCCGATGCGGAAATTTGTGCAGACGAGAGCTGGGCCGTAGACTCAAATAAAAAGAATGCAAGTTACAATAAACTTTACCCATACGGTCTGGCTAAAGCGTGGACAACGATCTATGGTAAATATAATGATCCGACTGCTACCGATAAGACTTTCTACGATAATATTATTAAGACTGTCTCGAAATCTTACGCGGATGATTTGAGAAGAATCTTCGCAGAACTTAAAGAAATTTACGGTAATTATGCAAATATAGAGGCTATCAGTAAGGGAGTAGCGGCGAAAGCCTATACTGATATGTGGTACGGTACAGCTTATGGTATAGTTTACGAAACAACAAAAGAAATTAAGGCCATTGATTCCGGTTTCATGAAGAGTATTGAAGGTTGGAGCATAGCATCCTCAATTGATACCGTAGGCAATCTCATGGTCTACGGCCTCAAACAGCAGGCTATCCTCTACGACGAACTAAAGAAATTACAATTCGTCCAAGCGCGTCTCACCGCCGATACGGTAGAGGGATCAGCTCCTTTGACAGTCACCTATAATGCCTTGGCTACTGTCGATCCGTCGGGTGGTAGTGTTCAAGGTAATAGTATTGTTTGGGACTTGGCCGGTACTCAGACTGTCGCTAATCTCACCAGTGGCAAATATGACACAAAAACCGGTACTGAAATTAACAAGATGCTTTCACCGGTAGATAATTCAGTGAACTGTAGTTTTGCGCCTACTGGAAAAGATGCCACTAATTTCATTGGAGCTACTTCAAAGCGTTGCGTATATAACAAGCCGGGCACCTACACCGCCGCTGTCAAAATCAATTCCAACGATCCTACCAAATATGCTCCCGGAATTAGCATACTTACTATTAAAGTCAGTCCTCCAACTACCAAAATAGAATTAAGCGTACAGGCGGTAGGGGAACAAGCACCGCACAAAGTGATGCACTACGAAGGCGATATCCTACTTGACGATTTGAATACAGTTCAGGTCACTGCAAATGACGCGAAAAACGGTATTAATTTTGATGCCAGCTCAACGAAAGACGTGAAACAATATAAATGGAATTTTGGTGACGGCAAAACCAGTGACTTCAGCAATTCCGGAAAGATTAAGCACGACTATAAAGAGCCTGGCAAATATCAGGTCACCCTGGAAGTTATCAGTATTCTTGGGATTAAGGATAGCAAAATTTTCACTCTGGAAATTTCCTCCATTGCCGCCAAAGTAAAGGCCAATCCTTCATCTGGCAGTAACATCAACGACAATGTAATTTTTGATGCAGGCGCCTCCAAGTCCGATCTCGGCAAAATCACCAATTATAAATGGACTATTACCCCGGTAGCACAAAGCGTTCCACAATCCTTGCAGGGTCAAATTGCTAAAGATTATCCATTCACTGAGGAGGGAGCTACAATGAGAACCATTACCCACGCTTTTAAATATCCTATTAATTATGATATCAAAGTAGAGGTAAAAGATGACGCCAACAATAATGCATCGGAAACTATCCAAAATTTCCGTGTAAAATCTCAGCCACCGGTTGCTCAATTCGATTTCAAAGCCGGGGACAAGACCCAGCCGGGCACTATTACTTTTAATGGCAGCAAGAGCTATGATCCGGATGCTACCAAAGATTTTACCTATGCCTGGTCCGTGAATCCTACTACTGATTGGACCATCATTCAAAAACCAAATAGCAGTGGAATCTCAAAAACACCGGTGATAAAATTCAAGAAAACCGGTTCTTATGACGTGACTTTGAAAGTTACGGATTCTATTAATCCAAAAGAATATAGCGAACTTTCCAAAACGGTGAAAATCGAAAACGTTCTCGATATAGCTTGGGATCCGGACCAGCAGGCTACAGCCGTCGTGGATGAAGAAGGACAAGCGGAAGTAAAATTCAAACTGATTAGTGAAGCCGCTAAATCCTACGAAATAAATTTCGGCGATGGTGAAACCGGTAATGGTGATTTCGGCGATAAAATTACCCATACCTATACCAAGGCGGGTAAGTATATTGCCAAAGTCACTCTCTATGACGAAAACGACAAAGAAAATACTATCGAAAGAAAAATATTTATCAGTGGTGGTGATGAGCCTATCGCTAAGGCTAGATTCTCCATAAACGGCGAAGAAATTCAGGATATTCAGGGTGATCCTATCGTTGTCAGTAAGCAGGATACTCTTAGTTTCGATGCCGGTGATTCCAGAAATGCCGATGGCAGCACTAAAAACCTGAAATACAGCTGGGACTTTGGTGATGGTAAAAACAGTTCAAAGCTAAAAGCTACTCATCTCTATACTGAATTAAGCCCTAAGGATCCGGGATATTTTAGAGTAAAATTAAATGTCTATGACAGTAAAGATATTGAGAAAGTGGCTTCCGAAGAATTTGACATAGTTGTGGTAAATATGTCTCCGACCTTCTCCTCCATCTCCGCCTTGCCGCAGCCTGTGGACAATATGATAACGCCTGTTACCACGATGATGAAAGTCTATGGACCTATAGATCCCGATGGACAAATTGTGAAGTACAAATGGTGGTATTTTGATCTCAAGAATCCTGAACAACAATACGGTGTCCAGATTACCAGTGGACCCACTGCCAAATTAACAATCGGCACTCGCGGTAAAGAAGGCGATGAAATCACTTACGGTTTCGGTCTCGAGATGACCGATTCGGATGGGCTGACTTATTCGAATGAAGAGGCTATCCAGCAGGGGCAAATCTCTAAATTGGATGTAGTCAATGGTGTCAATGTCCTTCCTACCGCAAAATTCAATGTCAACAGTACTTCGGTTTTCGCCGGAGACAAAGTTACTTTTACCAGCAGCTCCACAGATCCCGATGGAAATATCGTTGAATATATCTGGGATTTCGATGGTGATGGTTTCTTCAATGATGAACCTTCGGATGAAAGCACTCTGGAACATGTTTACGGCAAAATGAACAAAGTCGGTTACGATGTGCGTCTCAAAGTCATTGACGACAAGGGTGGAGAGTCGATTTCCGATCCAATCAAGGTTCACGTGGATTCACTTGCTCAACCACCAACCGCCGGTTTCACTTTTACCTCAATTCCGGGCAGCGATGGTTTGAAAATAAAATTCACCAATACCTCGACTGCGGATACAAAGGCGGGCGCGGAAATTTTGAGTTACCAATGGGATTATGATGTTGATTCTTTATTGACTACGGCCGATAGCAACGGTGATGGCAAAAAAGATAATGATACGGATTCTCAGGCCAAGGACCCCGAGCGCTTATATGCTGAAAAAGGCAATTACAAAGTGAAATTGACCGTGACCGATAGTCAGGGAAATAAAGATGATGTCACAAACACTATCAAAATTCCCATGGCCAACCCTCCTCAGGTTTCATTTACTTCTGTGACCAAGGATGGCCAGGTGATTTTTACCAACACCTCTAAAGGTGATGTCCAAAGTGGAAGCATAATAACAAAAAATATTTGGGATTTCGATGTAAATACCGATTCCGATGGTGACGGCAAAAAGGATAATGATAATGATTCCGCATTGAAGGATCCCACATTTGGCTATTCTAAGAATGGTACGTATAAAGTGAAATTAACCATTATCGATAACCAGGGAGGAGTTGGATCCGTTACCAATGATATAAGTTTTAGCTCTGAAACTCCTCAGGCCACCGGTTCGCAAACTATCGGTTCCCAAACAGTAGGGGCTACCGGCAGCGGAATTTTGAAAGCTATTTTATCCAGTGACCCTGCTCCTTCCGCCAATTTTGCAATACAAATGGTTGGAACTAATGGAACTGTGAAATTTGATTTCTCCAAATCCGAGGGTGCTATTCAGTATTATCTCATCGACAAAAATATTTATTTTGACACTGACGGAGACGGAGACAAGACAAATGATCAGGATTTCAAAACCAGCTTGCCCGGTAATTGGAGTACGAATTTTGATAAATCCTGGGGCCAAACTGTTGTAAAATTAACCGTAACAGACATCTACGGCAATAAAAGTTTTGTCACTCAGGAAATAAAGTTTTAGCGTTAAAATTCCATTTAATACCATCACATGCCGGATACAACTCCACAGCCAGACCCAAAAAAGATTCAGGATTTCGAAACTGACGAAGCTTCGCCAACGATTAAACGCTACACTGATGATATCAAGCCGGCCGCATCTGCCGCGCCCACACCTACTCAGCCTTCCCCAAAAATCGACCCCGCCGGCCCTGCACCGACTGCTGCTCCTGTCGCCCAGCCACCAAAATCAGCCACCGTCCCATTCAAAGACCCGGCCATGGTGGAGGCCTCAAAGAAAAAGGCTATTCTTGGCTGTCTCGGAGGTTTCGGATCACTCATGCTAATCTTCCTGGTTTTATCATTCATATTTCTAGCCCAAACCGGCAATGGTTCCAGTCCAATTGCCAAACTTCTTGGTGTAAACGAAGGAGTCTTTATCAATGGACTCATCACTTTTGTTCATATTATTTTTATTATGGTTTCTCTTGCCGCCTTTATTTTTACTATGGTTGGTCTTTTCAAGGCCAGCATGGTGCGACGCGATGATAAAGATGGCAGAAAAGCCGCTTTGCGTACCAGTCTTTTTTCCGGAATTACTCTTTTCTTCATTTTGATTGTTTGGGGCTTTACTTTTGTTTATCTCGATTCAAAACGTGTTCAATTTGGTCCTGAATATACCCAGCCGATTGTGACAACTCCTGAAAAAACTCTCGGTCTCACCGCTCCGATTGAAGTAAAATTTGATGCCAGCAATGTTCCATTGGATCGTAACCGCTATGAGATTGCTTCTCATGATTGGGATTTTGGCGATAAATCTTTCGGCACTGATCAAATCGCTGTGCATACATACAAAGAGAAGGGAACTTTTATCGTAAAATTAAAAATAACCGTAAAGGATAAAAATACGGGCAAACTTTCCACGGGCGGGGAATACACCACTACCATTTCCGTTGAAAGCCTGGCCCTCTCGGCAATTTTCAAAGCCGATCCTCAATCGGGCGAGGCTCCACTGGAAGTTAGTTTTGATGCCGGCGGATCTGCCGATCCGGATGGTACAATTGCCAAATACGAATGGGATTTTACCGGTGACGGCCAATATAAAGATGGTACAGGTAAAACTATCAAACATACTTTTACTAAAATCGGAAAATATACAGCATCTCTTCGCATCACTTCCTCGACTGGAAAATCCAATACTTCGGATAAAGAAATAGAAGTGGTGGAGTCAATTACTCCGGTGGCCGTAATAAAGGTAGTCGATGAACCAAAGACCTTTGCACTCGGACAGAGCTATGTTTTCAATGGCGACGATTCCAATTCTCCAAACGGCAAAATAGCCAAATACGAATGGTCATTCAGCGATACTCCCACTAAACCGGAATCAACCAAGACCGTTTCCCACATTTTCAAAACTCCGGGCACCCATCAAGTGACTTTGAAGGTAACTGACGAAAAGGGCAAAACGGGAGATGTCCAAAAAGTGATTACGATTGATGCTCCAAAAGGAGTACCAAAAGCCAAAATAAAAACTGATCCAATTCTTGATCCTAAATCTACGGAAGGTTTGATTGGCAAGGCTCCATTCACCGTGGCTTTCGATGCCAAGGACAGTACAGATAGCGACAACAACATCGTGGATTACCAATGGGATTTCGATGGTGATGGTAAATTCGAAGCTTTCGGGGCAACTACCAGCCACATCTTTACGAATGACGGTAGCTACAACGTGACCCTGAACGTGATTGATTCCGACAAAAACATCGGTAGCGCTACAGTAAAAATCAAAGTCGAGCCTCAAGGGATTGTCCCAAGTCTGAAAGGGGATATTCTGGATGGAAACATACCTCTTAATGTCAATTTCGACGCCAGCGCTTCCAGCTATACCAAAGGTCAGATCAGCGGCTACAAATGGGATTTTGGCGATGGTACTCCTGTGAAAATGGGTTCGGCTACTCTCACTCACAAATACACTGCGATTGGTACCTTCAAGGCCACTGTGACCATACTCGGCGCTGATAATACTACGGCCACAAAATCAATTATGGTTAACGTCCGCGAAATTCCTTTGAGTGCCTGTTTTGTTTCCGTTTTTGAAAACGGTCCGGCGCCTTTGAATACCAGCTTCGATCCGGGCTGTTCCACTGGCACAGCCACCAGCTATTCCTGGGACTTTGGGGATGGTCTGACCTCTACGCAGGTAAAACCAAGTCACACCTACGAGAAGGCCGGAACCTACAAGGCGACTCTGGAGTTATCCGACGCTCAAAACACTATTAGCAAATCCGAAGTTATTATTACTGTAACCGAAAAATAAATGCCTAAAAAACACTTCAACAAAATCTTCGCCGCTTTAGCCCTCATAGCCCTATTCGCCATCATCGCCGGCATGATCGCCCCGATATTTATGCAATATTAAATCAATAAATTATGGAACAAAAAAACAGTATCATAACATTTGCAATGATTGCAGTCATTTTGGCGGGTGCTGTTGGTTATTATTTTACATCTAACTCACGCAGTAGAGAAAGTTACCAGCCTCCACGCATTGCAATTAATTATCCCAAATTTCAGGGGCAAATCAGTGGGGATATTATCTGTGGAATTCCTGGAACACATGCATTCACCGAAGACAAGGTCTCATCAGATCCCGCTACAGCGTCAATCCTGCAAGCCGGAATTCATATTTATCATTCAGACACTGATATTAAAGTTCAACAGATTATTGACAAGATAGATTCGGTAAAAGGCAATAAGATTTTAATTGCTTACTATCCTTCGAACATTAATCCAAATACAAAATTTTCCGTTTACAAGAGTTTTACAGGGCAAAATCCTCTCGCCCTTGATACAAAAATTCCAGCCAACGAAGGTTTTATCATTTTTTCCTGCAAAGAAACTAAAATACACGGCATAAAAACCGAAACTGAATTTGGCAGTGCTCTACCTGCGATACTGGGAACCAAACAGGATACCGGTTGGGTACTGATTGCCGCGCCAACGACAAATGTTGGAAAAGAAGCTAAAGACAAAAATAAAAATATAAAATATGTTTGGCCTCAACAAGGTGTAGATTTTAACTTTGGCACTAGCGAAGAAGCTCCTGACGCCGCCACCTTAAAAAATACCTACAAAATGGTTTGGGTGGAAATGATAACGCCTCCATTAATTAAGGCTATTATCACTCCGGACACAAGCCCAATTACTATTGATAGCGAAGGTAATCCACCCGCCTCTACGAGTTTCTTTACGCTGGGGGTAACGTCTGATCAAGATGTCTCCATATCCGAAATTAATTTAAAAATTACAGCTACTTCCCCTGCAAAACTTGTTGATCTTAAAAATCTTCAAATAACAGATGGCAGTAACGTTTTAACTTCGGCAAAAGTAAGCACTGACAGTACGGCGACATTAGTCCTTTCACCAGCTTATCCTCTCGTTCAAAATTCCGGTAAAAAACTGACCATAAAAGTTAATTTTAACCCTGAAGTCATTGCTGATGGTGGAAAATACACAATAAAGATTGACGACATTAAATTTTCCGATCCCAGCTCGATTATCGACAAAACCACCTTGGCTACCGGTTCCACCAAAACCGCTAGCAAAGCAGCTGTTGTAGCAGCCAATCCACCAAGCGCCCCAAGTGACATAAAAACATTCGGCGCAATAGCCGCTACCTATGCGACATTGCAATGGACTGCTCCGACCAATAATGGAGGATCCCCAATCACGAAATATAAGGTTTTTTATGAACAGGGAACTTGTCTAGCAAATGACCAGTCAATGAATAGTTCAAAAGAATATCTTTCCGTAAACACTTATGCGACTCTGGCCAATTTAACTTCAAAAACCGACTATCAAGTACGAATCTCCGCAACAAACAGTGCTGATTTTAATAGCAATTGGTCTCCTCTAAGCACATGCTATACTTTCAAAACTGCTGATGGTGCCGCTGGTGCAGGCTTGGTAGTATTGACGCCCCCTGCAGAAGTAATCACTGCATATGATGCTGTGGATGGTACGTGTAGCGCATCTACCACATGTGGAGAAAACAAAACATGCGCCAACATTAGTTTAACCCAACATATTTGCCAGTCACCTAATCCTTTACCAATTTATCAGTGCAACAAGAAATATACATGCACTGGTCAAGGCTATGTTTGCCAAAGTCAATTTAGCTGCGCAGGCACAAAAAAATGCACTGGAACAGCAACGGATTTTGGAGATAAGTATTCATGTCAGGGTAATTTCGAATGTAGCGATAAGCTGTCCTGCAATAGTAAAATAAACGGTGGTTGCATAGAGGTTAAAACCTGCGAATAATACCCAAAAAAGCTGATTCTCACCATTTCGTGGCTCCCTATTGTATAACCATTGCCTTGTGGTTAAGTTCTTAGGCAATGTGGATTTCAGTCTGCACGCTGCTCTGTGTCAATTGCAATTGACACTGAACCGACGTTTAGTGTAAACTTGAGTTACCACTGAGCCGTTTAACCCTCTAATATGGCTTCAAATAAAGAAAAAATCGTAAGTTTCCTGAATGAGCAGATCGCTCAGGCTGATTTTCGAGCGCAAGCTTATGTTTTGGATGAAGAGAATAAAAGAAGGCCTCAGAGAAGTGTTTTCGTAAAGGTGCAATCGTATCTTGATAATTTTTTGCAGGGGAATGTTGCAAACCGTTGGGTTACTCTTACTGGGCTTCGTGGTGCTGGTAAAACTACGGTATTGTCGCAGTTGTTTAGTGATACAAAGGGCAAAGATGTGTATCGTCTTTTTCTTTCACTTGACCAAACAAGCCAAATTCTTGGTGCACCTCTGCATGAGATAATCTCTACTTATGAGGATCTTATTGGAATGTCTCTTGAAAGCCTTGATAAGCCACTTTTACTGTTTCTTGATGAGGTTCAATATGATTCCAAGTGGGCGGTCGTTTTGAAAACCATTTTTGATAGATCTAATAAGGTTTTTATATTTGCTACCGGTTCTGCGGCATTATTGATGAATATCAATACCGATGTTGCTCGCCGAGCCGTCTTTGAGAAGCTCTTTCCTTTGAGTTTTACTGAGTATTTGAAGATTAAGATGCAGAAATATGAGGTAAAGGGCTTAGGTAAGGAAATACGAGAGGCATTGTTCTCGAGCAATACTGGTAAGGAGGTTTATGAGAAGCTTCAAGGCTTGGAAAAGAAAATTAATGAATATTATTTGGGGATAACAAGACATGAATTTGATAAATATCTGAATTATGGTTCTTTGCCTTTTATGGTAGCTTCCAACAATGAAGCAATTGTTTATGATCAGATCAACAAAACGCTGGATAGGGTTGTAAGCGGAGACATAGTAAGTACGGGGAAATTTTCGTCTGATATTATTTCGAAAATTCCCGGGATTTTGTATGCGGTAGCGGATATGGATGCGTTTAATTTCAAGACAATTTCGGATAACTTTGGAATTAGTCGTCCCAAAGTAATGGAGATATTTGAGCTATTGGAAAATACAGAAGTTTTACATAGGGTGTATGCACATGGTTCTCATCTAAATCAGGTTGCCAGTGCGAGGAAACCATCAAAATTCCTTTTTTCCTCACCAGCATTTCGAGCCATGTATTACAAGATGATTGGCAATATTATTTCTCCGGAGAATGCGAAAGGTAAGCTGCTTGAAGATTTGGTGGTGATGTATTTACACAGGATTTTAAATAAGAATCCCGGAAAATCTTTAACTTATGATGCTGCGCAAGGTGGTGCTGATTTTATTTTAGGAATGGGCAATCAGAGAATTGTTATTGAGGTTGGTGCAGGGAAAAAAGATTATCGCCAAGTAATCGCAACGGCGAAGAGGTTTAAGCCGAATTATAGCTTGATAATATCTGAGGAAAACCTGGAATATTCAAGCGAATTTGAGGCGGTAAAAATTCCTTTGAGGATTTTTCTCTTGGCTTAAACACAATGTTGGAACCATAAAAACGGCTGAATCAGCCGCAAAAGCTTTTTTTGTCGATTCA
>CALRGV010000006.1 GCA_943358175.1 Candidatus Peribacteria bacterium
CGGATCAAGCGATTTTTACTTTGAAATATTTTTATAGACGTTTTCGGGACAACATTTCAATTCAGTTGTAGCAGATAAAAGACACTATATCTGAGCTAAAATGTATCGCTGACGGCAGAGCACGGTATTTATTATAAATATGGCTTATGGAAGCCTTTTTATACCGGCTGCCCCGCCCCGGGGCGGGGAGTCCGACAGATAATGGCTTAATTGAGCCATTATAATTATCGAAAATTTTATTCAAAGGGAAAATCGCTTGATCCGGAAATACCCAATATATTAAATTTGCCCCCCCATCTGAAAAATGTTATCTTTCAGACGGGCATAACCAACCACTCGCAATGGCACACCGTATCGAAGTTTTCACCAAGGTCAACGACAGCAGATCTGAATTAATGGCTAAAAAACTGCAATCTTGGGGATTCAATGTTTCCTCCACCGCTGTTGTCGAAAGCTACGTCATCAATAAAGACTTCAAGAAAAACGAACTCAAAGAAATTGCCGAAATGCTTTCCAATCCCGTCAGCCAGAGATACGGAATAGATGAAGCCCAGAAAGAAATTCCTTTCGATTTTGCTTTGGAAATAGGATTCTTACCAGGTGTGACTGATAATATTGCGACTACTGCACGCGAAAGTATCGAAGATTTTTTCAAAACTAAATTTAGTGCCGACGAAAGCGTGCACAGCTCGACTCTGATTTTAATTCAAGGTCAGCTTTCTGAAAAAGACGTAGAACAAATTGGAAATAACATGGCCAACAGTCTCATCCAAAGAATCACTATCAAAAGTCATCTCAAATTCGCCGCAGATAATGGCATGAACGCCATTGTTCCAACAGTTCATCTAAAATCTCATCCGGAAACAGACAAAGTTAATTTAAATATTCCAGAAGAAGAATTGTTGAAACTTGGAAAAGAAGGCATCACCGATAAAGATGGAACACGCCGCGGACCACTAGCCTTAGAGAAAGATCAGCTGGAAGTTATTAAAAATTATTTTGAAAAAGAAGATCGCTCACCCACAGACATCGAACTCGAATCCATCGCTCAAACCTGGTCCGAACATTGTAAGCACACAATTTTCGCAGCCAAAATTGATGATAACGAAGAAGGTCTTTACAAGGACTACATCAAAAGAGCTACCAACGATATCATAAAAGCGCAAGCGAGCGCACGGCGCGAGCGCGAAGGCGAAAGCGAGGATCTGGCTTTGCCAGGCCGAGCGAAGCCTGAGCTTATAAATGGATCCTTTTGCGTCTCGGTTTTTTCCGACAACGCCGGAGGAATTATTTTTGACGAAAACTGGATAATTACTGACAAAGCTGAAACTCACAATAGTCCTTCCGCTCTAGATCCATTTGGCGGCGCCATCACCGGAATCATCGGTGTGAATCGCGACTGTCTCGGCTTCGGCAAAGGTGCAAAACCGGTGATAAATAAATACGGTTTTTGCGTCGGAAATCCTTTTGATAAAGAACCAATTTACCGCGACTCAAAGCTCACTAACGCCGCTCTCTCCCCTCACAGAATTCTCGAAGGCGTCATCGAAGGCGTAAATGCCGGCGGCAACTGCAGTGGTATTCCTACTCCTCAAGGTTTCGTTTATTTTCACGATGGATACAAAGGCAAACCTCTAATTTTCGTAGGAACTGTCGGACTTATTCCTAGAAAAATAAATGGCAAAAACAGTTGGGAAAAGAAAGCTCAAAAAGGAGATAAAATCGTCGTCATCGGCGGACGCGTAGGCATGGATGGAATTCATGGAGCGACTTTTTCTTCTGAAGCCCTTAGCTCCGATAGTCCTGCAACAGCCGTCCAAATCGGCGATCCGATTACTCAGAAAAAATTCTCTGACGCGATTGTGAAAGAAGCCCGCGACCTGGATCTCTATAGCAGCATCACGGATAACGGCGCCGGCGGCATTTCTTGTTCCATCCCGGAAATGGCAAAGGAATGCGGCGGATGCGAAGTTGATCTAGAAAAAGTTCCCACAAAATATCCGAATCTTGCACCATGGCAAATCTGGATTAGCGAATCTCAAGAAAGAATGACGCTCTCAGTTCCACCGGAAAAATTAAAACAATTTGAAGAATTAATGGCTAAACGTGGCGTAGAATCAACAGTCCTCGGAGAATTTACAGATAATGGTCGCTGCGTTGTAAAATTCAACGGAGAAAAAATCATGGATCTTTCCATGGAATTTCTCCACGAAGGACTACCAAGAAAATCCTTGAAAACTACTTACACCAAGCCAAAACACACCGAACCTGATTTCAATCAACCAGCAAATCTCACCCAGACTTTACTCGACATGCTCGCCCGCCCAAACCTTTGCAGCTACGAAGACATCAGCACTCAATACGATCACAATGTACAAGGTGGCACTATCGTAAAACCACTTCAGGGTCGCGGTCGCGTCAATGGCGTCGCCTCAGTCACTAAGCCACTTCCGGAAAGCACCCGCGGCATAATTTGTTCTCAAGGACTCAACCCGATTTATTCTGAAATTGATACTTATCACATGGCCGCTTGCGCCATTGATACAGCCGTGCGTAACATAATCGCCATCGGCGGAACTCTCGACCACTTAGCGCTCATGGATAATTTTTGTTGGTGCAGCTCGAATGAAGCAGAACGCCTCGGCCAACTAAAAGCCGCTTGCGAAGCATGTTACGACTATGCTGTCGCCTATGGCACACCATATATTTCCGGCAAAGATTCGATGTTTAATGACTTCAAAGGATTCGACGCGAAAGGCGAAGCAATTAAAATTTCCGTCCCTCCAACACTTTTAATTTCTTCACTCGGTGTCCTCGACGACCTCACTCTCGCCGTTTCTTTAGATCCAAAATTCGCCGGCGATTTAATTTATATTTTAGGTGAAACAAAAGATGAATTGGGCGGCAGTGAATATTTTCAGTATCAAAAAGATTTGGCAAAAAGTATCCCCGGGGACACTTTCATCGGCAACTCCGTACCAAAAGTCAACTCAAAATCCGCCATCTCTCTCTACCGCGCTTTCCGCACCGCAGTTGAACAACGCCTAATTTCCTCAGCCCTCAGCCCACAATTCGGTGGACTAGGAATCACTTTGGCAAAGAAAGCCATCGCCGGACAGCTCGGCATGGAAATTGATTTAGCAAAAATTCCAGGATTTAATTCGAATTTCCAGGGCGCCCCTCGCCTCGATCACCTCCTCTTCTCCGAATCTCAATCTCGTTTTATCGTTACAATAAATCCGAAGAACAAAGCAGAATTCGAAAATAACTTTGCCAGCCATCCACTAGCCCAAATTGGTGTTATAAATTCCGATCAAAATTTTGTCCTCAAATCCGGCAACAAAGAAATCATCAAAACCAACATCGCCACTCTGGACCAATCCTACCGCAAAACTTTTAATAGATTTTCCGAATAAACAGACTTGTCAAAATTAACAGATCAAAAAGTGTTCATACGAACACGCCATAAAGCAAAAAATACATATGTCAACAATCCGCCCAAAAATTCTCGTCATCACCGGCTACGGCATCAACTGCGAAGAAGAAACCGCCAAGTGTTTTAATTGGGTCGGAGGCGAAGCTGAAATCATCCACATCAACGACCTCATAGAAGGCAAATCAGCCAGCACATCTTCTGCGAAAAAACTTTCCAATTATCAAATCGTCGCTTTCCCCGGTGGCTTTTCTTATGGCGACGACACCGGTTCCGGCAATGCTCTCGCAAACAAAATCCGCAACAACCTTAAGGAAGATTTACTCACCTACCTCAAAGAAGACAAACTAGTCATCGGCATTTGTAACGGCATGCAAATCATGGCTAATCTTGGCCTTATTCCGGCTACAGACATGAAGTACGGAGAACGCCAATCCGCCCTCATGCGCAATGTCCACGTCACTCTCGAATGTCGCTGGATTCACGTAAAAAATATTTCGAAGAAATGCATTTGGACTCGCGAAATAGACATGATGCATTTACCGGTTTCTCACGGCGAAGGAAATTTTTATGTCGAACCGGCAACCTTGGAAAAAATGAAAACAAACGATCAAATCGTTTTCAAATTTGTAAACGAAGACGGCACTCCGGCCAACAATAAATTCCCCGCAAATCCAAACGGCGCCATGGAAGACATCACAGGCGTCTGCGATCCCAGCGGCCGCATCTTCGCCCTCATGCCTCACCCCGAACGTTTCAATTCCTGGACCAACGAAGACGGCTGGGAACTAAAAAAAGAACAAATGATTCGTGAACAAAATTTCACACCCGGTAAAATTCTCACCTTCCCCACAGAAGGCGACGGCCTAAAAATTCTCAGAAACGGAGTGGAGTATTTCAAATAAAAAATATGTTTGCTATACTTCATCCATGACAATAGCAGCAATAAAAAAACAATCCTTACCAATCTTTAAAAGCCAAGGCGTTTTAAAAGCCGCAATTTTTGGTTCTTTCGCCCGTGGCGACAACAAAAAAAATAGCGACATAGATTTTCTGGTAAAAATGAAAAAAAATAAAAGCCTCTTTGATTTTCTGGAGTTGAAATTTGCGTTAGAAAAAAAATTAAATAAAAAAGTAGACCTCGTAAGCTATATGGGAATACACCCCTTTATTAAAGATAAAATTTTAGAAGAACAAAAAATTATTTATGAAAAAAGAACCTAAAGTTTTTTTAGGACATATTTGTGAAAGCATTGATCATATAGAAAAATATATTGCATCGTTTTCTTATATACAATTCATTAAAAATCCTCAACTTCAAGATGCCGTAGTAAGAAGATTAGAAATCATAGGAGAAGCAACAAAAAATCTACCACAAGAATTTAGAAACAAATATCCTGAAATACCATGGAAATTCATGGCTGGAACAAGAGATGTGATGAGCCATGAATATTTCGGCGTAGACTTTATGATGATCTGGAACATCATAAAAAAGGAACTTCCATCACTCAAGATAAAGATTTTAAAATTAATAGAAAACCTAAACTAATTCCCATGGAACCAATCCTCACCACCCACGAAATCACTAAAACAAATTTTCTCACAAAATTCACCCTCGTCCTTTTCGGAATACTTATCACCAGCATCATCTTCGCCATCACCCTAAAACTCTTCGAAATTCCCGGCATCTGGATAGGACTGACCCTCTGCGCCATCCTGATTTTCTTGGGACTACGCTACAAAGCACCGGGAAGCCACCTACGCCTCATAGCCTGGAGCATGCTCGGCACCATCATCACATTCACTATCGTCTACTTCATCAGCCTCAGCTACGTTCAAAACACACTACAAGAGTTTGAGACGAAGTGATCACGTAGATTCACCTAGTCGTAACTTAAACATCTGAGCTAATTGCACTTGGATCAGTATTTTCGTTATTAGAATCGGTTCCATGCAAAAACCATCCGAACGAAAGCAAAAAGATAAAACAAAAAACCACAATCATATACAAATAAACCCTTTTATAAAATTCCTTAAAAAACTCTGCAATAAATATTCCAACAAGATATCCAATTAAAAAAACAATAAAGAAAATTCCAACTAAATATTCGAATCCCTCAGGCCACAAAAATTGCATTTCAAATCTATTAAGATAGATAATACTAGCCACAACGATATAAGAAACAAAAAAAATCATTCCTCTTCTTTTTACATTATTTTCAACAAAGAAAAGGCTAATAAAAGAAGTAGCAAGGCCTAAAACAACGGCAAAAAAAAGACTAATAACTAAATTAGTTCCACCAATAAAACCCAAACTACCAATCAAATGAACAGTCTGACTAAAAACAATTGGGGATAAATAAAAACTTATAAATCCCAAAACAAACGAGCCGAAATTTCTCACTAAAGAATCAGATGAGACTGCCAACGAAGTATTGTTGTTTTCCATAAAAAATATAAAAAAATAAATTCTCTACTCACTCAAAATCCTCCTCGGCTTCGCCCCATCTGCCGGACCTACCACGCCATTTTTCTCAAGCAAATCTATCAGACGAGCCGCCCTCGCATAACCCAATTTCAAATGTCTCTGTAACAACGAGGCCGAAGCCTTACGCGTCTGTATTACAAGCTGGAAAGCCTGTTCGTACATATCATCCCCATCACCATCATCACCGGAAGGCGCAATGCGTGAATTTGGTACCCCCACAAGACTTTGCTTCGCAGTCTCCATACTCGTGATTGCCTCATCATATTTCGGCTCCGTAGTAAGCTTTACCCGATTCGTCACACGCTCAATTTCATCAGTAGAAACGTAAATACCTTGCACTCTTAAAGGTTTATTCATCCCTGGCGGCAAATAAAGCATATCACCCTTGCCAAGCAAATCCTCCGCTCCAACACCATCCAAAATCGTCCTGGAATCTATCTGACTGCTCACCGCAAAAGAAATTCTCGACGGAATATTGGCCTTAATCAAACCGGTAATCACATCAACCGAAGGTCTCTGCGTCGCAATAATCAAATGAATTCCCACTGCGCGCGCCATCTGCGCCACGCGACAAATAGATGCTTCCACTTCCTTACCGGCCGCCATCATCAAATCCGCCAACTCATCAATCACCACAATAATTCTCGGCAATTTATTTATACCGCTAAGATCATTATATTCATTAATATTTCTAACCCGATTATGAGAAAGTTCGCTATATCTGCGACCCATTTCCGCTACCACCCAGCGTAAACTGATCGCCGCTTTTTCCGGATCCTGAATCACCGGCGTCAATAAATGCGGAATACTATTATAAGAACTCAATTCCACACGTTTCGGATCCACCATAATCAAACGCAAATCCCTTGGTGAATTCTGATACAAAAGCGCCGTCAAAAACACATTCATCGCCACCGACTTTCCACTACCGGTCGCACCGGCAATAAGCAAATGTGGCATGAGTTCCAAGTTGCCAATAATTGGCTTACCCGCAACATCTCTGCCCAACGGCAAACTCAATTTAGACTTGGCTTCTGCAAACTCGGCGGATTCCAAAATTTCCCGCAAATATACTGTCGCCCTATTCTCACTTGGGACTTCAATTCCCACCAAAGATTTACCGGGAATTGGCGCCTCTATACGTATTCTTTCCGCCGCCAAAGCCAAAGCCAAATCATTTTTCAAAGCTGTAATTTTCGACAACTTCACTCCCTCATGTGGTTTCAAAGTATATTGAATTACCGTCGGACCCACATTTACTTCGTGCATCGTCACCTCAATTCCAAACTGAGACAATTTTTTCTTGATTTTCTCGGCATTCGCCATCAAAACATCATCATCCACCGTCACATTACTATCACCGGTTTTGAGCAAATCCAAAGAAGGAAATTCCCACTCATATACCTCCTCTTCAGCTTGCTTTTCCTTTTCTGAAAGCTCAGCTTCCACTTCCTTTGCCCTATCTTCATTAATAATAATTTTCGGTTTTTCATCGTCATCTTTCATATCATTTTCATCTCCCATAATCACTCCGCCATTTTTCAATTTATTACCACTGCTAATATGAGATTTTCTAATCATAATTTCCGGCCTCTCTTCTTCATCATCTTCTTCAACAGCAGACTTTTTACCACTAAAAGCAAAACCGAATAATCCTCTGGTCGGAGGCTCGATTTTCCTCTTCGATTCCTTTACCATTTCAATCTTAATTTGTGGAATGATAAAAGCAAAAAGCTCTCTCAAAGAAAGTTCAAAAACCAGCAATAATGAAATCAAAAAACTTGCCACGAAAACAATCGTCGCCGTCACCCGTCCCACGCCCAATACATCCAAAACCAAAAAGTTCGTCACAAACCCTACATATCCTCCATACTTACCAAGCGCCGCATAATCATGAATCCTATCCGCCGGAACCGAAAGATGAATTATACTCAAAGCTGAAAAAAGCATTAGAATCAAACCGGCCAAGCGCGCCGTCCCAAAAATAACCTTCTTTGAAAAAAACAAAATTCCCGCAATCATAAAAAACACCAAGGGCACCAAAAAAACACCCCAACCAAAAACCGGAGCCAGCAAATCAAAAACCCATCCCGTACCCGGTAAAGTAAAATCGCTCTTCAAACTCAGGACTGAAATAATGCCCAAAGCCAAATAAATTATAGCCCAAATTTCTTTTGCGACCGACGGCTTCACCTTGATGGTCATGGCTGCCCGACGCCTTCTATGCCTCCTACCCATTTTTCAGGAACTTAAAGGAATGTTCGACTCCAGTACTATATCTAAAAAAGCTTTTTTTGGCTAGAGCCTAGAGACGAATTTCACGCAAAGATTGGATAGCGGCACGGGCCAAAATCTTAGCCGTCCTCGCCACTTTACCATGATCAATTTTCAAATTGGCAATATCCCATCTATCATCCTCAGCGACACCCTCGGTCAATAAATCTTTTGGAAAGTCCAAGGATAGACCGGGATGAGTCAACATATGCCAGGTAGATCGAACATTCCTGGCCGGATAACCGGGTCTCGGATATGGATTATTTCGCCTAAAACCTACTCCGTCATCAGCTAAAGCCATTGCCACATTTCTAAAAACAACAGGACTGGCAATCATTCCTTCTCCAGGTATATCTGTTATTAAATCCAAACTCCTCCTTGCTCCACGCTGTGATCTGCTTCCATAAGCAAAATTATATTCATTTAATCTACCGGGCTGTTCACTCTGCAAATCCTTTGGAGTATGGGAAGCCATACTATGGAGATCAAAAAAAATTCCATTACTTTTACCAATTCCTGACAATCTTTTATCAACAATGCTGATAGCTGCATCATGAACATGCCTCAACAATTCTCCACTACCGCCAAATTTGCCATAACCAAACACATTTCTATTTGAGAACCCGGAAACCCTATTCGGATCAACAAGTCCTCTCTCAAAAAGTACCTGCACCACGTCAACTCTTAAATCACCTCTAATATCAACAATTTCTTGGGCAATACCATGTGCCAGCTCATTAGCCCCAAAATCCGCATCAATTCTAAAATATGTTTCTAAAGTATCTCCATCATCATCAAAAGATCCGTTCAACTTTCTAACCAGCTGACGAGAATTTCCACCATGAGGAGAAAGCAAAACAATATCCGGATTATCTTTCTCCGCACCATACGAAGTTGTCTTCACCAAATCAATATCTTCCATAGACTCAACTATTTGTCGCGGACCATTATTAAAAGACATATTTAAAATAAACTGTTCGGCAATAAATCATAAACGAAAATATTTTTTTGTCAAATCTTAGAATTGTTGATCAAGCAAAGCCACAATCTTATCAATCATCGGCCGCACTCTTAGAACGCTTTCTTCCGAATTATAAGGATGATTATAAATATGCACGCTAAAAATAATATTTTTTCCTCCATCCACCTCACGCAAAATTTTACCCGAAAGACTGGAAGAAAATTCATGAGTACCCGTCTTCCCAAGAACCTGATGTTTCAATCCCGCATCATCAAAACGATGCTTCAAAGTCCCATCCTTTTGCGATTCCGGCAAAGAATTCCAAAAAATATTTTTCCAACTTTGCGTATCAATAAAATCAAACAGTTTCAAAATTGCATTTCCTGTCACCCTGGTAGCAGGCGCCAAAGCGGAACCATCAAAAGCACTCACTTCTGCTTCCTCCAGCCCGATTTCAGCAAAAAAATCATTCAAAACAATCACTCCTTCCGCCTGACTGCCCTCTACACCCACTTCCCTTCCCAAGGTCCTCACAAGCGTCTCCGCATAATTATTTTTGCTAAATTTCAACATCTGAAAAACAATCTCCGTCAAAGACCCGGATTTATGCTCGTAAATTAATTTCTCTTTTTTAATATCTCCAGTAAAAGGCAAAACCTTAGCACTATTATCCATCAAACCGGCCTTCACCAATTCTTGTTTAAAAACCATCGCCGTCAACAAACTCGGATCCTTAACAGTCGCCGAAGTTCTAAAAGGCAAATCTTTCATCGTATCTCCCTCCAAAACCACTACTCCACTATCATCCATTCTGGCCGTCACCGCCAATTCCATCTGATTAGCATCTTCAAAATAGGTCAAATGATCCACAATTTTTCCATAATTTTCCAGTGGCTTGGTTTCAATTCCATACTTTCCAGTATTCCCTATTTCACCACTACGAATACTCAATAAATTATCATCAATTTGCAGACCGGTAATCGGAACTGAAAAATACTGCACTCTCCAATCCAAATCCCAGCCCGGACCAAACTCCTCACCCTGAAAATAGCTATCATCATAATATATATCACCAAAGTTACCCGAATTTTTCTTCAAAGCAGCCACGAATTCCGCAAAATCCGCCTGTTTCAAACTCGGATCGCCTCCCCCAACCAAAATCAGATTCATTTTTGAACCTTGTGCCTGAGCATATAGCTTAGTTTTAAAAGTAAAATCCGGCCCCAAATTTTTTAAACCGGCCGCAGCGGTAAAAAGCTTAAAATTCGAACCGGGATGAATCCTCTTGCCACCATTGTAATCAAAAAAAACCTCGCTTTCCCCTTCATAACCGGCACTGACAGCAATCACTGACCCCTTGAGGTCCCGGCCATTCTCAACCTTCTCTAAAAAATTCACAAAATTTCTATGTTTAATAAAAGGCACTGCAAAAAAAATCACCACAAAAAGCACCACTAAAGTCCCCAACCAATAGCCGAAATTTCTTTTACTGAAGACAAAACTTGACATTACGTAAGATTAAGTATTAAATCAACACATATACATTTTACCCCAAAATCGATGTCAAAAAAACTAAGTTTAACTCTCACAGCAATTATAGCAACAGTCGGTCTCACCGCATTTTCAATTTCCAATGCTTTCGCTTTGGATGGAGACCCTCAGGACACAGCACCTTTGACTTCAGCTAAGCAGCTCTGTAAAGAGGCAACTAAAAACTTTTCAAAAGACAAGAATGCCATCAAAGCAAAAGGTCTTAGCTCACAAAAATGGATGGAGGATAATGGAGCAAAAATGAGTCAGGCAGAACTTGATGAAATGAAGAAAAATGAGGATCTGGCTATCAAGGATATCAAAGATTACAAAAAGAAAGTTTGCGCTGAAGCTAAAACTGAAGGACAACCATTAACCTCAGCCGTTCAACTTTGCAAAGAAGCGACTAAGAACTACAAAAAGGATACTTCTGCCATCAAAAAAAAGGGACTTAGCGCACAAAAATGGATGGAGGATAATGGAGCAAAAATGAGTCAGGCAGAACTTGATGAAATGAAGAAAAATGAGGATCTATCTATCAAAGATATAAAAGATTACAAAAAGAAAGTTTGCGCTGAAGCCAAAGCCGGCAAATAATTGAAAACTAAATAAACAGTCAATGACCAGAATTTACTCATTACAAAAATGGATTCTGGTCATTTTGTTATTAAGCTCAGCCTTGATATTTAACCCCTTCATCAATACAGAGGTTTTTGAATTTCCAAAAATACTGGCATTAATTTTCACCAGCGGACTGCTCACGGTTATTACTATCATCGATATTCAGCTGAATAAATTGCCTAAAATAGACTTAGGCAATTCAAAAAAAGCATTGCTATGCCTGGGCATAATATTTTTGACACAAATATTATCCTATATTTTTTCCACAGATCGCAGTGTCTCATTAATGGGCGAAGAATTACGTTACCAGGGTTTACTCACTAACCTCCACTATCTACTTTTAGTACTGAACACATTTTATTTTTTCATCAAACACCAAGACGAAAAAACAAACTCGGTTTTCAAATGGCTGATTATCAGCTTAGTTGTAAGCTGTATTTTTGCGGTAATGCCGTATTTTTTTCCAAAACCCTTTCCCTTTTACTTTTTCACTCCAGATTCATTTTTCAACAGAGTATACGGCACTTTCGGTAATCCAAACTATTTGGCAGTTTTCATTATTGGCACACTACCATTTTTAATTTTTCATAAAAATTTAAAGAAAATTTTTCTTTACCCAACCATATTATTTTGCCTTATAACCTTATTCCTCACCGGCTCAAGAAGCGCTTGGATAAGCTCAATATTAGCCTTTTTGATAATTGGAATTCTCCTTGTGATAAAAAACAAAAACTACAAAACCCTCATCGTCACAACCGGCATAATTGCACTTTCTATCTTTGCCGTAACCATCAAAAAATATGCCGTCCCAATTATTCCCCAATTTGAAAGGCTGTCCCTCGACACCGAAAAATCCACCTCCATACAAACACGCCTACACCTTTGGAAAGCCGGCCTCGAAATGAGCCTAAAAAAAACACTGACGGGCTACGGACAAGACATGATTCAGAAAAATATTGAACCGTATCTTCCGACATATCTAAAGCCAAACGACGAATTTTTCATCGATCGCACGCATAGCGAATTCATCGATATTCTCGTGAGTGGAGGTATTTTTAATCTGCTCGCCTATATCTCCCTACTAATTCTAGTACTGACTAAATCCGCCAAAACCATCATCATAAACAAGATCGTAGATCCTAACTTTCTGGCCAGTTTTACAGCTTTGACCGGCATCATCATCTTTCACGCTGTAAATTTCTCCATCACCTCCAGCAATATTCTCCTATATTTTTTACTTGGCTATTTATTAGCCAAAAATATTTCTGTATACTCGGATCATAAATCCTAAAAATTATGATCAAAACACGTTTTGCACCATCGCCTACAGGTTACTTACACGTTGGAGGTCTCCGTACAGCCCTATATTGCTATCTTTTCGCGAAAAAAAATAATGGCAAATTCGCTCTACGCATAGAGGATACCGATCAGGAAAGATTTGTCCCGGGAGCACTGGAAAACTTAATCGATACCCTGCATTGGATTGGAATTACCTATGATGAGGGTCCGGGACGCAAAGACCCAAACAACAAAGATTCCGAAATTATCGAAGAAGGTGACGTCGGCCCTTATATCCAATCCAAAAGAACTGAAATCTACAAAGAACAAGTACAAAAATTAATGGATGACGGCCATGCCTATCGCTGTTTCTGTACCAGGGAAAGACTCGAAGAAATGCGTGAACGCCAAACCGCCCAGAAGCTTGCACCAATGTACGATCGCAAATGCCTGGATCTGCCACAGTCTGAAATAGAAGAAAAAATCAAAGCCGGCGAAAAGTTCGTCATTCGCCAAAAAATACCTTATGGAACAATCAAATTCAAAGATCTAATTCGCGGCAATGTACAATTCGACGGCAAAACCATTGATGATCAAGTTTTGATGAAATCAGATGGTTTTCCTACCTACCATCTCGCTAATGTCGTAGACGATCACTTCATGGAAATTACCCATGTAATTCGCGGCGAAGAATGGCTTCCTTCTACACCAAAACACATTGCTCTCTACCAAGCTTTCGGCTGGCAACATCCAGAATTTGCTCATCTTCCTCTACTTTTGAATGCGGATCGCAGCAAATTGAGTAAACGCCAAGGCGACGTAGCTGTAGAAGATTACATTAAAAAAGGATATTTGCGTGAAGCGATCATTAATTTCGTCGCTTTCCTCGGCTGGAATCCCGGCAGTGGAGAAGAAGCTGAAATATTCAGTCTGGAAGAATTGGAAAAAGCTTTCTCCATTGAAAAAGTCCACAAATCAGGAGCAATTTTCAATCTGGAAAAACTGGATTGGTTTAATTGGCGCTGGAAAAAACGTCTATTCAATGCAGAACTGGAAAAAGAAGCAAAAGAGATTGATCCCAACGTAGTCATCACGGAACCACGCAAAGATCAATTCATCTATACTTTCAGCGATCCAAAAAATGAAGAAAAATTCCAAAAAAATCGCTGCGAAAAATTACTAAAAATCTGTAACAATTCCCTCACAAAAGAGTATATAGACAGTGAGAAACTAATGAAAGCCTTACTGACCGTAGAAGAAAAAATTCTACGTGACCCAAAGGATATAAAAGAACAAATTAATTTCTATTTCACTCCCCAGGAATACAACAAAGAATTATTGACTCATGTAAAAATGGGAGTAGACTTGAACCAGGCAACAATCTCACTCAAATCAGGCAAAGAAGATCTGGAAAAACTGAGTGATTGGAACCTAAAAACTCTGCAGGAAACTCTGATGCAAACTGTAACTCGCCTGGGAGTAAAAAACGGCCAACTTCTTTGGCCACTCCGCGCAGCATTGAGCGGATTAGAATTCTCACCCGGAGTCTTCGAACTAGCTTGGGTACTCGGTAAAGATGAAACCCTGAAAAGAATAGAAACAGCAGTTAACAAGATCTAACATGAGATTTTCAGAGATCAAAAATGCGTTGAAACACCTGATAAAGACAACTACTTGTCTACATTGTCAGCATCTTTATGTATTAGAAGATATTAATGTTATCGCTACAACCAAGGTTGAAGGCCTATTCGAGATGCAATGCAATAATTGTCATGCATCCAGCATCATGACCGTGGTACTTACCCCGGAAACTGAAAAAATGGAAACGAAGAAAAAAAACATCTATGAAGCGGAATTTCGTCCTGGTCAAATTTCTCCAAATGACATCCTGGACCTCAAGCTCTTTCTCAATAAATTTGATGGAGATTTTAAAAAACTTTTCCCCAACGAAAAATGAAAAAAACAGCAAAAACTTTAGCGCTGATATTTCTCGGCACATCTCTAGTTTTAATTTCCGGCTGCAAACAAACCAAAGAAATTGGTGATAAATTTATCGACGACTCGAAAAAAACCTACGACACCGCCGCCGAAGAAGTAAAAAAAGCAAAAGACGCCACGATTCAAAAAGCAAAAGATATAGAAGACGCCGCCAACAAAATCAAAGCAGCCACGGAAGCCGTACAAAAAGTGACCGGGGACACTCCAAAAAAATAAATTGGATAAGACTACCCTAAACTGGGCGGGTGGCTTGGATAATTATATTTTTTTCTTGCACGAATAAAGCCCAGTCGTGACGGGCGACTCTTGAGTGCAAGAAAAAAATATAATTATTCAAGTCAGGACCCGCAAACAAGAAAGTATCATATTAATTCAATAATCATTACATGCTCAAAGTTCAGCTCCACTGTCACTGCTCAGCAGACCCGCTTGATCATATTAATTTTAGTGCCAAAGAGCTAATAGATGAGGCTCAAAGACTTAAATACGACGTCCTTTGCATCACCCTGCACCGCAAACTTTTTTTCAATAAAAAAATTCAAAAATACGCCGCAAAAAGGGGACTACTCCTGATCCCGGGAATTGAATTTGAAATCAACAATAAACACATCCTCGCCGTTAACGCGCATCAAGATATAACAAACGTGGACAACTTCGAAAAACTGGCCACCTACCGCCAAAATCACCCTGAAACTCTCATCATCGCGCCACATCCATTCTTTCCAACCGGCTATTGTCTACAAAAAGATCTAATAGACAACATCCTTCTTTTCGACGCAATAGAAATTTCTTGGGCCTACACAAAAACCAAAGACTACAATAAAAAAGCTATTGCCCTCGCAAAAAGATGGCACAAACCACTCGTCTCCACCGCCGACTGTCACATTCTCAGTGAATTGAACATCGGCTATACCCTTGTGGAAGCCAAAAAAGACGCTCTATCAATAGTAAAAGCCATTCGCCAAAACAAAATTGAAATTCACACTAAACCAACCAGCTATTTCAAAATAGCCAGATTTACAATCCAACTCTCCTGGCAAAACTTTCATGCAAAATTGAAAAAATCCCGCAAGTCTTCTATACTCTAGGCATGCAAAACTTCTTGCGCAAAGTTAAATCAATTGCCCGCAAAGATCCTAAATCTATCGTCTTTCCGGAAAGTGAAGACGAAAGAATTTTAAAAGCCGTAGCAATAATCTCTCAACAAAAATTTGCTAAACCAGTTTTAATTGGAGACAAGCGCAAAATCAAGAACGCCTGCAAAAAGTTAAAATTAAAAATCGACTGGGAAGAAATCAGTATAGTCGATCCGACAAATAAAGTTTTAGTTAAAAAATACAGCGAAGCCCTCTTTTCCATCCGCAAAGATAAAGGCGTCACCGAAAAAGATGCTCGAAATTTAATCAAAGATCCCAACTACTTTGGCACCATGATGATACAGCTCGAAGATGCCGATGGTATGATCACCGGAGCCACTCATCCGACAGCCAATTCAATCAGGCCGGTTCTTCAGATTATAAAAACTCGCGAAAAATTTCACAAAGTTTCCGGAATTTTCTTTATGGTTCTACATAATAAACCCCTGCTTTTTGCTGATGCCGCTATCACGGTAGAACCTGATGCTCATGACCTCGTAGACATCGCTATCGACACAGCGGAAACAGCAAAAAAATTTGGAATTAAACCAAAAATTGCTCTGCTATCATTCTCAACAAAAGGCTCAGCCAAGCATCCCTTGGTAGACAAAGTGACCGAAGCGGTAGCAATGATAAAAGACGAGAGACCGGACCTGCTGGTGGACGGAGAACTTCAAGTGGACGCGGCTCTTGTACCACAAATTGCCAAACGCAAATGCCCAGATTCTCCGATAAAAGGTGACGCCAATATACTAATTTTCCCAGATCTGCAAACCGCCAATATCGCCTACAAATTAGTGGAAAGATTAGCCAAGGCCAAAGCCATAGGACCATTACTTCAAGGCTTAAAAAAACCGGTCAACAAACTTTCCCGCGGCTGCAGCTATGAAGACATCGTAAATGTAGCGGCTTTTACAGTATGCGAGTGTCAAGCATGAGCGAAGCGAAATGCTCTCGGCCGGCCCCTACGCCGGCCTCAAAAAAAAGTTTTGCGAAGCAAAACACCTTACCCTCACCCGCCCCCATCCCCATGGACCAACCAGATCCAATAAACATTCCGGCCTACCAAAGGAAACGCAGCATTGCTGCCAAAGCTAGAAAAAAACCGGCTTATTTGGAAACAGCGCTGGACAGAGCCGTAAAGGCAAAAAAAGAACACAAAAGACAAAGAGCAAATAGAACAAAAAAATCGCCGGCAAGTTCAAGAAATCAATCAGTAGACACCTACATTCAATCACCAAATTCTTTCGAAGAAATTTCCATTCAAACTACTTCCGTCTTACCATCGCACGAACTTTTTCCAGATCCATTCCATGACAATCATTCATCAAGAAAATCCGAATTTCGAGAAATGAAAACTTGTGGCATTTGCGAAGGCTATTACGACAAAATACAAGTAGCCATCGTCAGAGTCACCAGCCCACTTCGTGTGGGAGATAGTATTATTTTTGAAAAACAAGACGGGCTTTTCGAACAAGAAATAAAATCCATGCAAATAGATCGCCGAGATATTACCCTCGCCACCACAGGCAGCGAAATTGGCTTAAAAGTACTACAAAAACCAACCGTCGGCTCACCGGTTTACAAAGTCCTAGAATAATTTTTGAAAAATGACCAAGTTGACAAATCTAAATAATCAATGCACAAAAGTGTGCGTGCGCACAGATTTACTATTAATTTTTGGCTCAAATAAGCCATTTTGCATTCAAATCACCTCTGCCAATTTATTCCAATGAAAATCCTCGTCCTAAATTCCGGCTCATCCTCAATCAAAGCGACGCTTTTTGATTTCAGTAAATCTCCATCAGGCAAAGAAACTCAAACCGAAATTGCCAAAGCAGTCATCGACGGCATCGGCCTCAAAAGATGCAAATTTATTTTCACCAAACTCACCAAAACCACCGCCACGAATATTGAAAAATGTCACATCACCCATCACGAAGAAGGAATTAAACTAATTCTGGAAACTCTACTCAAAACTAAATGTCTGAAAGACCTCGGCGAAATCACCGCTGTCGGACATCGCGTCGTTCATGGCGGAGAAAAATACACAAAACCGACATTACTAAATAACAAAATTCTAAAAGAAATTGAAAAACTTTCTTCACTCGCCCCACTCCACAATCCGGCTAATCTGGCCTCCATCAAAGCATGCCAAAAACTACTCCCACAAGCCAAACAAACAGCAGTATTCGACACAGCTTTTCATCAGACAATGCCGGAAAAAGCTTATCTATATGCCATCCCAAAACAATTCTACAAAAAACATCAAATTCGCCGTTACGGTTTTCACGGCACGAGTCACAAATATGTCATCAATGAAGCTCTAAAAATTCTCAAAAAATCTTCGCCCCGCCTCACCGCACCAAAAATAATTTCCTGTCATCTCGGCAATGGTTCTTCCATCACCGCCAGCATCGCCGGAAAATGTATAGACACCACTATGGGCTTCACTCCAATGGAAGGCTTACCTATGGGCACACGCTCAGGCTCAATAGATCCTGGAATCATTCTCCATCTCACCAACAATCTAAAATTCACCACCAAGGAAATAGACAATCTCCTCAATCACAAATCCGGCCTCTTGGCACTTTCAGACCTCAGTTCCGACATGCGCGACATTCACCAAGCTGCTGAAAAAGGCCACAAAGCCTCCGTCCTCACCATCGAAATTCTCTCCTATCAAATCGCCAAACAATGCGGCGCCTACACAGCCGCCCTCCAAGGCATCGACGCCCTCATCTTCACCGGCGGCATCGGCGAACACGCCTTCTACATCCGCGACAAAGTCTGCGCCTATCTCAAATTCCTGCACATCAAAAAAATCCTCATCATCCCCACTAACGAGGAAAAACAAATTGCCATGGAGACAATTGAGCTAATCAGCGAGTGCTAAATTAATACCATATACGAGGCGTAAGAAAAATATTGACCGGAGTTTACTGTAAGTAAATGAGGATCAATATTTTTCGACAACGAAGTAGATGGTATTAATTTAGCACTCGCCCTACAAATCCTGCTCCAAAATCTTTGATTTCGTTAGCACATAGAGCTTCTTCGCACTCGGATCTACATACAAATCACGCAAATCACCAACTCCGTCAAACAAATACTGAGTTACGTAATTCAAATTCCCGGTATTGTTAGTGTCCTTTGAGTAAACTAAAACTCTGGCTTCCCTGCCATCCAACACAAATATCTGTTTCAATTTATCATTTGTATAAATAACTCTTGGATCAACTAAATTACTAAATGGCGGATTGTTCACAAAGAAAGAAACTTTGGCACCACCATATAACTTCAAGAGATCACCGGTTGTCTGCAACAACCAAACATTAGCATCAATGGCAAAATCCTGAATTCCGGAAACGTCAGTCTTATCTGTGATATAGCCTTCAGCCTTACTGAATTTATTGTTGATTCCCTTATAAGTATATTTCCAGATTTGATTAGCCGCAGTATCCAAAACATAGACTTTATTGCTCCATGTAGCCAAAGCAGATCCTTTATGGAAAGCCCCATCATCACTATCCATAAAATTCATATTCCCATCCTTGAACTGAATCAGTTTTCCACTTTTGGTCAAGAAAATTATAGATTTCTGATCATCAAAACCGGTAGCGGCAATCACAGACTCCTCCTTATCGATAGTCAAAGGATCCTGAATCTGATCGAGCACCAATTCATACAAAGCATTATACTCATACGCAAACACTCTATCTCCTTCAGTCACAAAACCAAGAGCGTTCACATCCGCTCTCTTTTTAGCCAAATCAGCTACCACCTTAGGATTCACTACGCGATTAACATTGTCCAGCTTGTCACGGGTTTCCTCAAGCTGCAAAAGATAAATAGTGGCCTTCTCTCTATAAAATCCTGAATCCAACACAGACTTAGCATCCAAATAAGCCTTATCTAGAACATCCTTGGCTGCCTGCTTATCAGTTGCACTTTTAACGGTAGCATCGGTCAATTTATCTTGAACACCGCTCAATAATTGATCATATTTTTGTAACTGAGCTTTCTCCACCCTATTACTATTTGCAAATATCACCAATACTCCCAAAATAACTATAACTCCAACCAACAAAGCTAAAATTTTATTTTTTCCCAATCCGTTCCCAATCAAACTTTCTTTAAATCCTCCGAACCAACCACCAACTTTCGCGGCCATATCTCCACCAAATCTTGCAACACCGGCACTTCTTTTACCTGAATCACGTTTAAAAACACTAAAGAACTTACCGGTCAAAGTATTTTTTCTTGCAGAAACACCCACTTCATCAGCTTCAAGCATACCCCTGCTCACATGATCCTCTCCTCCGGCTATTTCCTCCATATCACTTTGGCTTGCCCTTGAAAAAGCCACTCCAGTCAAACCAACTCTACCCAAAATTTCAGTAGCAATAATATCTCTTACATTCGCCAAGGCCTGAGCCATATCCTTACGATGCACGGCTTCGGCTAAATCAGCTTTACCAATATAACGAACAAGTCTTGTAGATGAAAACATCACCACGTCACCTTCTTCAATTTTACCATTGGCAATAGTTGAAAAAACATCTTCCCCATTACTTTCTTCATTCAAACCCTCGCTTAAAACACTGATATAACGCTTACGAATAAGATAGGCCTCCGCGTCTCCGGTCTGAGTCAAAAACAATTCATCACCAACAATTGCCGCCACTATCACATTCAAATTACCAATATATCCGGAAGTTTTTTCAGCTTTAAACTTACACATGACAGCATTGATAGCCTTCAAAGCCACTTCAAAACGAGCATATGGCTCATTAGCCACATCCTCAAAAAACACTTTCTGCATCGTCTCAAAAATTGTTTGAGCAATTTCCTCGGCATCCACAGGATTGTTCTGAATCTCCAAATTGATAAAAATCTGCCCGCTTTTCTCCCCATGATCCTGAAAAAGATCATAAGCATAATTTTCTAAAAAACTATTATCGTCTCTACCAACAAACAAAAACTCATAATCCGCTTTGAGTGCTGCCATATATTGATTCTAAATTATAACTGGGCCAAATATACAAGGGTTAAGGGTCTATGGCAAGCGCTTTTATCGTATATTTCGGAGATCAATCAACATTGACTTCCCCAAATCTTCAATATAGAATCAGCCAGCTAGACACGCAACCTTATACCAATAATAAACTAAATTCAAATCATATGTTAGAAAAACTAAAGAAACGTGCCCGTCTAAAAACTCATGGTTTCCGCAGTAGAAAAGCCCCTGTTTTGGCTAGACGCCGTGCAAAGGGTCGCAAGCAATTGACTGTTTCAATTCATTCTAAAAAATAATGCTCGCCACAAAATACCGCGTTCCCAGACAATATATTGATTATATTCTGAAGAAAGGCGAATCTTATACCTCTAAGCTCTTCATCGTAAGATATAAAACGAACAGAGAAAACTTCTGTCGTTATAGAATAGTCATCAGTAAAAAAGTTGATCCAAAAGCGGTAAAAAGAAATTATTTGCGCAGACAAAGCTACGAAGCAATTCGTCTAAACCTGCCTACCGGACAGGCAGGCCTGCCAAAAAATCCTACCACTGGACTTGATGTGATTCTCATCACGAAAAAGAATGCCATCAAAGCTTCCTATAAAACCATAGAGGAAGACCTTAAAAACAATATCATCAACAGAAAACATGGATAAATTTAACAAAATACTCAAGAACGTTTTAATCTTTCTAATTATTTTCTTGATTGTTAACTATATCGCTCAAAGCTGTCAGAGCAACAACACCCAGATTAACACAAATCCAGGCAGTATCACCTTTACAAGCACATCAAACGAGTTTAGTCGCCGTGAAGACGTAAGTGTAAACATTTTCAACGACAGCAAAGAAACCATAACTCTTCCAAATGAATGCCCGGGAGAGCCATTTGAAGTATACAGATTTGAAAACAACAGCTGGTTACAAAAAACCATTACGCCAAAACTGGATTGCAAAAATACCGCAGAGCTCAAAGTAGAAGCAGGCAAAGAACTAAAAGTAGCTTATACCAATTGGAGCAACGGCCTGTTTGGAGAAATGGGACGCTACAAGATTTCTTTCGCTACGACTATAAACAAGAAACCAATTACCATCTCCACCAATGAATTTACAGTTGTGAAAGAAGGCATCTTTCGCCAATTATTTACCGGACTATTCTACCGCCCAATCTATAATGGGCTTATTTTCTTAGCGTCTATTGCCCCGCATCACGACCTTGGAATCGCCATCATCCTTCTTACAATTCTTATACGTACCATCCTGCTTGTTCCTTCTCAAAAATCCATGAAGTCACAACGCCGAATGCAAGAACTTCAACCACGTCTTAATAAAATTAAAGAACAACACAAAGGTGACCAACAAAAAATTGCCTCAGAGACAATGGCTTTATGGAAAGAAGCCAAAATTAGTCCTTTTGGCAGCTGCTTACCTATATTGATGCAATTCCCTTTCTTGATTGCCCTATTCTACGTAATCCAAAATGGACTCAATCCAGACAACACTTACTTATTATACGCCCAGTATGAGAATTTCTCCCTTTCGGATATCAACACAAATTTTCTTGGAATTCTCGATCTGACAGCCATAAACTTTTACGTTCTTCCTGTGATTATCGGCGGATTACAATTCATTCAAATGAAACTTTCTTTCGCAAAAAAACAGCAAGCAGAAGGAGCAAAAAATGTTCCTGAAACAAAAAATGAAATGGCCATGGCCAACAGTATGATGACCTATGTCATGCCCGTAATGATCGCAGTATTCACCGCCACTCTACCGGCAGGTGTGGGAATTTACTGGGGAACTTCAACTCTTTATGGCATAATACAACAGTTATTCGTAAACAAAGGAGGCAAGAAAAAAGATCCGAACGAACCGACGGTAAAAGTGATTAACAGTTAACAGGCGACAAGGTCGCCCGGCGAGCATAAGAGCGAGCAAGCTGAGCGAAGCGAAAACAAATCATTCTTAATTAAAAATATATGGACATCGAAGATTTATTAAAAGAAACTCTCGAAGAGATTCTCAAAAAATTAGGCACGCCATACACCAAACTCATCATCAGCGAAGACGAAAAAGACAGTTATCTCGTAAACATCAAAAGTGATGAACCGAGCCTCCTCATAGGTTATCACGGTGAAAACATCCAGGCCCTTCAGCATCTTTTAAAGGTATTGGTTTGGGGAAAAGCTAAAAGTGAAAAATTTAATATTCTTGTGGATATCGACGATTATCGCAAACGTCAAGAAGACAATGTAATTGCTTTAGCTCAACGAAAAGTCGATGCCGTACGCAAGACGGGGCGCAAACAAATTTTGCCACCAATGTCACCATACTTCCGCCGCAAAATTCATCTTTACTGCATGGGTGCCGGTTTCGACGATATAGAAACTTCCAGCGAAGGAGAAGATGATCGCAGACATCTAATAATAAAGCTTAAAGCCTAAATCAACATGAGTAACTCTAAATTTATCGCCGCAACGTTACTCATTCCCCTCTTCCTCTCCACAAACTTATCCACAGTTTCAGCGGATACTTTTACCGATGTGAGGGAAGGACATGCCTATTACACAGCCATTGTCCACCTCAAAGAAAAAAATATTATCAGTGGCTACGACGACGGCAGTTTCAAACCAAATCAGCAAATCAATCGCTCCGAAGCCCTAAAAATGCTCACTTTGGCCAGCGGAGTATTCAAAGACTCTCTTCCAAAACCAAAAGAAGCACCTTTTACCGATACTCCCCTTGGTGAGTGGTACACGGAATATCTCGCGGCAGCTAAAGATAAACACATTATCAACGGCTATGACGACGGCTCTTTCAAACCTGAATCTCCAATCAATTTGGCGGAAGCTCTCAAAATATATTTTGAAGCGGTAAATAGCGTAAATGAAAACACCATAAATTTTGAGGACTCATTCAACACTACTTTCATAGATACACCACCGGATTCTTGGTATATCCAATACACAAATTACGCCGGCTCACGCGACCTGATAAACATCTACGAAGACAACACCATCAATCCTCACCAAATTATGACCCGTGGCTATTTAGCCGAAATCATTTACCGCACAATGCAAGATCACGAGGGTTTTGATTTTGGTAAAGCCACCTATTATTTCGGTATCCCGGGCAAAATAAAAGAAAATTACAATTACGACGAGGAGTTAATGGTCACGGCACACAAAACTTTGCCATTCGGCACCATCCTTGAAGTCACCAATATGGCCAATGGAAAATCCGTAAAAGTAAAAGTCACCGATCGCGGACCATACGGATATGGACGCGTTCTGGATTTATCAAAAAAAGCCTTCGCGAAATTGGCTTCACCTAGCGTAGGAATCATTACCGTTCAATATCATGAGTATCATTGATTACGAATTAAAACACGGCAAAATTCGCAATAAAGAAACCCTGAAAAACGAAGCTCGTCGCACCATTCGCCTACTCATTGTTACCCTGACAATTATGATTGTAGCTTTAAGTGTGATTTTTCTTTTCAACAGTAATACGGGCGCCCAAAAAGGCAATATCATGCAAAAGTTGAAAAGTGAAAACAAGGAATTAAAAAATCAAGAACTCGAACTTACTACGAAAGTTACAGATTCAACTTCCTTCACGAATCTCGAAGAAAATGAACAAGTTTCCGAAATGCAAAAAACAGAAATACAAAGCTACATCACTCCCGAAGACAACAAAATAAAATAGCCAATTGACATTGCCTTTGCAATCCTTATACTAAGCTCTGCGAATTTCGACACACATGGCGCCATCGTCTAATGGTTAGGACAGCGGGTTTTCATCCCGTAAACGGGGGTTCGATTCCCCCTGGCGCTACCATCTACTTTTCCGCAACAACATTAACATCCTCCATTTTAGTCCCGGGAACATACCCGGCTGAAACTCTTTTTACTTTATCGCTAATATTCAAAACCGTTCCATTTACACTTGGCGCGGTAATTGGAGAATCCCCTTTCTCTAAAACTATATCACCAAAAACTCTTACCGATGATGACAAAGCCAAGCGATAATCTCCTTCAGGCAAACCATCAACCGGAAGATCCACTCGGACAGAATCAAGTAAACTACCTCTGGATAATTGAGCAACCTCAACAGGCGCAGACGCATACTGCAACGTCCTATTAACAAATTCCGGCCTTAACCCATCCTTAATATTTGGCAACGCACCAGCCAGTTTTCTCGCATCCATTTCTCCAACCAAACCAGCCTTCACAATCACCGACTCAGGAATAACCACACCATCAGCATTAACTTGCGGCGCAAGATTATCAAAAATCTGAGCCTGAGGTTCTTCAGTCAAACCCACATGCATCGTTTCAGAAATCAGCAAATCAATTGGCTTATCGTGCTGATATTTAGTTGCATCGGTACAAATAACTTTCACTCTCTCCTGAAGACCCAATCTCTCAATAATTTTCTCAGCCATTTTCGCGGAACCCTTATTCAATTCCAAGCAGGTAACTTTCACTTTTGAAGATTTCAAGGCTGCTAAAATACCAAAAAGAGGAATTGGCCCGGTACCAGCATCTACCATTTCTATTTCTTCACGACGAACATCTAAATTTCCCAACGCTCCATACAATCCTTGAATAAATTTTATTGTTCGCTGTTCATCATTCATACACCCCAAAGCTCTTCCTAATTCTAATCCTTCACCATCCTCGATAAAATCAGCCTTATTCAAATTTTGTAGCAAAAATTCCTTCAATTCCCTCACGTCTCGACTCCACTCCGTATCCCCATTCAAATTGCCTAAAATACCGTCTACTCTAGCCCTCGCATTATCTTGAATTGCTGCATTTATAAAAGCCGGATCCTTAATTCGTTGACGAACAATTCTTTGCCTCTCTTTTGCGTCAAAAGCCGGTTCATTCAGCGCTCTATTAATGACAGGCATACAATGGCTACAAACAACTCCTACCATAGTATTCACTCCATCGACTCTAGGGCCACCTGCCTCAAACCTTCTATTCATCGCCAAATCCCTCGCACTTCCGGGATGAAGAACGGGCTCGCCCCTAATCACACAGGTTTTACTCGATTCAGCACCCATCAAGAATAATTTAAAAGATATTAAATTATAACACGAATCAGCGCTCAGGCAAAGCCTCAAGCTCCCAATTCAAGCCAAAAAATGGTATAATACCCAGATTGATTATACCTTATTTTAAATATGAGTCTCGAAGGAAATCAAAATATTGTTAAAAGCGAGCAAGGCCGTCTTGATAAAATCGATACAAAAATCGACAAAAAAGTCGTACTTAGCGGTAAGGATTATTCCAATATTGTTTTCAACAAAGTAGATACCACCATAGCTAAGGTAAACACAGATTTTGGCATAAAAAATGAAGCAATACTTAAAGACCAAAATTATCAGAACATGAAGACGAAAGCCCTCAATGGCATCACTCAAACACTCTTTAAACTGGATGAAAAAAACATTTCCGAGCTTGCCGGAAAACTCGATAAACTTCTCACTGCAATTGAACAAGGCGGAGAAAAAATGAGTACCCTCGATGCCTCTCTAAATTCATCCGACAAACTTGCGCAACAACTAAAAAGCCTTAAAGAAAAAGGCGATATAGACGGCATGGTAAAAGCCACAAAAGAATACATGACCGCCAACGAGCAAACGCTCAACGATGCCCAAAAAGTCGATCTCCTAAATCAGCTCAACGGACAACTCCTTGCTCAATCGGAACAACTACGCAAAGGAGAGATAATGAATGTAAAAGGTGTCGAATGGCGCCTCGGAGACACGATTGTAGCCTCTCGACTAAACATGGATGAAAACGGTATTCATCATGAAATACACGAAATAGCCAAAGTGGAAAAAATCGATACCGCACAAGGAGTTATGCTTCGTGAAGGAGCAACGACTAAAACAATTCCTCTCACGAATTTTGAAGAATATCTCGATACCGGACTCGCCATTCAAAATCAATATGGCAAAGAAAAAAATCCATTCGCGCTCGGCAATGAACGCCGCATTATTGCCACACAATCCCCCAGCGATACTCTCGCAAAAGAAGCTCAAGAAATGCAGCAAAAAGCGGCCTTAATTGCCCTCAAAGATCTCGTGGTAAAAGGCAGCGCACTCGCCTCCTGCAAAGATTTTACGCCAAAATCTCCGCGTACTTTTGCTTTAATCAGAGACAAAAACATTGCAATTGATACCAACACGGGCGCCGTAAATTTCGACAAAACCTTTGATAATTGCAGCATTGAAGATCAACAAATTGTAGTTGATGAATTAGTACAATTCCTCAAAGGAAAAGGAGCAGAGCAAAAGGTAGAAGATGCTAAATCTCCGGAAGAAAAACTCTTCTACCAAGCTGAATTATCACTTCAAAAAGGAAATATTTCAGAAGCCCGTGGAGATTGCATCAAATTCATGCAATCACTCAATGGAAAAGAGCTCACTCCGGATCTACTTCCACTGAAAGAAAAAGCCGAAGGCTATCTCAAGGGAATGTGGCAACACAGCATGAACGAGCTCAAACAAGCCAATGAAACAATGTTCGGCAAAGCCGCCCGCGAACAAGTCCGCGACAAAATGAAATATGGCATGCTCAAAGGCGATTCTCAACAAATGAAACGTTTTGAGGAAGCTTTTCAAGCTGTCCATAATCAAGCAAATGAACGCATCGAGGCCGCTTCTCAAGATTCAAAAACAGAAAACATTCTTCAAGATCCTTCCTCAATTTTCAAAGACCTTCCACAGCCATCAGGAGAAAATGCTAAAGAAATCACGGCATGTCAGGATGCTTGGCAAAAAATTGCTTTCGCCCAAACCATGGACATGCGCAATAATTCTTCGGCGCAAAAACAAGAAAACTACGCTGATGCCGCAGACGCTCTCCGCGCACTCGGTCTCTATGATTTCTCCGAGGATTTCGTAAAAAAAGGCCTACGTGACCGCCTGGATATAAATAAAAACAGCGACACTCTGAAGGCAAAAAAACAAGAATGCGTCATGCGTCTCAACTCACACCGCGAAGAATATGCCACCCGCGTAAAAAAACAATTTCTGGAACAAACACTCAACCTATCGGGACGCCCCGAGCTAAGCGAGAAGCAATTCAATAACATGATTGATCAAGCGATAGACCGCGCTGCCGATCAACAAATTGACGCCGCCCTTCTTAAATCCGCCGTCACGCAAATGGACGAAGGAGGACTGAAAGGTTCTGACGCACGACTAGCACAAATTTACAAAAATATTGAAAATCCTAATGAAAATTTACTGAGTTTCGGTGACAAAGAAATTGACGCCCTCGGAGATAAAGTAATACATTTTGCCGCTGAAATGGCTGTACAAGCAGCCCTCATGGCAGTCACCGGTGGTATAGGAAATATTGCCACTGCAGGTGTGCGCACCGCATTGATGAGCGCGGGAGCACGCGAAGCAATCGCGGGAGCCGCAGGATTTATGGCAAACGCCGCCGCCTTCGAAGTAGCTACAAAAGTTCTCTCTCCATACGTCACCGGTGGCCCGGGATTCACCACTGCCGAAGATTTCGCCCTCGACTATGGAAAATCACTTCTCATGTTTGGCGCACTACACGGCTTAGGCAAATTCGCCGGTGCCGCAAGCAAAGAAGCCAGCGCCACACAAGTAGCAAGTTTAGGCCAAAAAGCGACAATTTACACCGCTCAACTGGGAACAGAAGTTGCCGTCCTCGCCGGTCTCTCAGAACTCGAAGCCGCCCGCGATGGAAAACTAACATCTATGAATGGCGTCCACCTTCTCGGTGAAAACGTCGCCGCAGTCCTCGGTCTCCGCGCCGGAACAAAACTTGTGCATGCAAGCGGGTTAAATGAAGGATTCGCAAAAGCTACGGAAGCAACCGCAAAAGTCGTAGGAAAAACCGGCAAAAATTTCGCCGAAGGAGCAAGCAACGTAGTTGAGCTAAAAACTGAAAAAACAGCACAAGTCCCAGAATCAACTCCATCTAAAATAAGTACGGCAAAATTAAATCAAACAATTGAGGGTCCATTAACAAAATCATCAGAATTCAAAGTGAATGATCGTCCCCTGGGAGAAACCATCAAACCACCGGCAAAAACAGATCCAAGAAGTTATGCTCAGACAATCGAAGAGATAATTAAAGACCCGAAGAAACAACAAGAACTTGGTATTAAACCAGAAGACTTGCCGGTAGTTATTAGATTCCATGAATATATTAAAAATCTTGAAGGGAAAGTGCAAACTCTGCGTGATGAAGCACTACAGGCAAGAGGAGTTCTTGATAGTATCATTGATGACATCGCTCTTAAATCAGACATCGCCGAGGGAGGTAAAATGAATAATGTACCAATCAAAGGAATGCCACGTATCATGGAAAAAGTTATAGATTCCACTTCTGAAGGTTATAATGGAAATATTTCCCAACTCCGTGATCTGGCCCGCGGCACGATTGTATTCAAGTCATTCGAAGATATCCCCCATGCGCTAGAAACATTACAAAGTGATCCGAGAGTATCAAAATTATACGTAAAAAATAATATTGGCGATGCATACGGAAAGACACCTCATCCTGCCGGCTACCGTGATGTCAACATAACTATGGAGGTTATCTCAAACGGAAAACCACATGTGGTTGAGCTACAACTCCACGTAAAAGAAATGATCGAAGCCAAAGAAAAAGGCCGTCCAGTCGATCCAGCAAAAATTGCCGATCTTGGATTTACAACGCATGATCAAGAGATGGTAAGAAAACTCGATCCAAAACTACAAATTGTAAGGGAAGGTAATATTGTTAAAGGTCATGAACTTTATGAAATTTGGCGTAAAATTGGAGAAAATGATCCTATGGACATGCAGATACTGAAGAAAAAACTAGAAAACTTGATGCAAAAAGTCTACAATGATGCATGGCAAGATGTATTAAAAAAACACGATAGTAAGCCAGCTCTTAAAAAAGCCGCGTAATAAAAAACAATAAACATAACCAATAATTTTATGGAAGAACCAGAAACAACAACAGGATGGGGTGATGACCCAGATAAGCCTTATGCAGACGTTTGCAAAGAGCGCGCAGGGACAACTCTTTTTTGGCTTGTGGACAATGTACCTGTTAGAGAACAATACAGTACTGATGGACAAACCTCTCAACGCTTTGGGCTAAAGGAGGGCCAATGGGTACCGGGCTATCCCGGAGAATCCACATTCTTTGAAAATGCCTCAAGAGTTGAACAAGCTGACTTTGATGCAGCAGTAAACAAATCAACTAATTGATTCAGTATGGAAAGTGACTTTGGAAATAAATTCGAAGACATTAAAGATAGTACCAAGTTGGAACAACAATTTTGGATACTGATTGAGTCTAAAATGCCACAGGCAAAAGAGAAGATAAAACAAGCATTCGCCTACTCAAAAGAAAAACATGAAGGGCAAGAACGTGACGAAGGAACTCCTTACTACTCTCACTGTATAGCTACAGCAATAAATCTATTAGAGTACACCACTAGTCCCACTGAAGATCAAGTATGCATCGCCCTTCTCCATGATACCCTAGAAGATACGAATGCAACTTATGATGAACTGATGGCTAAATTTGGTAACTACGTTGCCGAAGGAGTTCAATTACTATCAAAGAAGAGAGATGGGAAAAAAATTAGTAATGACGAATATTACGACGGACTTAGAGGTCGTAAAGATCTCATAGATATAAAAGGTAGCGACAGACTAGCCAATATTTTTTCAATTGTACATTCCCCAAGTCCGCAAAAACAAGAAAGATACCTTAGAGAAACTAGAGCTAATATTATTGGATTAGTTAGCAGCGTACATGAAGATTTCAGTAAAGTTATCGCGAGTGCAACAGATATGGCAGAAAAGAAAATTAGAGAAAAATAATTATCAATTTATGTCCACCGACACCCTGAAAAACCTGATTCGCCAATGCCTACTTCTCAAGCCGGAGCGCCGAGAAGGCCTCATTGCGCGCCTCGACACTTTGAATGAAAATCAAATTAAAGAAATGGAAAAAGCCATCACGGAATCAAACGAATTTCTGAGAAATATCATCGCAAAAACTTCAGAGAACGAAGACCCAAACACCTTCAATCAAAAAATCGATCAAATTTGGAAAAAATACATTCAAGACACCGAAAACATCTCCAGTGGAATAGAAAACACCGCGGCCGATAATCTTTTGGCGAATTTATAGAGCGTTGACCCCTTCCACTAAAGGCCCTATGATCTCAGCATGGCCTGGAAAGTTCTCAAATCCGAAATCGTTCTTGAAAACAAATTTTTCAAGGTGCACAAAGATCGTTGCGAAAAAAGTGACGGTAAAATTGTCGAAAATTATTACACCATCGAACGTCCGAACGTAGCCATCATCGCCGCTTTCACCCCCCGGATGGAATTAATTATGATTAAACAATATCGCCATCCGGTCCGTAGCACAGACTATGAAATTCCAGCCGGCTTCATCGAACCCTTCGAAACCGACATCGCTCAAGCCGCAAAAAGAGAATTACTCGAAGAAACCGGTTACGAAGCGGAATCTTTAGAAAAAATTCAGGAAACATTTTCTTCTGCCGGATTTATGAGCAATCACATCAATTTCTTCATAGGCTTCAACGCAAAAAAAATCGCCGAACAAAAATTGGACGATAGCGAAGAACTCGAAGCTCATATCATTCCCTGGACTCAAGCGCTGGAATTTTTACAACAAGAAAAAGTAAAAGACCTCGGATCTATTACCGGTATGCTTTTAGCTAAAAAATATTTAGAAAAACATGATCTACCTCGATAACGCCGCCACCACACCGGTTGACCCCAAAGTCCTCGAAGCCATGCTCCCGTATTTTTGCGAAGAATACGGCAATGCCGAATCTCTGCATACAAAAGGCCAAAACGCCCGCATGGCTGTAGACACGGCTCGCGAAATCATTGCAAAAGTCCTCAATTGCCAAGCTACAGAAATTATTTTTACCAGCGGTGGAACCGAATCCAATAATCTAGCAATTTTTGGCGCGACTCGAGCCAATGTAAAAAAAGGCCGCCACCTCATCGTCAGCTCAATAGAACACTCTTCCGTGCGCGAACCATTCAACAAACTTGAAGAGGAAGGCTTCGAAATCACGCAGATAAAAGTAGACAAAGAAGGTTTCGTAAATCCAGCCGACATCGCCACAGCTATTCGCCCTGACACAATTCTCGTATCCGTTATGTACGCCAACAATGAAATCGGCACTCTGGAACCAATCGCTGAAATTGGAAAAATATGCCGTGAAAAAAACATAATTTTCCACACCGATGCCTGCCAAGCCGCCGATTCTCAAATGCTCGACGTAAAAAAACTTCAGGTAGATATGCTGACTCTCAACGCCAGCAAAATCTACGGACCAAAAGGCGCCGGAGCTCTCTACGTAAAACACGGCATAAAAATTTCTCCACAAATTCTCGGCAGCTCCCACGAAATGGGAATACGCGCCGGCACACACAATGTTCCGGGAATAGTAGGACTAGGAAAAGCTTTAGAACTAGCCGTAATCGACCAGGACAAAAAATCCGCACACCTCACAGCTCTCCGCGACAAATTCATTAAAGGCATTTTAGAAAAAATCCCAAATTCACAATTAAACGGCCCAAATCCTTTCGATCCCAAATACGCGACCACCCCCTGTCCCCGCCTCCCAAACAACACAAATTTCACTTTCAAAGGAGTCGAAGGTCCAGACCTTCTCCTGCAATTAGACAATCTCGGCATCTACATTTCGACCGGCGCCGCCTGCAATATACCAGGCTCAAAACCCTCAAATGTTCTCACCGCCATCGGCATATCTAAAGAATCAATTCAAAGCAGCGTCCGCATGACTCTGGGCAAAACCACCAGCGAAGCAGATATCGATCATGTGCTGGAAGTACTACCCAGACTAATTGAAAAAATGCGCACACGAATATAAAAATAGAGGACTATTTCCAATCTGTAAAATTCGACAAATCATAAAAAACACTCTATAAATACCACATGCGTGAAGTCACACTCGGTCTCGTACAAATGATGACCGGCCAAACCCGTGAAGAAAATCTCGACAAAGCTATCAAAGCCATCGAAGACTGCGCCAATCGTGGAGCACAAATTATTGCGCTACCTGAACTTTTTCTTGCACCTTATTTTTGCCAAGGAAAAGATCCAAAAAAATTCGAACTGGCAGAGACAATTCCCGGCCCAACTTCCGATATTCTAGGCAAACTCGCCGCAGAAAAAAAAGTAACACTGATAGTTTCGATTTTTGAAAAAACTACAGATGAAAAACCACACTTTTTCAACTCCACCATCGCCATCGGCCCCGACGGAAAAATCATCGGCAAGTACCGCAAAGTACACATCCCCTCTCAACCACCGGACCTCTTTGCCGAAGACTTTTATTTTGAATCCGGTAACCTCGGCTTTCCGGTTTTTGAAACACCGCTGGCAAAAGTTAGTGCATTAATTTGTTACGATCAATGGTTCCCGGAAGCCGCGCGAATTTCCGCAGCCAAAGGCGCAGAAATTATTTTTTATCCGACGGCAATCGGCTGGGATCCTCGTTTACCAAAAGAAATCAACGAAGCCGAACACGAAGCCTGGCAAACTATTCAAAAAAGTCACTCCGTCGCCAATAATATTTTTGTCGCCGCCATCAATCGCACCGGCAAAGAAGACAATATAGATTTCTGGGGAACCTCATTCGTCAGCGATCCATACAGTCGCATGCTTGGAAAAGCCTCTACCGACAAAGCCGAAAATCTCATCGTAAAATGCGACCTCGATGTGATCACAGAAATGCGCAAAGAATGGCCATTCCTCGATGAACGCAAAATTAAATGTGAAAACTTATGACCACCACCCTCGACCACACCACCTACCGCATGCCGGCAGAATGGGAACCTCACACGGCAATGTGGCTTTCCTGGCCACACAATTACAAACATTGGGCCTGCTGGCTTTCTGACGCCTCCTCGCCGGAAAAGTACGAAAAAGTACTCGATGCCTACTGCCAAACCATGCACGTGATGCAAGAAAGCGAAGCCGTGCATCTTCTTGTTCTAGATAAAGAAATGGAAGACAACGTCCTCACCCGAATGCAAAAACTAAACTTCCGCACCGATAACCTCGAATTTTTCTTTATTAAAACTAATGTTCCATGGACTCGCGACCACGGACCAATTTTCGTAAAAAACGCGACTAACGAAGTCGCCATCACCGACTGGGTTTTCAACGCCTGGGGAGGCAAATATCCACCATGGGAAGACGATAATGCCGTGCCTATTCATGTAGGCGCAGAATTAAATTTACCGGTTATACAGCCAGGAATCGTCCTAGAAGGCGGTTCCATCGACGTCAACGGCAAAGGCACCCTTCTCACCACCACCAGCTGTCTTCTAAATAAAAATCGCAATCCAAATCTCAGCAAAAAACAAATCGAACAATACCTAAAAGATTACCTCGGCATCACCACTATTCTCTGGCTCGGCGAAGGTATTGTGAACGACGACACTGATGGCCACATCGACGATCTCGCGCGTTTCGTCAATCCCACAACCATAGTTTGCGTAAAAGAAGACAATCCCCAAGACCCAAACTATCAATTCCTCAAAGCCAATTTTGAACAACTGGAAAAAATGAAAGATCAGGACGGAAATCCCCTCACCGTCATCGCCCTCCCAATGCCGGATCCCGTAATTTATCTCGGTGAACAAATGCCCGCCAGCTACGCCAATTTCTACATCGGCAATAAAATCGTTCTACTCCCAACCTTCCGCCAGCCTAAGGACGAAATCGCCAAAACCATTCTCCAAAAATTCTTCCCTGACCGCAAAATCATCGGGGTCGATGCCTACGATATAATTTGGGGCCAAGGCAGTTGGCACTGTCTCTCTCAGCAGCAACCGTAGTAACCGAAAGAGCATATTTAATAGCTTTTCCTTTAAATTTAACTAGAAATTTAGCTTATTATTCTCTTTTTCTCTCAATTTCCGCTCTTTTTTCATTGGTTTACTGATTTTTTAACAAATTCCATCCAAGATTTTTGCCCGACTAACCAGCCCACGTTTTTCATTAGAGACTAGCGGTTTTCCAAATGAGCAACGCTAAAAAATGGCTTTCCCTAGAGTGAAACAACCATTCTCCTCAACCACGAATCCACCACCCAAGACTGTCAACTTCTTTTATCCATTTCTACTTTGCACTCTTCACTCCCCCTGCTAATATTCAACTTACCAAACGGCCAAGCATACTACATATAGTAGTCTCGCAAAAAAATGGCCCATATATATAGGGATCCTCATCCCTGTGAAAAATGTCGTTCTTAAGGTAGATCAACTAACCCTCGCCCCCCTATGTCCCCAATCAAAAAAATCAAAAAGAGAAATGGTGAAATTGCAGACTTTCACCAGGAAAAAATCACTGAAGCCATTTGGAAAGCTGTACAATCAGTGGGAGGCGCCAATAAAGAAATGGCCACTCAAATTTCCAACCAGGTTGCCGCAGTACTCGAAGTTTTCTTCAAAGACGAAAGCAACATTCCAACTGTAGAACAAATTCAGGATTTGACTGAAAAGATTTTGATTGAGGGGGGACACGCCAAAACTGCAAAGGCTTTCATTATCTATCGTATCGAACACAAAAATATCCGCAACACTCAGCAAGAGATCTTAAATGGCCAAGTTTCCAAACTACCATTTAGTGTCAACGCTTTAAGAGTTCTTGCCGCTCGCTATCTTCAAAGAGATGAAAATGGCGAGGTTTGCGAAAGCCCGGAAGGAATGTTTGAACGTGTTGCTAACGCTTTGGCAAAAGTAGAAGAACGTTATGGCAAAAACGAAAAGGAAGTTGCTGACTTTGCTAAAAAATTCGCCGAAACTTTGAACAATTTTGAATTCATTCCTGCAGGTCGTACTTTGGCTAATGCCGGCGGAAAAACACGCCTCGTTTCCAACTGTATCGTACTCCACTTCAAAGACAGTATGGACGGAATTTTCTCCAGTCTTCATGACGCTGCTCTTTTACAACAAGCCGGTTCAGGACTTGGTTTTGCTTGGCATTTACTTCGCCCGGCCGGTACTCGCACAAACAAAACTCAAGGCACAGCCTCCGGTCCGGTTTCCTTTCTTAAAGCCTTCAATGAATCTTTCGGAGTTATCAAACAACAAGGTCGTCACGGCGCCAATATGGGCGTGATGCGTGTTGATCATCCGGATATTCTAGAATTCATCGAAGCAAAATGGGAAGAAGGAGTTTTAGTTAATTTCAACATTTCCGTTTCTCTTACCGACGAATTCATGACCGCGGTAAAAAATCGCTCCACAGAACCATGGTTCTGTACTTGGAATGGTCAAAAAATGAAACCACGCCGTATTATTCGCAACAAAAGAGGAGCTTACGTAGACGCCATAGAAGAAACGATGACTGCTCCGGAATTGATGGATAAAATCATCAATGCCGCTTGGAGAAATGGTGAACCGGGAGTTCTTTTCCCGGATGCTGCCAACCGTAGCAATCCGGTGCCGGAATTAGGTCGCCTCGAAGCCACAAACCCTTGTGGTGAACAATGGCTACATGACGGAGACGTTTGTAATCTTGGTTCTATCAACCTCGCTAAATTCGTAGAAAATGGCAAAGTAAACGAAGCCCGTTTAAAATTCGTGACAGAAATGTCCGTGCGTATGCTCGATAACGTTATCGACCTCTCCGATTTCCCTGTTGAAAAAGTAAACACCACTTTCCGCAATAATCGTCGTATTGGTTTAGGAATTATGGGTTTTGCCGACATGCTCTATCAGTTGCGTATTCCATATGACTCTCAAGAAGGTTTCGACACTGCTCGCAAAGTGATGAAACTCATCAATGACACTTGCAACAACTATTCTCACGAATTGGCTGAACAAAAAGGCTGCTTCCCAAACTGGGGAATCTCTATTTTTGGACCAAAAGGTCAGAATTTCAAGAGACGTAATTCCGCTCTCACCACAGTAGCGCCTACGGGATCTATTTCCATGCTCCTCGACTGCAGCTCCGGCGTAGAACCATTCTTCGCTCTCTCTTACTACAAAGAAGTTTTGAGCGGCCAGAAATTAATTTATATCAATCCTTTCCTTGAAGCCGAATTAAAGAGACTGGGCCTTCACAATGATGAAGTAATAAAATCTATTGAGAGAACCGGATCAGTTCAGCAACTAGCTGAAATGCCGGAAGAAAGTCGTCGTGTATTCGTTACCGCCATGGATATCAGCGCTAAAGACCATATCCTGATGCAAGCAGCTTTCCAGGAACACGTAGACAACAGTATAAGCAAGACTGTAAACTTCCCAAACAGTGCCACTCGTGAAGACGTTCTAAACGGTTACATCATGGCTTGGGAGAACGGTCTAAAAGGCTGCACGGTATATCGTGACGGCAGCAGACAAGAGCAAGTATTGAATCTTCATGGTTCCGAAGAAAAGAAAGAAGATACCTCAAATGAAGATACAAAAAAGAATGTTCAGTTAGGAGCTACCGTTTTGATCAAAGCTACACCTATAACTACTACTTCAAAAACAAATTTTGAAGAAGTAACTCCCCCACCGATAACTCAAAACCATCAAGCATCCATGCTCGAATCATCCCGCGAACACCTTTCTCTAAACAAAAAAGAGATCATTCACAGCAAAAAATGTCCTGAATGCGGCTGCGGCATCCAAATCGCCGAAGGTTGCATGCTCTGTCTCAGCTGCGGCTTCTCAGTTTGTTCAGTATAAAAAATGTCATTCACAGGGCTATTTCCCCTCAAAAAGAATCTCGATCACCTAAAAAGTGGCCGAGATTTTTTTCATTATTTCCAAAAAAATAGTATCACCGGTGACACTTTCATCTCTGCCCAAGCATACCCCCATCCCCATCTGTAAAACTTCCCCAAAATCTGGGACCATCTTAGTTTTCTGCTTCAACAAGCCTATATCTCGATTTTACCCATCATTCTTGGGGAAGTTATCAATGACACACTCTAGACTATACGTCAAATCCGTCTTGACATCCTTGCTGGATTGTTATAAATTGAGTTGCTTATAATATTCACCTCACTATACTTATCCTATGGCTGAAAATGCATTACAAGAAGACTTAGACCTAAGTCCTCAAGAAAAACAGCAAGATAAAAATAATCAGAATGGACCTGATGGCCTTAGCGATAAAAAACTCTCGGATAATGAGATTAAAGATTTGAAAGATGGGAAAACCAGCATCCCTAAACTGGTTGCCGAACGTATGCGCCTGAAAACAGCTGCCGAAGCCGAGATGAAGGAATTAGCCAAAGGAACAAACACCAAAGCTCCGGTTCTAGATCTAAGAGAATACCGCGATCTCCAAGCAGAGCTAAACACCACCGACAGCCCAGAGGAAACTCAAAAAATCCTGGATAAAATTCGTGATCTTCCAAAAAGAAAAGAAGCCCAAGCTGAAGAAGATAAAAACGACGCCCAGGAACTCCCCCCGAACGACCCAAAACTGAAAGAACTTCAAACTAAATTCAACAAGATTTGTGATGACAATCAGGAACTCATCGGTGAAGGACAAATCGACGGCAACAAAGCTTGGTTTGCGGAAGAAATGAGGAAAACTCCCACTCCCGCCCACCTCAAAGATCTGATCAAAAGAATGGAAGGTAAAGATATTGAAGATAAAAACGGTCTCGCTCCTCGTCGTAAAGAATATGCAAAACTCACCGATTTGTTCAAAAAATACGGCCTGGACAGCCCCCAAGATTCCGCCTACATCAAAAAAGAAGGTCTCAGCGAACGTCAAAATTTCCGCAAACAAATTGAAGCCCTCGAAGATCATTTCTCAAAAATGAAAGATACCGGCTTCTATTCTCCGGAAAAAATAAAAGAGATGATGAAGGAAAACCTCAAAGCTGAAAATCCTGAAAAAATCACCGATAATATAAAAGCGGCCGGAGAAATCGCCCGCAAAGAAGCTGAAGGATTCACCCATTTGAACGAACAAGTTACCGTAGGAGGAGTCACTATTCACAAAATGAGTGAAGCCTCAAAAAAACAATATCTCGATTACTACCGAGAATTAAACCTCAAAGATCGTAAAGAAAAAGGAGTGGACCAATGGCAAGCCATGGTCGACAACGAAGGAGCCCTAGCCAAACATTCAGATAAATTTTCCAATGTATATGCCGATCACGGTGTCCAAGCTCTCGATCAAATTTACAAAGATAATCCTGACGCCCTCCGTCTAGCCGTTCAGGGCTTCGAGACATTGGATTTCATGCAAAAAGTAGATGCTTTAAAAAAGCACGCTGTCCTGGTAAAGGTCGCTAAAAACAAGGAAGAATTAGAACAAAATCTCACTTTCCAAGCAATTGGTGCTCATCTCGATAAAGCCACCGGCGATAAAAATATTTCCGGAAAAACTCGCGATAGATATCTCCAATTTTTCAAAGATCCAAACAACTTCAGAAATCCGGACACCAAAACGCCAGGAGATATGAAGGAGTTCAAAAAAGCTTACAGTGTTTTGATCAGCCCTACCCCGGACGAGAAACATAAAAATCTTGCAGCCTATGAAGAACGTCGCAAAGAATTCGTCAAAGAATTAAAAAAATTGCAGGAAATTAATCCGGCAATTTCAGCTGAAGATATCAAAAAATGGCAGGACAAATACGACGCTGAAGGCTGGACAAAACGTGAACAAATCCACAATCAAGAGTTGAAACCGAAAATGTCCAAAGAAAATGAAGATCGTAAAAAACGTATTGGTATCGAAGAAAAAGCCGGCATGAAAAAAGAGGACAAAGAAAAGAGCAAAGAAAGCGTAGCCGGACTCGCCGAAACAATCACAGCCGTCACCGAACTTATGGCCAACGATCAAGGCGCCGAAGCCATGAAAAAACTGCTTGAATTCAATGAGACCCAACCGGACAATCCAAAAATTATTTTCTGGATGCAAACCGTTGCCAACTACATGAAAGAATTTGGCAGTGGCAAAAAACGTGAAGCAACAATTGATAAAGAACTCGAACAAGAAATGGAAAAAGTAGCCACCACCGATAAAGGCACTCAGGACGAACTCCTGGAACAACAACTCAAAACCCTCAACATGGAAGGTGTAAAACAAAGTGAACAACGCCACAATCAGACTATTTCCGGCCAAGAAAGAGCCCGTAAAGAATCTATGGGCCGTGTACAAGAAGGCTCAGTGGAAGCCGAACTTACAACTGATGCCTACAAACAATTAGGCAAAGACTTCCAAATTAACAAAGAAGGAAAAGCTCAGAAAATCGAAGAAATTCAATTCAAAGATGGCAACATCAAAATGCAGGAACAAGATCGTTTCCGTATGAAACGCGAAACCTTCAAAGAACAAACAAAACTTGATAAAAAAGAAGGTATGTTTACCGCCATGAAAGACAAACAGGGCAACGTCATTGATCACAAAGTTGCTGCAGCTCTACAACAAGCGGAATTGGAAAAACTTGAAAAAGAAATGGCCGAAAGAGCTCAGAAAAAAGTGGAAAGCCGTGTTACTTCAAATGACACTCAAGGCGCCAAGATTTTTGATCTAAACACTAGAATAGCAGCTCGACGTAAAGCAAAAGAGCTTATCGACGAACAACGTCATGAAAAACTGAAAGCTGCATAATTTTACTCGGAATTTTGCACAGCATTAAACTTGTGATAAAATACTCACAATGTTTGTAAGTCTTTTTCTACTACTTTTGGTTCTGGCAATCACAGTCTTCCTGACGATCTCTTTCTATGTAACCATTTTTGGCGGCGGCCCCTTCGTCCCTACTCCTATGCCGGCCGTCCATAAAGTGCTTAAAGTTGCGGGCATAAAAAAAGGCCAAAAAGTTTACGATATCGGAGCCGGAGATGGCCGATTCATCCACTTTGCGGCAAAAGACTACGGAGCCAATGCCACCGGTTATGAAATGGATCCTTCTGTTTATTTCATCGCCAAAATGCGTCAATGGTTTTGGGGCTGGAAAGGCAAAATTATCCGTTCCAATTTTCAACGCTACAGCTTGAAAAATGCCGACGTGGTCATTTGCTACATGATGCCAAACACGCTCGCAAAATTTCAAAAACAATTTGATAAAGAATTAAAAAAAGGCGCCAAGGTAGTTTCCTACGCCTTCCACATTGGCTCCTGGAAGCCAAAAAAACTTATTCCAAAAGAAGGCAAAATTTCCCAAATATTTATTTATCAAAAATAGCGTAGCTATTTTGCTGAGCTCATTCTAAGCGCGAAGCCAACATTTGCAAAGCAAATAACCATTAAAACAATGTCCCTGAAAGAAACCCTCCAAAAAGACCTCATAGAAGCAATGAAAGCCCGAAACGAAGCTGGTACCGGAGCTATTCGCATGCTCAAAACAGCGATCATGAAATTTGAAACCGCCGGCGAAAAAAAAGTAGCCACCGACGAGGACATTCTTCAATTGATAAATAAAGAAATCAAACAACGCAAAGATTCCATCGAACAATTTGAAAAAGGTAATCGTCCCGAACTCGCCGCAATAGAAAAAGGAGAACTCGCCTTCCTTCAAAAATACATGCCGGAACAAATGGGCGAAGATGAAATCAAAGCAATCATAAAGGAAGGCATAGCGACAACTGGCGCTTCTTCCAAGGCCGACATGGGCAAAGTAATGGGCGTAATTATGCCTAAAGTAAAAGGCAAAGCCGACGGCGGATTGGTGAATAGATTAGTTCAAGAGATGTTAGCCTAGAGCGATCTGAGCTCCCCTGGCATCTCTGGATATCTCCACTGAATTCACGATATTTTCAATGTCATGCGGGTCAAATCCGCAACATCCACCGATTACTTTAATGCTACTATTTCTAATAGCCATGCTGACTAATTGGGCTGGTCTTGTATGATGATCAGGCACCGTCACCGCACCTTCAACTTCCTCCAAACTCCTTGGATCACCATCCGACGCATTTGGGTAAACCATCAATAGACGATCTCTTTTTCCATTAGCTGTACCAATAGCAGCCTCCGCTCCTTTCACCGGACAACAATTTACAGAATAACCCAAAGCATAATTATTCGTCGCGGCATCAATTTGCCTCAATACATCAACCAAAGGCTCACCACCAAATAATTTAGCATCCTTATCAATCACAAAACTTGGAATGACAGGCAAACCCAATTTTTTTGCAGCCAATACAATACCTAAAGCTTCACGACCGGTGCAAATTGTTTCAAAAACTACAGCATCCAATCCTACCTCTTTCCATAAATCCCTTACCACACCCAATTGTTCTAAATGAAAATCTCTAGCATCATAAGAATCATTGGGAGCTGCGCTTGGATCATAGCAATCACCATATGGCCCAAAAGCAGCCACTAGGTTTTTAGCCGTGTGACCACTCAAAGCTTCCCTCACCACAGCTATTTGCGCCTCAACCACCTCCCTATATAATCCGGGATTATCCTCTCTCAAAAGCCTTCTGGCACCAAAAGTATTCGTAGCAATCACCCCTGCTCCAGCCTCTACATAGGCCCTTGCCACAGCCAAAGTCTGCGTTCTATAATGACCACCTTCAACTATTCTTGTTGAATCATGCAAATCCAATACCCCCAATTCTTTTTCTCTTGATCGAAGAACAGAACCATACGGCCCTGATAAAACTTTAGTTCCTCCTTCCAATAATCTACTCATATTTTTTTAATTAGATAATAAAAAAAACTCCCAGCCCTGACGGGGAGTAAGTGTTTCAGTTTAGAATTTTTCATCTACATAGACCACATCAATCCCCGCATGGAAAGCATCATTTGCATCTGCATCATCATTGCTAATTGTGGGCGACTTGTATTCATCGACTAAATCCTAATATTTTACACTCAATAAGTCAAATGCTCATTGCTACAAATTTTTTATAATCCATCTCGCAACAAAATAATAATAAATAACCGCCAACCACCAATTAAACCAATCAATACCGATTGAAGCTAAAGGCAACATTGCAAAAAAACGCACCAAAAAAATCATTAAACCCATAATTAGATAGGCCACAAACCCAGAAATCAAACTCAAAAAATTGGAAAAATATCCAAAAATTATTGCAAAAAATCCAAAAAGCATTGCCGCAGGAAGAAAAGGCAAAACAAAAATATTTGCCAAGGGCGCAACTAAACTCAAGCGTTCAAAATTCAGTAAAATAATCGGCAAAGCCAGTACCTGAGCCGAAATTGTCATCGTCATGGATTCTCTAATACCAAAAAATTGCGGCAACTTAACAAAATATTTTTCAATCAAAGGAGAAACATAAACAAGTCCACAAGTTGCCAAGAACGAAAGCTGAAAACCCACATCATTCAACAAAATTAAAGGGTTGAAAAGATTCATAAAAAAGGCGGCGGCAAAAAGACTAATACTCACGAAATACGTCCTCCCAAACCAAAGCGCCAAAAGCCCCACCACTCCCATAATTGCCGCCCTCACCACCGAAGCTCCAGCCCCAACCAAAATCACAAAAATCACAATCATAGCCACCGAAGCTATGACTTTTTTTCTTCTTCCCAGAAACCCAAACATCCCACTGACCACCACAATTAACATTGTAATATTATATCCGGAAACCGCCACAATATGACTCAATCCGGTAGTATTAAATTTAGCGGTGAGCTCGTCGCTAATCCCCCTCCGACTACCCAAAATAAGTCCGGCCATAAAACCAGTGTAAGGTTCTGCGAAAATCTTTGAAATTCTCAACTCGAAATCTCCTTTGAAGCGAAATACCAAGTTCAGTAAACTGGATTTTGTATAATTCAACTTTTCTATCTTCGCCCTATAAATCACTGCGTAAATTCTATATCTTCTTAAATATTCTCCATAGTCAAAATCCTCTATTACATCGGGTTTAATCAACTCTCCTTCAATCAAAAGACAATCTCCGTATTCATAAACTGGATAGCGATTTCCCATTACCAAAACCCTTCCGCTTACTGCAAAATTTCGCATCTCAAAAGCCTCAACCGTATATTTAACCTTGTCATTTCTGACATCCACCTCCTCGGAAATACAACCTTTCAAGTTGCCCTTCCCCAAATATTTACTAACATCATTCTCCGCAATTAAATTCTCAAAACAAAGTCTCCCCACCCCAAACAAAAATCCCAAAGAAATCAATAAAAAGATTCTCCAATTAAGTTTCAAAAACTGTTTAGCTAGAAACACCATTAGCCCCAAAAGAAAAATTAGCTTTGCCAAATCACCGGAAGAATATAAATCCCCAAAAAAAATACCCGCCAAAAAAGCCACAAAAAATAAAATCAAAAACAAAGATTTTGGCAGCGCATAGTAGTTAATCTGCTCTTTCACCCGTCCCCTTATATAAGCAATAATTTCTTTCATACTCAAACCATATCAACCAAAGTTAAAATAAAGTTAAAATTTTTATAAATTCGTAAAAAAATCCAGCAACATCACTAGCGATTTAGCGTATATGTCTATTGATAAAAGAGCTTAACGGTCCTAATATGAAAAAAATGAAAATACAAATCTTTAAAAAGTCATTCACGAAAGTTTTATTACTGGCAATTATCCTGAATCTGACGAGCATTACAGCCTCCGCCAGCGGATTTTCCGACGTTTCCGACACAACTCCAAACAACGAAGCAATCCTTTACCTTCAAGATCACGAAATCGTAAAAGGCTATGACGATGGAACTTTCAAACCTGAAAAAAACGTAAATCGCGCTGAATTATTAAAGATAATTATAGAAGGCTCTAAAATACAATTGGACGTCACGGATTTCACTCCATTCAGCGACATCGACGATGCGGAATGGTATGCGCCCTATGTCAAAAAAGCTTACTCCTCAGGTTGGATCAACGGCTACAACGACGGCACCTTCAAGCCAAACCAAACAATTACCAAGGTCGAAGCCTTAAAAATCATTGGCGAAGCCCAAAATTGGCAACTACCAACAACCGAATCGACAGACCCATGGTATGAATCTTACCTGCGCTACGCTGAAACCAATAATTACCTGGAAGACCAGGACTTCTCCCCTACAAATTTAATGACTCGCGGCAGTATCAGCGAAATCATTTACCGCACAATACCAAAGACCAAAACCAAGACCGGCTCCAAAACAAAAATCGACTCAAAAAATAAAACCTCAACAGACACAAATACCGACACCAAAACTCTCAAGGCAATTATCGAAGATAAGGCAATCGATTCCCCGGACATTCCCACTAATTCTACGGATTTTAGTTACATCCAAACCGACTTTTTCGAGAATATTACGCTCAGCGAAAAACTACCAAACACCTTTTACAAAAACGAGGTTTACATTATCGAAGGTGATGTTATCGGAGAAAATTACAAAACAGCCACCGTAATAGTGAATGACGAAGACAAGAGCACCCATAAATATTTTAAGGGAACGATAACAAACAAGCATTTCAAAATTCCGATCTTTTTTAGAAAGTCGGGAGACTATTCCATTGGACTCATTCCTGGAGAAAGCGGGAAAAGTCATGCCTCCATTATTCACGTAAACACCAATCTGCCGGAAACTTCCGCCAATTCGACAGCTCCCAACAACCTGGAAAACGTCATTCTTTCTTACGCCAAAGATAAAACTTCCATCACCTTCAACAACAGTGAGAACACTCTAAAAAAATTCACCTTCATCCAGAAAGATAAAACTGTCACCTACCTTTCCCGCCAAAATATCAACAGCATTGAGCTCAATTACAGCGATTTTGAAAATTTCTCAGATGGGGAAGTATCGTACAACACCTCGGCAGCAAGACTTGGATCTCAATCACCATTGCTAGTCACGTCACCATTTTCTCAAAGCACGAACAAATCATTCAACGCCGTAGAACACAGCTTTGACGAAATTAATTCCGACGAAGTGGAAGTCGCAATTCCGGACACTCTCAGCAGCACAGAAAATTTCAGTTTCAACGGCATCACTAAAACCGACATTAAACTCCAAGCCCTGGTTATGACTCCCGACGGCAAAGTAGACCAGCTAGACCTGACTACGACCGGCGAAATCGACACTTACTTCAACAAAAAAATCATCAAAAAAGGTAGCCCTTTTACTTTCAATTACACCCCAAAAACAAAAGGACGCTATATCATAGAAATAAACAATAAAAACAGTGAACCTTCAATCAATCACCCTATTTACGTCGGAGACATCATTCCTATAATTCCGGATTTTTTCGACCTTACTCAAAGAGAATCCTACAAAGACAATTTTGATCTCAGTAATGAAAGAACAAAACTTCTAAATCTTATTAACCAAAGCCGCACAAGCCACGGACTGGAGGCTATCGTAATGGATGACAAACTAAACATTCTGGCTCAAGAGCATTCTGACGACATGAAGACAAATAATTATTTCAGTCATTATAATCTGAGCAGCAAGACTCCGGAAGATCGTCGCATTGCCCTGGGAATCAACACTTCAGTTGGTGAAAATATTGCCAAAGATGTTTCAGTCAAATTTGCTCATTTTGGACTGATGCGCAGCGCTTCACATTACGAAAATATTCTCACGGCCGATTGGAAAAAAGTTGGACTGGGTATCAGCCTGGACAAAGGAGGATTGATAATTACTGAAGAATTTTCTATTAATCCGCTAACAACGGAAGATTTTACAAAATTCAAAACAGATCTTTTAAAAAGTATCAACGACTTAAGGCAAAGCAAAAATTTAAATACCATGATTGAAACGGAATCCCTCAATAAAAGCTCCGCGCAAGTAAATAACGAAAACGTAAATGCTAAAACTCTCACCGCCCAAACCCTTAGTAAAGCTCTTGATGATAACGGCTTCAACGGTAGCGCCCAACTCATTGGACGTGTCGGCAATCCCTGGGGCTATCTGATCAAATCCATTCTCGCTGATGAAGAGTCACTCCTTATCCAAACCTGGCAAAATATTGGCGCAAATATTCAGACTGACAAAAACGGAAAAATCTATACAATTGTAATCGTAGGGAAAGACACCTAATAACTCGTTCAAATGAATTTTAAAATCAAAAAAATAAACAATAAACCGGAAAAACCGCGAAAAGAAAAACATATAACAGATCAAGTCCAATCCGCGAAACTAGAAATTCCAAAATTCAAAATTCCGAAATTCAAAATCAGCCTCGGACTATCAGTTTCCCTGATAATAATTTTAGTTCTGGTTGTCGGTATCGTAAAAGCCATGAGTAGCATTGATTTCAAAGTATTTCTAAAGATAGCCGGAGATGAGCTGCAAAAAGACACTTCCGGACACACAAACTTTCTCATCCTGGGAACCGGAAATAAAAATCATGAGGGAGCGGATCTGACCGATACCATCATGGTGGCAAGCCTCGATGACAAAAATAAATTGGTAACAATGATCTCGATTCCACGCGATCTATTCATCAAAGACACACAAGTTGGCAGCCAAAAAATCAATCAAATATATTACGCCGCAAAGAAAAAATTCACGAACTCCACTCAAGGATTAGACGTAACCAAACAGGAAATAGAAAAATACACCGGACTCCCTATTCATTATTGGATTAAAATAGATTTTGACGGATTTAAAGATTTGGTAGACGCTCTTGGAGGCATAGACGTAACAGTCAAAAAAACAATCGTAGACCCATTTTATCCAAAAGGAGAAACCAAAGAATATGAAGTTTTCAGCCTTAGCGCCGGCCCACAACACCTCAACGGAGACATCGCTCTAAAGTACGCCCGCAGCCGCAAAACCACTTCAGATTTCGATCGTGCCGATCGCCAACAACAAGTAATAAACGCCATTAAGGACAAAGCCACTAAAGCCGAAACCCTCCTGAGCCAAGATAAAATCACTAAAATCCTGGATGCTCTAAAAGAAAATATTGAAACCAATATCAGTGTCAAAGAGCTACTCACTTTAGGCTCAGTGGCACCGGATTATAAAACAGATCAAATAGAACACCGCCTTCTTCACAATGATCCAAGCAGATGCGGAGGATTTCTCTACAATCCCCCGGTAGATAAATATTATGGAATGTATGTTCTCATCTCCGCAGATAAACAAGATTTAGTCCGTAAATATATTGATCTCAGTCTGAATATGCCTCAAATAGGATTAGAAAACAGCAAAATTCAAGTATTAAACGGAACAAAACGTGCCGGAGCAGCCGTAGAAACCAAGCAAATACTACGTCGTTTCTGCTTCAACGTCACAAAATTTGGCAATGCCAGCAATAAAAATTACACACAAACAACCTATTACTACAAAAAGGATTTACGACCTAAAACTTTGGACTTCCTACAGAAAATAATTCCAGGCAAAGAAAGTACAGAACTTCCTAGTGAATACCTCAAAACTGAAGCACCAGCAACCTTCCCCCCAAATGTAGATATTCTTATAGAATTGGGTACGGACTATACTGATTCTCCAGACTACATCACGGATCCCTTCACAGGCTTAGCGATTTACGCGACACCAAAAGCCCCTGCCGCCACCACTCCGGGCACACCAGCTACGCCTACCAAAACAACCGCACCCGCACCTTCAAATAAACCATCAACCAAATCCAAATGAAACTAAATCAATTTATTGCTAAAAATACGCATTTTTCACGCAGACAAGTTGATCAAGCTATTAGGGACAAACGCGTTACCGTGAAAAATAAAATCACGATGAACATGTCTCTGGAGATAAATCCGACAAAAGAAAAAATCCGTTTGGATAAAAAACTGATTGAAAATAAAGACCTCAAGGCCTACATCGCTCTATATAAACCAAAAGACTATCTCTGCAGTATTAAAAAAGTGGAAAAAAAAGAAAAAAAGAAAACTCTCCTGAAATTCATTCCTCCGAGAAAACATCTCAAACTGGTTGATCGCCTGGAAGTGGAAAGCGAAGGTTTGGTTCTCCTCAGTAATGATGGTCAATTTATTAACAAATTCCACGATCCAAAAATGGAAGAAGAATTTGCTCTCAGCATAAAAGGAAAAATTGAAGAGAAAGATAATGCAAAACTAAAAAAACATTTCAGTTCCTTTAATATTCTAAAAACGAATACCAGAGAGACCTTACTTACACTGGTAATTAATGAAGGACGCAATAGACAAATCAGAAAAGCGTTTGATTCAATCAGACATCCTGTGAAATACTTACAAAGAATCCGCATCGGCAAGGTAAAACTGGGTTCACTGAAGAAAGGAAAAACTCGCCTATTAACTAAAGAAGAATTAGATGCTTAACAGTTTATTAAGCTTATATATAGCAAGTATTCTCGGATTGTCTCCCGGCACTGTAAATACAGCAAACGCCACTAACGGCACGGCTATTCTTGCCTCCGCTTTTCTTTCAGATAGTTCAGCTCCCACCAATAAACCGCTAAAAGATTCTCTTCATATTTCTCCTATAATCGGTGCGCGTGGCAGTATTGCTACCGATATAGACAGTGCGGAAGTTTTATTTGAAAAAAATCCTGACGAACGCCTGAAAATTGCCAGCATTACCAAACTGATGACTTTACTGATCATCCTCGAAGAAAATAAGCTGGATGAGGTTGTTACAGTCAGTAGAAACGCCGCAGGCACCATTGGCTCTACGATGTTTCTGGCAGCCGGTGAAGAAATTACCGTCAAAAATCTAATTTATGGTTCCCTAATAAATTCCGCCAACGACGCATCCGTAGCACTTGCCGAACACAACGCGGGAAGCAACGCAGCCTTCGTTATAAAAATGAACAATAAAGCCAAGGATCTCAAACTCACCAACACCCACTTCTCCAATCCGGTAGGCCTGGATGACTCCGATAATTATTCTTCCGCACGCGACATTGCCAATTTGGGAAAATACCTCTACCACAACCAACTCATTAAAAAAGTTGCCAAAATAAAATCAATCGACGTAAGATCCGTAAGCGGTAATTACACCCATAAATTAGAATCAACCAACAAACTCCTTGATAGCTATTTGACAATAAATGGCTTGAAAACAGGTACAACCGATGATGCCGGTCGCTGTCTGATAGCAATAGCAGAAAATCAAGACGGTCACGAAATAGTAACCGTCGTACTAAACAGTTCCGATCGTTTTGGGGAATCAAAAATCCTCATCGACTGGGTGTTTAGAGCATTTACATGGCCTAAAAAATAAACATGAACACAACCCTAAGCGCAATTATTGAAGATTTAATTCTAATCGTCGGCTCAGGAACCCTGGCCTTCTTAATATTTATTATTCTCACTCCTTGGTTCCACAATCAATTGGTGAAATTCCGCATTGGCAAACAGCTCCGCGAAAACGCCCTCAGTGGTGAAAAATCCACAATTTTCAATCAACTTCACGCAAAAAAAAGCGGCACCCCAACCATGGGCGGACTGCTAATCTGGGGAACAATTGTTTTAGTAGTAATAATCTCCGCCATTCTTCAAAAATTCGGAGTCTTCCACTTATCACTTTTCAACAGAAAAGAAACCTGGATTCCCCTTTTCACTCTTATATCCTGTGGAATTCTCGGGGCAATTGACGACTATATTAATGTCAAAGGCATAGGAAAAAACAAAGGCTTAAGCGCAAAATTAAAATTATTCTGGCTCATCGTTTTCGGACTGGCCGGAGGCTGGTGGTTTTATTCAAAACTGGGCTTCAACTCAATCCAATTACCAATTCCTGGTGCTTCGGAAATCTACCTCGGAATTTGGTACATTCCCGTTTTTGTTTTTATCATTATTGCCACAGCAAACGCCGTCAATTTCACAGATGGTCTCGACGGTCTCGCTGCCGGCCTCTTAATTCTCGCTTTTGGCAGCTTTGGGGTTCTCGCCTTCGCCAAAGGCCTACTTATACTCTCCGCTCTTTGTGCGGTCATTGCGGGGGCAAACTTGGCCTTTCTTTGGTTTAATGTGCCTCCGGCAAAATTCTATATGGGTGACACCGGCTCTCTGGCCCTCGGCGCCACGCTGGGAGTCATCGCCATGCTTACCGATCAGGCTTTAATTCTTCCAATAGTAGGTTTAATGTTTGTCATCGAAGCCCTTTCAGTAATTATTCAGCTTACTTCAAAAAAATTCTTCAAACGCAAAGTCTTCAAAATCGCGCCAATCCATCACCACTTCGAACAATGCGGCTGGCAAGAATGGACGATAGTTATGCGCTTCTGGATTATCGGAGGAATCATGGGCGCCTTCGGCACCATCCTAGGATTACTGACTATTCTGTAAAATTTTGACCGCAATTTACTGAAAGTAAATGAGGATCGGTATTTCCCCAGTGGACATTTTACAATGAAAGACGCTCGGTGATGCCAGCTACGAGGCGTCAAAAAAATTTTAACCGCAGCCGGCGTGAAGCCGGTGAGGATTAAAATTTTTCTGACAACGAAGTAGATGGCGTCACTGAGCGTCTTTATGGCATTACTGAGCGTCTTTCAGTAAAGGGGAGAGAGGTTTATCTCCTTGCATTTGAACCCCATATGGACCATCCACCACCTTCGTCTGATCCACAACAGGCTCAGCTACCACCACCTCCGGCACTTCCATGACTTGGTCAACAGTTTTCACCTCTTCCTTCACAATCACCGGCACAGCATCCACAACCGGCACCACCACTACCGCAGCAGGTAGAACATTGATAACCTTCAAAAGATCTATATTATCCGCAACCTTAGTTGCTAACTCATCTTTCACCACTGAATTATCTTTAGGCAAATTATCAATCATTTTTTCAACCCCGATAATTTCTTTATTATAATCATCAACAGCCTTGCTGGCCAATTCATCATTGCCTGAAACCTTCGCATCCTCGGCTGATGCCAATTTATCTGCAGCCTGATCTACTTTTAATCTCAATTTGTCCACTTCATTATTTGTACCTACAAGCTGAGCGTCATTCAAAATATTTTTCGCTAAATAATTTGGACTATCGGGCAAAGACATATTCAAATCTTTTTTCTGAACTAAAACTTTAGAATCTGCATAATCCCTCAATTCTTTAGCATAACCCTTGTCCGTATATTCAACCTCGGCAACCATTAGATAAAAACCTTTCAACTTATCACCAAATTTTTGCAAAGCAACCTGAGCATCAAGTTTATCCGCGTCACTAATATCAGGATAATTCAACTTTACTTGAGCCGCCACAAAATTTCTCTCCGCCAAATCCAAATCAAATTTCTTTTTCTTCACATCATCAAAAGTCAAAAACAATAAAGCATCTTCTTTTAAAGAATTATTATAAGAAACATTTCCAGCAGCATTTAAGCCAACAGCCTTTCTTTTTGCCTCAATCAACCGCTGCTCAACTTGAGTCAAATAAACATGGTCATTTTGTAAATTTTCTTTTACCCATCCGGAATCCTTTTCCGCCAAATTTAATTTAGAAATATCTCTCTCATCATTATCTATCACCAACTTTTCTCCACTTAAAATCTGTTCAGTCCTGCCGGCGGCATTAATAGAAACAGCATGATTAAACACACCAATTTCCACTTTTTCATCATCAATCTCCACATTAAAAGCAGCTTTTTTTGCCGCAGCTGAAACATCATTTGCCTTAACTACAAAAGAAGAGTCAGACTCCAATAAATTTAAAACTCGTGACCAAATTTGTCCTTCAACCAGAGAAACTTCCACATAAGTATTTACCGAATTATCATTAGGGCTCACTAATTTATTAATCTGCAACTGCGTATTATTAGACATTCTGCTAACGCTATTATCAAAATAGCGAATCACGGCAGCTCCATCAGTACCGGTAACAATTATATCATTTTCCATTAGAGCCATACCTACACTTGCCGGTATAAGGCTCTGCGCACGCTGAATAGAAACATCCCCTTTGAAAGTATCCATCATCGTAAATGTTCCCGCGCTTACCACGTAAGTATCAACACTCACGAAAGAAAGCATTCCAAAAACCAAAACTAAAATCAAAGCCCCACTCACCGTCTTTTTCATAAAAGAGAAGTAGTTCGACAAAAAAAATTTTCTTTGGGAAATTTTTTCAATTCCCTCCATCACTCGCTCTTTCACTTCAGCTTTTTGTACCGCATTTAAAGTAACACTTTCAGCCAAAAGTCTGACAGCGCCAACCAAAGAAAAAATTGATCGATTAACTTTACCTGCAGATATTTTACTCATAAGTCGCTGTTTCAGCGCATCCTTTCTTTGAGAATCAAAAACAGGCTTATTGTTACCTTCAAGTCTGGCAATTAATTCTTCGAGTCCTAATTTTGTCTTTATTGGTTCCATCCTCTTTGTAAAACGATAAAAAATGGCTTCTGTTACTATAAACTAATAGGCGATGCCTAATTCCTCCAATTCCTTCCTCAAAGCTTTCAATGCTCTGAACTGCAAAATCCTCAAACTTCCTTCACTTTTACCCAAAATTTCCGCAATCTCACTATTTGAAAGTTCATTAATAAATTTATAGAGAATAATATCGTGATATTGCCTTTTCAATTTAGCCATTGCCTTCTTCAAAACCGCATTATCAAAACGATCCTGCGTAATTTTAATCGGGTGATGTTGGCGATCAAGATCCGGTAAATCCGGACTTAATTCATCATGAATTTTATCCTTTGCCGCGCGATAATGATCTACCACCAAATTATGAGCAATTCTGAAAACCCAAGCGGAAAAAGACTTCTGCTGTGGTTTATACTGTTTGAGATTCTCCCAAACTTTAAGAAAAACCATTTCCACAATATCTTCCACATCCTCACCCTGCACACGATAATAAACATAACGATAAATCTGATCGATAAAATAATCATATATTTTGGAAAAAGCTTCCTGATCACCCTCCTGGGCTGAATAAACCAACTCTTCCATCTCAGACTCCTTGATTTTAGCATCTTCTTCAGCCATCTCTTTATTTTAAAGTATCTTTACACCGCGCGACCTCTTCCTTGCTACCAATAAAAATAGGGGTTCTCTGTTCCAATTTTAGCAAAATCTTCTCAAGAATTCTAATTTTACCATCACTGCTCGCCCCACCGGCCTGTTCCATTATTAAACTCATGGGGGCGCACTCAAAAAGAAGACGAAGCTTACCATCAAGCTCATCTTTATGTCCCGGATAAGCAAAAATACCACTCCCCTTCGACAAAATATGATTAATATCCGGCACCATTCCACCGGAATACCTCAAGGTATATTTTTCTTTAATCCAATAATTTACAAGTTCCAAATAGGCCGGCCTATCCGCGCAAGCACGAAGATTACCAGGAGCAAAATATTTCCCTTCACCTATTTCAATATTATCTTTCTCCAGCATAAATTCTCCTTCCTCATTTAGCATAAAACGAGCTACTCCTTTTTTCACAGTGATGAAAATCGTCGTCCTCGGACCATAAACAGCCGCCATTGCAGCCAGCTGATCATCACCCTTCACACCAATAAAAGATTTTGTCTTATACACCCCAACAATCGTTCCCACCGAGAAATTCACATCCACAAGAGACGAACCATCCAAAGGATCAAAAGCCAAAGCAAATTCACCATCTCCAATTTTCTCCTCATCGGGCAATTCCTCTGAAGCAATCAGCCCCACCATGGAATTCTTCTTCAATTCCTCAATCATAATATTATTCGAAAACACATCTAGCGCCACCTGCTCTTCACCATAAGAATTCATCGTCCCAACTTTCCCGGTATTTGCCGTACGCACAGCTACAGAAATTTTCTTTACAGCTTCAGTTAAACTTTCAAAAATTTTCACCAGCGCTTCTTCGGTCCCCACGTCCTCCAAATAAGTTTTAATATTTTTCATATTTTACAGTTAATACGGAAAAAGCATCCAAAAGTTACGCCGCTAACCACCTAATCAAATCCAGCACTCTGGCGTTGTAGCCCCACTCATTATCGTACCAGCCGACTAACTGCACATAGCCGCCCGGCAAAACTTTTGTGCTCAATAAATCAAGAATACATGAACGCGTATCACCCTTGAAATCAATCGAAACTAAAGGCTCATCAGAAGTTCCCAAAATTCCCTGCAAATCATGTTCAGCATATTTTTTAAACGTTTCATTTACTTGTTCCACTGTCACATCCTTCGTCAATTTTGCCACAAGATAAATACAAGAAACAGTTGCTACAGGTACTCTAAAAGCCATTCCATCAACCTTGCCAGCCAACTCGGGAATGACCCGGCTAATCGCTTTCATCGCGCCGGTTGTTGTAGGAATAATCGATTCTGTCGTCGCACGCGCACGACGGAAATCGTCGGGATTAGAATTATCCAAAAGATTTTGCGTGTAAGTAAAAGCATGCAAAGTATTCACAAAAGCTTTTTCCACTTTAAATTCTTTATTGAGAACTTGCAGCATCGGCGCCAAGCAATTTGTCGTACATGAAGCATTGGAAACAACTTTATATTTATCCAAATCAACTTCTTCGTCGTTCACACCCATCACGATATTTGGAATCGCCTCATCCTTACAAGGCGCAGTCACAAGCACTTTTTTCGCCCCAGCTACAAGATGCTTTTTCACATCTTCCATCTCCGTAAATTTTCCCGTGCTCTCAATTACAATATCAACTTTAAGTTTTTTCCAATCTACATCTTTTGGATCACGTACCTGATAAACTACAATTTTTTTTCCGTTCACAATCAAGTCATTTCCATCCACAGAAATATCTGCATCACATTTTCCATACAAAGAATCATACTTCAAAAGATGAGCATGTGAATGAGCATCGGAACCGCTATTGATAGCCACCAATTGAATATCATCAGAATCAATAATTTGACGATGAAGTCCCCTCCCGATGCGACCGTAACCATTGATGGCAATTTTGATTGGCATAACCGTGAAAAAATTAAATTATTTCTTTATGTTCTTGTCTAACATTTCCTGAAATTTCTCACTCAGCTCTAAAGCCTTCGCCTCATCTCTTTTCCACATATTTCGGCCAAAAATAAATCCGAAACATCCGGCATCCAGACAAGCATTCACATTCTCATCCAATTCCTCATCACTCACTTTATCTCCTCCACTAAACAAAACCGGCACTCCCTGGGCAGCAGCTACTACACGTCGCGCTCTCTCCCATTTCTGAGCCTTCGCGTCCATAGCCTGCAATTCTTTTTCAACTTTTCTATAATATTCCGGTACATCTTTATTCTCAAAATATCCGGCAACTTTTGTCGCTACAGGTAGATTAGCTTTGATCACTGTTGCCCCCATTTCCACAGACATTCTTACTGCAGACTCCACGAGATAGCTGGATTCTTTGCCACCTTTCTTCTCTACATATTCTCCTCTTGGATAAGCCCAAACCACTAACGGCATTCCAAAACGGTCACATTCCGCCCTTACCTTAGCCAATTGAGGCAAATCCTCATCTTGTCTTGGTGAACCGTAATAGAGAGTATAACCCACCGCCACCGCACCCATTCTCACCGCATCTTCTACGAAAGCGGTTGGTACACTGAGCGGATTATCTTGAGCCGGAATAGAAGTTTTGCCATTTATTTTCAAAAGAAGCGGCACCGCACCCGCCAATTTACTCCAATATCTTTTTGCCAAACCATAGTGAATTGCCACCGCATTATATCCCCCTTTCACTGCGAGATTACAGATATAATCCGGATCTGCCGCTTCAGGATTTGGATCCATATGACGATTGTCGTGTTCAATAAATTGATCATAAGGAAGAATCATAGTCGTACCACTCTTGCGCACAATCTGACGAAGACGAGCCATTTCTCCCGGAGAATAGTATCTGTCCCTAAAAAATCGCATTGGATCTTTCATAAAAATTAAGATAATTGAATAAAATTGACCTTCTTTACCACAGATTAGCAAAAAAACCCTCTTGATACAAGATTCATAGAAGAAAAATTACACAACGCATACTCCCCCTACCTACTCGCGATTTCTGTCTGAGTTTGAATATAAACCAGATTATCGGGCTTTCCCATCCTCCGCACTTTTGGAGAGTTTTGAATATTGCTCAACGATCTTGCCTGAGAAATTCTCATATTGCTGGCCTCACTTTTCTTAACCAGATTCTGATGCTCGGTTTCCAATTTATCAAGCACGTAGCCCTTAGTGACTTGTCTTGTTGAAAACATCAAAGTAACAACCGTCACCAAAGCCACAAACAAAACCAATGAAGAAATAAGAAAATATGGTCCTAAATGAAAATTGCGGATAACCTTATTAAAAAGATTTTTCTGGAAGGAATCACCGCGATTTAGGATTAGTTGTGACATCATTAAGGGTTAGGAATGAGATTACATGCCCGTACTTAGACGAGCCCGCCTGCCGGTAGGCAGGCTCAGCGTCAGTCGAGGAACCAACGCTGAGAGATACTTTTTGTTTTTATTATTGAGTTAGACTGTATTGACTTATTCGATATTAATTTTCTAGCTGACCGTTGGCGGTCAATTTTTCCACTCTGCTTCCTCTTCAATCACATATTCTTTTATCTTCTTATAAGCTCTCAATTTCGCACTTCTACTTCTAGGGTTTAGGGCAATCTCTTCATCTGTAGGGGCTACCGGTTTGTTTGTGAGAACTTCCACAATTGGCTCATCAAAATTCTGATAAACGGCCAATTCGAGAGACTTTACGGGTGGCCTTTCCAAATTCTTAAAGAACTGTTTAACGATGCGATCTTCCAGCGAGTGATAAGACATAATTACAATGCGACCACCAATCTCGAGCAACTCCATCGCCTGAGACAGAGCTTCCTTCAAGACATTCATTTCATCATTAACTTCTATTCTGATAGATTGAAAAATTCTCGCCGCCGGATTGAAAACCTTACCATGCTTCTTTACCGCCAGCACTCTTTCTATGAGTCCGGCTACCTGAAGCGTGGAAGTAAAAGGAGCAACCTTTCTATCTGTACAAATCGCTCGCGCCAATTTGCGGGACATCCTTTCTTCACCATAATTGTAGAAAACATTTGCGAGCGCTTCTTCAGAATAAGTATTGATCACGATTTCCGCAGTCAGCTTATTCTTCTGATCAAAACGCATGTCGAGTGGACCTTCCTTCATAAAGGAAAACCCTCTCTCCGCATCATCCACATGAGGTGAAGACAGACCCAAATCAAACAGAATGGCATCAATCTTTTTATGTCCGGCACCTATAACCCTACTTTTTAAGTAACGAAAATTATCATTAAGGTAAACAACTTGCTTCTTATAATCCTTCAGTCTCTCCTGCGCTTCCTTCAGATTCCTTTCATCTTGCTCGAATGCCATCAAAACACCTTTTGGACCTATCTTTTTCAGAATATCGAGGGAATGTCCCCCAAGTCCCAAAGTAGCATCCACAACCACTTCCCCACTCTTTAGCTCTAAGTACTTTTGCACATCATTCTTCAGTACGGACAAATGCTCCATCTTGGCTTAAATTAAAGAAAAAACTTCTTAAATCAATGATCCTGTGTTCAAAAGTTGTGCACACACTGTGTATAACTTTTTTACACCCAACTTGTCTCTAAAAATAGACAATAACCCTAAGGAGGTCAAGAATCTTGTAACAAAAACCTATAAAAAATGTATACATAGGCAACACAAAAGTTTGAAAGATGGCTAAAGCATTGCCAAAACTGCCGCACACTTTTCCTGTTGAACAAAAATAGTTCTATTGTCTACCTTTTTTGAACAACAGCCCGGCCTTAGCCGGGGCATTGCCCGCCGCAGGCGTAAATAAAATATAAATAAAAACCTCCCCTTTACCCAAACCCTCTTTCGTAGTTTAATTAACCCATGTCCCCATACCTCCAAATATTCCTTGCCGGAATGACCCCTTACCTAAACCTCAAATTGGCCATACCACTAGGTATGAGCATGAATCTACCAATATTAAACGTTCTTTTCTTCGCGTTGGCCGGAGATTTAATTCCAGCCTTGATCATTCTTTACATGCTAGGCCCTTTTTCAAATTTTTTACGCAGCCGCTCAACAAGATTCGACAATTTAATGGAGAAAATTTTCCACAAAACTCGCCAAGAAAATTTTAATCGCTTTCACAAATATGGAGCCTGGGGAATAATGCTCTTCATCGCCACACCCCTTCCGGGAAGCGGAAATATCACAGGAGGAATTATGGCCTATGTCTTGGGAATAAGTTATTGGAAAACAGCCCTTATCGTAACAGGAGGCAGTATCATCTCCGCAATATTGATTGCCACAGGATTCGGCTCCATAATGGGAGCTTGGAATTATTTTTTCTAACAGCCCGGCCTTAGCCGGGGCATTGGAAAAGCACCAGCCGAAGGCGCAGTGCTCTACCACTCAAAAGTTTTGCAAAGCAAAACACCTTATCCCAATATCAGACCCCCCATCCTCACTATCTCGATTTCACCCCCAACTACTTTCACAATCGTCGAAGGTTTGTTCAAAGGAATTTTCCCGCCATCGACTACAAGACCAATCAGGCTCGCTAACTCTCCAAAACTCTCGACATCCGCTTCATACAAAGGCGGCTCGCCGGAAAGATTCGCACTCGTAGTAGTAATAGCAGAACCAAAAGCCTTAACTAATTCTCGAGAAAATTTATGATCAGGATACCTTATCCCCACAAACCCCTGCCCTATATTGAAATTTTCCGGCAAATTTTCACTACGAGGCACCAAAATAGTCAGTGGCCCCGGCCAGTACTTTTCAGCAAGACCCAGAGCTTTTTCCGAAAACTCACCATATTTCTTTGCCATTTCCAAATCCGCCACCAAAATACTCACCGGCTTATGCGCATCCCGCCCCTTTAATTTATACAATTTTGCCAAAGCTACAGAATTCCTCACATCCACTGCAAATCCATAGCAAGTCTCCGTCGGATGCATAACCACGCCACCGGCACGAAGAATTTTCGCCGCCTCAACGACAACCTGTTTGTCAGTCACTTTCAGAATCATTAACAAAATTATACATAAAAATCTCAAACAGCACACTTGTCAAAAAGTATAAAATATTGCACTCACATCTGCACGCACAGACTTTTTACTCGTTTTTTTGGCTCATTCAAGCCATTCAAGTTTTTACCAATCAATCTTGCAAACTTCACCATTTCCATCGCTATTTTGTTATGACATTTACTATAGCCAAAGCTTGCACCAAAAAAAATTTTCATTTTCCACAAAAAAAGTTATACTGCTGCCGACCTAAATAGTAACCCACCACCACATGAAACTCAAAGTCGCCATCAACGGATTCGGTAGAATCGGTCGCCAAGTTTTCCACATCAATCTGTTGAAAAATTATTTTGATATCGTAGCCATAAACGACCTCACAGACGCCAAAACTCTCGCTCACCTCCTCAAGTACGATTCCAACTACGGCGTCCTCGACGCCAATGTAATAGCTAAAGACAGTAGCATCTTCGTCGAAGGCAAAGAATACAAAGTTCTCAGTGAAAAGGATCCGGAAAAATTACCTTGGAAAAATATGGGAGTTGATCTCGTAATCGAAGCTACCGGATTTTTCACCGATCGCGCAGGCGCAGAAAAACACATCAAGGCCGGCGCCAAAAAAGTAATTGTTAGCGCTCCAGGCAAAGAAATGGATTTCACTGTTGTGCTTGGCGTGAACGATGAAAAATACGATCCATCAAAACACAATATCATCTCCAACGGTTCTTGTACTACGAACTGCCTCGCTCCAATAGCCAAAGTCCTCAATGATAATTTTGGCATCGAAAGCGGCCTCATGACGACAATTCACTCTTACACCAACGACCAAAGAATTCTCGACCTTCCACATTCCGACCTTCGTCGCGCCCGTGCTGCCGGCCTCTCTATGATTCCCACTTCCACCGGCGCCGCTAAAGCAATCGGCGAAGTCCTCCCGGAATTAAAAGGGAAATTAAATGGCATGGCCATACGTGTTCCGACACCTACAGTTTCTCTGGTTGATCTCACTTGCGTCGTAAAAAAAGCTACAACAATCGATGAAGTAAATCAGAAAATGCGTGAATCTTCCGGCAACCACATGAGCGGATTCCTCGGATACAGCGACGAACCACTAGTTTCTATGGATTACAAAAAATGCCCACTTTCCTCAATCGTTGACGCACTCTCTACAGAAGTAATTGGCGGCACATTGGTAAAAGTTCTCTCTTGGTACGACAACGAATGGGGCTACAGCAATCGTTTAGTGGACCTCACGAAAATAATAGGTGACAAAATGTAATTAGCACTGCATAATGCACACTGCTAACAATCCGAGCGCACGGCGCGAGGGCGCAGTGAGGCGAAAAATCTGGCTTTGCCAGTTTTGAGCCGATCGAAGCTTATCAAAAGAGCCCATGTCCGAAGAACGCAAAAAAAAGGTACTACAAGCCATCATCAATCATTTTGTTGAAACTGCCGAACCGGTAGGATCAAACACGATTCTCGTCAGCTATCAATTCCACGTATCACCTGCAACTATTCGCAATGACATGATGACTTTGGAAGAAGAAGGTTATATTTATCAGCCTCACACTTCCGCCGGTCGCATTCCTACAGACAAGGGCTATCGTCTCTTTGTCGACGAAATGGCCGACTACAAAACCGCCCGCCTGGAAGCCCTACACGACCTCATAACAATTCGCGAAAAATATCGCATCGAAAAAGTCCGCGAAAAACTCTATGACGCTGTTTCGCTGATAGCACGCGCTACAAATTCCGTCAGTTTTGCAACCACACCGGACAACCCTCACACATTTTTTCTCGGCATGTCGAATGTTCTCCGCCAGCCAGAGTTCTCCCAGAATAGCGTTCATGCCAGCGAAGTGATGGAAGTACTGGAACACGGCGATAATTTTGTAAACACGCTAGCCTCACTTGATATCAACGATAGCGCGCGCACCTTTATCGGTGAAGAAAATATTCTACCTCAAATTCAAAGTTGCAGTATTATCGTAACTAAATATGAAAACGAAGGATACAAAGGCTATCTCGGAATCCTCGGCCCAAAACGTATGGGCTATGCCTACAATATCGTTCTCTTGGAAGAAATTAAGAAACTTTTAACTAATAAATAATATGGCGGACGACAAGAACAATCAGGACGAACCGGTAGACGATTTGGCTCAAAAACTCGCTGAAGCAAAGAAGAAGGCTAATCAAGAAAAAATGCGAGCACACGGTGCGAGCGCGAAGACTGAGGACGAATCTGGCTCTGCCAGTTCGGACGAAGTCGAGCCTACAAAAGAAGATGAATTGGCTACACTCCGCGCTGAACTCGAAAGTATGACCGAGCTTGCGAAGCGCACCATGGCCGATTTTCAAAACTTCAAACGCCGCCAAGACGAAGAACGTCGCGTAATTATCACAATGGCAAATGTAGATTTAATTCGCTCACTAATTCCAATTACCGATAATCTCGACCGCGCCAAACAACACATTCCTGCAGGTGCGGAAACATGGTTTAAAGGCATAGAAATGTGCACAGCTCAGCTACACAAAACCTTAAACGATTCCGGCCTCAAACCAATCGAATCCCTCAATCAACCTTTCAATCCAGACCTTCACGAAGGCCTAGCTCAAGGCCCGGGAGCAAAAGACACCGTCATCGAAGAACTCGAAAAAGGTTACATCCTGGGCGATCGCGTAATCCGACATGCAAAAGTTAAAGTAGGAAATGGCGAATAAAAAAACTCTTGACCACCCGTCGTTAGCACTCTATAATCATGAGTGCTAGTAATTTTAAATCGTTAACTAAATATAATATGGCTAAAATCATTGGAATCGATCTAGGTACTACAAATTCTTGCGTCTCCGTCATGGAAGGTGGAGAACCAATTGTAATTGCAAACATTGAAGGAGGACGCACTACGCCATCCGTAGTCGCAATTAAAAATGGTGAACGCCGTGTTGGTGTTGCTGCAAAAAATCAGGCCGCTACGAATCCGGAAAACACAATTTATTCAGCTAAACGTTTCATCGGCCGTCAATTCGACGAATGCGCCGAAGATATAAAAAAAGTTTCTTATCAATGCGTAAAAGGCAAAAACGGCGAAGTGGAAATTATGCTTGATGGCAAAGAAAGACCACCGGCGGAAATCGCCGCTATGGTTCTACAAAAATTAAAAGCTGACGCGGAAGCTTTCCTTGGCTATGAAGTAAAAGAAGCAGTCATCACCGTTCCGGCTTACTTCAATGATGCTCAAAGACAAGCCACAAAAGACGCAGGTAAAATCGCCGGACTGGACGTAAAAAGAATTATTAACGAACCAACTGCCGCTGCTCTCGCCTACGGTCTCGACAAAAAAGGTGGCGACAAAAAAATCGCCGTCTTCGATCTTGGTGGTGGTACTTTTGATGTTTCCATTCTTGAAATCGGTGGTGGTGTTTTCCAAGTAAAATCCACCAATGGTAATACTCAATTGGGTGGTGACGATTTTGATAGAAAAATTATGGATTGGATTATTGCCGAGTTCAAAAAGGAACAAGGAATTGATGTTTCAAAAGACAAGCTTGCAATTCAACGTATCAAGGAAGCTGCAGAGAAAGCCAAAATCGAGCTTTCAAGCTTACATGAAACAACTATCAGTCTTCCATACTTAACTATGGATGCCAACGGTCCGAAAAATTTTGAAACCAAACTTTCCCGCTCAAAACTGGAAGATCTTACCGCAGATTTAATCAATGCCTGTGAAGAACCTTGCCGCAAAGCAATGAAGGATTCCGGCTTGTTTGAGAGCGATATTGACGAAGTAATTCTCGTGGGTGGTTCTACTCGTATGCCGGCCGTGCAAGCAAAAGTAAAAGAAATTTTCGGCAAAGAACCAACTCGTGGTGCCAATCCGGATGAAGTGGTAGCTCTAGGTGCCGGTATCCAAGGAGGAATTCTCCAAGGCGATAGCAACGTAAAAGACATCTTGCTAGTAGACGTGACTCCCCTATCTCTCGGCATCGAAACTCTCGGTGGCGTGAGCACAGTAATGATCGAAAGAAATTCTGCAATTCCTACAAGCAAATCTCAAGTGTTTTCTACTGCCGCTGACAATCAACCTTCGGTAGAAGTGCATATCACACAAGGTGAACGTCCAATGGCCGCCGACAATAAAGATCTCGGCAAATTTACTCTTGATGGAATACCTCCTTCCCCTCGTGGCGTACCACAGATTGAAGTGACTCTCGATATCGATTCAAACGGAATTTTGAATGTAAAAGCGAAAGACAAAGGCACTGGTAAAGAACAACACATTACTATTACCGGTAGCAGCAATATGAGCAAAGACGATATTGAAAAGATGAAACAGGAAGCGGAGAAATTTGCCGAAGAAGACAAAAAGAAGAAAGAAACTATCGAAGTGAGAAACAAAGCCGAATCTCTAATTTTCCAATCTGAAAAAACCCTAAAAGACGCCGGCGAAAAAGTAAGCGACGCCATCAAAAAACCAGTCCAAGACAAAATCGCTGATTTGAAAAAAGTAATGGAAAACAAAGACGCCACAAACGAAGAAATCAACAAAGCATATGACGTGCTTAGCGATGAAATCCAGAAGGTGGGGGCGGAGATGTACAAGAACGCTGGTCCTGCTGCAGGTGCACCGGGTGCTGATACCGGAGCCGCAGATGGCACCTCCGACGACGGCGTAAAAGTCTACCCAAAGGATGAAAAAAAATCGGATGAGCCAGTGGAGGCGGAAGTGGTGGATGAAAAAGATAAGAAGAAAGAATAAATCAAAATTAACCAATGTCCTACATCCCCCTAATCATCACCGTCACCCTAATTCATCTCTTGGCTGTCATCAGCCCGGGGCCGGATTTTATCATGTGCGTGCGCAACGCCCTCACCTATTCACGCAAAACCGGCATCTACACAGCAATCGGTTTCGGCGCCGGTATCTCCGTACATATTTTCTACTGCTTAGCAGGACTAGCATTAGTCATCTCCAAATCCATCCTCATTTTCAACACCATCAAGCTCCTCGGCGCAGCCTACTTAATCTACATCGGCGTAAAATCCATCTTATCAAAGTCATCCGTCTTAGAAGTCGGCCAAGAAACTAAAAAAGAAGACATTTCGGCCCTTTCCGCAATCAAAATTGGTTTCTTAACAAACGCCTTAAATCCCAAAGCCACACTGTTCTTTTTAAGCTTATTCACAATGGTAATTTCGCCAGAAACTCCAGGTTCAATTCTGGCAATCATGAGCATTATCATGATAGCAAATACCATCATTTGGTTCAGTCTGGTTTCAATCTTTTTCACTCACAAAAAAATCCAAAGGGTTTTCGAGAAATCCCAAAATATTTTCAATAAGACTTTAGGCGGACTACTAATCGCCCTTGGCGTTAAAGTAGCAGTGAGCGAAAAGTAGAATAACTACTTCCATATCCAAGAGTTCAGTGTTTCACTAAGAAAATCCTTGGCTCGACCGTTTGTAGTAATAATCACCTGAAGTTGATGATTCGGTGAAATAGTTATCAATTGCTCTGCGTCGCGTGACGAATCTTTTGGATTTATCTCACGAACAATAATACCAGGTTCACCATCAATAGTAATATCATTTATCGTACTGCCATCAATCTTATCCGGAAGCGCGCCTTTGTTATTAGTAATTTCATAAGAACTAAAATCAGAAATCGTTATAGTTCCGACGGGCTCACCTGTCAAAGTTTTATTGAAATTAATTTTATCGTCCGATATTGTTTCAGCACTAATTTCCGGAGAGATAAAAAATGCAAATTGATACTTTGGATGTTTCCAAACCAAACGCTCAGTCCCCGGCTCAGGAGCCTCTTCCTGCCTTGCTAACATTTCAGCGGCAATACGCGCTTTCTCAGCTTCAATAAAAGCAATTTCAGACTTTGAACCACAACCAACACCAAGTAAAGTTATGACTGAAAGAGATAATAATGTAATGATTTTTTTCATATTGAATTCACTATAACACAATTTATTTTTTACAAAAACTTTTATTAATTAAACCTGGTAATATATAATAAAGACCAATTTTAACCCGAATAATATGGCAACCACAATCACGGTAGAAACTACAATAAACGCCCCAATCGAAAAAGTTTGGAAAACTTGGACTACTCCGGAAGATATTATGCAATGGAACAACGCCTCCGATGATTGGCATACCCCAAAAGCCGAAAACGACCTCAGCGTCGGCGGCAAATTCAGCTACATCATGGCCGCAAAAGATGGAAGTTTCAGCTTTGATTTCAACGGTATCTACAGTGAAGTAAAAACCAACGAACTAATCTCCTACGCCATTGAAGACGGCAGAAAAGTGAAAATAACCTTTGTCAGCAAAGATAATCAAACAATAGTCACAGAAAGCTTCGAAGCCGAAGAAACCAACCCCGTTGAACTGCAAAAAAACGGTTGGCAAGCTATTTTGGATAATTTCAAGAAACACACCGAAGCCGTATAGCATTATTATGCCTTCCGACCATTTTCAATTAACCCATCCACTTTTACCTTTTGAAAATAAAGAAAAAGTATTGGCAAAATGATCAGGAACAAGAACCAAAGATTTTCCACTTCCGTGATAAAGTAGCTAGCCACAGCCATAAATAAGCACAACAAAAACCTTCCCAAAGAAAAATTAATTTCACGATGAATTGTAAAGAAAGCAGTATTCGTAACTTTCCCGTAAGAATAAAAATAAGAATCGAAAGTAGATTGCAAAGCCGATTCGGAAAATGAATACAAAGACTGAGCGGTATAAACAAAAATCAACGGATGAAAAAACAGCAAAGCAAAGCGCAATAAGGACGACACAGCCTCAGCAACTATAGAATAGCTCAATAAAGATTTTCGATGTTTTTTATCAAAAAGATGCCCAACCAAAACCATAATTACAGCAGAGATTGCTGAAGTTATAGTCATGATAGACCCAAGCTGAAAGAAATCTTCATTACCAAGCAAAAGGAAAAACAAAAGCGGCCACATCAGATAAGAAACCGCATTATTCATTCCATCAGCCACATAAGGCCAACGCGTTTCCTTGAAAATCACATTATTTTTTTGCATTTCCACAAATTTATTTCTATCAAAATCGACAGCAACTTTTGTCCGAATAAACAATACAGGCAGAATAGAAAAAATCATCATCACAGCACCAAATAAAAACACATAATTAAACGAAGAAACAGCAGCAATTCCTCCGGCCACTATCGGCGCAACCACCCTCGCAATCAAACTCACCGCACTCAAAACCCCAGTCTGCAAGCCAACAGTCTTCTGCGCAGCAATTTCCACAAAAAACAAATGACGAGCCGGAAAATAAAAAAGAGACTGTAGACTCAAAAACAAAAAAGCCACCAACCACCAATAATTCGCTGTCGTAATAAACAGCGCCGCAAAACCAAAAATAATATAAAAGATAACACCCATAATTATAACTCTCTTAATATTCGTTCTAAGAACATAAGGAATTATTTTATCAGTCAAAAAATACCCTGCCACATTCGTCAACGCATGAAACATGAAAATAAAAGGCAATGAAAAGCCCTTTATATAGAGAAAAACCGGCAAAGAAAGGATGAAAATAATTTCCGAAAACGCGAAAAGACAGGCATGAGCATAAAACAATTTAGCATCCGAAAAAATATTTTTTTTCATTTATACCGCCGGTAAAAAAGCTTTCAAAGATAGCTTTGCCCTTTCATAAAATCTACTCGTACGAATTTTACATTTTTTAGAATCCGGAAAAGCTACAATTTTAAAAATCTTTTTTGCGCTTTCTCCAGCCCCATCAGTAATCACAACTTCCATAAAATAAGTTCCATATGGAAGAGTATACAGTTTTGAGGTGAATTTATTTTCATTTCGACTTCTATCAATTTCCACTTCCGGACATTCAGATGCCGGTTTATTATCAGGAGGAATCGGTAAATTTGGATTACGTTCACTACTTGGAAGTTTCACATGTACAAGCCCGGCAAGCTCAGCCGCTCCGGGAGAAATATCAATTTTATAATGTTCTTGAGTCAAAGTTTCCGCTCTATGCTGCATCACCGGTGGCTCATTAATCCAAAACATCACCAAAGGATCAAAACCCTTAAGCAACCTACCGCTCTCTCTCCACACACGGGTCACATGACCAATACAATGATGATGAGTAGCTCCTTTTGCTGCAATTTTAAGACGCATCCAGTAACATGGCGGATCATATTCTTGAGTAATTTTATCAAAACTTCGATTCCCAACCCTGAAATATTTTGCACTACAACTAATTTTAAGAGCCATAGTTTAAATTAAATTAGCATCATGATAAGGAGAAACTGGCATAGAATCAAGCTTATTCAAAAGACAAGGACTAATATTTTAGGAATTTTAACTATTTTAGAATTAATTTAGAAAAAATTTAAGAAAATTTAATATTCACCTGCTATACAGATTATAGTTGTCCGTAATCACGTTTTGCGCTAGCATTGAATCACAATCAAAAATCATATGATTAAAGAACCAAAAATCACCGCTGCAATGGAAAAAAAATATATGGGTAAATCCATTATTTCATTGAATGGAAAAATTTTGGGAATTGGCTCTGATTGCCTAGAAGCTCTCAAAGAAGCCAAAAAAGTGATGCCGGACGCAGAGAAGCATGTACTTCTCGTATCCGATATCCGCCCAAACCATATTAGAATCTAAATTCCATTACATTAAGGATCGCCCCATGCTGAGGGCTAAACTCAGCACAGATCATGAAGAAGGTCACTACCTCCGGTTTCTTATTGATAGTGGTGCAGATTACACACTTATACCAAAATCTGCAGCGATAATGCTAGGCTTAAATTACAAAAAACTAAGCACAACAGAAGGCACCGTAGAAGCCTCAAACCATACTTATATAAAAACTAAAACCTCTCATCTCCACCTCACAATTGACACGGTAAGCATCAAAATCCCAGTTTTAGTTTGCGAAGAAGAAATTGAATGCATACTTGGTCGTAAAGGTGTTTTCGAAAATTTTGAAATAACTTTCAGAGAAAAACAGCAAGAAGTAGTATTCAGAAAATGCTAAAAAGTCTACCCAACATTCGGCCTAGTATAATTAATCACCTCATCCACAGTTGGATGACGCAAAACTCTCAAAGCCATAGTCTCTGAAAGATTATCAAAACGAAGAATCCCAGCCTTTATCAATTCACCAATCGAGATTAAGTTGGGAAAATTAAAAAGAATCATCCCATCGGGACGCGTAAGATTTACAGCCTGCAACAGACTCAACATGTCAGGATGCCTTTGTTGATAAAAATTAGTTGGGTGATATCTGAAAGCACCATGCACAGAAAGAGTAAGATCAAATTCCCTATTCCTCCCACAATGCATTATATTTGCATGCAACAAACTATGATCCGGATATGCCCAAGTATACTTGCTAGGCAAAGTAAGCCCAACTGAATTATCTTCATCAATCTCATCAAATTTCAGCAACTGTTTATACCCTACCGCCTGACCACACCCTGCATCCAAAGTTACCAAAGATCTATGACTAAAATCAGCAGATAAACGACCAATTAAAGCTCTGAATTTTTTTTCACCAAGACCCAATACGGAAACATACGTACTTTTTCCATCAAAATTTAATTCTGAATCATCAAATTTTTCTTTACCAAACAATTTCCTTTCAGAAAAATAAGATGGATAATCAGCATCCAAATCCTTTCTAATTCTACCTCTAACACAATCCCTAACCCCTTTAACTCCAATCTTCAAGAGCTGATCACCTTCCTGAGGAATATCAGGATGAACCATGGACAAAGGATATTGCAAACCATCCACAAAAGTAAAAGCCTCCTCAAATTTCTGTCGCTGACCAACCAAAAGCTCACCCTCATTAGTGCGATAATCTCCGCTACAAAAAGACTCTAAAATGTCATCCGGATATGGCTTCATAGTAAATTAAAACACAAGCATTTACTATACTACAAAAGCCAGCAAAGTCAATGCGCCGATTTTAACCTTCACTGAAATTAATGCTACAATCCAAACACAATCCCTAACCCCTCAAACTTATGGGTCACGAAATTTACGCCAACAAAGAAAAGAAGAAGCAACCAAAGAAAACTATGGCGGAAAAGAAACAGGAAAAAAGAGAAAAAAAAGCTAATCGCTAGCATGCTAAAAGAATTCAAGAATTTCGCCATCAAGGGAAACGTCATGGATATGGCGGTAGGTATCATAATTGGTACCGCTTTTGGCAAAATAGTTACATCACTGGTAACTGACATCATCACGCCCCCAATCGGCTGGCTTTCAGGTGGCGTAGATTTCTCAAACATGAAAATAACGCTTAAGGAAGCCGTTGGCACCAGTGAAGCGGTCAGCATTAATTATGGCAATTTTATAAACTCAATTTTAAGTTTCATCATTATTACTTTTTCGATTTTTTTCGTAATCAAGCAAATGAGTAATCTACGTGAAAAATTACATCACCACATAGATAAAGATAAAAAATCCGAAAACGAAGAAGATCTCTCAGCCAAGGAAATTTCCGACAAACACAAAGAACTAATTAAACAGACAAAATTATTGCAAGAAATTCGCGATCAATTGAAAAAGACCAAATGAAATCTTGTACCCAATGTAATGGGAAATTCTCAATAACGAGTGACGATAAGAAGTTTCTCAATGAAGTCAGCCCTGTTTTTAATAATCAAAAATATCTTATACCGGAACCAACTTTCTGCCCTGACTGCCGGGCACAACGTCGTATGTCTTGGCGCAACGAACGCAAATTTCATAAAAGAAAATGCGACCTCTGCCAAAAATCTATTCTCTCAATGTACAGTGCTGAAGTAAAATTTCCGGTCTACTGCCTGGACTGCTGGTGGAGTGATAATTGGACTTGCCCAGCACAAGATTTTGATTTCACTCGCCCTTTCTTCGAGCAATTTTTTGAACTTCGCGACAAAACTCCGCATTTTTGTCTCGCAAATGACAGAACCACCATGGAAAACTCAGACTTTTGCAATCACGTTGGCTATCTGAAAAATTGCTATCTACTAGTCAATTCCGATCAGTCCGAACAATGCATGTATGGCAAAGGAATTAATCGCTGCTTCAATTGTCTCGACTCTTTCAAAATATATGATTGCCAAGCCTGCTACGAATGCATTAATTGCAATAATTGTGCTTTCTCAACTTTTTTAGTTGATTCCTATACTTGCGATTCCTGCCACTTCTCGGCAAATCTTATTGGCTGCAAAAACTGTTTCGGCTGCGTAAATCTCCGCAACAAAGAGTATCATTTTCTCAACAAACCTTATCAAAAAGAAGAATACGAAAAAAAAGTTTTAGAATTTAAAAAAAATCGCTCTCTCACAGAACTTTGGAATCAATTCCAGGAATTCCGCAACAAGCTGCCATTTAAAGCCATGCAGGGAAAAAACACTGAAAATTGCAGCGGAGAATATTTGATAAACTGCAAAAATTGCTATCACTGCTTTGATTCGGAATATCTCGAAGAATGTCGCTATTGTAGCGATCTAAAAAAAGGCGACAAAGTCAGTTACAAAAACATGGATATCTCCTTTTTCGGCATGGGGGTAGATCATTCCTATGAATGCTCCGTCGCCGGATACAACGTAAATCACACCATTTTTTGCGATAACGTCTGGGAATCACACGACGTTTACTATTCTCAAATTTGCACCAACAACTGCCACGATCTCTTCGGCTGCATTGGCATGAAACACGCGCAATACTGCATATTAAACAAACAATATTCAAAGGAAGAATACGAAAAACTAGCCGCAAAAATCATTGAGCATATGCAGAAAAACAGCTCTTTTGGTGAATTTTTCCCAGCAAATTTTTCTGCTTTCAAATACGAAGACACTACAGCTTGCGAATATTTTCCCCTGACAGAAAAATCTCCTGGATTGGATCGCCCATTCAAACTACAAGACGCAGAACTAGATTTTTACCGCAAAATGAACCTGCCAATCCCTAAACTGCACCCTGACGTGCGCCACCTGAATCGTCTAGCCACTCGCCGCCCACGCAAACTCTTTGAACGCACCTGCAGCAACTGCCAAACAAAAATAACCAGCAGCTTTTCAGCAGACCGCCCGGAAAAAATTTATTGTGAAAAATGTTATCTGGAAACAGTATATTAGAGCAACCACTACTTCAACTTTGTCCCATATTTCTGCCTCAACTTCGTCAGCTTTGGTGAAATCACCACCTGACAATATGGAGCTTCAATATTTCTGGCAAAATAATTTTGGTGATAATCTTCCGCTTCATAAAATTCATGCAATGGTTTGATTTCAGTCACGATAAAATCCTTAAACTCACCGACATTTTCTAATTCACTAATAAAATTTTCAGCCGCAATTTTCTGTTCCTCACTCGTATACAGAATTATAGAACGATATTGGGTCCCCGTATCCGCTCCCTGCTGATTCATTGTCGTCGGATTGTGCGTATGAAAAAAAACATCCAAAAGATCACGATACGGAATCACGCTCGGATCAAATTCAATTTGAATTACCTCAGCATGACCGGTATCACCCCGTGAAACACTCTCGTAATCAATATTCAAACTATCTCCACCGGCATATCCAGCCTTCACAGATATCACTCCGTTCAACATCGAAAAAACAGCTTCCGTACACCAGAAACATCCTCCACCAAAAACCGCAATCTCCGTTTTCATGAATTGTTTTTTACAAATTTCAAAGAAATAGAATTTACACAGTGTCGCGTATTCTTAGCCGTCAAATTCTCTCCCTCAAACACATGCCCAAGATGTCCGCCACAATTGAAACAAGTAATTTCCGTCCTCATCCCATCTGCGTCCACAGTTTTCTTCACAGCACCTAAAATTTCCTGATCAAAACTAGGCCAACCACAGCCGGAATGAAACTTACTATCGGATGTATAGAGCGGTGCATCACAACGTCGACAAATATAAACACCTTCTATATAAAAATCTTCATACTCACCGGTAAAAGGCCTCTCGGTACCCTTATACACAATCACGCGCTCTTCCTCCGGGGTCAGTTCATTAAATTTTGTCATAAAAATATTTAATCATTATCCATGAAGATTCGGCTACTCCTAAGCCACTTTTTCAAGGCCGCCCAAAAAGGCAAAATCGACAACGCATATTTTAGATAAACCAACCTTCTAATAACCCAAATCCAAACACCACTAAAAATTCTGTCACCTGATTGCCAAATAGCATATTTCCCTCCAATTGGAATAACCATCTGAACATTGGCAGGCACAAAACTCTTCATTTCTTCACCCTGAATAAAACAAAAAACATTCTCCGCCAAAACACTCCCCTCCTGCACCGCAATAGAAGCCAACATCTGCAAACGTTTACCGGGATTTTCAGGATCGGCGAAATAAGCATTATCGCCCCCCGCAAAAACATTTCTATCTTTATATGATTGCAAAAATGGATTTACCAGAATCGCGCCACCATATTTTTTTTCGCCAAGACTCGCAGCAACCACCGGATTAACCATTACACCACCGGTCCAAACTAAAATATCATAAAACTTTTTCTTCAATTTTCCACGTCCGCCGGCAGAAGTGGAATTTACAGACTTTAAAGTAAGCTCCTTTCTGTCAACTTTCTGAATTAAATTCTGCAAAGAAACTTTCACCCCAATTTTTTTTAATCGCGCTAATACAAGAGCTGTTCCAGCTTCATTCATACCGAGAAGTTTTTCCGTTCCCTCTATCAATTCAACATTAACTTTCTTACAATCATAGTGATATTTCACACACAACTTCTTCAATGCCCCGATCAGCTCTGCCGCCATTTCCACCCCGGTAGCACCACCCCCACCAATCACAATATTAACTGTCCGCGAAATTTTTTTCCGACTTAATTCCATGAAAAATTGATCAAGATGACAATTGAATTTTAGGCCATCCTGAAGGACTTTCATTGGCATAGAATTTTCACGCAAACCCGGGATATTAAAATAATTAGTCTCACTGCCCATAGCCACAATCAAATAATTGTATTTCAACTCACCACTGTCTTTCAAATGCACAACCCTTTCCTTAGCATCAATTCCCATCACCTCGTCCTGAATAAAACGCGCCCTCCCAAAAAGTAATTTACGAATTGGCGTAGCGATAGTTTCCTTCAGTTGAAACATGCATTTATCCGTAATTTTTTTATTAAAAGCCGTAGCCACTTCAAATAAATCCGCTCTAAACAGATGCGTTGATTCTTTATCCACTACAATAATTTCAATCTTTAACCCTGCGGCAATAGACTTTTCCGCCAAATCCTGAGCAGCACGAATCCCCGCAAATCCACCACCCAAAATCACAATTTTTTTAATCTTCATTGTTGCACATTATTAGTTCCAGGAAAAAAATTGGAAATTGATGCAGTGCGAGGCGGCAAAGATTTTTCGACCGAGCTGTACTTTTTAGTACAGCGAGTAGAAAAATCTGCGGCCAACGAAGCAATGCGCAATTTCCAATTTTTTTTTACCATCGCATTTTATTTATATCATCAGGATCATTCCCAAACCTGGCAATATAAGCCTGATGCACGGCAATTTTTTGCCTCAAAATATCAATCACCGCATCCCTTTTCTTTGCTACATCGTGGTTAATTTTCGCACCCTCACGAATCAAATCCATTGCGACATGATAACAACTCACACCATTTACCACCGCCATATCAAACGGAGTAGTAGTAGATCCTTCCTCTCTATAGCCATGAATAGTAAATCTCTCAGAACTCGTATACGGCCACAAAATTTGCTCCACATCATTGGTATAACCATGATAATTAAAAATAACTTTACGATCCCGTGTCAGATACTGACTCAAGCCCTCTTTAGTCAGACAGCTCTGCCCATGAGAACAATAATCTCCCAAACCAATTGAAGTTAATTCAGAAATATTCACATAACGAATCTTCAATTCCGGCACCAATTCCTTGCAAAGTTTTACTCCAAATAATGCCTCTCTGGTAACATAATCACCACATGAAGCCAAAACCACATCCGGATTTTCCGTACCCTCTTTTCCACCCACCCAATCCCACACACCTATACCAACTTTTGCCTGTTCACGTGCCTCCTTCAAAGTAAGCCATTGTGGCAAATCCGTCTTTCCGGCAACGATTACACAAATCGCATCTTTCCGTTTTAAAGTTTCCTCATAAGCTACGAGCAAACTATTAGCATCCGATGGGAAATATAGCTGACTAAACTTTCCATGTTTTTGCAAAACATTTGAGATAAAACTTGGATTCTGATGTGAATAACCATTGTGATCCTGTCTCCAACCCAAACTCGTGAGCAAATAAATCGCGCTCGCCACGGGCTTTCTCCAGCTCACCTTGAAACTCTGTTTCAAAAACTTCGCGTATTGATCAATCATACTGGAAATAATAATTCCGAAAGCCTCATAAGTCGCGAAAATTCCATGACGACCGGTAAGGATATAGCCCTGCATCCAGCCCTGAAGCGTATGCTCACTCAACATTTCCATCACACGTCCATCCACCGCAATATTTTCGTCAGTTTTTTTAATCGGCCACATATAAGCACGCTTCGTCGCCTCAAAAATCACGCCCAATTTATTCGATTCAAATTCATCCGGACACATCATACGGAAATTATCTTTATTTTCTTTGAACACATCGCGCAAAAGTTTCGAGCTCTGGGCAATACTACTCGCCATCAGCTGCCCTCTTCTTTCAATTTTTAATTCATATTTTTCTAATTTTGGAATTTTTAAAGCTTTGTAGAAATTTCCACCAATAGTATGACGATTCATGCCCATACGATATTTTGACTTTGGCAAGAACTCGAAAAGTTCCTTTTTTGGCTTTCCTTTCTTATCTACAAGTTCCCCAATATCATAGCTTTTAAGCCACGAATCCACCGCCTTCAAAGCATCTTTATCCACACTCGGATGCTCAATTGGAATTCCATGTGAATGAAAAGATCCTTCAACCAAATGATTATGATATTCATGAATACCATTCCAGCCTTTTGGCGAACGCAATAAAATCACCGGCCATTTTGGTTTATTAATAATTCCTTTTTTACGTGCCAACATCTGAGTTTCACGAATAAGTTGATACGCTTTTTCTAGCGCCTCCACCATTTTCCCTTCAGCGACGTTTGGTTCATTCACAATTAACGGTTCATAACCATAACCTATAAATAAGTGACGCAATTCAGCATCGCTCATTGTTCCATAAATAGTAGGATTAGAAATCTTATAACCATTTATATGCACAATCGGCAAAACAGCACCCGAAGTTTTTGGGTTCAAAAACTTATTACTATGCCAAGCCGTAGCGGTAGGACCAGTCTCCGCTTCACCATCTCCCACGACTACCGCTGCAATCAAATTTGGATTATCCATTACCGCGCCATAAGCCGTTGCCAAACTATAACCAAGCTCTCCTCCCTCAAGAATTGACCCCGGCACTCCGGGAGTCACATGACTCGGAAAGTGAGTATGAGGCCAACTAAAATCATGAATAATTCTACCAAGACCTTTTTCATCCACAGAAAATTCTTTATAAAATTCCTTCAAAGTTCCTTCCATAAAAAGATTAGCCAAAACCGCCGGCGCACCATGTCCAGGCCCAACAATGAGCATCATTTCACACTTATGTTTCCAGATTAAATAGTTGAGATTTGTATAAATAAAATTCAGGCCCGGAACAGTTCCCCAATGCCCCAAAATACGTGGCTTAAAATGATGAGACTCCAAAGGCTCGCGTAACAAATAATTATCTTTCAAATACAAAGACGCCACCGCAATATAATCGACAAAACGACGATATTTTTTCTGCCATTGCAGAAACTTTTGATCATGCTTGTTCATAGGAGAAATTTGAGGAAATAACTCTGGAAAGAGAATAACACCTATGAGACAGATTGTAAAAATTATCTCCACGCAATAAAAGAAGCCCCACTTTTTCAAGCAGAGCTCTTTAATAATTCTATTTTTATTTCTGTCCTTTAATAGTAACTCTAAACCTTTGGGTAATCTTTTCTTCAAACATATCAAAGGCATTCATGAAGAATGTTGTAGTCACATTTTCTTCTCCTGCTCCTAAACCGACATCCTCAGTCTCATGTCTATTTTTGTAAATTGCCGGACCTCCAACATATTTTCCATTCAAATCCAGTGCGGTATCAGGCGACAAGCCAACCCTATCGAAAAGAAACTTCTTCGTACCCCAAAAAGGAGTCGGTCCGGCAGGCAAAGCCTTGCCTATATCACAAATTGCATAATTAGTTTCATCAGTAAATAAACCATCAACATCCGGATTGCTAAGTAATTTATACAAGGGAGAATTACAAAGCCTTGCCGCATTCAATTTTTCGTTTTTTGGATTCAGAGCTTCCTGCGTATAGCAATATTTAGAGTAAGCTTTTGCATCTATTATTTTCATTAAGTTTACGATATCGTCTTTAGTAACTTTTTCCAACGAAGCCCTATCTGCACCATACTTAGCATCATATTTATACTCATATTCTGAATCGATCAACGTGTCCCACTTTCCACCAAAACTATCACATGATACTAAGGATTGAGGAGTCTGGTCCACGCAAGCACCATCCTTTGCCACATAAACTTTTCCACCAACATTGAGTTCGGCACAATTTTTCTGATAATACATATAGACGTTATCTTTTGAGCATCCACCTTCCAATAAATAGATTTTTCCATTTGAAAAAGTTTCCAAATGATCCTCTATCCCTTCCGGATGGATATCAGTTTTTACTACGCCTTTAGTAAAATAATCAACCCCATCAGAATCCGTACAATAAGCATTTTTTGACCCATAAGCTTTATCTAAAGCCTTCAAGGCACAGGTTCGATATTCAGTATTTTTCTTTGCCTTAAGTAATGGCTGACACTCTGTCATATATTGCCAAGACAAAACAAGGCCGACAACCACCAACACAGATAAAATCACCCACTTTAGATTTTTCATTTTTATTTTTGTTATTTTTATGATTACAGATACATTCTACACCATCACCCCCCCCCGTAAGTCAAGCGTAACCTACCACATCCCTATCATTAAACCTAAATCAAATTTCTGAAGCATCAACTTTTTGGTATACTTTCAGGGTATGAAAATAATTGATCAAAAAATCACCATCTCCGAACTAAAAGAAATGTCCAACAAAATGTTTGGCAATTTGGTGAAAGCTGTAGTAGATATCGACAGAGAAATTATGGCAGTAGATGCAGCATTGCACGCAGATCAAGAAGCATTTTTATTGGAAGATGGTTCACAACAAGAGAATCTCTGGGGCATTAATATTTATCCAGAACTAATTGGCAACGATATGATCGAATTTGATTCAATGATTAACTTAAGACCATACATGAACAACCGTTCACGTGGAGTAGAAGATGAAAAAATTAGAAACAAAATAATCACGATTGTAACTAAATTAATACAATGAATTTTCAACATCAGGAACTTGCAAATAACTGGAACAAACTTACAATATTTGAACAAATGGCTAACATCGGAAGCGAAATAATCAGAGCAATAAACTGGAAAAATAAAAACAACTTAGAATATTCCAGAATGGCCTTTGAAAGAGCTCTTGAGCTTATATATTTCACAGTAGCCGACCATAAAAACATCAAACGCCTACGCGAAATAACAAAAATGAGAGAACTCCTTATCGACTACCTAGCCGGTGAAAATATTTACAAATCTTCAGATGAATGCTGGCAAAAATACTTCTACAGCTTTAATTACGCCGCGCGAATTTGAACCTACCTCTTCGCCCAAATAAAACCCATTCTCTTGTCATAATGATTTGACCACATTTCCACCCTGAATCCATTTTTCTGAAAAATATCGCGTAATTTATCAGGCTTCATTTCATAAGTATAACGATGACATTCCACATAAAAATTTTCAATCTTCTCAAAAACTTCCGCCGGTAAATTTTCCAAAATTTCAAACTCCGCGCCTTCGCAGTCCATCTTTACCAAGCTTACACGCGCTAATTTATTTTGTTCAAAAATTCTCTCCAGTGTCACCACCTGCACCTCTTTTTCTTCTCCAGAAAAATCGCCGGAAGCCTCCGCACTAAGCAAAGAATGATTATGCGAATCGCGACTCACAAACAAAACACGCTCCCCAATCTTCGCTCCCACCGCCACATTTTTCGCCGTCACACTCTTCACATTATTGTCCTGTAAATTTTCCTTCATAGCCGCAAAATTATCCTCATCCGGCTCATATGCAAAAATCTTCACCGCCGGATTCAAAACCGCACAATAAACCGAAAACATCCCCACATGTGCGCCAATATCGATAATCGGCGCACCAGCCTTCACAATCACCGACTCAATAATCTTATATTCACGCTCCTGAAAAATTTCTCCAAAAACCGACTCATCAGCCTCAGAATTAATCATTATCTCCACCTGCTTCTTATTGTAAACAATTTTCTTTTTATAACTCATGCTCCATATTTTTGATAAAATTTATTTGAAAAAAGCCCGTCCGGATCATATTTTTTCTTCGCATCAAAAAATTCATCCACTTCCGGATAAGCTTTATGCAATTGTTCTTTAGAGTAAAAAAGCTGATAAGGTAAATAATAAGTGCCACCCACAGCCTCAGCCATATCAATTAAATCCACCGTAGTCTTTCGCAAAATCTCACTCTCTCTCTCGTTAAATCCTTGATTAAAATAAAGCACAAAAGCAAAACGATCCCCCTTAGCATAAGGCAAAGCAGTGATTTTATCATCATGCACAATACGAATTGTCACATTTAATAAATTAGCTCCATCCTCTTTCACCACTCTTCTCAATCCATCAATAAATTCCGACACCTTATCACCAGTAACAAAATATTCCTGTAAAATATCCGTATCCGGTAACCTATTTTTCAAATAACCCATCGAGTCATACATTTCCTGATTTCTGAAAACTAAACAAACCTCTTTTTGGCTCATAGCCTGATTTCTCGACATACATTTATGAATTTTTGGCTCAATATGCTTTTCCAAAATCCATCTCGTCCAACGTCCCACTGCACCAGTCTTAGAAAAATTAATAACCACCCTATTAATCCAATCTTGATCAGAAGGCTCTAGAGCCGGGATTTCCATCTTTCCCTCCATATTCACCTTGTCATAGCGATGAATTGCCATCTCCTTCAAATAACCATTTCCCGGCGCCACCGACAATCTGGCATAAAACAAACCAACTTCATCATTCCCATCGATCTTTTCCAAATAATATTTCGCAAAATCCTTATAATCCATATACTCCGTTTTCAGCTCGTACATCTCATTATCCACCACCTCTAAATTCACATCCAAAATCACACCAAATAATCCATAGCCACCCAAAGCCGATTTAAACAATTCCGGATTTTCTATTGGACTTGCCGTTTTAATTTCACCATTACTTAGCATGATTCGAAACGACCGTACCGTCGGAGCAATCTGCCCCGGCTCATGGGCAATTCCATGAGCATTCACACTCAAAGTTCCTCCAACAGTAAAAATATTTATCGATTGCATCGCCTTCACCGACAATCCTCGTTTATCCAAAAACTCTTGTACTTCCAGCCATCTTGCACCAGTTTGCACATTCAAAATTTTCTCCTCCTTATTCACTTTCATCTTATTAAAACCCCTCATATCCAATACCAAACCATCCTTCGTAAAAGACTGGCCACCCATACTATGTTTTTGCCCTGCACTCGTCACCTTGATCTTATTCTCTCGAGCAAATTGCAAAGCATTTTTCACATCATCTTCCGAAGAAACCTTCACCACACCGTAAACCGCCGTCTGATTCAGACAACTCGCATCATTAATCACACCACCTTTTTGTTGCCAAGGCAGAAAATTTTCCGGCGCGTTAATTACAATATTTGTCGGCTTAGTCTGATCCACAGCCCTAGGAAAAATAAAATTACATTCTTTTTCTTTATCCGGAGCAGCAGTATATTGATAAACTTTTCTGGCAAAAAATAATAAAAATAAACTCAAAACCAACGCAACCACCAATAAATTTTTCCTCTGCCAAAGTCTTTTAACCTTCTTCATAAAAATGAATATTCAATCCAAATTAATAATACAACAAAGCCTCCACGACTTAAACATCTTTCACAAATCTCACATAACAAAAAAGCAGATTCATCCACCAATGAATCTGCTTTCTACAAGACATTTCTAATTCTTAATTCGCAGCTGTCGTCACCGTCTTAGTGATTTTATCACCATGTTTACCATTCAGATTTTTCACCCAAAAACTAATTGTATAAGTGGTATTTGGCAAAAGCGCATTACCAATTGTCAGCACGCCCTTCATATCTTTTTCAAAATAATCCACACCATAACTTCCAGCCTTATCCAGAGGCATTTCACCAGATGAAGAATCAACAGTATAGTAATACATTTCTATCGGCATGCTTCCCGTGTAATCCGGTTTCTTCACATTAAAACCAATACTATTCTTGGCAATCGCCGCCGTAGTTACAGTAGGGCGATCTGGATTAGTGGAAAGTCCGGCAAACTTCGCCACAACTTTCTCTCCCACTTTGCCATTCTTGTTATTCACCCAGAAACTAAATTCATAATTTGGCTGCTCAAGGCTATCCTTATTCGGACTAAAATTATATTTAACCGTCCAGCTATCGACTATGTTATTACCAGCAATACTCATAAATCCACCCTGACCAAAACCATCATTTGGATCAATAAAAGAATCATAAAGAGCATCCAAAGCACTATCACCGGTATATTTTGGTAAGCTAACTTTCAAGGTAATACTCGAAAAAGTTTGAGAAACTTTCTCCACCGTTGGTGCACCAGGCTCAAGCGGCTGAGCGGTTGTGATAGTACCAACGCTGGAATAAGCGCTACTTTGACCATTCACATTCACAGCTTTAACCTTGAAATGATACATAGTGGCAGGAGCAACGGTCAAAATTATTCCACCATCAGTTTTAACTTTAGCATCATAAAATTCCACGGCATAATTAGTACTCTTATAATCAATGTCATTATCCACCTTGTAATCAAGAACATATGATTTTAAAGCACTGTCACCTGTTTTAGCCGGAGCAGTCCATTTCAGCAAAACCATTGAAGGATTGCTGGAACTTGCTGTCAAAACCGGAGCATCAAACTGTTGATTCACAACAGGATCTTTAATAACTTCCATCTCCTTATCCGGACTCATTTCAATCAATACTTCATCAAAGTTACCCACCTTATATTTAATAATCAGCATCGCACGATATATATTATTACTGATTTCACCTCTGGTAATAAAATCCATCGGACCATACTTAGCCCCTGCAATATCAACAATTTGCATTGCCTCAGCAACGAACATATATGGACCAAACCACTGCTTGAAATCCACATCGCTATAAATCGACTGTGCCGTAGTTTTATCGGTAATAGGAAAACCTTGAGAGTGCATCAACATTTTAATTGCCTCCACTTTCGTCGAAGGCTGCTCAGGCTTAAATAAACCGCCTTCGTAACCTTTCACCCAATTTTTCTCTTTTGCAAAACAAACATATTTGGCATACCACTGAGTCTTCACATCTGGAAAACAATTTTTATATTTAGCAGCATCTGGATCGGTAAATCCGGCCCCACCAACTAAAATTTTCAAAAGTTCCGCGCGATTTATTTTTATATCCGCTTTAAAAGTTCCATCCGAATAACCACTAATTATTTTGTTCTTATAAAGATACTCAATTGCCGTTTGATACTTATGCCCGGCTATATCACTCAATCCGGCCGCGGCAAAAGAGGTACCGGCAATTTGGAAAACAAATAATCCCGCAAACAACATTCCAATAATTTTTTTCATAAACAATTTATTTAAAGAAACATACTCATCAAATATACCTAACTAATATAGAATACGACAAGCATTAAATAAAATTACATGTTTTTCAGAGGTTCCTTAATACACTTGCCGCTAAATTTCAATTAACCTATATTAAAATCATCAGGCTTTAAACTATCCACATGCAATTCTTCCTCGACACCGCAAATCTCGAAGATATTAAAAAATACGCCTCATGGGGTATTGTGGATGGCATCACTACAAATCCGTCACTCATCGCCAAAGAAGGTGTTTCTCTCGAGAAGCGCATCAAAGAAATCACCAAAATAATAAGAGGACCAATCAGCTCGGAAGTTATTAGCACAGACCTGGATGGCATGCTCAAAGAAGGCCGCACCTACGCAAAATGGGCCAATAATATTTACGTAAAAGTACCCATGACCGCCACCGGTCTACAAGCTGTAAAAATCTTCAGCAAAGAAAGTATTAAAACCAACGTAACACTAGTTTTTTCCGTAGGCCAAGCCATTTTAGCCGCTAAAGCCGGCGCCACTCTTGTAAGTCCTTTTATAGGCCGACTGGATGATATTTCCGAAGATGGCATGGCTCTAATCGCCGACATTGTGAAAATTTATCGCAACTACGATTTCAAAACTAAAGTGCTTGTGGCCAGCGTCAGGCATCCACGTCATGTAATAGAAGCCGCCAAACTCGGAGCAGACATCAGCACTATGCCACCCGCAGTTCTGGAACAATTGGTACATCACCCTCTCACCGACGCCGGAATTAAAAAATTCCTGGACGACTGGGAAAAAGTAAAAGACAAACAATGATTCAATTCGATTTAAAAAATCTAGGAACAGATAATTTAAACGGTGACATCGACAAATATTTAAAGGCTGTAAAAAGCCGCGAACAAGGCTTTTACGAAATCATTGATGACAAAAAAACTATTTCAGACGTCAAAAGTTTTGCCAAAAAAGTACGAGGTAAATATTCCGACATCGTCGTGCTCGGAATAGGAGGCTCTGCCCTAGGCATAATTTGCTTACAACAAAGCCTCAAACACCTTTTTGAAAATGAACTGAAAAAATCTAAAATTCCAAAACTTCACGTCCTCGACAATATCGATCCAAATTTAATCACCGAACTGGAAGACGTAATTGATTACAAAAAAACTCTTTTTATAGTAATCAGCAAGTCCGGCTGCACACCGGAAACAGTAGCGCAGTATTTTTATTTCCGCGCAAAAGCAAATACGCATAAACTCGATCCAAAAAAACATTTCGTCTTCATCACCGATCCAAAAGAAGGATTTTTGCGCCAACCGGCAAACGAAGAAAAAATTCCCAGCTTCGCCATTCCGGAAAATGTCGGTGGCAGATTCTCGGTTTTAACTGCCGTGGGATTATTACCAGCCGCATTAATTGGCATAAACATTGATAAACTTCTCACCGGTGCTCGCGTGATGCGCGACCAATTCCTCAATAAAAATTTCAAAAAAAATCTACCCTTTCAACTAGCCAGCATCCAATACGCCCAATACAAAAAAGGCAAAACAATGAACGTCCTGATGCCCTACGCCCAAAAACTCTCCCGCTTCGCGGACTGGTATCGTCAATTACTCGCTGAAAGTATCGGCAAAAAATTCGACAACAACGGGAAAGTCGTAAATGTAGGAATCACTCCCATAAACGCCCTCGGCGTCACCGATCAACATTCTCAATTACAATTATACAACGAAGGCCCAAATGACAAATTATTCATTTTAATGGAAGTCGAAAAATTGGCTCCGGAACTAAAAATTCCCAACCAAAAACTCTCTTTCAATAAACTTTTGAAAATCGAACAAGCCGCCACCACACAAGCCCTCACAAAAAACAACCGTCCAAATCTCACCATGAAAATCTACACGATAAACGAAGAAAATCTCGGCGCACTTTTCATGCTCTTCGAATCAGCCACCGCTTTCCTCGGCGAATTCTTCAACATCAATGCCTTCGATCAACCCGGCGTAGAACTCAGCAAAGAACTGACTAAAAAAACCTTGTCGAGATTATAAAATCTAATTTCTATACTTAGGTGCAGTCGATGAACTCACAGGCTTACCACGCTCAATCATTCTTTCAAGAAGAGGATCGGGCTGATTAGTTTTAACAGAAACCAAAAAATCAGGCATCACCCTCATCCACATTCCTTTTCTGTGACCATCCATAAATTCAACAAACAAAGCATGTCCATCATCAGTTAATTTGACAAATTTAACATAGGAACCAGGATAATGACCATCAATCATTCTATGTGTAGCATCACGAGGAACTTCAACGCTCATTGCCGATTCTCTTACTTGCCGAGATAGAAAATCAACACCTTCTTCCCTCTGCCGCTGCATCTCTGCCTGATAGGCTAAATCACCTGCCACTAACTTATTTCTTGTCTCAAGATCCAAAGACTTAATTGTCCTTTTTTTCCCTAACCTTTTAGCCCCAAAGCTAATACTTTTCAATGCATTCCCATGCGAAGGATTAGTAAGCATCAAATCCAGATCAGGTAAATCCGTTGGACTAAGTTCATCCGAATCATCAATTTTTAAAGCACTCGTTCCCATAATATTTATTCGTTAGATGTTATTTTATTGATTTTTTCAAGATCATTCAAATCAAGAATCATGATTTTGCCTTTTCTTGGACCTGCAACAATTTCAACATATAACCTGGCACTTTTATCGGTTTGAAAATGTCTTACATATTCACCTTTGCATATACCTCTGACAACTATATGACTGGCTGTTTCCGCACCCTCCACAGCAGCCAATGCCCTCTCTCTATTTACTGTAGCCATAGTTGATACACCTGCATCATCCGCAACCTTTCTTGCCTCAACGTAAGCATCTACACCCTGCCTTGCTTTTGCAAGATCATCCGGACTAAGCGGCCCGGAGAGTTGATTACCACTAGGCCTGTGGGATCTACCCCTTGCATCACTCCTAACGTTCGTCGCTAGAATTTCCACCAAATCATTTTCTATGGCCATATAATTTTATTAAAAACTTCGGAGGCAGATTTTTACATAAAAAACTACAACTGTCAATTAATCTCACTTAGACTCCAGGGGTTTTTTATTGTAAACTACTGCAAGAACAAGCCGCTAAGCCAGATTTACCATGACAATTCCACAAATTTCGACCCCCCTTTCTAAAGATCAGATCAATTTTCTTCAAACTTTCAGCAAATCCTGCCGCCGTTCCATTCTGGAAATGGTCACCAATGCCCAAAGCGGACATCCGGGTGGGTCTCTCTCCTGCATCGACTTTTTATCTGTTGTTTATTCCTACATCATCTCGCAAGGAGGCGAAAAAATTGCCATCAGCAACGGCCATATCTCCCCTGCCGTTTACAGCACTTTGGCTGAAATGGGCTACATTCCCAAAGAAGATGTTGTGAAAAATTTCCGTAAAATCGGCTCAATATATGAAGGTCACATCACTCGTCACGTTCCGGGAATTTGGTATGGAACCGGACCTCTGGGAATAGGGCTGTCTGTAGCCAGCGCATTTGCATGGGCGGAAAAGGCGAGGACACGGTCCGAGCGCGCAGCAAGTGAAGCATCTGGCTCTGCCAGTGCTGAACGCAGCGAGCCTATAAAAAAAGTATTTGCTCTAGTCGGTGATGGAGAATGCCAGGAAGGAGAAATTTATGAAACAATGCATTTTGCGCGCAAATATCAATTAGAAAATTTGATACTTTTTATTGACGCAAATAAAGTGCAGTTAACCGCTAGTATTAAAGAAATAATGAATTTAGATTTGGCAAAAATTTTTACCGCCTCAGACTGGAATGTGATTGAAGTTGACGGACATGATTATCAAAAAATTTGGGCTGCTCTTGGAGAAGCTTACAAAAATACCGGCAAGCCAACCGTCCTTATCGGCCACACAATTATGGGCCAAGGTGTAGATTTTATGGAAACTACAGGCCAAGCGCACAAAGCCGACTGGCACGGCAAGGCCCCTAAACAGGAACAAATTTCAGAACAAATCAAAGCCCTCACTCTCACTCCTGAAGAAGAAAATTTGCTGAACGATTTCCGCAAAAATTCTATAAAGTGGCACCCTACTCCAGCAGTCTACCCGGCACTACTCAGTCCAACAAAAATAAATCCCGGCACACCAATCACCTACACTAAAGACCAGCTCACCGACTGCAGAACGGCATATGGCCAAGCTCTACTAGATCTCGCTAAAAATAATCCGGAAGTAGTAGCTCTCACTGCCGATCTCAAAGATTCTGTCATGACAAAATTTCTCGCTGCGGAATTCCCGGATCGTCATATTGAATGCGGTATCGCCGAACAACACATGATGTCAGCATCCGGCGGGCTCAGTCTCGATGGACTCACACCATTTTGTTCAACCTTCGGAGCCTTCATGAGTAGCCGCGCAAAAGACCAAGCTCGTGTAAATGACATCAACTATACCAATGTAAAAATGGTAGCCACTCACTGCGGACTTTCCGTTGGTGAAGACGGCCCAACTCATCAAGCCATCGACGACATGATGTCTTTTCTTGGCATGTTTAATACTATGGTTGTCGAACCAGCCGATCCAAATCAAACCGACCATATGATCAGATATATGGCTTCCCACTACGGAAATTTTTATGTGCGCATGGGTCGTCACAAATTTCCTATTTTGACAAAACCGAGCGCACAGCGCGAGGGCGCAGCAAGCGAAGAATCTAGCTCTGCTAGTTCTGAGCGCAGCGAGCTTACAAAAGAATCCGGCACACCTTTTTACGATGCTAGTTACAAATATGAATATGGACGCAGCGATATTATCCGCGAAGGTTCACATCTCACTATCGCCGCTACTGGCGCAATGGTTAATGAAGCGATGAAAGCGCGAGAAATTCTAGCCGTTTCAAATCCTGAACTCTCCATCGAAATCGTAGCCGTAAGCTCCATCAAAAAATTTGACGACACACTCATAAATTCCATCAAAAAAACCGGCAAAGTAATCACCATCGAAGACCACAATGTGCACTGCGGTCTCGGCAATCAACTCGCCGCACACCTCTTGCAGCTCGGCATTAAGCCAAACTCATTCAAGAGCCTTGGCGTCACAGCCTACCAACTTTCCGGCACCGCCGACGCACTCTACCACGCGAATGGACTAGATGGAGAAGGAATTGCAAAAACGATTTTGGAAAACGGCTAAGATTCCTCAATGAATTTGCATTTTGCTTAGAAAATCACACACGTCTCCAGAAATAAAAACAGCTTTCTTAAGCCAAAATATCGACCAAAAAGTCTGCATATGCAGACTTCAGCACAATGTCTTTGACCACCTGCCAAACAAAGTTTTTAATCATAATCTGTACCCGGGCACACTTAATTTTCAGGATCAGGCTCTATTCTTTCACTTGAAGGTGCTAGTTTCCTTGGAGCAGGTTCAGGATCCGGTTCTATTTTCTCGCTTGGGGGTTCTGGTTGCTTCGAAGCAGGTTTTATTTCTGGTTTTGCCGGTGCCGGCTGCTCTTGTGATTGATCCTCCTTAATTAAATGGATCTCCGCCTTATTCTCCTTCTTTCTAGAATCTGTACGCGCAGAACAAAGATAATCAAAAGCCTCATCATCGCTTATATCCAAAGATCTTTGCATACCGAGAAAAATATTCATGAGGCTTTTCATACTCTATAGCAACAGTTTTCTTATATTTACCAAGATCATTGATAAAAATCCTAGCAATACGCCCATCCGCACGCGCACGATTTTCCTCTTCCTGCAGAGCATTCATACGCTCAGCCTTACTCTTTAAAAATACATCTACTTTATCCAAAGCAATTCTACCAATCAGCAGTTGCCTATCAATTTCTTTACGATTTTTCACCGAATCTTTCCCATTTAATAATTTGCCAATTTTATTGTAAGCATCCGAAGCCTTATGGAAGTGATCATTGGTATTTCTCAGCCATACAAAAAATTTAGATTTCAATCTGTTAATTATACCACGAAAAGGCTTTAAAGTCTGCGCGCACACTTAGAGTTTACAACTAAACCATCTTATGAATTTCTCCAAAAATTTTCTTTGCAATCTCGAAATATTTTTTCGTTCTCTGGTACAAAGCCTTTGCCAAACTTTCTGAATATGTATGTACCGATAAATTCCTATCATCCACCATTCTCAAACACAGCAAAACTTCCTCCTCACTCAACCTAATAACACCCTTTAAAGCTCTAAAACAAGACTTCGGCGAACCGCAATCAACCCCCTCATTTTCCTTCAAAAAAATCTTCACACATTTCCACAACAACTCATAATTAAATTCATACCTTTGAATAGCGGCATCACGCACTATTTCCGAATAAGGCTCTTTCAAAAATTTTTCCCATGACTTTAAAGCCTTTTCAAATAGATCAAGTTTTTCTTTTAAATAAGCCATGAAACTTTATCCTTAAAAACTGCATTCTCAAATTTTTTATCAACTTTATTAAAATTCACCAAATCAACTTTATAAGGAATGTAGGCCTCCTCCAATTCTTCTTTCGCCTGTATCAATTCCGTCTCATTCAAACGCCCACCCTTAATCCCCACATCAATATCAACAAAATTATCAGATTTCAAACTCGAACCAAAAACAAAAATCCTAGCATCTTTTGGCAAGTGCTTAACAAGAATACCCTTAATAACATTTTTATATCTAACTTTCAGCATATGAAAATTATATGCTCTATCACCAAAAAACTCAATAATTTCCTAAATTATCTCCCCACCATTTTATAATGAATACCCAAAAGTCTACCCAAGACATTCTGTAACATAAATATTGCTCTCTTTTTTTCCGCTTTCTCTTGATGACACTGAGAAAGTTTCTCCCTAATCTCACCTTTTTCATCACAATGATACTTACGTAAAACAGCTTCATCACTTAAACGCGCGACACTAGCCTCAACTATTGCCTTCTTTTTATCATAGTCACCCCCATCCAAACCTGACTGATTATCCATTCCCAAAACAGTTTTCATTAATCTCTCAGCAAGTTTACTTCTAGCTAGGTTTATATCATCACAAGTTGCTATCTCATCAAGATCAACTGGTGAAATTCGTTCACACACATCCTGTTCAATTCGCATAACACTGTCACTAGCTTTTACGACACAAGCCACAAATTCATCATCCGCAACAGTCATATTAACCATACAAGTCTCAACCTTCTGTGGATCAACTGATAAAAAAATTTCATCCTTTCGACCGTTAAAGCCTACACACCTGACTTCCCCTCTCGCATCATCAATAAATAATTCATACCTTCCACCAACTTGCTCTGAAACACAGCGCGCAGCCTCGGCAACATTTCTCGATAAATCAGCAACCATAGATTCCGGTGCCTTACGCATATCGACAGTCGGCACTTCCTGATTTGCCCCACCACAAGTCAAAACAGTGGCTAAAACAGGCGCTGCAATATATGATGGTTTAGCTAATGACATAGATTTTAATTATAGTGACGCATTTAAACACCTTCACAAAAACCAGTCAATATTTTTAGCAGATCCTCTCGGGCAAAATTTCCACTATTTTAGAAATTTTAACTATTTTAGAATTAATTTAACTTAAATTTAAGAAAATTTTAACTTTGGTTGTTACAACTGAATTGTATTTAATATCCCATGGGGGTGGCAGGTTGCGTCCCAAGCCTGATAAACTATGGGACAGGGGTTCAACTCCCCTCACCTCCACCGGTGTTAAGTACAAACATAAAGAACCCCAAATCAAAGGGGTTCTTTATTTGTGACAGTTAGTCCCAAGCCTGATACCAATATTATAACAAATCCCAAAGTAAAAGAAAAGGCCCCACCCGGCTTTCGCCTCGTGAGACCTTTGCTGGTAAGCGTAAATTAATCGCGCTTATTCTTCGTCGCCGAAGCTTCTACGAGGACCGGAGCTAAAACCGCCGGTTCGTGGCTTTGGTGGGCGTGCCTCATCAAGTTTGAGAGGACGACCATCTACTTCCTTACCTTGTAAAGCGTCTAAAGCTTTTTCAGCTTCTTCGATGCTAGACATAGTAATGAAAGCAAATCCCTTCTGTTCTGGTTTGTAGCAATCTACGACTGTGCCGTAAGCGCCAAACTCAGCCATAAGAGTTTCTTTAGTAGTAACGTAAGCTACGTTACCAACAAAGATCTTTGGATTTTCCATACTGTTGTGTTAAAAAATATGATGCATTTCTTCTTGACCTACATCATACTTAATCAACTTAAGACGTGAATGAAAGATACGAGAACAATGCAACGGAACTATAACAGATCTAGAGGAAAAGGCAAGAGAAAATTATCCCCGATTCATCCATAATTATTTTTGAGGCTTCGTTCCATTAAACATTTTGAACGCACCCATTTGCTTAAACCTTGCCGCAGCTTCCTCGCTAACCACTCTCGCTGCCGGCACTGACTTGGAAACAACTTTTGAAAAAGAAGCTTTTTTATTTTCCCAATCATCCAAAATCATTTTAGCTTTCGGACTCTGCGTATCAGCATAAAATTCTTCAATTATAGTTTTTAATTTAAGCTCATCCTCCACGCTCATATTTTCAATCTTACAACTTTTCTTATGCAACCTATTGGCCAAATTCCCCTTCTCATTCCAAACAAACAACTCCCCATCATACATTCCACTACCAAGCTGTCCACCCACATCACCCAACACCACACCTGTACCACCGCTCATATATTCAAAACCATATTTACCCACACCCTCGCAAACCAAAGTCGTACCAAGACAAGAACGTACTCCAAATCTCTGTCCGGCCGTACCGGCAATAAATAATTTTCCACCACGCGCGCCATAAGCGCAAGATGCACCGGCAAGGTCCATGGATTCTTCACTTTGCAAATGTTTCGGTGGTTTAATCACAATCTTTCCACCACTCATTGCCGAACCGATAAAATCCCTACCAATTCCCGTAAGCTCCAAATTCATACCATCCACCATACAGAAACCGAGACTCTGTCCAGGATAACCTTTAAGTTTAAAATTAAATCCACCTTCCGGAATTTTCACTGCTTTCTTTGCAATCAATCCCGCCAAAGTTCCACCAATTGTTCGAAGCGTAGATTCCGGATCCCAAGTACCTTCTTCAGCCACACCGGGCAATTCAATTTCCATTTCAAAAGGACCACTGCCATCATAAGCCATAGCGGCATCTATCATTTTTTGATTAACCTCATTTACCGGATTTTTCGGCGCAATCGGTAAATCGCCAAAATCCGGACCCGGACCGGCCTTCATCAAATCATCCCAAATAAAATCCAAATCAATTTTATCAGTTCTATTTCCTTTCTTCACTCGCCTTAATAAATCATAGCGACCACGCAATTCTTCCAAACTTCTGACTCCAAGTTTTGCCAAAATTTTCTGAACATCCTTGGCAACCAAAGTCCAATAATGCTTAGTGGCATTCTTACATTTAGTTAGCTGATCATCAAATTTC
>CALRGV010000007.1 GCA_943358175.1 Candidatus Peribacteria bacterium
CCGCTAAGATAGACAATACTTACAAGGTGGGCATTGCCAAACTGGAGGACATCCAACTTTATGATACTAATTTTGACAAAGTAAATTACACTTCCTCTCCTGAATATACAGCCGGAGGTAAGACAAAAATAGATCTACCAATTTATGGCAATGAATACAAGGTTACAGCCGCAACTCCCGCTCCCGCAAAACCAGCAAAGCCCACAGTTGTCAGTACTGCCACCACTGCCGATATAACTTGGCTAAAAAATGAAGTGGCATACAGAATCACTTCTCAGTTTGGAAGTTGTCCAATTGTTGCTGCTACAAGCTATGCGGAAACAGATTATAACGCGTCTACTGTTAATTGGACCACCTTAAAAGCCAACACTACCTATTCTTTTACCCTCGCCGTCAAAAACACAACCGACAACGACGAGAAAGGATGGTCACCAGAAAGTGACTGCGTGCAATTTACAACCAGCGCTGCAGGCCCAGTACCAACTGTCACGGACATAAAGCCCTCAATCGTTGAACCTGGCGAAATACTGGATGGCTCCAAAAAAACCGGAATTTTTGCCAGCGGTTACAATCCAAAACTCTGGCTCTGTGTTGAAAATCTGACCGACACAACACCATTTACAATTGAACTACCTGCTTCTCCTTCAACAGTTTTCACAGTAGGCAACGTAAAGATTGAAGAATACACATCATCAAGCATAATTCCGACAAGCTTTTGCGGAAAAGGAATGAGTTTAAACCCACTTGCGCCAGTCACCGCCGGCACCGCAATTTCCGCAGAACTCAAGGTGGACAGCGACGCCGCAGATGGCAACTACACCATCACCCTCAAACAAGGTACCTCAACAATCGGCACACAAACTCTAACAGTCAAAAAAGCCGTAGCACAACAAGTCACCACTCCAAAGGCCCCATCGGCACCAACCGAGATAAATGTTACTCCTGGCACTACAAGCGCCAAGATCACCTGGAAACAGGCTGCTGGTGATGTATCTATCGACACAGGCTTATACGATTTGACTTATAGTGAAGGGAAATGTCCAACCTTGTTAGGTCTAGGGGCTAATAAAAAAATTGAGGCCAAAAATGTTTTTACTGCTCCAAATTTAACAGATGCTTCATACACGCTGACAGGCTTATTAGAAAATAAAAATTATCTATTTTACCTCATGCCAACTAATGATGGTAAATCAACGCCTCCATTATTTGCACTTGAATCTATTTCAGTGTGTAAAGACTTTACCACTACAGCTACAACACCTCTCCCTCAAGCTGAGGTGATTACCCTATACAGCATAATTAATGAAAATGATTATGGTAAATGCGACACGAATAATGGCGAGTGTAAATTGGAGGAAACTTGCAATGAACTTGGTTTTAATTATCATGTTTGTAAACCAATAAGTAATCCTTTACCAGTTTACCAATGTAATGCCAAGTTTACTTGTGCCGCTGCATATATGTGCATGAATAATTACAAATGTGTTGGTACGGCTAGCTGCTTGGACAAAGAAGGTAAGGAAATTGGTAAACCAATTGGAACAGGATATCTGTGTACAGGTACTTACACATGCAATCAGGGCCTGTCATGTGATAATAGTAGTCAGGGCAGTGGCTGCACGGTGGAATCCACGTGCAAATATTAACCAAACCTGCGGGATTGCCTTATTAGGCAAAAAATGCTATTATTAATAGATACAAAAGACACAAAACCATGACAAAAACTAAAACAAAAATAAGTCTGCTAATTCTCACCTTTTTGGTGCTTACTATTGGGCTTGCCCAGACTGTCCATGCCGCGCCACCGAGTATTAGCTTTTGTACGGAAAATTCCAGATCAAGCGATGACAAACAAGTTTGTAAAGATGGTACCATGGTCACCTGTGATTCGGCACGTAATGGCGAAAAAAGCACCGACGGCAAGCTAACCTGTGATGGCACTTCTGGAACCTGGAAAACGTCCTCATCTACTCCTCCCTCAATTAATCTGCCACCTCCACCTCCACCTCCACCTCCACCTCCACCACCAACAACATGTACCAATGGAGATACTCAAAGCGGTGATCTCAAAATCTGTCAAAATAACGCTTTTGTGACTTGTGATGCCTCAAAGGAAGGCACCACCATCAGTGGCAAAAAATGTACATCCGGCAAATGGGTGACACCAGGCGGATCAGGTGGCACAAATGGCGGTGGAACTCAAAATCCTCAAACCCCTACGGCAAAAATCACCAAAGTAACTGTTGACCCTGCGAGTTTCAAGCCTGCTACCGACAGCACGAAAATCAGTTATACAACCAGCCTTAAAGCCATCATCGATATCAAAATTACCAATAGCAAAGGCCAAGCCGTGGCCACTCTGACAGATAATCAGACTCTCAACGCCAGTACTTATTTCGTGACCTGGTACGGCACAAAAGATAACAAAAAAGGTGGAACAGTGCTCAATTCCGGCACTTACGATTACAAAATCGTTGCCAAAAATGTGCAGACCAACAAGGTGGAAGACTCCAAGGAAGGCAAAATCAATCTTGTTTTTGGAGGTCAGGAACAGGTAGTAGAAGATAAAGGCAAAACCAACACGCCTACAGCAGAAGAGCTCGCCGCCCAATCCAAAGCGACCCTCGCCCTCCAAAACTCCAAAAAAGGCAAGACCGCCAAAGTCGGTCCAGATGTGCTGATTTACGCAGCCCTCCCACTTGCCGGCTACTTTCTCTCCCGTCGCAGGAAATAGGGCGGGTGCAGGAATAGATTGACACTGAACTTGCAATCTTGCATAAAACATGTTACACTACAAACAAAGATAAGTCCTGTTAAGTGCCCATTGCGTTCCCTTCCATCGGTAGGCTACAGCTTCGGGAGAAAACCTTAGCAGGCTCTTTATTTTAAATAAATTTCTTCAAATTTAACTCTTTCTTTCGCAAATATTTGATACCACTCAATATCTTTTCTACAGTATTTACGAAAAATACCCCAAGAAAATAAATCGGTTGCTTGCAGTTCTAAAACATCTTTAGAATCATGATGATTAAAATAAATTGGCAACTTTGGATCAACTCTTGCCTGTAAATGCTTCAAAACATAATCATTAAATTCCTTTATCTCAGGTTTGGCCTTACACTTATCACACACAAGCTCCAACGCTTGTTTGGCAGTTGTGACAGGAAGTTTATCAAATAAAATTCTTGATACATAATTATAGAGTCTTTCTTTATTAAAAGTTAGGTCCTTAAATACACGTTTTTTATTCAAAATAATCGAATAGATACCAAATTCAACGTCCTTCAGTTGACCATAAAAATACTTTTTCACCTCAATTGTCGTATCCGTACCTTTTAATTCTTCTACAATCCTTTTCTTGCCTTTACGAGAATTTAACTTTTTCAATGTTCGTCTAACTGCAAACTTAATTTTCTTACGATTTTCATTGCCATAAACATACATAATAGTAACCACAAAATAAGCAGAAGGTTTTTTCTGCACAAAATCAAAACCAAGATCACCACTTTCATCCAAATATAAGTAAAGCATTTTCTACAGTTATAAATCTAAACTTCCTAAGCATAGCAAAGCTTCTGGACATTTCCAACACCGAGCCATAGTATTTAGTTCAAAACACATCCACTAGTGGGATAGACAAAGGCAAAACCAACACGCCTACAGCAGAAGAGCTCGCCGCCCAGTCCAAAGCCACCCTCGCCCTCCAAAACTCCAAAAAAGGCAAGACCGCCAAAGTCGGTCCGGATGTGCTGATTTACGCAGCCCTCCCACTTGCCGGCTACTTTCTCTCCCGTCGCAGGAAATAGGGTGGATAGCCAAAAGTCTCCCCGGGGAGAGTTACGCCTTTTTCGGTTGCCTCTGCTCGGTTCGCACTTCTCACTCCTTGATTCCCACCTGGCTGCCCAGTCCGCCATTCCCCAAAAAGTATCCCCGGGCCTGCCTGTCCGGTAGGCAGGGACACATTTTTATTTCGCCGGCACTCTTCGCTTTTTGACTTTTTACCCAATTTTTCCGATCGCCGCGGCTCAACCCAACACTCCTCAATCTTTGACTTGACGGTTTCCGGTGGGTGAGATTTTAGTTGAGAATTTTGCTGAATTTTGGTATTCTGAAAAATCTTAGAACAATTTTCATTTTCGCAATTTTAGCGAGTCCTGTGGACAGATTTTTAGCTAAATTTCAGTGAAAATTTCGACCATGCTGCCTCGACCGTTTTTTGTATTGCGCAACAGCACTTCAACCCTTGTGGAAGCCGAAAATAAGAATATAATTTTTATTACAAATCATAAATCCATAACGAAAAATAATATGCAAAATCATGATGTCACTGACAAAGATCTTCACCGAACTTTCGTAAAACTCGGCAATAACCGTCGGCTTTTAACTAACGAACTTTTGGCCATTCTGCCGGAAATTTTCAAAAGAAAAATCTGGTGCAAATACGCGCGAACCATCGAGGAATATGCCGGAAAATTCGGCGGATTAAGTGGTGAGGTGGTCAAGAAGAGATTGAGACTGGAAAAATACTTGAAAGATAAGCCGAATTTGAGAGAAGCCATTGCCACCGAAGGTATACACAAAGTGGCTCTGGTAGCCAGTTTAGCAACTGTTGAAACTGATGCCGCTTGGGCGGATAAAGTAAAAAACATGAGCAAACCGGCAATTCAGGAATTGAGCAAAGAGGTGCGGTGGAAAATGGAAAAAGATGAAATGAATTTTGGGGAAAGTGCCAATAAAAATTCAAATTGCAAAACTATCCCATGTGGCGCCGATGCTAAGGCTCCGTGTCGCGCGGGGTGCGCGAATATGGATTTGTTTGGAGCGAAAACTATGCCATGTGGATCAGCTCCGCAATCAATCAAAATCAACCTCGAAGGCGAGCTGTTCTTCATGTTTCTAAAATTGAAGAAAAAATACGCAAAAAATCTGCCTGCCGGCGGGCAAGGTCTATCCAATCGGGAGGTGATGAAGAAGATTTTTGAGGAGAATTTGGGCGAGCAGCATGGCCAAGCCAAATCTGCAAAAACTCAAGACGCAAAAATTGGGCAAAACGAAGAACAAAAGGCTGAGAAAATCGAAAAAACAAAAATAGCCAAACGAAACGAAATTATTCAACCTCAATCTGTAAAAGCTATCCCCGGGGACAACTTTGTGATAGTGAAAACAAAATCCCGATACACCTCCGTTCATCTCCGCCGAAATTGTTTACAAAAAACAGCTGGTAGGTGCTCGTATCCGGGCTGCAACCGACCGTCTCAAGTCTTCCATCATAAGGATCGTTTTGCAAACAGCCGATGCCACGAATCCCTAACGCCGCTCTGCAAAATCCATCATGAATTTACCCACAACGGGCTAATTCAAAATGAAAAATTGGAGATAAAAGAATGGCAACTGCAACTGCAAACAGGCGAGCCGGATAAGATTGATGCTCTTTACCGACAATACAGAAAAACCGCACACTCAAGGACATAACGGAGGTACCAAAAATATCTCAAAACCTGGCAGAAGAGCGAAGTGCAGCGGACCGAGTAACGGCAATTCTCAACGAGGGAAAACAGGCAGGCCCTGGGAGACTTTTGAGTATGACGTGCGCGATAAACTCTCCCCTGGTATAACTTTTACAGATTCAATCATGGTAGCCATTGCGCAACCGCCGGGCAAAACTAAGGTCAAGCCAAGGCGGATGTCGAGCGGTGCGCGAGACCATTCAGGCTAAGCGCGGATAGCCACTCCCCACACATTCTCCTAGACATTTCCTGTACATTTCCTGGACATTTCCACACCACAGGGCTACACTTCTACTAACTCTGGGCTTTCCTTCGCCATTTAACATTCAAGATCATGACTATGTTTGTCACATTGATGATTTTGATCTTAGTTGGCTCTATATCTTTCTGTTTACTCGTTATAGGGCGGGTTTTCGAATATAATCGTAAATTTCACTTTCCGGAGTCGAAATACACCAGGCTTTTCGGTATTTTCGCCAAGGAGCACATCCTTTTTGCCTATATTCTTTTTGTGATTTTAAATTTAATCATTGGCGTTTGGTACATCTTTAAAATTTAAAAAAATGGACGAAAATAAAGATCTACATTTTAAGGGACAGCAGGAAAATGAGGTTTTGATTTGCTTTTTCCGCCATCATTGGATTGCTCTTGTCCGCGAATTTGTTTATTTTTTCATCTTTGTATTCATCGTATTCATTGTCATGATGAAAACGAATGATATTCAAAAAATAATTCATAACAGCCGGGAACTCAGGCTGCTTTTTGTCAGCGGGTTTTTAATCGGCACGGTCTACATACACAGATTTTTCATGAAAATGATTAATCACCATCTCACTGTCTCTATCATCACTAATCGCCGCATAGTAGACCATCAGAAAACTCTATTTTTTACCGACACCATGGACGCTGTCGACATGGCTCAAATCCAAAATATAGAAAGAGTGGGGGAGGGACTTTTGCCAAATTTTCTAAAATATGGAGATATAAAAATCTATCTCAGTTCCTCGGCCGCATTTCGCACCCTGGCCTGTGTGCCAAACTCTAAATTCCATTTTCGTTGTATCACCAGACAAAAAGAAGCTTTGCAACAGCAATTACAGCAGCGCCCCCATGCCGGAGTGACCACTGCACCCAATCAAAATCAACCAGCCACTACAGTTTCTGAGCAAGAGCAAGAACAAGAGTAAATCTGAGCGCACGGCGCGAAGGCGCAAACGAGATCTTAAACATTCGAAGCATCATGCGAGCACACGGTGCGAGCGCGAACAAGCGAAAGTGTATGGCTTCGCCATCACTTTCGCGCAGTGAGCTTACAAAAAAACAAAAAAACCTTTTACTATTGCTTTTTGGATAATTCCAGTTATCCTGTTTTGAGAAATTTTTAACCAATCCACAACATGGACAAGAATCTATTCGTAGCATTAACAATCGCAATCGGAGGCGCTATGCCGGCTTTAGCAATCGGTATGTTAGCATCTAAAGCAATGGAAGCTATGGGTCGTAATCCAGAAGCTGCAAAATCTATTCAAAGTGCGATGATCCTCGCCACAGCTTTTTGTGAGGCTATCGCTATTTACGCTTTGGTAGTTGCATTGATCATTAAATTTGTCTAACAGAACCGCAGTGCAGCGGAGGTTCTATCTCTATAAAAAAATTGTTTCGCGCTAGCGAAACACATAATCCCATCTCATGGAAATAATTAGCACACTAGGAATCGACGCTAAACTCATCCTTGCTCAAGTCATCAATTTTCTTATACTTTTCTTTATTCTAAAGAAACTTATCTACAAGCCAGTAATCGGCCTTTTGGAAAAGAGAAAATTAATGGTGGAGCAGAGCGTTCACAATTCTCAGAAAATTGAAGAACGTCTCGTCGCGCTTGAAGTTGAAAGAACAAAAATTCTTTCCGAGGCTTCAAACAACGCCATGGCCGTAATGGAACAAGCCAAGAAAGAAGCAGCTGAAGAGCATCAGAAAGCTATGGCTACGGCGAAAAAAGAAATATCTACTTTGGCCGAGCGCTATCGTGCTCAGCTCAAGTCCGAAAAGGATCAGATGTTTGAAGATCTCAAGGCTGACGTCGCTGATCTCATTGTGATTAGTTGCGAAAAAATTATTCGCAAGGAATTTACCAAGGATGATCAAAAGCGTCTTGAGGCAGCTATTAAGAATGAAATCTCATGAAAGTTTCCCTACAAAAATACGCCAAAGCTCTCTGCCAATCTCTTGAAAAGGAAAAGGATGGCAAAGTTGTTGATCAGAAAGTCCAAAATCTTCTCAAGCTTTTGACTAAGCGCAAACAAAGTAAATTGATTAGACAACTGCCTGACGCTTTCAAACGAATTTGGTTGAAAATGCACGACAAAATGGATGTTACCGTAGTGCTGGCCAAAGAGCCTACCAAGGAAGAAGTAAAAGATATAGAAAAATTGCTCAGTGCAGCCTTTGATAAAGATGTTCTGGTTTCCACCCGCGTCAATCCTGACGTAATTGGTGGCATGAAATTAGAATTCGACGACTCCATTATAGACAATACCGTAGCGGCCAGCCTGCTAAAACTCAAACAACATCTAACTACTTAACTCCCCAAAAATGGAAACCAAAGATCAGATTTTAGACGCATTAAAACAGCAAATTGAAAATTTCAAGACATCAGCCAAGGTCGAGAAAATTGGGCATGTTATTGAAGTGGGTGATGGCATTGCCCGTATTTCCGGTCTTTCCACTGTGGCTTCTCAGGAAATGGTGGAGTTTAAAAATGGCGAAATTGGTGTAGCTCTAAATCTTGAAGAAGATACTGTTGGTGCTATCATTCTTGGTAGCGACAAAGCTATTAGAGAAGGTGATGAAGTGCGCACTACGGGAAAAATTCTTTCTTTGCCTGTTGGTGAAGCTTTGATTGGACGTGTAGTGGATCCGCTTGGTCGTCCTCAGGATGGCAAAGGCGCGATCAAGGCTGACAAAATGTACCCTATTGAAAAAATTGCTCCTCGTGTAATTAAAAGAAAATCTGTAAATCAACCTGTACAAACCGGTATCAAAGCCATCGACTCCATGATCCCAGTAGGACGTGGTCAACGTGAGCTTATCATCGGTGATCGTCAGACTGGTAAGACTGCTATCGCTATCGATACAATCATTAATCAGAAAGGACAGGATATGATTTGTATCTATGTAGCTATCGGACAGAAAGAATCCAAAATCGCCAAGATTGCTTCCATTTTGGAAGAAAAAGGCGCAATGGATTATACTATCATCGTTCGTACCTCGGCTTGTGATCCAGCTTCACTTACGTATTTGGCTCCTTTTGCCGGATGCGCCATGGGTGAATACTTCTTGGATCAAGGAAAAGATGTACTCGTAATTTACGACGATCTTTCTAAACATGCTTGGGCTTATCGTGAAATTTCACTACTTTTGAGACGTCCACCTGGACGTGAAGCATACCCTGGAGATGTGTTTTATCTCCACTCCCGTTTATTGGAACGCGCTTGTCGTTTGGATGAAAAATATGGTGGTGGTTCTTTGACCGCTTTGCCTATTATCGAAACACAATCCGGCGACGTATCCGCTTACATTCCGACGAATGTAATTTCCATTACAGACGGACAAATTTACCTTGAAACAGACTTGTTCTACAAAGGTGTTCGTCCGGCTCTAAACGTGGGTCTTTCAGTTTCACGTGTAGGTTCTGCTGCTCAAATTAAAGCGATGAAGAAAGTGGCCGGTAAATTGAAACTTGAGCTTGCTCAATATCGTGAATTGGCCGTATTCGCTCAATTCGGTTCCGACCTTGATGAAGCTACAAAGAGACAATTGAACAAAGGTGACCGTCTTTCTGAAATGTTGAAGCAAAAACAATACACTCCGGTGCCGGTAGAAAAACAGGTAGTGATTCTTTATGCCGGTATTAACGAATACCTCGATAAAGTGCCTGTAAACAAGGTTCATGAATACGAAGAAAAACTTTACACTTATATCGAAGCAAAACACGGAGAAATTTTCAAAGACATCAAAGAAAAAAAAGAAATGACTGCCGATACAGAGGCCAAACTCAAGCACGTTTTACAAACATTTAACGCTGAAATAAAGTTCTAAACCATGTCAAATTCTATAAAAGACATTAAGCGCAAGATTAAATCCATTCGGTCCACTCGTCAGATCACTAAGGCGATGGAATTGGTAGCTACTTCAAAAATGAAGAAGGCGGTGGAAAGCGCGGTGAATCTCCGCTCCTATGGTTATTTGGCAATGAATATTTTGCTCAAACTTTCTAAAAAGTATCAGCACCTTCACGCCTATTTCCAGCCTCGCGAATTAAAGAATGTGCTTGTCATCCTTTTCACAACCGACAAAGGACTTTGCGGTGGTCTCAATACCAACGTTTTCAAAAAATTTACTCAAACAATTAGCAAGATCCAGCAAGAAAATCCTCAAACTAAATTGCATTTTATTGCTTCCGGCAAAAAGGGCGCTGAATTTATTCATCGCACCGGCAAGGAAGTAAAAATGGCTTTTCCGTCATACTCCAACCATCCAAAATTTTCCGATATTTTCCCGATTAGCAAGGTGGCCGTAAAAGGTTTTGAAAAAGGCGATTACGATAAAGTAATTGTGATTTATCCGGATTTTATTTCCACTTTATTACAGAAGCCGGTTACCAAGACTTTGCTTCCATTTTCTCCGGATGTTTTCTCTGAAATGATGCAGGAGTTGGGTTCAAAATTCACCAAGATCGCAGCACCATCGGAAAAAGACGTCGATTACAAGCTCGAACCATCCCCTGAATATATCGTCACAAATATCGTTCCGCAATTAGTAGAAGTCCAATTATTCCAGGCTGTTTTAGAAAGTGCCGCTTCCGAGCATAGTGCTCGTATGATGGCCATGCAAAATGCCACAAAAGCTGCCAATGACCTTCTATCCGATCTTGTTCTCACATATAACCAAGCACGTCAGGCCAGCATCACCGCTGAAATCGCGGAAATTGCCGCAAGCATGGTTGTTGTTTCATAATTAAATAAGTACTTAACTAATAAATCATATGTCAGGAAAAGTATCTAAAGTAATCGGAGCTGTCGTGGACTGCTCATTCGAGGGAGAAGAGCTGCCAAAAATATACGACGCCTTAAAAGTAAAAATCGGCGATGAAATTCTTGTGCTCGAAACTCAACAACACCTTGGTGGTAACGAAGTTCGTACCGTAGCCATGGGCACTACTGATGGACTTACCAGAAATCAGGACGTCGAAAATACCGGGGCACCAATCACGGTACCGGTAGGTCACGAGACTTTGGGCCGTATGTTTGACGTTTTGGGTAATCCACTGGACGCCAGACCTGTCGTGAAATCTAACAAAATGTACCCAATCCATCGTCCGGCTCCAACATTTGCTCAACAATCTACCAATACCGAAATTCTTGAAACCGGTATCAAGGTAATCGATCTTATCTGCCCAATCATCAAAGGAGGTAAGGTAGGTTTGTTCGGAGGAGCGGGAGTAGGAAAGACGGTTATCATTCAGGAGTTGATTCGTAATATTGCTCAGGAGCATGGAGGTTTCTCCGTGTTTGCCGGAGTAGGTGAACGTAGTCGTGAAGGTAATGATCTTTATTATGAAATGAAGGATTCCGGAGTTTTGGAAAAAACCACCTTGGTGTTCGGTCAGATGAACGAACCACCCGGAGTACGTGCTCGTGTGGCTCTAACAGGTGTTACCATGGCTGAATATTTCCGTGATGAAGAAGGTAAGGATGTACTTTTATTCGTTGATAACATTTTCCGTTTCACTCAGGCGGGTTCAGAGATGTCTGCGTTGCTCGGTCGTATTCCATCAGCTGTAGGTTATCAACCTACTCTTGCTACCGAGATGGGTGCACTTCAGGAACGTATTACTTCTACAAAAAAAGGTTCTATCACTTCAATCCAGGCCGTTTACGTGCCTGCGGACGATCTTACTGATCCGGCTCCGGCTACAACCTTCGGACATTTGGATTCCACGGTAGTACTTTCCCGTAATTTAGCTGAGCTTGGTATCTACCCTGCGGTAGATCCTCTCGATTCCACTTCCACAATTATGGATCCGAATATCGTTGGCGATGAACATTACAAAGTGGCTCGCGGAGTTCAGAAAATTCTTCAGAGATATAAAGATTTACAGGATATTATCGCCATTCTTGGTATGGAAGAATTATCCGAAGACGACAAAATTACGGTACGCCGCGCTCGTAAGATTCAAAAATTCCTTTCTCAACCATTCTTCGTTGCTGAAGCATTTACAGGCAGTGGTGGTAAATATTGCAAACTTGCTGATACAATTAAAGGATTTAGCCAGATTCTCGATGGTAAAATGGATGATGTTGATGAAGGTAAATTCTACATGAAGGGAAGTATTGATGAAGTAAAATAATTGACTCTCAAGAGTCAATTCCGACTAGAACAATTAATTAAAATAATGTCAAGCAAGCCACATGGCCAAACAAATCCAATTCAAAATAGTCACTCCGGAAAAAGTACTTTACGATGCTATGGTTGAAGGTGTGTCTTTTCCTACGGTTGAAGGCGAAATCACCGTTTTGGCTCATCACATCCCAATTATTTCTGCAGTAAAGCCGGGAGAATTAAAAATTAAGATTGATGGTAAGGAAGAATTTTTCTCTGTCACTTCAGGAGTCGTAGAAGTCGATGGTAACTCCATCACCCTGCTCACCGACGCTGCCGAACGCGCTACCGAAGTTGACGAAAAGCGCGCTCAAGAGGCCATCACGCGCGCTCAGTCTATTATGTCTGAACAGCGTCATGATGACGAAGGTTACGCCGACGCTGTCGCTCAAATGGAACGCGCTATGTCTCGTATCAAGATTGCCAGGAAGCATCGCCACGGAGGATCAAGACCTTCGTTTAATGATTGAATTTATAATGATTAACCAAGAGAGTTTGTAGATGATGTAATATGACAACTCTTATGAAAAAACAATGGAACGCTTACAGTATGGCTTTAAATATCGGCTTCATGATAATCACTCCCATTCTAATTTTTGGAATTGGAGGTGTGCTCTTGGACAAATATTTGGTTACCTTCCCGATTTTCACTATGATAGGATTCTTTCTGGCAATGACCTCGGGACTAACGATCGTCTACAAGAAAAGCAAGGACATGATCGAAGATATTAATTCTCAAAATCCACCTAAACCTAAAAATAAGTAATCATGGCAACATTTATACCACCTACACTAGGCTCAGAAACAATATTCCACATTGGTAGTTTTGAAGTTAGGAATACTCTGATTACAGCGCTGCTCACCATGATTCTTCTTACAGTCGTTGGCTTGGTTTTGAAACGCAAAAAATATGCCCTCGTACCTGGTGGTTTCCAGAATTTTATTGAAACAATTGTTGAAGGCCTTTTCGACTTTTTTGATAGTGTGGTGGGTGATCGCAAGAAAACCGAAAAATTTTTCCCAATAGTTGCGACTATTTTCTTTTTTGTAATTATTTCCAACTGGATGGGTCTACTCCCAGGTTTTGGTAGTATCGGAGTATGGGCCGAACATAATGGCCATCACGTACTCGTTCCGTTTTTACGCTCCACTTTTGCAGATATAAATATGACTTTTGCTATCGCCCTCATCTCTGTCACATCCTGCCAGGTCATGGGTTTTGCCATGCTGGGAATGAAAGGTTATGGCGGTAAATTCTTTGTGAATCCATTCAGAGATCCTGTAGGTTGCTTCGTTGGTATCTTGGAATTATTCTCCGAATTTTCAAAAATGATTTCCTTCTCCTTCCGTCTTTTCGGCAATGTCTTCGCCGGAGAAGTGCTGCTCCTGGTGATCAGTTTCTTGGTACCGTTCATCGCGCCACTCCCATTCTACGGTCTGGAAATCTTCGTAGGCTTCATTCAGGCCCTGGTGTTTTCTTTCCTGACTTTGGTTTTCCTGAATCTTGCCACAACTAGCCATCACTAAGACGGTTTTCCTTTGCTGTCATTTTTTTTAAACTTGCTATTAAATTCCTCACTTTGCTAAACTAAAAGAGGAATATTTTTAATTAAAAATGGAAAAGTTATTTGCCAAATACAACATAGGCGCGGCCTACCTTTTTGGATCACAAATCAATGGTAACACTCACGCTAAAAGTGACCTGGATATTGCCGTCAGATTTGATAAAAAGCCTACATTAAAACAAACCCTAGCCCTGATTGGAGATTTAACTTCGCACTTTAAATTTGAAATTGATTTACTGGATCTGGATTTGGCACCACTACCGTTACAGTTTAGAGTTTATCAATCAAGGAAACTAATTTTTGCCAAAAATATGAAGTATGAATTAGCTCTAAGAAATAAGGCTCTTACACTCTATTACGACTACAAATATTACCATGACCGTTTTACTGATTTTGAAATTGATCGTATTTTAACTCACGGACTTACATGAACCCCTTGGTAGACAAAGAACAGGTAATCCTTAGACTTCAAAGACTAAAAGAATATTTAAAAATTCTTAAACTTTTGAAGAAGTTTTCCTTAAAGGAAATAGAAAAAGATCCATTTAAAACAGGAGCACTCCTGCATTACTTACAGCTTAGCGCTGAAATTTCTATAGATATAGGACAAATCATCATCAGTGCGGAAAATTTCTCTATTCCACAGGATTCCGCCCAGATTTTTGTTATCCTAAACAAAGAAAAAATCCTCCCGGCCAATTTGGCTAAAACATTTTCCTCGGTTGCCCGCTTTCGTAATTTACTGGTGCACGAGTATGTAAAAGTTGATCTGAATAGGGTATATCAATATCTCAAATCAGAGCTTGACCAATTTGAATATTTTTCCCAGGCCATAGCAAAATACTTGAAAAAACAAAAATAATTCACCCCTACGCCGCCTTCTTAATCTCCTTTCCATTCAAGAAAATTCTCATTTCCGGCAGAGCCTGCACTTTAGCAAAAGTATTTTCATCCTTCAGGTCCATTTCAAACGCTTTCAATGGTAGCTGATCCAGTAGAACAAAGATTTTTTCTTTTGCTAAAGCCATGTCTTCCGAGGTTTTGAGCTGTAATTCTCTTAGTTTTCCATAAAACTCTGTTTTCCTTAGTTCACCTAGCTGTTGCTCCTCAAAGTCCTTTACTTGTGCCTTTAATTCCTTCAAAGACTTTTTTAATTCTACATACTGTTCATCTTCAATTTTCTCCTCTTCTCTAATATCCTTTTTTACACTTTTCAGTTCCTCCTCGAATTTACGTAGCTCTTTAATAGCCAATTGGATTTTATCGTGAATCATATGTTTGTTTTAAAAAATCCTGCAAATTCTAGCATAAAATTTTCTGGTAATATAGGCTTAATGAAATTTTATTTCTATGCTATACTGCTCATCATGAATCACGGAAATGTAATAATTAGCTTTGACGACGTATCGTTTTACTACGATCACAACAAACCGATCCTTACTGAGAGTAGCTTCACTGTTCGCGAAAACGCCAAGATTACAATCATGGGACAGAACGGCGCCGGGAAGAGTACGATTTTCAAATTAATTTTAAAAGAACTAAAACCAACTGAAGGCCAGGTAAATATCCTAAATAACGCTTCTATTGCCATCGGACTTCAAGTAATGCCAAAGAAATTCTTCGATCTCACGGTTTTTGAATATTTTGAAACTGCTTTCGACGAGAAGAAATATGATCTCGAGAAATTGATCAAAGACGTACTCGAAGTAGTAAATCTCACTACTACCAATGATAAAAAAATCAAAGATTTCTCTGGCGGACAGCTAGCCAGATTGCTTCTAGCTTATGCCCTAATTCAAGAGCCCGATGTTCTTTTGCTTGATGAACCGACAAACAATCTCGACGTCGACGGTATCAATCATCTCACGGGCTTTCTCATGGGTTACGAAAAAACCGTAATCGTAATTTCTCATGACGCCGGCTTTTTGAATTCTTTCACCGATGGAGTTTTAAATCTGGATGTCTACACAAAAAAAGTCGAACAATATGTCGGCGATTACTTCGATGTAATAGAACAAATAGCGCAACAAATCGAACGCGAACAAAGAAAAAATTCTCAGCTTGAAAGGAATATTCAGGATCGCAAAGATAAAGTTAATTTCTTTTCAAATAAAGGAGGAAAAATGCGCAGATTGGCCAGTAAACTCCGTGACGAAGTCGCTGAAGATGAAGAAAACATGGTGGATGTCAGACGCGATGATAAAACGATTAGACCGTTTGTCATTCCCGCTCAACCATGGTCGGAAGTCGTAGCCAGAATTTCTTCTGTTGGGATAATCCACGATCACAAGAGAACCGCTAAAAAAGTTCAAATTAAATTTTTCAATAGTACCAGGTTGAAAATTACCGGACCAAATGGCATGGGCAAAAGTACACTTTTGAGAGAACTCGCTCTTGGCGAAAATCCTAATACTTCTATCTCTCCAGGTGTGAGAGTGGGGTATTATCAACAAGATTTTGCCGGTCTGGATTTCGACGAAACCGTTTACGATTCCCTAAATAAAATTAGTGATGATCCTTCTCACGAAAGAATTTATGCTACTGCCGCGCACTTTCTTCTCACCGGTGAAATGATTAGAAATAAAATCGGCTCTCTCTCTGAAGGCCAAAAAGGTCTGCTTTGCTACGCCCGTTTCGTTCTGCAAAAGCCCGGCCTACTCATTCTCGATGAGCCCACTAACCACATCAATTTTCGTCATATACCTATCATCGCCCAAGCTATACAAGACTACGATGGCGCTATAATTCTAGTTTCTCATATGCCGGAATTCGTGGAGCAAATTACTTTTAACGAGACTCTGGATCTGGAACAACTTCTTTCCACTCCGAAACACTAAGACTCACTTTGTCTCCATTAAATAGCACGCCTTCTTTCATTAAGATCTTTTTCTTCGTCTCGACTCCACCAAAAGCATATCCCGTCAGCTTCCCATCCGCCGCCACCACACGATGACAGGGGACAGTGATGCTGTCACGATTATTCCGCATACACATTCCCACCGCCCGTGCCGCCCCCGGGCTTCCTGCCAGCTTCGCCAGCTGCCCATAGGTCAACACTTTTCCGGCAGGAATTTTAGCGGCGATCTCATATACTTTTTGACGAAAAGATTTTGTATTCAAAAAAATAAATGTAATTTTTCATTTGCCACTCTACTTGAATTTACCGTAAAGTTTAAACAGATTATCTGTGATAAAATTTTCTAGATGAAAAAGTCGAAAATATTAGTTGCAGTTCTACTTGTTGGCCTCACTATTGCGGCGTTTGGAATTTATCGCTATGTCAGAAGCCCCGCCTATTTAAAGGAAACAGTTCCCGAAGCGATAAGCATCGCTACCGTTGCGAACAAGCAGCCAGTGGCCATTTACCCTGAAGTCACAAAAATTCCCAGAGCTACACCCAAAACTCCTGCCAAAATTCCCGCTAAAGATCCCGAAGTCATCCCTCCCATAAAGCCATCACCACTTCCAAAAGAGCTCAATCTAGCGATGACTTTCTACAGCCAGGCACCTTTTGGCGACTGGAATGAGCCATGGCAAAACGCTTGCGAAGAAGCCAGCCTGCTACTGGTAGCCAACGCCTATTACGACCACAAATGGACGCGCGAACAATTCCGCGATCAGGTTTTAGCAATTGTTGATTGGCAAAACAAAACCTTTGGTTACTACAAATCGACCACTACCAAGCAAATGGCCCAAATACTGGAAGATTCCCTCAAACTAAAAAATGTTATTCATACCAATCCGACTTTTAAAGACGTGCAAGAAATATTGGCTCGGGGGCACCTGATTGTTATCCCACTTGCCGGAAAAAAACTCGGCAATCCCTTCTTTAAAAATGGGGGACCGGAGTACCATGCGTTAGTAATCAAGGGATATAAAGAAGGTGAAAAAGTCATTACGTCAGACGTAGGAACTAAGCACGGCGAAGATTATGTCTACTCCTGGAAGACACTCAGCGACGCCAATCATGATTACGCAAAACCTATCGATAGCGGCGCTAAAATGCTCATCGAAGTTCTTCCTCCCTCACCATGACCATCCCAAATTACAGCCTCAATATCCTTGGCAAAAAGATTGCCTTCTCGGCCGCCATCCAGCTCGCCGGAAAGATTCTGCAAATAGTGCTTTCGGCCATCAGCCTGAAACTTATTTCTAATTTTCTGACTCAAGAAGGCTACGGAGTTTACGCCTCTATTACGGAATATGTTTTGTTTTTTTCCACTGTCGCTAATCTGGGTATTTACGGAAACGTCATCAAATTAATGTCCGATAAACCTGACGATTCAAAGATTTTCGTCCATGCCTTATTCGTCCGCGCCGTCACGGGAATATTTTTCTTCCTCTTGGCCATAGGAGTCGCAATTTTATCAGGCGGCAGCGAAATTTTCATCATCGGCACCGCTCTTTTTTGCAGCGCTCTGCTTTTTGATTTTCTCACGTCAGTCTGCGACGGAATGCTTCAGGCTAATTATCTCATGGGTCGAGCCACCGCCGCTCTCTTGCTCGGAAGAATTCTCCAGCTCGCTATTCTATTTTGGATAGTGAAACACGTCGGCTCGCTACAACACTTCTGGATTCTCGGTGCCACACTTCTCGGCAGCCTCTCAACCTTTTTAATCAGCATAGCGCTGGTCGCGCGGAAAATTAAAATTTTCTGTAAACTGGAATTGGCGACCATGCTCCTCTTTTTCAAAAAAAGCCTTCCTTTTGGTATAATTTCTTTAATAAACACTCTCTATTTTAGATTCATTCCGGACTATCTCGCGAACAATTTTTTGAGCGACTCTGACTTCGGGAGTTTCAATATTTCTTTTAGAATAAGCCAAGTCCTTAGCCTCGCCTCCACCTTCATTATGTTCTCGGCCTTACCGGGTCTCACCGAATACATCGACGGCAAACATTACGACAAAGCAAAAAAACTTTTTCTCTCTCTGCAAAAACTTTTCCTCATCTCCGGCCTCGCCCTCGTACTCGTTGGCTCACTCATCGGCCCCTACGCCATTTCCATTCTCACCCACGCCAAATACAACATTCCGGAATTGAGTTTCATCCTTCCAATGATGCTGATTCTTGCCGCTGTTTCCTATGGATATGATTTGGTAATGCTCAGCCTCTTCGCTGCCGGCAAAGACCTCTGGTTTATGTGGCGCGAATTCATCGGCCTGGCCCTCAGCTGCGTCTTTTTCGTTGCCTCCTATTTCGTCACCGACATGACGGAAAAAATGGTCCTCATCCTTCTAGGCGCCATCGCCGGCGAAACAATCATGGTCGTCCTGGGTACTATAAAAATGCGAAAATTTTTCAATCCAACGCGACCTAATATGTAACACTAACATCATCCACGTTTATTTCCGAGTCCTCTGTGTAGAAGGCAATATTTCCCATACCATAAGGTCTTTCAGTATCAGTGAAGGTACTCACATTCGATCCATTTACTGAAACCGTAATAGTATTAGCCGCATCTTGCTCTATTTTGACAGTATACCATTGCCCAATAGGGAATAGTGGACTTTCGCCAGTCGCAAGAAAGCGTTGTCCACCAGGATATAAAGGATCTCGTTTGCCTAGCTCCCAACCATTTGGCTTTGGAATGAAATAATAAAAATGATCGTTATCAGTATAATTCCAAACTACCCATGCAACTTCCCAACTATTTGGATCCGAGCCGGTACGAAGCTGCTTTACGGTTAACAATTTAGATTGAAAACTTATTGGACCCTGATAGGCAGGACCAGTGACTAGGCTCGCCTTAGTAAGCCCTGGTGAATCTACGGCCTGTGGCGATAATCGCAGCCATTTATTACTAGTATCCGATTCTATGCCTACGAGTCCAAAACCTGCAAATTTCACAAACCAAGGCGCAAAAGATTCTTCATCTACATAATATTTAGGAGCAAAGGAAGAAAAATTTTCTGTGAATGAATTCTGTATGGTCCCGCTAGTACCACCACCCGTCGTGTCAGGTATTCCGGAGGTTGGAGAAACGCCAGACGAATTATTTTTTTTGATTTTTTCTTTCACTATAACTTTTTCGGTCTCTTTTCCCGCTTCCACTGGTTTATAAACATTCATCGCGCGTACAATCATCTTGGACATTTCTGCCCTATTTATCGGCTGGTGAGGCTGAAAAAAGCCACCACTATAGCCATCAACAATTGACCAGTGAGTTACAGTCTCCACGACATCATAAAACCAATCACTCGTTCCTACATCACTAAAATGAGGAGCCTCATCAAGATTCTTCTCGAGTTTAAAAGCTCTATTAATCATCGCGGCAAATTCGGCCCTACTCACTTTATTAGCTGGTCCATAAATTCTATTTCCATATCCTGAAATAAATCCTAGAGACTTAGCAGTTTCCACATATTGATAAGCCCAAGCAGATTTTGGAACATCATTAAATGACGGAACAACCGGAGTAATCAAATCCCCAGCTTTATAACCTGCAGCTATCACCACAACCTTCGCCGCCATATCACGAGTAACATGAAGAGAAGCATCAAAAGTTTCTCTCGAACCATCAATGACCCCAGCAGCAACTAATTTATCAGCATATTCCTTATACCAAATTCCCGGATTCACATCTGTAAAGGCACTAACCGAAGAGATAGAATTTATTGAAACAATGACTACTACCACAAGATTTATAATAAACTTACAACTCATATGAACAAGATTAATAAACAAAATACGATTACGAGTCTATGCTTAATACATTACACGAAAATAAAATTTTGCTAAAATCAAACAGCAACCATTAACCACCAATCACAATGGCAAAAGTAAGCACCTATCTCAATTTTCCAACTCAAACGGAAGAAGCTTTCAATTTTTATAAATCAATTTTCGGTGGAGAATTTGTTGGCGGTATTCATAGATTTTCGGAAGTGCCATCGCAGCCGGGTCAGCCAGCTATGTCCGAAGATGATAAAAATTTGGTCATGCATATAGCTCTTCCTATTCTTGGTGGTCACATGCTGATGGGCACTGACGCTCCCGAATCGATGGGCTTCAAAGTACAACCGGGGAACAATGTTTACATTAATTTGGAACCTGACACTCGTCCTGAAACAAAAAAACTATTTGACGGCCTTTCCGCCGGAGGAAAAATAGAAATGGAACTCCAGGAAATGTTCTGGGGCGCCTACTACGGCTCCTGCACCGACAAATTCGGCATTCAGTGGATGTTCAATTGCGAAAGCAAGGTTTAATGCCGAATCTTACTTTATATTCCTTATTTAGTTTTCTCTGTAGGAATTGCTTGTATAGGTATAACAGCCATAACCTTTCCGTCGCCATCTACAAGAACAGCCTCTTGAGCCTCAAAATTAATAGGTTCACTCATAAGTGCATCCGAAGCTGCTTTTCGTACCTCAAACGGTATACATAAACATAACAATTCATCAAAAAGTTTTTGCCCATATTCATCCGCAATGCGACATTCCGAATCAGCTGTTTCAGGATTAGCTCCCCCGTTCATTTTTCCAGCCACACATCTCGCAGCATCTGTCGCAACCATCCTTTTCAGTAAAGGCACTAAAGTATCTACGCTACCCAAAACAGTCCTATCCACACCTTTAAAATGAGCTGGTTCACATCTTCTATCACCACTTACAGCAGATCTATCAATAACGTCTCCTTCCTGACCATCCTTTCCACAAGCAACAGCTAAACCTAATGCAAAAGCTGCTAAACCACCCTTACTCATAAAATAAATTTAAAAATTTGCAAAAATTCTACTTCAATACCAAAAAAAGTCAAAGGAGAAATCAGCCATCCACCAGGAGGAATTATTTCACCACCTTTAGGTATTCCTCCTCACACAAAATTCTTTCATCAAATTTTTCCGGCCAATTAGTTTTGATTTTTTCGCCGGATTTTGCGCAAACAGTGTCACGAAGTTCACCATTAAACGGCATCCATACCAGATTATCTTGCAGGCGATGAACATAGTAATAATGAGGCAGAGGCCCCTTTATTTTCTTCGCAAAATCAATGTCTTTTTGCGTAACCTGGAAAGATCTTTTGTGTTTTTCATCCCAAAAAATCTGTTCTGTAAGACATTTTTCTTTTTCGGGACTCAATCCTTTATACGAATCTTGAATCATTTCAACTTCAGCAGTTTTAATGTTTCTCCTTTCCAATGATCTTCCCTCTCTGAATCCAAGATCTTTTGGCTTACCAACTGGGAAATGAAATCCGGAGAAACTTTCCTCGTAAGGATTTGGCGCAAAGTAGCCGGGGAAAAATTCTCCCCACTCATTGCTCTCCTTCATTCGTGAAATTATTTTTTCACGCAAAATCCCATATTCATTCTCAGAATATTGCTTATTAAAAATACAGTATTTCTTGTTAACCAAACCGCAGCATCCAAAGCAATACTGACAATTTTGAAGATAAGCGGAGTATTCGACAAATTTACAGTGAGCAACACTAAAAGAAAAAATCACATAGTAGGAAAAAACCGGTAGGGAAGTCATAAAAGTAAGCTCGCCGCCAACCGTTCCCAGTGAATCAAGAGTTGCCTTAGCGTCAGGTCCGGAAAAACAATCGTTAGCACAATTTTCGTGTTTTGAAAGCAGATAGCAGTTTTCACAGTCCTTACATTGTTTAATGAAATTACCTGAAGAATCTTCACACTGATCAATCTGCAAAGCTCTATGCCATGCAGTGTTTAACATCATTTCACTAAAGAATTCTTTTGCCTTTTCGTAAGTTTTATTAGATGTGAAATCCCACTTAGCCTTTTGTTTCTCAAATTCTTCTTTTGAAAGTTGTTTGTTGCCGAAACAATAGCTTTTATTGCGAAGATTAAAGCAAAAAAGACAATTGCTACAATCACGACAATCGTACATAAAAGCGGAATCACTCACCATTTTGCAATTCAATAAAAATAAACCATTAAAACAATTAGTGGAATTTATCAGATCAAAACATAGTTCCGAATGAAAAACAGAAACACCATAGTTCACATTTTTACAATGATCGCATTCATAACAATAGGAACAATCCTCACTATATTGACCTGAATGGCAAAGGTAACAATTTTTGCTGTAGTACCAGTCATCGGTATATTCACAATTATGATTATGGCTTTCGAAAACATGGGGTATTGGACATTTCTGAAACAGCTCCCAAGCCTGATCAAAAAATTCTAGAGCAGAATTAAATTCTCGAGACGGCGGATTATTATTATCAAACCATTCCTTTCTTTTCCAGATAGGATAAACACAATCCGGACGGAAAACGGATATTATCTGCTCACCGGTCTTGTCACATTTTCTCTTATGTAAATTCCACTGCGGCCAGAAAGCCCCAAGATATTGAAACCTATACTTTGGTAAAACCTTTGGCAGGCTATCACCAAATCCAAATTTTTTTCTCAGCGCCATTTCGTGCTCAGAAACATCAAAATCTCGCCCGGAAATTTCACATTTAGCATCCATGATAAGTCTGAAGAACTGAAAAGTTGGCTGGGGTGGAGGGGTTCGAACCCCCGAGTGGAAGCTTCAAAGGCTCCTGCCTTACCGCTTGGCTACACCCCAACGTGGACTGAATAAATTTAGCAATCTGGAAGTTGTAAGTCAATTTGTAATTTAGACTAAAAATGAGCTAGAATAGGTCGAAGATAAATAACTTATTCCAATGGATCCAATTAATCCTCAACCTCAGCCTACACCTACTGCTCCGGTGGCGCCTGTTCCTACCCCTGTCGTCGCACCGACTCCAACACAAACCCCAGCGCAGACTCCCGCACCTGCTATCACTCCGCCGGTAACGCCACCTCCGGTTGCTCAAGTTGCCACCAACATGGCAACATCGGCCGCTTCAAGCGCAGCCTCCGCAGCCACTTCAGCAATGAAATCCGTAACTTCCGCCATTCCAATTCCAAAACTCTGCAAATGTCCGACAATCAACGCTGCCGACTGGGACAAAAAGAAAAGCACCATCAGCAAAACTTTCTATAAAGCTTTTTCCCCTCGTATTTTTTATTATCCATTTTCTTTCGTCATCGACGTCTTCCGCGCTCAAAAATCTGCAATTGCAAAAGGATACAAGCCTGTTGAAAATGGCATGGTGATAGATGACGGGGCCATGTTCCTCGGCAATGTCATGATCGAAGTCACCGGCGCCAACACGAATGACCCTAGCGTCTATTCTCTGGAAGGAAAAGAAGTGTATACCAAAGTATCTCGCAGCTCCATGTTGCAAATAAAAAATGACATCGCCGACCTCGAAAAAGAACTAGGAAAAAAACCGGCCCAACTCTTCTTTTGGTGGACTTCCTGTCCACTCTGCACGCTGACAAAGGATATCAAGGCGGTCCTCATTGCTTTACCGTAATTACCAAGTCTGGTGGAGCTGACCGGACTTGAACCGGCAACTCGTGAGTGTCGACCACACGCGCTTTACCGATTAAGCTACAGCCCCATGCTCTCACCAGACGTATTCATCGTGACACAGAAAAACCCTTTCACAAATAAAGGGCTTCTGCGACACTCACGAGAACTATAGCTTATAGTGCTGTGGCTTGCTTATATACTAGCAAAATTGCACATTGCATTTCAAGTTAAAAGCACAAAAAAAGTGTTGTCGGACCACGTTCAACACCCTACTCTTTCACGACTCTCGCACTCGGACAAATCCCATTCAGCGGACAAATTCCACATTTAGGCCTTCTTGCAACGCAGATTGCTCGGCCGTGATCTATCATGAGGAAAGAAAAAATTCCCCAGTCTTTTCGCGGCACAAGTTTTACCAAAATTTTCTCTATCTTTACCGCATTCTTCGCTTCACTCATTTTTTTTGGAACTAATCCCAGAAGCCCACAAATCCTAGCCACGTGGGTATCCACAACAATCCCTTCACTCAGCCCAAAACCGGAACTCAACACAACATTTGCCGTCTTCCTCGCTACGCCGGGCAGGCTCAATAATTCCTGCATCGTCCCGGGCACTTTTCCACCAAACTCCACTACAACCTTCGCCGCCGCGCCTTTAATATTCTTCGCTTTGTTTTTATAAAATCCGGTCGAATAAATCAGCTTTTCCAATTCGTGCACATCGCATTCTGCAAAATCTTGCACGCGCGGAAATCTCTTGAACAAAGCCGGCGTCACCCTATTCACTCTCACGTCCGTACATTGCGCCGACAAAATTACCGCCACCACCAATTGAAAAATATCGCCATAATTCAGGGCGATCTTTGAATCCGGATACTGCTTTTTCAGAATCCTTATAATTTCAGCCGCATGAAACCTCAAGTTCTTCATGGCCACATTTTAGCCATTATCTGGCCACAGCACCAGCAGTCTGATCCCGCGCTACACCAACACCTGTGTTTTCATCCGTTTTCATTTCCTTCATCAATTCCTTACTCCATAAATCCTGATACTCTTGTGGCAACAAGGCAATCTGCTCACCGGTCAGAACAGTCAAAGGCAGATACATTAAAGGATCGACGTATTTACCATTAAATTGCACCTCGAAATGTAAATGAGGTCCCGTAGTCATATAACCGGCACCAGGTGTTCCCGGCATACCGCCACTTAGAGCAATAATTGAACCCTGACTTATTTTTTGTCCCGAAGTTACAAGCACACTACTCACATGCCCATAAACAGTCATGAATCCACCGGCATGTGAAAGAATAATATAGCTGTAACCATAGCCATTATCCCGCGCTACATACACCACGCCATCCGCCGCCGCTCTCACAGGAGTACTCTGGTATTCCGGAATATCCACCGCATTATGCTGCACCCCAAAGACACCCACGTACCTTGAATCATGAAAGTAAGCACTAATTCCTCTATCGGGATCAACCGGCCAAGCAAACTGGCCACCCTTATTGTTTATATTATTCATCTGGAATTCGTATAGCGCCTGAGTCCTAAAGTCTAGAATTGATTTGTATTTTGTAATATCAAATTTATCTCCTTCCAAGGCGATTCTGTCCTGTAGAAATACCAAAGCGTTGCTCAGGCCTTTGATATCCTGAACCATCTCATCTTGCTGCTTTATGGTTTGTTCGAGCAATTGTTTGAACACATCTTCCTGACCCATAGTAATTTTCAATAAATCCTCTTTTGATTGTTTTTGGAGATCTAATTCCTTTTTTTGACTCGCCAAATCAGTTTGTAGACTCGCAAGATTTAGCCTCTTTTTCTCCAAATCCACCTTCCATACCTTTAGGGTTTTGCCTAGTTCATCCAGTTTCTCCACCATCTGTTGTCCGGCTACATCCAAAATGTTGAAATAATCCAATTGACGCATATTCTCGCCCACCGTTCCATCTGAGAGCAGTAGCTTGAAAGCATCCACCGATCCATCCTCATCACGCGAAAACATGGTATTTTCCTCCCGATAGATAGTTTTTACATAATCTTTTAACTGTTCAGCTTGATAATTCATCGCCACCTGATTAATTTCTATCTGTTCGTAGAGTAGGGAAATCTCGTTTTCCTTTTCAATAACACGTTTAGTCACGGTCAAAAGCTGATGACCCATAGATTTCACCCTCTCATCAACATTTTTTAATTGACTCTGCAGAGTCATCTTCTCCTCAGTCACGAGATCCAGACGCATTTTTGTATCAGAAACGTTATTCAAAAGCTGTCGATAATCCGTTTTATTCAGCTCAATTTCCTGCTTCACCTTATCGAGAAATCGAGTATTTTTGTCCGTCACCTCCTCGGCATACCCAATAGCCATATTAGCCACCAGAAGGCTAATAGTTACTAAAACCGTGATATATTTATTGATTTTTGGACTCATTATATTTGTTTTTGGGCCTGCCTGCCGGTAGGCGGGTTCGACGATATCCAATTATTATATCATGAAACTGATCTGAAAACAACCCGCGCAGGGGGTCAACGTGCAAAAAACCTTGCATTTATCAACATATTCTCCTAAAATCACCAAGCAATAACTCAAAAATTATGTCACATAAAAAAGCAGCCGGTTCCACCCAAAACGGCCGAGACTCGCAGGCGAAACGCCTCGGTGTTAAGGTCTACGGAGAACAAGCTGTCAGAGCAGGAGGTATCATTATTCGTCAGAGAGGTACTAAGTATTTCCCTGGCCAGAATGCCGGTATGGGTAAAGACCACACTATCTACTCTTTGATCGATGGCAAGGTTCACTTTACACAGAAGGCTATGAAAAAGTTCGATGGTCGTGTATTCAAGGATAAAGTAGTGAATATTCTCCCTGTAGCCTAAATTCAAACTACATTTCAAAAGTCCTCGAATAGGGGACTTTTTGCTTCATATGATATAATTTCCCCATGTCCTTAGAGCAATTTATAAATTCAGATCAGGGCGGGGAAGGAATGTCCGAAGCGGCGTTTGAGGCCTTGAGAGAAAGAATGGCTGCCGCTGCCGCTCAGATTGCCCAAATCAAAAAAGAGGAAGGAAAGCAGAAAAAGAAGGAAGACGAATTACTGAAAATTCTCTTGAAATTCGTAAAAACCAGCAGCAAAACCGATTTAGTGTTACTCATCAGCCGTGTTTTGGAACAAAATATTCCGGCCAATTTTATTCTCTCGATTATAGTTCTCAGTAATCCGGAAATCCATCAGGAAGTAGGGCATTTCAAAATGCTCGATCATCAAGGAAATATCCAGAATCCTCAGTCCGACTCTTCCAATGCTCAGGCCCTTATTTTTTTCAATTCGAACGACGAAACACTACCCTTGAAAGTAAAAATAGCCCTCGATAATTGGATGAAAAATCTCCTCCTCCAAGCTGAGGAAAATCCCCAGAAATTGCTAAAGACAGCTTATGAAATCGAGATGAAGGAATTGCCAAGAGAGTGGGATTTCGAAGATCCAAAATATGAAAGAATTGAGCGAATCAAAGCGATACTCATCCAAATCATCACCTCCGTTATGCGTGAATTCCTCGAGCAAAATAATGTTACCGAACCATTCGACAAACTCCACGATTTCGCCAAATTTATTATCACCGGCATTCTGAACAAAACTAAAGAAAATCTCGAAGGTCGCAAACTCCTCGAATAAAAAACTACTTGATCAGTCCTTTTCTTTTCAACTCTTCTATTAATTCTTCAGCCGGCAATTCCACAAGCTTCGCTTCGCAAATATAATTTGCCACGCGTTTAAATTCTTCTGAATCCATATCGTCCAGATCCACCTGATACATCATGCTCACCAGCTTAGATATATCCTCAGAATTTAGGCCGTACTTTACGCTGAGGTCTATGAGGTATTTATTTTCCATGCCAAAAATTTAACATAAATAATTTCTATAAACAAATTTAATCCAACTCATCACAAGTTTTATTTGTACTTCATAACATTCGTAATAAGCTGCGCCATTTCTCCTCTTGTTATTTCATGTTCGGGACTGAGTGTGTCGAGTCCCACATTCATCGAGGAGGCCTTATCCAAATAAGCTTGATACCATATTTTAGTTGGCTTGGCCGGAGAATATCCCATGGTTTCCAATGCTATTTTAAGTGCCTCAACATAGTTGATTTTCTGGCCTGGTTGGAAATTACCATTTGAATAGCCCTGCACTATGCTGTTTTCTTTTGCAAAACACACGTATACGGCATACCAAGCGCCCCGCACTATATCCTTGAAGCAGCTTATGTCAAAATCCGCCGTAGGCTCCGGATACTTTGCCAGAACCACTATTTTTAGTAATTCCGCCCTGTTGAGAGTTTTCTCCGGTCTGAAAGTACCGTCGGGATATCCATTCACAACGCCCTTACTTTTTAGATAGTTGATTGCAATCTCGTTTTCATCTCCCTTAATATCCGGAAAATAGCTTTGAACCAATTTCTCATTTTTAACTATACCCTCCTTAATAAGAACTTCCTTTTTTGGAGGTTCAATTTTGGGAGGTTCACTTTTGATTATAGTAGGCCCTTCTATCGGCTTCAATTCCGGCTCTTCTATTTTTATTGTCAATCCGGTCTCCTTCAAAATTAATTTAGAATTTGGATTGTAGTCATAGGACACATCAGGTCTTGAGGCATTGAGAGCCAGATAAGCACTCGGTAAACCTCTACCCATTTTATTTGCATAGAAGGGATTGGAAGAATCAACGCTAGCTGCCGTATCCAGCAGGACTTTTTTAATTTCTTCAATATTCCAGTCGGGATTTTTTGATTTTATTAAAGCTGCTATACCGGAAACCAATGGAGCGGAAAATGATGTTCCACTTGCAATTGAATAATTATCTGAACTTGATGAGAAAGCCACTGCTATATGTTCGCCGGGTGCGGAAAGGTCCACGCAAGATTGACCATAGTTGGAAAAATCTGATTTTAAATTTTCCTTGTTAGTCGAGGCAACTCCGATAACAGCATTGTGTTTGAGGTCTACACAGACAGGAGAAGAAGGACTTTCATCCAAATTTTTACTGGCATTACCGGCGGCCGCAACTACCAAAACATTATTTTCATAAGCATATTTAAGTGACGCTTCATACAAAATTGAATTACCATCTCCTACAAAACTTAGATTGATTATATCGGCACCATTATCAACAGCATATTTAATTGCCTCATTTGCCGCATCGACCTTTACCATTGTCCCATCTTCGACCGCGGAAACATTAAGGGCCATTATTTTTACTCCCGGAGCCACGCCGGCGATCCCGACACCGTTATTTTTTTTTGCCGCAATTAAGCTGGCAACCGCAGTTCCATGGTTACCCCTTGCTCCTGTTGAGCTGGACTCTAAAACAAAATCCCACCCATAGCTATCGTCAACGTAACCATTGAAATCGTCATCAATGCCATTATTTACAATTTCATTTTGATTCTTCCAAATCGCGTCTTTTAAGTCCTCATGATTTATATCAACACCGCTATCAATGACAGCAACAACAACATCACTCGAACCTTCCGTGATCTCCCAGGCTTTATCAATATTCAAACTTTCCAGGTACCATTGATAAAATGAATATTCATCATTTGAATATTTTTTCAGTATGCTAATGCTAATTGGCGTAGATTTTACACCATCGGAACTTTCAAAATAAATTTGCCCACTGTAAGCCTTCGGAGGAACTTTAAAGGTCACCTCATTATCATTCCAGCTTATGATTTCGGTCTCAATCCCATTTAATACAGCTTTACCCTGAGTCTGACCAAAGTTCTTACCGGAAAATTTATAAGAATCTCCCTGGAACATATTGGGATAGTACAGAATTATAACCGGTACCTTTTTTACCGTATAACTCGGACCCACAACAAAATCATATTTTTTAGTAGCGGCAAAATAAGCCCTAATGGAAATACTACCACCACTTTCACCAATGAATGAGGGTGCTCTTACTTGAATCTCCGTATCAGTCCATTTGCTCACGTAGTCGCTCAAATAAAGGCTACTTATGCAATATTCGCTGAAGCATATTTGATTGTCGAAAATAGAATATGAATTACCAAAGTTTTGACCATAAATTGTGACAATAGTTTCGCCGGGAGTCAGGATATTCGGTGAGATTGAATTGATAATCGGAGCCGTAGGAGGCTCTACGACACAAGCTTGAGTCAAAATTGGACTACCGCCGATACATCCATCCGGTGATGAAGTCAAAATTGCCCTTGTTTGTTGACCATCTAGGCCGCAGGCTAACCAATCCAAATATGTCCATGAACTGCACATGGGCGGTGTATACACACAGCTCTGTGAAGTTATAGGCATCGTGACACCACCATCGCAACCTGAGATTTTGTTGCAGACTCGTGTTTGACCTCCGCTTATAGAACAAGCGGCCCATTCACTGCAGAAATAATCATCTGTCGTGCAAAGTGCCGGGGCAGGTGGTGGCGGTGGAGTAGGTGATAGAGTCGCGCTTACACAGCTTCCGTCATTATCTGTTTGACTGGCATATGTACGCAAAACAATTGTTGAACCCAATGAGCCTCCCTGCCCGAGGGTTACCTCCAATGTAATACTGTTATCTACCCATGATTGGAGCCCAAAGTATATAGTTTGGCTATTGGCATCGATTCTCTGCCCTCTATAAATATTATAGACTGTCGCGCCTACGGGAATATAAGTTGATTCGGGTATTAAGTCGTTGACGTCACGAACTCCAAACCCTGTCCCGGTGATGGTCGCAATATCTCCGGTTTCAACCAAATTCATCGGTGTATAAGAATCTCCGGATGGACATGCAATAGATTGGAAACCTGCAGCTGTATAAGAAAAACTTGCCGCCTCAACCGGCTGAGCAGCAATAAAAATGGCAAACAGGGCTGACAAAACCGCTAGTTGTGAAAAAAACTTTGTATTCATGTGCTTATATTAACACTTTCCCGGCAAAATCTTAAAAATAAATATGCATCAATAATTTGAGGTCACACGTGTTGACATATTAACGAAACAGGGTCTATTATTGCGCCCAAATAATAAAATCGAAAATGTCTAGCGAAAGAGTGAAAATTACTGGTCTTTCAAACGCATTTTTCAGTAATCCTCCATATTCTCCTAGTACTGCTACCGATCTAGCCAGGAGATCACTGCAGGAATTGCAGGATTTAGAAACTAATCAACGTCAGACATCAGTACGGCTCATAGATGAAGCTCAGAGATCAAGGGAAGTATCCGAGAGAATGATTGCCCCTCTACTTCGAGATCTGGCTCATGGTAATCTAGGCATTCAAGAACGTATTCAAGAATTAGGGGCCGCTTTAAGCAAAGGCAATCAGCAGCTATCCTCTACACTAGCAGATGTTGGTGGTCAAATTTCCGGCATACCAAAGGAGGCAAAAAGTTTTGAAGATATCATGTCATCAGGTGATGTGAACGAGATGGAGTCTATCATACTAGCTGCAAAAGGAGCTCTTAATAAAGATCAGACAAAAAGATTTTTTGATTCTCTTGATCCATGGAAAATTTGGATCATAAGTAATCTTTCAAGAATAGATGGATATATAGAGAATGGGCAATTAAGCAATGAGGAAAAAGAATTTTTCTATCAATTAATGCGCAAGGCAGATGAGGATCCAATTAATTTTAAATCCCTATCTGAATTTGCTCGTCACGGACTTTTAGATGCAGCTATTCATCACGCATTAGCTGAAAGAATTCCTGAGGTTAGATTTGGTATAGAGGGAGTGAAATACGAAGTGAGAGATTTAAGCAGAAAGGCTTCAGCTTTGGTTTCGCAAGGCAATGTTCAAATTGGATTACAAAGAAGGATTGCTGATAACTCCTCTATTGGTGTGACCCAGAGAGAGGAGGGTTTAGAATTAATGGAGCGGGGTATTTTACAAACTGAAGAATTGACTGATGTAACTAGAGAATCACTTGTAGTTCAAAAGGACATTCGCTTAATTGGCGAAGCAACACTAGATAAGGTCGAAAATTTGGGAGATCTTGCTGTAGCAGCAGCAAGTGATAGACAGATTACGATTGACAGCATTCAGCATTACGGCGAAGTGCAAGTCTTTCAAATGGATGAGGCCCAGATGGCAAGATTAGCTCAGCTGGATACCACTCACCATTTCGGCGAATTACAAGTCGCTCAAATGAATGAAGCGCAGAGAACTAGATTAGCCCAGCTGAATATCGCTCGCCATTTCGGCGAGGTGCAAGTCTTTCAAATGAATGAAGCGCAGATTACAAGATCGACCCAGCTGGATACCACTCGCCATTACGGCGAAGTACAGGCTAATCAGATGGACACGTCCAACAGAATTGCAGAAATGCATTTGAGAGAACTTCTGAATGCCAATGAAGGCCTTTCCGTTTTGAGGGCGATCGCACTGGCTCATCTCAATACTACTCGTTATGGAGGAGCATTACAGGCTACGCAAATGCATGAAGCTCAGGGTACGAGATTGGCTCAGCTAGATGCACTTGGTCAACTAAAAGAAACACTTAGTTCTGGGGTGAGCCATATTACCGAGGTCATAGGTGCAGTCAGGCAAACATTGATGGACATGGAGGCAAGAGCTATTGATAGGGAGAGAAATTCTGAAAGAAATTTGGGAGCACAGAGTTTTCAGAAAGCGATGACCATGCTACGGACAGGGAACATTGATAAAGCCATTGAATTTTTTAATGAGTCTGAGAATCGTTGGCCTGATGATTTCGCGCTTTATTTCCAGAGGGGCCTTTGTCATATACTCAAAGATGACCCGAGGGCTGCAGAAAGTGATTTTTCTGATGCTATTAGCCTAGCTTCAGGCAAAGATGAAGTGCGAACACGTTCTCTAATTCGTCTCAACCTGGCACGTCTATATTACAGCGAGGCCAAAGTTTCCAGAAGCAACTCCAGCCATAAGGAATATGAAGAAAAATTGCAGGCAGCGATTAAAGAAGCCAAAAAAGCTGTAGAAGAAGATCCAAATTTTCTGGAAGCCCAGTTTGGGTTGGCGACTTATTTAGCAGCTAATAAATCGCTTAATGAGGCCCTGAGAATTCTTATAAGCATCATACCTGAGAACCCTGACTTCATAAGAAAACTTGATTATTTTGATGTTTTCACACCATTAAGGGCCTCATTGAAAAACACTTTGGGTAAAAAAGGTGAAGCTCTTAAAGGAAATGATATTTCACAGGCGAATTTAAGTATCGCAAAGGATTGCATAGGGCTGGGGGATTTTGAAACCGCTAAGAAATGCCTCAATTCCTTATTCAAAAAAGATCCTGAATACTTGAGGCAATCAAAGGTATGGGAAATACCGGAGTTTGCTGTTTTAAATGATGATATTGTGGAAATGGCAAAGACACATTTGAGTAATGCAGGAACGCACAATTCAGAGTGGGGCTATGCTGCTATTGCAATAGCACTCCATTATCCAAAAATTGCTAGAGCTTCAATTTATAAAGCTTTCAAAATTGCCATTGAAAAAGATCCTGATTTCAGAAGAAATAATTCAGTAAAAATAGCTGAAAAACTCAGATTTTTCACGGATGATAAAATAGCTCTACTATTTGAAATAGCAAAAACCAAATTTCCAAGGGATTTGCCTGAATGGTTATTAAAATTACATTAATATATGCTTAGAGAGATAGAGATTCACAAATTAGTTCCGGTAATAATTGAACCTGATCAGATAGGTCTGGATATAGAAGCTGCCTTAAATGAAAACGATGAAGATGAGAATGAAGGCCATGGTGTCGTTTTTGCTGTACGTAATGCAGTTTTCGAAGTACGTATCGGTTTAAAAAAAGTATATGAAGGAAAATCCGATGAAGCAACAGGAGCGTTTATAGCAAAAAATATTCCAGTTGGTGAATTTGGTCAGAATATTGAAGTTGAACTTCAAGCAAGTAATTACGATGGTTCTGCAAGCAAGAAAGTGCAAGTGAATGCTGAAAGTTTGACGACAGAGATTGATAATAGACGTAGGGAAGCAGAATTTAGAGAAAAAAGACCAAGGGAGTTTCAACTTATTAATGCTGATAAAGAAAGACAGTTAAAAGCACTAGTGCAAAAAGCGTTCAGAGACCTAGACTCGGATAATGGATCTATTGCTGAGGGTGCTCTTAAAATACTTGTTGGAAACCATCTTCATCCATTTGTACAACGTGAGATTCACAATGCCGCTAGACAACATCCTCACCAATTCATTCAGAATTCAAAGATTTTTTATGAAGCCAGCTGGGCTGAAGCTGTTTTAAAGGAATTGGCACACCTGGAACCGCATGCAATTATAGGAAAAGTCACAGAATATTTCATACACAAGTGGGCAGAAAATATTGTTGCCCAAATCGCAGAAGTCCATCCAAGTTTAGCATTTAGTGAAATTGAAGACTACGAACACATGCCATGGGCAGAGGGGATTGCCATGAACGCGGCAAAGCTTGATCCCAAATCTGGTATAAATAATTTTCATAAATATAGAGATCGATCTTGGGCGCAAGGAGTTTTTGATTTTGCACGACAAATATACGAGGATTTAGGAAGACGAATCGATGCCACATGCCTACTTTTCTCACAACCACATTCTAATGAGGACGAGATCAATGCTTTTAAATTTTTCGTAGAGAATCAGCACGACGACAGATTGGAAAACGCCTTGAGTGTACTGGTTGAATATTTTCCGTACATATTTCAATGGCATTACAACTACTGGGAGAATGCTGTCTGGGGAGGGAAAATAAATAAAATTTTACAGGATAAACTTTTAGCAATTAATAGTGAAAGAGATCTTGAAATGCGACGTAGAGCAGATCAACTCGCAGAAGCACAGCGAGTAGAAGCTCTGCGCGTACAAGCTCAATATGAAGAAACAGGACGGAGAATAGATGAAGCCTGCCAAATATTATCACAGCCACGGAAGGAAGAAAAAGTAGCAAGACCTTCCTTCAGAAGAGCCATTGGTAGAGAGATGGAGGCGGATAAAATAAATGCTTTTAAGCTTTTAGTGGACAATCAACACGACAGCAGAATAGCGGATGCTTTGAGCGCACTGGCTGTCAATATTCCAGAAGTTTTTCATAACTATTTTCCGGTATATAAAGAAGCGGCTTGGGGACAAAGAGTTATAGCTATTGCTGGAAGCTTAATAGTTTTGAAAACAGTAGGCAGGTATCGCCAAATGTTATCAGAGCCACACAAGGAAGAAGATGAGGTAAGAGCTTTTGAATTTTTCAAGGCCTTTAGTCACAACGACAGGATGGAGAGTACATTGATTGAAATGGCTCTGGAAAGTCCCGAAATTTTTGTAAAACACCACGGACTGTATAAGCAAGCGCTTTGGGGACGGACAGTTTTTAATGTTGCCCAGGGCAAAATAGATGAAAAACGAGCAGAAATTGGACAAAAAATAGACGCTGCCTATGAGCATTTATCATCCCCTGATCGTAACAAAGCAGACGACGTGACTCACCTTAGCTTTTTAAAAGAGCAGCAACATGACGAGAGAGTGGACAGCGCATTAATTAAATTGGTTAAGCAAAATAAGCAGTTCTTTTGGGATCATTTTCACAGTGGCGGGGAGATATTTTGGAGTGACAAAGTGATTGGAGCTTTAGAGAAGAGTAATTCACACTCACAGCTAAGGGAAATAGCACGACATATGAAAACTCTCAGTTTGTGGAGGAAACATGCCAAGGCTTATCCTTTCAATACATTTTCGCAAATATTAATGAACCATCAGCATGAAGTATGGGCTAAATATATGATAGAGTGGATGTCGAAAGATCATCCTGAAGGTCTCGTTACAAAAAAGTTCGTCAAAGAACTTGGAGTAGAAGTTAGCATAGATACCGGAAGCCTGATAAAGTTAAATTGGGCGCAGAACCTTTTAAAAGAGGTGTTAGTATATATTTTCAAACAGTAATTAAACCCCTAGCCGTAAACCTGATTATGAGTTCCAACGTCTAACATCATAACCAGAATATAATTGTCGTATTCCTCAAAAATAATGCGAACGTCACCGGTGACGGAAATTGCCCTTTTGCCAATCATTCTACCTCTTAGAGCATGATTCATTAAAGTTGGATCACGTGGATTTTTATAAAACTTCTCGATTGAAGAATTTACCTTTTCCTTTAAGAATTTGTTCAATCTCTCATACCTCTTTTTAAAGTTATTATGCCTTAATATTTTCATCTCATCATTTATTCAATTCCTTGATAAAATCTTTAGCATTATCAAAAGGTCCACTCACGTTAACTCCTCTTCTCGCCTCATCTGAAGCCAGTAGTATTTCCTTTTCCTGTTTCATAGTTAAACCATTCTCAGTTAATAACGGAAATGGGATTCCTTGAGTAGTAACTATCTGCTGCAAGTATACTTTTACTGCACTACTCATATCCATACCAATACTATCCAGCACTTTTTTGGCGGATTTTTTAATCTTCTCGTCTATACGAATTTGGATGGTAGCCATGTGAATTTTGATAATGGTTAAAACACAGAAATTATAACAGACCTGTAGTGACATTGTCAATACACATACCTCGCGATTCAAGAATATCGAGTACACAGTTTGACGATTATTTGACGATTATTTAATTTCAGTCTAAATTACACAACCACTACTAAAACTTATGGCCGAAAAACACGATAACAGTGAGCCAGTAGAAACTACGACCACTCCCGCCGTAAAAAATCCCGTACATTTCGTCGCTGACTTACTCGAGAGACTTGGTAGGGAAGAAAATATTCCGGTTGAAATTGAACCGACGTGGAGACACGTCGGACGCATTACGCGTAGAGACGGAAGCTTAAGCCATTTTAGAGGTACTCATTTTGATTTGAACGGCATGGGTTCTATGGAAATAGCTGTTGATAAAGGTTTTGCAGCATTTTTTTTACAAAGATCCGGTTATAATATAATTCCAGGAAAAACATTTTATTCTCCCAAATTCGCTAAAGCTATAAAAAGTCAGGATAGCCATGATGCAGCATATTCATTTGCAAAAGAAGTAATAGGATTCCCTGTAGTAATAAAGCCAAATAGCGCATCCCAGGGAAAGTTAGTTTGCGTTGCACACGATAAGCGTACGTTTATGCAGGCAGCTTGCCGCATCAGTGAGATTGATAAAGTTTTTCTAGTACAGCAATTAGTCAAAGGACATGACTACAGAGTCGTTGTTTTGGATGGAGAAGTGGTTTCCGCTTATGAACGCCTACCACTTTCTGTAACAGGAGATGGAAAATCCACTATTGATGAATTACTAGATAAAAAGCAACATGAATATCAGGCACGTGGCAGGGACACTACCATCAAAAAAGATGATTTTCGTATAGATAATAGATTAAAAAGACACAGAATGACACGTAATACAGTACTAAATGAAGACCAATCATTTGCACTGCTAGATAATCGCAATCTTTCGACTGGCGGAGATTCAATCGACGTACTCGAAGATATTGACCCATCATACAAGGATCTTGCTGTAAGAATTGTTAAAGATATGGGCTTAAGATTATGTGGTGTAGACTTGATGGTTCAGGATGATATTAGGAAACCACTGGATGCTGCAAAAAATAATTACTACGTGATTGAAATTAACTCCGCTCCTGGAGTTGATCACTATGCTGAGTCAGGTGATAAGCAGAAAATGATTGTAGAAGAAATTTATAGAAGAATAATTCGTTTAATAGCAGACGTTAAATAAAACTTAACATTTTTTTATGGAAACACAAGACATCATAGCTTCACCAGTATCACCTGAAAGATTAGCCAGCGAAATAGAAGTAAAATTCCTTGTTGATCCTCAGCAATTTCCTGTGGATCTAATGAGAGCTCTTGTTGATGGGAAAAATCATCCATCTATTGCGGAAAAAGGCAGAATTACTCAGCTTTATCTCCCTGTGACAGCTGCAATGTGCCAATATGCTCTTAGCACAATCATAGACTTGCCTCTCGAACCTTTGTCTGAAGCGGATATTGCACATTTTTCCAATCCGGATAACGTCACTGAAATAAGGATTCTTCAACGTGAACAGAGTTTCGTTAGCGATAAGAAACGCTCATCAAAGGACGAGCCTCCAAGCAAAGGAGGATCACCGACAGTCGATCCTGATGCTTTTCAAATTACGATGAAAGGAAAGGCAAATGAGGAGGGGTCTTCCAGGCCAAATATTGAGACGCCAATAACAACAAATAGAATCGTATGTGAGGCAGTTGTAAGAATGTTAGAATCCCTGCAAACCAATAGCATGGAATGGCATGACCACGTGAAAAAGATAGAAAAAATGTGGTATGACATAAAGATTCCAAATCCAGAAGATCCGAATAACCCATTAAACGTCGAACTAGATATTTTCCCGGATATTAGTTATCTCGCAGTTGCAGAAGTGGAATTTCCAGATGAAGAATCCTTAAATAGGCTTAAAGACAAATTGCCAGCTTGGTTCTACAAAGACATTACAAAAGATCCTGCTTTTAAGGTTAGGAATTTGGCAGGTAAAAAGGAGCTAAGTGAGATTGAAAGCAAGGAAATTGCATCCGAAATTCAGGATATAAGGAGTAGATTAGCTGTTGTCTACCAGCCGACTGCACTTGGCGATGCATTAGGAACTATCGATCCAGCAACAATAAAGGACAAAAGTTTTGTAATGCTTGGCTCATTCAAGAGATGGTTACCACAATTCAGACGAATTTCACAAGACCTGGCCCGTAGAAGCAAAGGTGTATACCCTCAAATCAGTACTCTGGATATTGCCAGACGCCAAATAGCCACAAATCAAAGCGATGCGGCTTTTAGAATTGAAGCAGAAGAAACGATGGATTTAGTCAAAGCGGAAAAAGGATATTTGAAGAAAATAAGAGAAGCTGATGCTGTTTACCTGGTGGCGCCCGAGGGCAGAATAGGAAAAAGCAGTGGGCAGGAAGCGGCCTATGCAGTAAGTAAAAATAAAGCACTTTATATATCCAATGTTGTAGATATAGTTGCGAGTGATATGCACGATTCTCTGAAATTATTACTATTACCTATGATAAAGGATCTGATGTCTGGCGAAGAAAAAGATCACGTTCAGAGACGCGACATATCGCAATTAGTGATGAATTATCTTGTGCGAACTATAAAGGGGGATGATAGAAGGTACGATGAAAGCTATTTAAAAAGATTAATGTATGAGAATGTTGTGGAATTACTAGAAGCATCAGCTAGAGAAGATGCTAATCAACGTAGAATAAAGGAAGAAAAGGAAAAAGGCTAAATTTTCTGGGGTCCCTTGTTGGTTAGTATGCGAACTGAATGGTACAACGAAATCCTAGAGTTGGGAAGAAGTTTTGATATGCTAAAGAAATCAGGAGCCTTCACTCTCTAATTTAGGTATAGGTTTGTAGATAACTGAAAACAGACTGATGAGTCGTTGCCCCATTGCCTCAGCTTCTTCGGCACTTATTTCTTTGCCAAAGTCTTTCTTGTAAGCTTCTTGGAAAGCTTTGATGGCTTCATTGTCTAACTGCATTGGGTTGAATTAAATGTTTCCAGATATCTTCTTACTTAGGTACGCCTGAAAAGCCCAATGTATTCTTATCGCTCTATCTTCTGAAGTTTCTCCTTTTTTAAGATCTTTTTCAGTATACTGAGCCTCGAATTCCTTCATGGTCTCCTGAAAGAAAGAATGAGAGTATTTAGCTTTCTCAAATGCTATTTTATTCTTCAATTTAAAATTCGCCCATTTACTTTTATTCTCCTCTAATTCTTCATCCTCTAAGTCATCTCTTTCAGTTTTTAAGTCCACTACATTTTCAAATATAGTTTTTTCAGCATATATGTAAACATATCCAAGGTATTTAACTATATTGTTATTTAGATATGTTCCTAAAACGTTAAAGCATTCTTTGTAAAACCATAAACTTCTTTCAGGAGAAGCATTGAATTGTTGCCACATATTATCTCCCTGCTGCTTGTATGATTCTATCATTGACAGCAGGTTGTGTATCTTGTCAGCTGCACACACCAGCATCGCCTCTTTGCTCGCCTTTTGCAGATGCTTCAAGTATCCCTTTTTTCTTTTCTCCCAAGTGGCCTTCGCGTTACTTTCCATATCTGGATCTTTATCTTCTGATACCTCCTTAACAATACTGGCAATTCTCCATCCAAAGTCTTTCTCCAGATCGGCATATTTATAGCCTTTAACATCTTCCAGAATATCATGAAGCATACCCGCACAAATCACATCCTCATCGCTAGTGTATTCACTTAAAATTGTGGCTACCGAAAATAAGTGAGTAATGAATGGCAATCCATCAGTCTTTCTAACCTGATCACGGTGCTTATCAGCTGCAACATTTATAGCTTTTTGGATTTTTTGAGTTAGTCTCATGGGAAAAGATTAGGAATTAAGTTCTCTCGCTTCATCTAAAGTGATCTCACCACTGGCGACCATATCTTGGAATTCATCAGCAAGATCTTTGAAATCGTCCACTTCCGATGCATCCAATTCCCCATCGACTACCATTTGTAAGATTTCTTCATCATCCATGGAAAAGGATTAAATTAAGTAGTAACTCCATATTTCCTCTAAAAACCCATTCAGCATTCGTTTTGTCGAATCATAATCTTTGCTCTTTGTATTCGTTCCATTTTCTAAATATAAATCCCTGTTTACTTCGATCATAATCGATTCTACGCGTTTATCTGTCGAATAATACTTCAATGGTACCAGTGAGCCACTATAAGGCCTATCTATCTCGCAAGAATGGTCCATATTTCGAAAGTATTGGCGGCTACGTTCTAGTAATTTCTTAGAGGTGTGATACCTGTCAGTTCCAATGTTAATTTGAGGGCGTGGCATTTTCTGATCAATATCACGTTTAAACGGAGTATTTGAGAAAGAATGGCAATCAACAATCACGCATTTTCCATGATCCTTTATCTGCCTTTCCGTAGCTTGTGACAAGTTACCGTGGTGAACTTTATAAAATTTATCATAAATATTTTTTCTTAATGTGTCATCGATTGTCCTTAGTGGTTTACCACTATCCAACTTTTCGTAAAGCATTCCCATTCCAAATTGGGACATTATCTCGTCCTTATCCTCGGAGAATCTTTCTACATCGCAGAATATTCTTGAAAATGGCGTGATAATTGAAATTGCCTCTGGGTGCTGAAAGAGGTCATCGGTATACCAGTCTGTTAGCTTCAGAATTTCCGTATTTATATCATCCTCGGAAGCAGTGTATCCAACTCTGATGGGAATATCGGTGGATGAGTGCGGGATGTGAAGTATTAGTTTCTGCATAGCTGTTTTTTTGTGCAAATTTTAGTCAATGATATCATCCAAAACATTCTGTAATATCAAAATAATAATTCTCAATTTTATCTTGACCGGCTGGCATCCCTAGAAACTGCATTCTTATTTTGTCGATTTTTCTGCCATTATGAGTCATAAGCACATTTCCGATCGGTTTCCATGAAATCCGACGTCCACGTCCGATATATTTAAGAAAAGCATATTCGGTCCCAACATAGTCATTAAGCGCTATCTTTTCGATGATTACAGGATTATCAATTGAATTGCCACTACCTCCTCTAATGGGTAGATCAACGCCAAAATCAGTCTTTAATAGTGCTCGAATATCTATTTGTTCGTCGTCCATAGGGTTTTGATTTTATTGTGGTAAGTTTAAGTAGTCTCCAAATGATCCTGTTAACCAAATGGCTTGAGATTCTCCGTCTGGAGCTTTGTTTCTAAAAACACAAACATATTTTGATTGAAATTCCTCGGCAAGTGCCAGTACATTATTGAGATAATTTATACTAGTGTCCTTTTCAATATAAAAGATATGTTTTTTTTGAGACTTACTTTCATCAATCTTCTTCTCAACTGATTTATAATCAAGAATTGGAAGTAGTGTGTACTTGTCGCTGAATTGAAGATTATCAACGGAATATGGATAAATGATTGAAAATCCAGCACTACCAACAAGCTCTACTACCATTTTGAAACGATCATCCCTCAAATTATTATCAACTACGAAAAACGCGAGGATATTTCTTTGCTGAAGTTCCCAAAAAAGTCTATTTACGACAATACCAAAGTAGCCGTTTGTGTGTATGTCTTTTTCGTTTAGATTGACTGCCATTAAATATGTTAAATCAGCTAACTCAATTAGTACTTTCTTGAGTTCTAATTCGTCTAGCACGCTGTTTTGAAAATAATCGCGGGTATAATTGTCGAGAAAGTCTATAAATCGAACAGCATCTTCGTTTTCCATTGATCTCATGGCTGATAAATATTCACCCATCCTGAGAACGATATCAGAGATTTTTGATGGCCTTAGGTTTTCTTGGATCATATACTTAAGTTATTTACACCTTCTATATACTTACAATAGTCGCAATCATCTCCTGAGGAGGGTATCTTATCACTATTAAGACATTTTTGAATGTTCTTTATCGTTTCTTCTATCCATGAGTCATCCCCAACATAAGGAATTACTTTGATATTGAATTCCAGTTTGCCGTTAAAAGCTTCCTTACTACTGTCCCCATTGCAGTACACAAAATAACCAGTAGTCGAAACCTTAAAGCCGTTATTTCTGAAGAGCCATTGGTACACCTCCATTTGCCTCTTGTAGCCATCTTGCCATTCAGCGTCTAAAGATACTTCGCCAGCCTTTGAAGTCGCCTTATAGTCAACAATAATTAGCTCACCTTGAGGGTTTGCCCAAACATCATCAACTCCACCAGTAATAAGCAGGTTTGTTTCAGGGAAACGGTAGGTAACTCCTCTTCTTAAAGAATCACGCCATTCATCCATGCAATCATGTGCTAATGGAATAGCGTCAATTCCGTACTGTTTCATGAGAGGGTGTGCCGTACCTTTTGCTCTATGAATATCAAACTCCTTTTTGAGCAAGGCATCTACGGCCGAATTCAGTGAAAAAGGATAACCTGGTGGTCTTCCAACACCCATGCGACGATCTAGATAGAAACAACGAGGACATTCGAGGAACAGATCGATCTTAGAGCGACTTAGGCGAAAAGGCTCGGTTGAGGATGGGTGGTAGATATTGCGAGTTCGCTGTGGGTTGTAGTATTTTGACATAAAAACACGATGTATATCTGTGGATAGGTATCTTATAAATGCTTGCTACTTTTCAGACTATTTTATGTTAAAAGTTTTGCCTGGAAATCTAATGCAAAGTCTTCCTCGCCACGGGTGTCTGAGTTATAGAACTTCAAGCCTAGTGGTTTTATTTCTTTGTAGCCGAGCTTGCTGATTTCTTCCAGATACTCTTTGTAGTTACGAGTGTCGCCTTCTTCGGCGTTGAAGACTACTTGGCTATCATCAGCCAAACTAATCAGAGCTTCTTCTTTCCAGGCGTCGTGTTCAAGCAAGTGTCCACCTTTTGGTTCAATTAAACACTGATAGTATATTTCACCAGTCTTAACATCGTTTACTATAAGCATATAGTCAGGGCTGAACCTGCGTCCGTCTTTTGGGCTGAATAGCCAGTAGTCCAGTTCGTTGCGTATCAAGTAAATCTCTGCCCCTGCGTACTTAGCACGTAAATCATCAACCTGACTTGCTACATATTTCACAAACCTCTTTTCTTCGCTTGTACCGTAGTTTTCATCGTATGCATACCATTCAGCAGCTTGAATATCGTACTGAAGTTCAGGATTACCGTGGTTGCTTTGGGCTTTTGCGCGTTCGTCATTGCTAATAAATATCTTCTTGCCAGTGGCAGGGTCTTCAAATGGAAAAGACATTAGGTAAATGTTCTTTTCCTTGCCGAACACAGCAGAGAGTGAAACTGGGCGAAACTTCTTACTGCCAGTAACACGTGGCATATTTATATCAATTGCCTTGCGGACTTCTGGCAATATCACGCCAACCAGTAGCTGTAACTTTTCAGTTGGGCTAAGTTGGCTGATACTTTTGCCTTCTTCGTAGGTGTATTTTATTTTGTATAGTGGCAGGTACTTATCAATCAACTCATCAACGGTATTGATACCGACCAAATGCTCAGTGAGGTTGTTGAAACGGAAGAAGTTACCCTCGGCAGACACTAACGCCTTACGAATAATAGGTAAAGGAAAATACTCATCAGTAATACGAATAACATCAACTTTTTGACCAGCAACTATTTGGTTCTGTTCAAAGTCAGACAAGCCTCTGGCACGTAGGCTGTATAAGCCCGCTTTTATGACACGGTTGAAGGTAGTATCAATCTCGTCGCCTTTAGTTTTGGTTCTTTTTTCAGTATGGTTTACTAGTACGAAGCCTTTTTTGTAAGTATCGCTATCAAGGAACTTTTGTTTCATACTGATGGTTTTTTTCTCTACGCCTTCGCTGATAATACCTTCACCCAACAAATCACGCTGAAGGTTTTCTAGGAATGTGCCAGTTTTTACAAAGTGGTACACAAAGGTTTCAAGTACACGTCCCTTATCAAATGGATCATTATCGAACTTGCGTTTGTACTTATCAAACTCAAGCCCACGACTGCCAAACATAGGAAGTAATGTGCTATCTTCATCTCTCTTGTATGTCTTTGGTAACTCGTATGGGCAATACCTTGCACCACGACCAATCAACTGAATATCCTGTAGCGACACTTTTTTGGCCTCTGATATGTCAAAGTGAATTATGTCGTACAGTCCTAACACATCCCAGCCTTCGTTCAGGGCATTGACCGAAAAGATGGCACGTATCGTGTTGCGTGGACTATCAAGCAGTGGTAACAACTCGGCTTTTTCTTTCTTCTGGCTGTTATATATGAGGGTGTTGTCGTGAGTAAAATTAGCACGTATCTCGGCAGTAAACGCCTTCAAACCGTCCCAGTCTCCCTGTGATACCAAGCCACTCTTAGTGTTTGCAAGCCAATCAAACATATCAGCCAGTATTTCGTGTTCGCGGTTCTTATTTTCACGACTCAATTCTTTTAATCGACTCAAGTCTTCTGGTCGCAGTGATCCAATAACGGTGTCAAAGAACTTTCGGTCTTCTTCACTTTGGGCTATTTTGACCGATTTTATTAGCACGATTGGACTGATGGAAACGCCCATCTCACGTTCCGCAAGTAACCTGCGATACTCGCTGAGTGCAACGGCGTTTATTATCAACAGACGCTTCTGGTCTTCGGTATGAACCTCTTGGTTATACAGAAACTTTACATCTTTGCTGTAGCCGTCCTTATTGAATTCAAGAAAATCATAACGGCTCACTAACTTGTCTTCATACTTGCTGTGTATAGCTTCGTTTGCCAAATCTACGGTTGCTGTAAACTCCAACAGCATATTTTCTTCACGAGCTTTGATAGCCGACATCACGGCAGTTTCCCAGTTGAGTATTTCTTCTTGGTCTTTTTTACTCTTACTGCGTGTGTCTACATTCAGCCTGTGTGCTTCATCGGCGATAATTACTACGTCACTATACACAAAGTCATCAGCGGTCAGTCCGTTTTCACGATCTTCTTTTAGGCGGTTGTACAACAACGAGGTGCTAAAGAACATAAAGTTGATGTCGTTACGCCCAGCGTCAGCCACGCTATTAACAACCTTCACGTCTACGTTCTGACCGTTGATTTTGATGCCTTTTGGATTGAATAGGTACTTCTCAAACTTGTAGTCGATAAAGTTCTTTATGGCCTGGTCTTTGATTTGTATCTGGTGTACTAGGAACAGGAAGTTGCGATAGCCCTTTTCGTACAGATACAGTATCACTGTCGCCATTACGAGCGTTTTACCAGTACCAGTCGCCATATTGAATAATAAGTGCTTGGCATTAGCCCTGTCGTGGTCGTAGAGCCAAATAAAGTGTTTTAACGCACGTTGCTGATATTCACGTAGTTGCTTAGTAGGGTGTAGGTTGTCGGTGATGTATTTAGGTATTTCGTAAGACTTTGCCCACTCGGTATAGTCAGGGTCGTTTTCTATTCTATTGAATAGGAAATTGCCAAGCGTTTCATTGACCTTAGTTTTGGTTCGAGCCATAGAACTTATCCGTTAGTTTTTTTTCGTCGGCAGTAACATTATGGCGTGTATCACCAATGTCGGCATAGTTTAGATACAATTGATTTTCATCCAGCACATCAGCTAATGCTTTTTTGCGTCCATCAAGGTCCAGCTTGCGGAAGTCTTCGTCTTTTTCAAAGGCGTGTCGGTCAAACCAAAACTTTAAGAAAGCGTTGTTTCTCATATCTACATACAGGTCTTCCAGTTCGGATAAGCTCGTGGCTTCAATAATGCGTTCTAGGTACTCTTGGTTGTACTTCTTTAGCTCAAAGTACACGAACGAACCGCCACCGCTCCAATCAACAGACTTAGATATACCCGTTTGGTCGCCAGCCACAACCTTCTCGAGCCGTTCTTTGGCAATGCCCTCAATGTAGTCCATTTGTTCAATACCAACCCAACGGCGGTTCATCTTTAGAGCCACTGACGAGGTCGTACCTGTACCAAGATGGTAGTCGAGTACAATATCGCCCTCACTGGTTGAAATCTCAATCACTCGCTGGATTAAACCTTCTGGCTTTTGCCCGTCAAAGTTTGAAACTCGCTGAGCGTCCATAGCAGAGATAATCTTTGTTGCGTCATCATCCCACAAGTCCGACAATGGGATGCCCGCCTTTTCATCAAGGTAACGTTTTACGCTTGGAATGCCATTCTTTGAAAATATGAGTAAGCCTCTTCCCATTGCTTCGTTTATTTTCTCTTGCGACCAAATCCAGTGCTTACCTTGTGGCGGTGCTAGTAATTTGTCGCCAAACATTTTTGGTTCGCCTTGGCCTTTTTGTGTAAAATCCGAAAGACGGTAAACTCTTCCAGTTGTTTCTTCAACGTGTCGATAATTTACTCCATCCTTTTCGCTATTTGTTTCAAGATAATACTCGTTGAACGCAAAATCTTCTGTTTTGGAAAACACCAATATATATTCGCTGACACTTGAAAGATTTATACTCTGCGCTTTAGCACTAAGCACCTTTCGCCACTTGATGACGTTGCGAAAATTATCACTACCAAATACCTCGTCCATCAACACCTTCAAGTAGGCTTGTTCGTTGTCATCACACTGAACAAAAATCGCACCGTCATCACAAAGCAGGTCTTTTGCTACCTCTAGGCGGTTCTTCATAAACGCCAACCACGCCGAGTGATTGAACTTATCGTTATATTTGAAACCGTCGCCACCAGTGTTATAGGGCGGGTCAATGTAGATGAGTTTCACTTGTCCGGCCAAACGGCTTTTTAAGGTATGAAGTGCCAACAGGTTATTGCCCTTAATGAGCAGATTTTGTTTCAGTTTGCCGTCTTCATCAAAAAACTCAACATCGCTGTCATCCGTTAGAGCCTTTTCACCGTCCTTATCAACATATAAAAAGTTGGTCAGTACCTTTGGCTCTTCCAGCGTGTCAATGTCCTTGCTGTCCAGCTCCAAGTGTAGGAAGCGTTCTTCACGTCCCACATCTTCCTTGCTCATACCTGCTTCTAGCACGGCGTCCTTGAAAGGAAAGTTTAGTACAACACTGGTATCGTTTTTCACGAAACTACCTCTGCTATTACTGTATAGCCCTATCTTATTGCTATACTTGGTGTATCTGCCTTTTTTTAGTGCGTTGTCTGCCATAATTCATTTATGAATAATACTTGTACTTTCCTATGTAAGCATTGAGATTGAGTTTATATTTAAGCAATCACGGAGAAACCATCTAACGCAAAAGAAGGACGGCGTGGTTCATGCCCGAGCACAGCGAACTCAGCCGCATCTATATTTTTGCGTAGTTTATCAGCTGCTTTGAATAGCTGCTTCTCGAAGCCTTCAGTAGGTTTATTAGAGGTCATTACATTTTTAGCATTACCACTTTCTTCACCGCTGATCGTACACCAATGATCATTGGTTCTCAATAGAAGGTGTACAGTAGACAATCTGGTCGTGAAAGAACTATTGAATTATCAACTAGGCAAACGTGTACGAGCTCTTCGTGCTGAATATAAATTGACTCAAGAGGCTTTGGCTGGAAAGGCTCATATTAGTCTTAAGTATATCCAGAGGATTGAAGGTAAAAATCCTCAAGATATTGGCCTGGAATACCTAGAGAAATTGGCTAACGGATTTGACATGCCTGTGTGGAAGCTGCTTAAATTTGAGTGAACACTTTGGTTTAAAAAACGTAATGAAATATGGCCATACTTAAACTATACGAACTCGCCACTAGGAAAGTAGAGGATCCTATTCAGGAGCAATTAGATATTATTAACTCTACGGACGTAAGTTTGTTGATAACATTAATTTTGTTCCAACTTATCAAAGAAAATAGATCCACGGTTTACTTCGATACATTTTGCCAATATCCATTCGAGAAAATAGAAATCGATGATTATCACGATTACCATAATCTATCTGTATATATCTACGAAAGATGCATCAGTGATTTTTTGCCAACTTCATTGAGTGAAAGTCCAATTACTTTTTTGGATAACACTAAGTTCACTGTCGATACCGAGTTCATCGTAAGCAAAATAATAGAAAAAGCCCATAAAACTCTTCTTGAGGAGCGAATGTTCACAGAAAATATATCAAGTCATTATGCAGATATGATTGAAAAATACTTTGAATTGCAAAAGGAGTGCAACTTCAAGAGAGCTAGTGAAATAATAAACCATAGATTTAACTACAAATTTGAGGTTGGAAATGAGCATTATCGAAGCTACATAGTTGATCTGCTAGATGTTGTGCCCGAGTGTATAGAAATAAATTTTATTTTTAAGAAGGACCTGGCTTTAGATGCTGAAAGTAAGGTTAATAATTACCTAATTGCCAACCCTCCAAGTGAAGACTTAATCGAATTTCAGGATTATATTTTGAATCTAAAATTTGCGAATGGCAGAATCAAGATACCCTTTGAATCCATGGGAAATGATAGGTTTAGAGTGGTTGAAATGCTAAGATACTTAGAACTTACACATCAAATAGAAATTCAAGACTGGATCGGGAAGAATAGTCATTGGGAAATTCGCCTTCTTTCCAACGAAATGCTGAGTTTATTCATACCAAACATTGATCTGTTAATTCAAAAAAAAGAGAGTACTCCAAAGACTTCTATGGTTTGTTTTACTGAAGATGGAAATCTGGAATATGAAATGAAAGAACCCATATTTGACTTAACTCCACTTCAAAAGGTTTTGTGTAAGAAACTTTATTCAGAAAAAGAGAATTACAATTTTGAAACTATAGATATTGAACTGGCTGTTTATGGCGGCGATAACACTAAACAAAGCCAAGAAAAGCTCAAGAAATTGATTGAAAGGCTGAATGGAAAAGTTAGGGACGCATTCGGGATTAAGGAATGGATACATTATGGAGCAAATAACTTAAGAAGGTTAGTTTAAGGGCAGTTATTGGTCTAGAGGGTCCCTAAAAAGTCCCGATTATTTCGTTGTGGTTGTTTTATCGTGTCAGCATGGATGCAGACGATAAAGTAAAAAAGGCCTACGAAGAAATGCTCAATAGAGAGCTAAGTAATGAAGAGTTTCAGGAAGCTCGGCTTAACCTTGTCGGCTTTTTTGAAACGTTAATTCAAATAAATCGAAACCTAAAACTTAACCAAAAAACTAATGAAACACCAGATAACTGAAGTTCAAATCATTCCCATAAAACCAAACAATGGACTTGTAGCCTTTGCAAGTTGCGTTTTAGACGAAGCCCTTTATATAGGTTCAATTGCCATCCATCAAAAATTAGACTTGTTAGGCTGCAGACTCACTTATCCAACAAAAAAGGTTTTGGACAGAGATCTTCATATCTTTCACCCAATCAACAAGGAACTTTCAAAGCAGATAGAGATTGAGATCCTCAATAAATATAGCGAACTGCAAGCTAGAAAATAAGCTTCACTCTAAAGACGTAATGCAAAAATAATGATAGATACCATTGTTCTAATAATGCCAATCAGCCAATCAAATCTCACCATAGCATCTAAATTTGACCCAGACGCCAAGGGACTTTTCCAACCACCCTACATTCCATTTGCTGGCCAACATTATGTCCAATGCATTCAAAACCCTAGCCCCGAGGACAAAGGAAATCACGTATACATGCCACGACTAGCTCTTACCAAGAGAAAAAGCCGAGATGGATCCAGCTATATTATTACATTGAAAATTGAGTTCTCAGTGCCAAAGCTTTTATATTCCAATAATTTTGACGAAGTTCAGGATTCAGATTTTGAAAAAGTAGTAACCACATTGAAGCATAAGTTATTCAGAATGGGCGTTACAATTCCACTGGATGATCTTAAGAATGCAGATGTGCAATCTATACATTACGGCAAAAACATTGCTTTTATTGATTACACTACTGCTACTAGTATTATGGATGTTTTGAGAAAGATCAAAGTCACGCGAAGGCTAGATGTTAACCATACCGATTATATTAACGATGGAGAAGCTGTACGCTATCATAGCAAGTCATTCCAGGTTGTTTTTTACGATAAAATAGAGGATCTCAAAAAGGCAGCGGCTCGTGCTGAAGAAAAGGAAGACAGGGGATTCAACTACCAAACCGATCTATTTACAGCCATTCAAAAGAAGAAACATCCTCTTGAAGTTTTACGCATGGAAGTTCGGTACATTGGTAAAAAAAGTATCAAAGCCCACTTTAAGAAACTTAGAATCGTAAATGAATTCACCTTTAAATCACTTTTCCAGATGTCCATTGCAAGGAAAGTCCTTTGCGACTATTGGGATACTATCTACATTGAATTAAAACCTGTATTACTGCAGAACCTAAGCATTTCTGAGCAGTTTGTGCTTATTGCAAAGCAAAAGAGGCAATCTAAACCTCAAAGCATTTTAAGCATGATCGCAATTACTTCAATGATCAAGGAGGTTGGATATAGGAAGACCAAGCAGCACTTTGATAAATACTTTTCAGGTCGCACCATGGAGCGCATTTTTAAAGAAATCAAAGAGTTGAATTTTACTATCGCCAATAAACTTTCTCCAATCATTAAGGTTACCAACGACTTAAAAGAATTTAAGGCTTTGAAAATGAAGGACTACGATATAGAATCACTTATGTAAAGAATTGTTAACAACTGTCATTTAATGGAACAATACTATCTCTTGGAAGAAGTAGCACAAAAACTTCGTGTCAGTAATATGACTATTTACAGATACATCAAAGCTAAAAAACTGAAGGCAATTAAGCTCGAAAAAGAGTGGCGTATCGCATCGGTAGATCTAGAAGAATTTCTGAAAAATAGAAGCAGCATTTAACCAATGACACATGAAGGCAATCATACTGGCCAGAGTTTCTACTAAGAAACAGGAAGACGAAGGTCTTTCCCTGGATTACCAATTAGAAACGCTGAGAAATTATGCCAAAGAAAACAATTTTCAAGTGGCTAAGGAGTTTGTCTTCCACGAAAGTGCTGGCCACAAGATACGTCGAAACTTTGACGAAATGATGGATTACTTCAAGGACAATACAGATGTTCAATGTATTTTAGCTTTCAGAGTTGATCGTATGACTCGTAACTTCCGCGACGCTGTAGCCTTGGACACCTTACGGACAGAATACAATAAAGAAATTCATTTTGTTCATGACCGCCTTGTTCTGAATGCGGAATCGGTAGGACGTGATATACAAGACTGGGACCTGAAAGTCTTTTTAGCGAAGCAGTTTCTAAATCGTTTAAAGGAAGATGGAGTTAACACATGGCGTCACAAGTTAAGAAACGGAGAATGGCCAGGCAAGGCTACCTGTGGCTATAAAAACGTAGAAATTGAAGGAAAGAAAAAGTGGATAGTAGTTGATGAAGAAAGGAAGGAATTAACGATCAAAGCATTTGAGCTATATTCTACAGGTGGCTACTCATATGAAACATTAGCTAAAGAGTTGGCTAATTTAGGACTTACGACGAATACCGAAAATCCAAAACCAATATATAAGAACTGCATAGACAAGCAGATATTAAATAATCCATTTTACTACGGAGAAATGGCTTTTAAGGGAAAGCTTTACCAGCACCACTATGAACCACTGATTCCTAAGTGGCTTTATGACAAGTGTCAGCAAGTTAGAATGTCTTGGCATAAGAAGCAGTATAAGTACGGAGCCAAGGAATTTGCCTTTAAGAGTTTACTTGAATGTTCGGAATGCAATAAAGTTTTATCTACATACACAAAGAAGGGACATAATTATCTACGTTGCCATACTTGCAAAAAAGTTCATGTAAATGAGGATGTGCTTTTGGCGCAGATAGCGCCTTTATTCAAGAAACTTGAAATGCCTCAAATAGTGCTAGACGATCTCAAGGTGCAGCTTCAAAAGAATCATGAGAATGAAAATGCTTTTTATGATAACAATGTTAAACATATCAATTCAGAGATCGAAAAGAACAAGACGCGCATGAAGGTAATGTATCAAGACAGACTCGACGGACGTATTACCTACGCTGAGTACGACAGTATGATTGTTGAATTTAAGAATAAAGAGCAGGACCAAATAGAGCAGCTAAGCAAGTATTCAATGGCTGATCAAGCGTTCTTAGTCACCAGTTCCAATCTATTAGAGCTAGCAAGTAGAGCTCACGACCTTTTTATAAGTTCGCAGGCAGGTGAAAAGAACAAACTTCTCAAGTTCATACTTGCGAACTTACAAGTAAAAGACGAAAAGCTAGTCTGGAAGCTGAAAAATCTATTTGATGGTGTAATGAAGTGTAACGAGCGACACTTCTGGGGTGAGCTATGGGATTCGAACCCACGACCCTCTGGACCACAACCAGATGCTCTAACCAACTGAGCTAAGCCCACCATGTGCAAATTCGCCCTAGCATCTTACCAGTTAGTTTCAAAAACTCAACATGAAGTAGGATAAAGAAGCTCAAGGGCGACGCAAGTCCCTATGTATCAAGGAAAGTGTTTGAATTACCCCAGATACGAGGCGTCTGGAAAATTTTGACCGCAGTGTACTAGTCGTGTACACGAGGATCAAAATTTTCCAGACAACGAAGTAGATGGGGTAATTCAAGCACTTTCCAAATAAAAAAGCCCTCCCCACTTGGAGGAGAGCCCTCGTATAGACTTAGGAATACGAACGCCCTAGAAAAGCCTTTGTAACCTAATCCTTCAAGATTATTCGAAACGGCAGAACCGCTATCGATATGCTCATCGCCCAGTATTGTCAGCCCGTGGCCCGGCTTTTTTGCTCAGCAACGCTTAATATACCTAATATCGATTATTCGCACAAGTGATTTTGATTAACCACCCCAAATTTCTGTTGCTAAGATTAAGAAAAAGTTACAACAGAAGCTAAGTCTTAATTATAACACGCATCACAACAATGTCAAATAATTAAGAGGCCACGCCCCCGAAAGGATTATTAATACGCATTTGTACAATTTCTATTGCAGAAACGTAGATATTTGTGCTAAAATTTACACAGATATGAAAAAACGCCTACTGTTCTACAAACTCAAGGAGCACATTCAACACAAAAACGCATTGGTAATTACCGGTATGCGCCAGGTTGGCAAAACCACATTGTTGAAACAGATTTATGAAGAACTCGGACAAAAACCCAAACTTAGTTTTGATTTTGACAATCCTCTGGATCAAAAAATATTTGAAGACATCGAGTACAATAATATTTATCAGCGCCTGAGTAATATGGCCGGTACGACTGATAAGTCTGAAAGACTTTATATCTTCATCGATGAGATCCAAAATTTTCCCGAAATCACAAAAGTGATCAAGTTTATGATTGACCACTATGGGGTAAAATTTTTTGTCACGGGATCATCGGGATTTTATTTAAAAAACCTCTTTCCTGAATCTTTAAGCGGCCGAAAATTTCTCTATGTTTTACCACCACTTGGCTTTCAGGAACTTTTATATTTCCGTGACAAAATATCTCTTGAACAAGCACTGAAATCAAGCTCACTCCCGGATATAACTACTCGATCATATACTGATCTTGTCCGCTTTTCGGAAGACTATAGGGAGTATTTGGAATTTGGTGGTCTGCCAGAGGTCGTAATGACGGCAGACCTGACAACAAAAATAGAAATTTTACGCAACGCGTTTAGCTCATTCTTCGAAAAGGATCTAAAATTATTATCAGATTATAAGGATATCAGGGAATTGAGAGATTTAATTCTTCTTTTGGTTCCACGGGTTGGATCAATGCTGGATATTTCCAAGCTGGGCATTGAGCTGGGGGTGGAGCGAAAAAAAATATATTCTTATCTCGAATTTCTTGAAGGAACATTTTTTCTACGCTTAATCCCTAAATTTTCACACAGTGTGGATAGATCCGTAGCCGGAGGAAAAAAGGTTTATTTTTGTGATACGGGCCTCCTGAAAATGATTGGCAATGTAAACGACGGACAGCTACTGGAAAACGGAGTAGCCAATCAGCTCGCTCCGCTGGGAGACATCAGTTTTTACAATAAGAGAAACACTATGGAAATTGATTTCATTTACAACAAGGAAATAGCTTTTGAAATAAAAACCAAAGCCTCGGAAAACGACATTGAAAAAACTCAAGAAATATCGAAAAAACTGGGTCTCTCAAAGTCTTTTGTAGTTAGTTTGAATTACATTGACCATAAGAACGTCATCTCTCCGTATCAACTCTAGTGTTTAGACTTGCTCAGCCCCTCAATCATTATCTTGTATTTTAGTTCGACTCGCTTTTTCTTTTCGTTAAGGCTAGCCATTTTTTTGTGCTCGGTGCTTAAAGTGCCATAAACATCACCCAATTCATCCTCAGTCATGCCAGGCAAAAGAATAACTATCATGCTTTTCTGATGAGCGGATAGGGTAGAGGATGGTAGAAATTTCAGAATAGCTTCTTGTAATTCCGCCTTGGTCATCGTAGGAGTTGTAATTATGCAGCCTTAGCCATTTCCGTAGCTTTTTTACCGGTGAGGATTTCAATCAATCTCTTCATGTCTCTATCATCGATATTAAAGACTAGATCGGTCAAAGTTTGAGTATCCACGTGGTCCGGTTTTTCCACTATCAGCTTACTGGCGATTTTCATCACGGTCTTGATTTTAGATTCCTCGGTATTTGGAAAAATTGATTTTTTAATTATCGCTGCTATTGCTTCTTCGTCCTTGATTGGATTTTCTTTGAGACCTTTTAGCTTCATTGCATCACCCATGGAAAGACTAAAGCTATCCAGGAGCTTCAGACCATCACCCTTTTCAGAAAGGCCCAGAGCCGCTCCGACTCCCTGTAAGCCCTCTCCGGCCATATCAATTTTCACTTTAAAAATTTTCAAAACCGGCACGCTCAAAAGTTTCTTCAAAGGGAATGCCGACGAATCGGAAATTTTATCCAGTTTATCCAAAGCCTCTTTGAATTTAGCAGGGTCATTATATTTCGCTTTGAGTTTTGTAATAGTCAGTAGGCTGGTCGCGCCCATCGCTTTTACTTCATCCAGAGTAGAATCCGCGGGAGTTTGGCCATTTACGGCCTTCTCAATTTTCCCTCTGCCTGAGATAAATGCGTCTTTCAATTCAATGGGCAATTCATTACCGGCAGTAACTCCCATCGCTAAAACTTCATCAAAAAATTCTTTATCGGGAGTAGAGGTCTTGTCATCCAGTTTTGCTGCCGCCTTAGCACCAGCCATTTTATCATCAATACTCCTATTCGCCTCAGCCTTAGCCGCAGCAGAAACTTCCTTTTTTTCTTCATCAATACCATTAATTTCATCCCAAAAGGTCATGGCAAAAATGCCTATCCTCTCATACCAGGCCTTATCTCCAGACTTTTTCACCTTCTCCAAAGCCTTCGAAAGAGCACCTGGAATATTAGTTAGCTTAAGCTTACCCTTTTCCTTCGGTTTTTCCTGCGGCGCGGTATCTGGTTTTTTATCCGTCTGAGACATAAATTTTTATTTTAGTTTTTGATTAGTAATCTACTCGAGCCCCATACGCCTCGCATCCTCAGCACTCATTGGAACTGATCCGGACTCCCCGGGAGCAGCTTTAGGAGCGGGTGGTTGCACAGGATCTCGCTTCGGCGCAGGACCACCTTTCTTCCCACCTCCTTCTGACGGCGGAGTTGGTACCTCATCAACCTGATCCAAAATATCAAAATTTCCATTGCCGGAACCTTCTCCGGTATTATCAGTCTCCGGGTTACCCTCCTGACCAGGAATCGGAGCATCATCATCCTTAAGAGCACGATTAGCAAGACGGTATCCCCAAATTCCAAGGATAGTTATCAAAATAGCCGCTTTTATTTTATTTCTCATTGCTAATTGCCAAATTGGATTACGTCCTAGTTTTGCCATTTTTGTATTGGCAGCTGCTCTCAGCGCATCCCTCTGGCCAATAAGTTTTTCAAAGAAAGCCACGTACTCTATCGCTGCAATTGTTTTAGGATTTGTCACATCATTGGCAGTCGCAGTTGGCTTTAGGTCATCATAGCGCTTTTGTCCAAGCAAAGTGGCTACCTCCAATTCTTTAAGTCTTTTGAAATTCTCCTGATTTGCCTTGAGCACTTCGGCAATCTCCTTTATGGCAGTTTCTGCCTGAGCGGGAGTCAGATTGGTTTTTGGATCAGCAATATCAGTTTTGATTTTGCCGTCCACAATTCCTGTTTCAGCACCAATTGGCATTTTCCATTTTTTCTTTAAGGCCATGCTCTTGGTAGATCCATCAGCCGTATTTATATCCACTGCGCCGGTCGTCATAATTCCAAAAAGTTGTTCATAAAGCGCATTCAATTTTTTAGCTAACTCGGCCTGCTCATTACCGGCTTCTTTCGGCTTATTTAAAGCTTCTAGTTCCTTATCAAGAGCATCTCTTGTTGTTATGTGTTCCTCCAGAATTTGAATTTGCTCCAAACTTTCACCAAGCTTTTTAATTGCATCAATTTCTTTCTGCAATTCAGCTATTCTCTCTTTAGAATGCTCTGGTTTACCTTTACCATTTTTCTTATCTCTTTCAGCTACTAGTTCAGCTACAAGATTAGTCAATTTTGTACCTCTTGGCTTGCCTTTTAGTAGAGCTTTTTGTCTAGCTTGCAACATTGCCTTACCGCCAAATGAAGCAAGTTGTTTTTGAAGTTCGACCACAGTATTGGCTTCACCAAAATCCCTAATATCTCTACCTATTTCCGCAGCAGTTCTACCAGCAGTAGCAGGCGTAGTAACTACACCATGAATTTTTTCCAATCTCAAATTAATGTACTCGATTTCCACTAAAATTTTCAAAACCATCTCTGAATTTTTTCTTTCAACTTCCGGAGTGACAGTCTTATCCTTGGATTTCGCAGCAGTGTCATACAATAAATGATTTAGCAGAGTTTTAATTACATTATAGCGTTCAGTAAGGGCCGTAACCTCAGCCGGATCCAGTTTTTCAGATAATTTATCTACCTTGAGCCCGGCCATGATTTCATCCAGAGTTTGGAAATGGCCAGCCTCGGGTTTCGGAGATGGAAGTGGTTTACCGTCAGGACCCACCGGGCCTTTCAATTTAGCGTGTATATCTTTGCCGGCTCCAATAGCCTTACCTCCCAACCACCATGTACCCTTAAGAAGCCCAACAAGACCATGCCAAAGAGCCATACCCGTAAAACTAAAATTCACATTTCCACTCATCATATCTCTCTCGCTTACCCCTCCCAACCTCTCCCACATCTCCACAGGTACACCAGTCTCACGCGCTAATTCAGCCAAAGTCCTTGGCATCACAATACCATCAGCCCGCAAAACCTGCTCAATTTTAGCTAAATCTAATCCAAATTTTGATTTTATTCCTTGCTGATCGACAAGAACAAATGGTTCAAGTCCTCCACCCTTACCATTACCTTCAGCTACAATTATTCTTACAAACGGTTGTAAGTCAGGAGCTATTTCGGCATGGCTAGCTTTAGCCTTATTAACTAATTCAGCTGGTATTCCTTGAGTATTCATCAGAGAACAAAGCTCAGACTGACTTCTTGATTGCCAACCATCAACTAAAATAGCATCGGCACTTTTAGCACTACCTGGAACATCTAAACTAAACAATAAACTTTTGCTTTCAGGTCGGGCTATGTCCAGCGTCGCAAAATTCGGCTTTTCAACAAGTATTGGATTTCTACCTTCCATTGCCGCCACACCATGGGCATAGGCAGCACGCATAGTATTTATCAACCAATTACTGCCTTTGCCTCCAATATCTTTGAGTACATCAGGAACTGTAGCACCATTTTTTGGCGCTTCTAAAGCTTTTTCAAATTCTACTCTTTGTGCTTCTGTCATTATTTCTCCGCATGCCCTTAGAAATCTTCCTTTACTTGCAGCGTCAGGCAATTTCGAAGTAACTAATAATACCTCTTGCGCTGATAATGTCAAACGATCCATGCCTTCAATAGTTTTAATTGCCCTCTCTAATCCTTCAGGACCCTTGAGCGCAGTTTCCGCCAAAGCCTCGGCACCCTCAACCACAGGTTTAACGCTTTCTGCTCCACCCTTCGGGAAAAATTTCTTTTTAGCCACCTCGATACCACCGCCGGCAATTTTCAAAGCACCGACAGTAATCAAAGCATGAAAAAGCTCATTGGAAAGATTCCAATCATTCATTTCTCCGGTTTCCGCATAATGCTGCACTGCACCAATACCAAGCATGGCAGCCGTTTCTGCCGATCCGGTCACAATCAATTTTTGAATAGCTGCGCGAATAGACTTATCCGGAAATTTCGAAACATGTTTCAAAATAATATTATTTACTTTCATTGCTTGCGCACCAGCCACATGAAAAACTCCAAGAGTAGCCGATGACCAAAGAATTCTTTTTCCCCACTCAGGGAATTTTTCCCAACCACCTTCGAAAAGATTTTCACCATGAAGTCCGGAATAAACAGTTTCAAATGCCGCACCTTCAGCCAAAAGACCAACTCCTCTTCCTGACCAATATAAAGTTTTTCCAATCTTTCCAACCGCAGTGACTTTTTTTGCTCCATCAGCAACGGTAAGCCCAATTCTAGCAAATCTTCCAGAAGTAATAACTGCCCTAGCTCCAGCACTTAATGCCCCCCTTGCTGCAGTTGCAATTCCACCAGAGATAATAATCAAAGGAGCATTAATTATGATTTCTTCAATGACAGTATCCCAAGTAGAATCCGCCAAATTATGCCATTCGCCAGTACCCATCATGTCTTTATAACTTTCCATAATTTTTCTATCCACACCCCTAAGCTCGCCAAAAGGCAGACCATTATTCATTTCAGCAACCACTTTATTCAAATTTCGCTTTGTATCTTCCTCAACCAAAGCATCGATAATACCATTCTGCTGCTCCACAGTTAAGCCTTGTTTATCCCATTCTTCCTGCGCGGAAGAAGCCATTTTCAAAATCTTTTTTCTTGCCGCAGTATGGGCCTTCTTTTTTTCCGCCTCCGTCAAAACATTTCTCTTGGCGGCAAATTGCGGACCAAGTAAATTTTCTTCAATCAACTTTTGAGCTGTAGCATAATCCTTTCTGTCTCGCAAAAACTCCACCAATTCCAAATATTGATTCTGCAAATCCGTAAAAGAAGCAGCCTCCTTAATTCTTCCTTTAGAATCCATCAGAGAAGGAACTGTTTCATCCAAGCCATAATCCAAAAGTATTTGTCGAGTTTTTTGACTCACCAAATTGCCAATTTTTTTACTTGGGTCAGCGGTAATTTGTTCAACCACCTGATCTAATTCGGCAATCATATTATCAACACGTAACACATTTAAATTTGTAGTTCCCTCAAATTCCGTAAAAGCCTGACTGGTCCATTCACCCCAGGTTCGCGCAGTTTTAATATCGCTTCTGATCGCCAAAAGTGAGGTCTTCAATATACCAATCTGCTGAATTCTTTGCTTTTGTTGTTCGCTTAATTGCTCACCCTCCATCACCAATTTCAGCATTTCCAATTTTTGCTGCTGAGTAAATTGATTTAGCAATACTTC